>JAUSOD010000040.1 GCA_030656215.1 Azoarcus sp.
AGCCCCCCCACCCCGGTCAGCAGCACCAGGCCGAGTGCGACCATGGCGTACAGGCCGATGTAGTTCAACAGCGTGACGTAGAACGGCGGCATCACCAGCGGGGCGATCAGCAGCAGGCCCAGAAAGGCGGCGAGGACGACCCGGGAGGAGAGCATGAAGGCACCTTTCGAGGGAATGGGGGTGGCTGGCGTGGCAGGCGCCGCCGCCGGGCCGCCAGGAAGTCGGGCGCTCATTCGTCTTCCTCCACGTGGCGGCTGGTGAGCGAGCGCCACAGCAGGACCGGAATGATCAACGTGAACACGATCACTTCCTTATAAGCGCTGGCCCAGAACGAGGAGAAGGCTTCGAGCAAGCCCACCATGACCGCACCGATGGCGGCGATCGGGTAGCTCGCGAGCCCGCCGATGATGGCGGCGACGAACCCCTTCAGGCCGATCAGAAAGCCGGTGTCGTAGTAGATGGTGGTGATCGGCGCGATCAGCACCCCGGAGAGCGCGCCGATGAAGGCGGCGAGCAGGAAGGTGAGCTTGCCCGCGAGCGACGGCGAGATGCCCATCAGCCGTGCGCCGACGCGGTTGATCGCGGTGGCGCGCAGGGCCTTGCCGTAGATCGTGCGCTCGAAGAAGAGGTAGAGCGCGACGATCAGCGCGAGCGAGGCGAAGATCACCCACAGCGTCTGGCCCGACACCAGCAGCGGGCCGACTTCGAAGCGGGCATCACTGAAGGGCGGCGTGCGCTGACCTTCGGCACCGAAGAACAGCAGACCCAGGCCGACCATGCCCACGTGCACCGCGACCGAGACGATCAGCAGGATGAGCACCGAGGCGGCGGCAATTGGCTGGTACACCAGGCGGTACATCAGCGGCCCCATTGGCACCACGATCGCCAGCGCGAGCAGGACTTGCGCGAGCATCGGGATATCCTTGAGCGGGAGTGCAGCGAGCAGCGCCGCCAGGCCAAGCGGGTAGGCCAGGTTCCAGCCGGCCACGCCAATGAGCTTCTTACTCTGACCCGACTTCAGCGCCGCCCCGCCGTCGAGCAGCGCGGCAACCACGCCCATGCCCACCAGCAACCATACCGTGGCCGGCAGCGCGCCGGACTGCAGCATCGCCAGCGTCAAGGCGCCGAAGGCGACGAACTCGCCCTGCGGAATGAAGATCACCCGTGTGACCGCGAACACCAGCACCAGCGCCAACGCAAGCAGTGCGTAGATCGCTCCGTTGGTGATGCCGTCCTGTCCCAGCAACAGCGCTATCTGAAAATCCATGACGAACCCCCGCCGCACCATCGCTCAAAAGGCGCCGGTGTGGTTTGCTAACTCGAATTCCGTGTGGTCCGAACCGCGGGGGCAGAATGCCCCCGCATCGGTTCCGCGAATTACTGCACCAGCTTCCAGGTGCCGTTCTGGATCTGCACCATCACCCGTGCACGCTGGTCGAAACCAAGGTGGTCGGTCGGGCTCATGTTGAAGATGCCGTGTGCAGCGGGCAACTCCTTGATCCCTTCGAGCGCATCACGCATGGCCGCGCGGAACTCGGCGCTACCCGGCTTGGCCTTCTTCAGCGCTTCAGGAATCGCGGCGGTCATCAGCAGACCCGCATCCCATGCATGTGCACCGAAGGTGGACACCGAACCCTTGCCATGCGCTGCCTCGTACTTGGCGATGTACTCGAGGGCGGGCTTCTTGACCGGATTGCTGTCGGGCAGTTGTGCGGCAACCAGCACCGGCCCGGCGGGCAGGAAGGTGCCTTCACAGTCCTTGCCGCACACGCGCAGGAAGTCGTTGTTGGCCACACCGTGGGTCTGATACAGCTTGCCGGTGTAGCCGCGCTCCTTGAGCGTCTTTTGCGGCAATGCGGCCGGGGTGCCGGAACCGGCAATGAGAATGGCATCCGGACGGGTAGACATGACCTTCAGCACCTGCCCGGTCACCGAGGTGTCATTACGGTTGAAGCGCTCACTGCCGACGATCTGCAGCTTGCGGGCCTCGGCCACCGACTTGAACTGCTCGTACCAGCCTTCGCCATAGGCGTCGGCAAAGCCGATGAAAGCCACCGTCTTCACGCCGCTGTTGGTCATGTGCTCGACGATGGCGGTGGACATCTGGGCATCGTTCTGCGGCGTTTTGAACACCCAGCGCCTCTTGTCATCCATCGGTTCGACGATGCGCGCCGACGCGGCCATCGAGATCATCGGGGTCTGCGCCTCGGCGGTAACATCGATCATTGCCAGCGAGTTCGGGGTGATGGTGGAGCCGATGATCACATCGACCTTGTTCTCGGTGATCAGCTTACGGATGTTCTTGACCGCGGTGGTGGTGTCCGACGCATCGTCAAGGATGATGTAGTTCACCTTCTCGCCACCGATGGTGGTCGGCATCAGCGCAAAAGTGTTCTTTTCCGGAATACCGAGTGAAGCGGCAGGACCGGTTGCGGACACGATCACGCCCACATTGATATCGGCCTGGGCGGCGGTGGCGGCAAATGCGAGGCCGATGGCGGCCAGCAGGGTGTTGTTCAGTTTCATGGTGTCTCCTCCTCTTCGTTTATATGAGCAGGCGGGTTTGAGGTACTCCGCCTACCGTGCGCTGAAAATTATCACATTACTAACGCGTTTGAACATGACGAATTGTGACATCAAGCGGAATCAGACCCGCTCGATGATCATGGCAATACCCTGTCCCACTCCGATGCACATCGTGCACAGTCCATAACGACCACCCGTCGCCTCCAGCTGACGCAGGGCGGTGAGCACCAGGCGCGCACCCGACGCACCCAGCGGGTGACCGAGCGCAATGGCCCCGCCATTGGGGTTCACGCGCGGATCATCGTCGCGCAAACCGAGCTGGCGGGTGACCGCCAGGCCCTGCGCAGCAAAGGCTTCGTTGAGTTCAATCACGTCCATCTGGGCCAGATCGAGGCCCGCCTGTGCCAGCACCTTGCGCGTGGCCGGCGCCGGGCCGATGCCCATGATCCGCGGCTCGACCCCCACTGTAGCCATAGCGACGATGCGCGCACGCGGCTTGAGGCCGTGTTTTGCGGCGGCCTCAGCGGACGCGATCAACAGCGCGACAGCGCCGTCGTTGGTCCCGGACGCATTGCCCGCGGTCACGCTACCGTCCGGCCGCACCACACCCTTGAGCCGGGCCAGCGCCTCGAGGGTGGTGTCCGGACGCGGATGCTCGTCGGCCGTCACGACAATCGGCTCGCCCTTCTTGCGCGGGATCTCGACCGGGCACAGTTCACCGTCGAAAAAGCCGCGCGCAACCGCAGCCGCGTGGCGCTGCTGGCTGCGCAGTGCGAAGGCGTCCTGGTCGGCACGACTGACAGCAAAATCCGTAGCGACGTTCTCGGCCGTTTCCGGCATCGAGTCGATACCGTACTTGGCCTTCATCAACGGATTGACAAAGCGCCAGCCGATGGTGGTGTCCTCGATCTTCGCCACGCGCGAAAAGGCGGTATCCGCCTTGCCCATGACGAAGGGCGCGCGACTCATGCTCTCGACCCCGCCGGCGATCATCAGCCCGGCCTCGCCGGCCTTGATCGCGCGCGCAGCCGTACCGACCGCATCCATGCCCGACCCACACAGGCGGTTGATGGTCGAACCCGGCACGGCTATCGGCAGGCCGCCAAGCAATGCCGCCATGCGGGCGACGTCACGATTGTCCTCGCCAGCCTGGTTGGCGCAACCGTAGTAGACATCCTCGATCGCAGCCCAGTCCACCGACGGATTCCGCGCAATCAGCGCCTTGATCGGCAGTGCGGCAAGATCGTCGGTTCGTACGCCGGACAAGGCGCCGCCATAACGGCCGATCGGGGTGCGGATACCATCGCAGATATAGGCTTCAGTCACTGTGTATTCTCCTGTTGTCTTGCGTCCGCGATGCCCATCAACGGGACGCGGCAAGTTCTTGTTGGGATGTGGCACCCGGCAGGCCGCCGCCGTCCTTGAGCAGCCCCCTCACCCCGTTGAGCAGAATCGCGGTCACCACCGGTGCCATGTCGGCGTAGGTGAAATGACCGTCGGCCCGCAGCCAGGTGAAGGTCCAGTTGATCATGCCGAACAGGATCATCGCAACTGGCTTGGCGAGGTTGCGTGCCTTGAGTCCGGGCTCGACCCGCTCGATCGCGTCGGCAAACGCCGCCACCACCTTGCGCTGCTTGCCCACCACGTATTCTTCCTGCGCCGCCTGGAGGAACTTCACATCCTGCACCAGCACCACATGCTGGCTCTGCGAATGCTCGTACTCCTCCATGAAGCGCATCACCAGCCCCGCCAGCTGCGGTTCGGCGTCGAGATCCTGCGCTTCCACCCCGGCGACGATCGCGAGCAGCTGGTCCATATAGCTGTCGGCAATGTCGAACAGGATGTGCTCCTTGTCCCGGTAATAGTGGTACAGCAGGGGCTTGGACACACCGCAGGCCTTGGCCAGCTCGGCCATGGATGCATTGTGGAAGCCCTTGTCGGCAAACAGCCGCGCCGCCTCCTGGAGGATGGCGCCGCGCTGTAGTTCGAAGGTAGGTGACTTGCCCCTGGCCATGATCCGGTTCCGTTTCCGTGCGTATGAATCCGCTCACCCGCGCTGAATCGGAAGTCCGCCTGTTAACGGTCGTCGAAGCTGATGACCACGCGCTCGGTGAGCGGGTGGGCCTGGCAGGTAAGCACGAAGCCTGCGTCAATGTCGGGTTGCTCGAGGGTGTAGTTCTTGTCCATGCGGACCTTGCCCTCGAGAACCCTGGCGCGGCAGGTGCAGCATACCCCACCCTTGCACGAATACGGCAGGTCCATCCCTGCCCGCAGGGCGACGTCGAGAATGGACGGATCCTCGGCACGAAAGTCCATCTCGCGCTTTAGTCCGTCGGCGATGATGGTGATCCGGGCCTGCGGTGCGTCGCCCACCTCGACATGGTGTGCCGGCCCACTGTCGGGCACCCCGAAGCGCTCGAGGTGGATGCGCTCGGCAGACACCCCGGCGGCGAGCAGGCCGGCCTCAGCCTCGTCGATCATCGCGCCCGGGCCGCAGATGAAGGCAGCATCGATGGTGTCGGCGGGAATCAGGGTGTCGAGAAAGCTGGCGACGCGTGCGCGATCGAGACGGCCGTTGAACAGCGCCACGTCCTGCTCCTCGCGCGAGAACACGTGGTACAGCGTAAACCGCGTCATGTAGCGGTCCTTCAGGTCTTCCAGCGCCTCGGCAAAGATCACGCTGCTCTGGCTGCGGTTGCCGTAGATCAGGGTGAAGCGGCTCTTCGGCTCTGTCTTGAGCGTGGTCTTGATCAGCGACAGGATCGGGGTGATCCCGCTGCCGGCGGCAAAGGCCACGTAGTGCCTGGCATTGGCCGGGTCGAGCCCGGTGTGGAACAGGCCTTCGGGGGTCATGACCTCGATCACGTCGCCCGCCTTGATCGCGTCGTTGGCCCAGGTGGAGAAGCGGCCGCCACCGATCTTCTTGATCGCGACCCGCAACTCACCGTCGTCGACGCCGGCACAGATCGAATACGAGCGACGCAGCTCCTCTCCATTCACGTGGGTCTTGAGGGTCAGGTGCTGACCCTGCACGAAGTGGTAGTCCTCGGCCAGCTCGGCCGGCACGTCGAAGCGCAGGCTGATCGCGTCGGCGGTTTCGCGCCTTACCTCGGCGATCTTCAGGGTGTGGAATTTCGGCGTCATTCGATGTCTCCGGTGTCCGTCTTTCTGGGGCGGATCAGATCGGTTTGAAATACTCAAAGGGTTCGAGGCAGGCCTTGCAGCGATAGGTCGCCTTGCATGCCGTCGAACCGAATTCGGACAGGCGTTCGGTATCGTTGGAGCCACAGCGCGGACAGGTCAGCGTCTTCTTCACGAAGCGGATCGGCTGCGGACCACCAACCGCCGCTTTCCCGGTGGGCGGCACGATGCCGTAGGCGCGCAGCTTCTCACGCGCCGCCTCGCCAATCCAGTCGCTGGTCCAGGCGGGATCGAGCCGGGTTTCGAGCTCCACCCGTCCTGCCCCGGCGGCTACCAGCGTGTCGCGAATCGCGAGGCCGATGACCTCGGTAGCCGGACAGCCGGAGTAGGTCGGCGTGACCACCACGGTCAGGCCGTCCTCGCGGCAGCGCAACTCGCGGATGATGCCGAGTTCGACCACCGAAACCACCGGCACCTCGGGGTCGGGTACGGTGTCGAGCAGGGTCCAGGCCTGGGCTTCGGTCAACATACTGTCTCTCCAAGACGTGTGGAGAAGCCGTAGCGAGCGGGCCGCGGTTGGCGCGAGAAGCGCAGCCGTACAATCGGTACGGCGAGCATCGCAGGGCCGACCCCGGTCAGCGCAGTAGGCTTATCCATACGTCGGCTACCAGCTTGCGCCCGGGTAGGTGCGCTGCATGTACTGCATCGTCGCGAGCAAATGACCCATGTGCTCGGAGTGACGGCCGAACTTGCCGTAGCTCTTGAACGGTGTGCGCGCCGGTACCACCAGCGTGGCCTCGGCCAGCACCGGCAACACCATCGCCTCCCACGCGGCTTCGAGCTCGCTCCAGGCCGGACCGATGCCAGCGGCGGACACCGCTTCGTCGGTCGGGTTGGCAGCAAACAGCTCGGCGGTGTAGGGCCACAGGTAGTAGAGCGCGGCCTGGGTCTTGTCGTGCGATACCGCAGTGCCATCGCCCAGCCGGATCACCCATTCAGCCGAGTGATTCAGGTGGTAGCGCGCCTCCTTCAGACTCTTGGCCGCAATCGCCGCGAGCTCGCGGTCGGACGACTGCACCAGCCTCTCCCACAGCAAGACCTGGAAGGTACTGAACAGGAAATTGCGCACCGTACTGCGCCCGAAATCCTCGTTCGGCACTTCCATCATGGTGATGTTGCGGTAGTCGCGTTCGACCCGCAGGAAGGCCATCTGGTCTTCATCGCGGCCGCTACCTTCGAGCTTGCCGGCGTGGGTCAGCAACAGGCGGGCCTGGCCGACGAGGTCGAGCGCGATGTTGGCCAACGCGAGGTCTTCCTCGATCACCGGGGCATGGCCACACCATTCGGACAGGCGCTGACCGAGGATCAGCGCGTTGTCGCCGAGGCGCGTCACGTATTCAATATGTTCCGCCGTGGCGGTGTTCTGTTGGGTCATGTCGGCCGCCATCACATGTGGTTAACTTCTTCGGGCAGCTGATAGAAGGTCGGGTGGCGGTAGATCTTGTCCTCGGCCGGATCGAACAGCTCGGGCTTGGCGTCCGGGTCGGAGGCCACGATGTCGGCGGCTTTCACCACCCAGATCGACACGCCTTCGAGGCGGCGGGTATAGACGTC
Source organism: Azoarcus sp. (assembly GCA_030656215.1). Taxonomy (GTDB): domain Bacteria; phylum Pseudomonadota; class Gammaproteobacteria; order Burkholderiales; family Rhodocyclaceae; genus Parazoarcus. The sequence goes on from JAUSOD010000040.1 coordinate 7,282, forward strand.
GCGCGCCATCTGCAGCGCCATCGTTGCGTCGGGGGCGTGCACGCTGCCGCAGTGCTTGTGGTCGAGGCCGTTACGGCTGCGGATGAAGACTTCCCACAGCGGCCATTCTTTGCGTTCCATGTCTCACTCCTCGTTATGTCTTGCTGCCGGGCCGGGGGGCACGGCAGTCGGGTTTTCGTAGGGCGGGTTTCAGCCCGCCGTCACTGCTGAATTCGGGCACCTGTGGCGGACTGAAGTCCGCCCTACGGCGGCTGTGCAGGGATGGGTGCTTGACTCGGATAACCGTGGCGACCGATCTCAGGCCGCCTGTTTCTCCCGCGCAGCCATCTTCTCGGCATGTGCGGTCGCAGCTTCGCGGACCCACGCGCCGTCGTTCCAGGCCTTGTTGCGCGCGGCCAGGCGGTCGACGTTGCACTGGCCGTGGCCTCCGACCACGTTCCAGAACTCATCCCAGTCGATCGCGGCAAAGTCGTAGTGCCCGCGCTCGGCGTTCCACTTCAGCTCGGGATCGGGCAGCGAGATGCCGAGCACCTCGGCCTGCTTCACCGTGGCGTCGACAAACTTCTGCCGCAGGTCGTCGTTGGAGATGCGCTTGATGCCCCAGCGCGCGGTCTCGGTGTGGATGCTGTCGCGGTCGTGGGGGCCGAACATCATGATCGACGGCAGCCACCAGCGATTGACCGCGTCCTGCACCATCTCGCGCTGCTCCTCGGTGCCCTTCATCATCTGCAGCAGCAGGTCGTAGCCCTGACGCTGGTGGAAGGACTCCTCCTTGCACACCCGGACCATGGCACGTGCATAGGGACCGTAGCTGCACTTGCACAGCGGGATCTGGTTCATGATCGCGGCGCCGTCGACCAGCCAGCCGATCACACCGATATCGGCCCAGTTAAGGGTCGGGTAATTGAAGATCGAGCTGTACTTGGCTTTGCCCGACAGCAGCGCCTCAGTCAGTTCGTCGCGCGACACGCCCAGCGTTTCCGCTGCTGCATACAGATAGAGGCCGTGGCCGCCCTCGTCCTGCACCTTGGCCAGCAGGATGGCCTTGCGCTTGAGGCTGGGCGCTCGGGTAATCCAGTTGCCTTCGGGCAGCATGCCGACGATTTCGGAATGGGCATGCTGGCTGATCTGGCGGACCAGGGTCTTGCGGTAGGCCTCGGGCATCCAGTCCTTGGCCTCGATGAAGCCGCCGGCATCGATCTTGGCATTGAACTCGGCCAGGTATTCGGGGTTCTCGACCTTGCGCGGGCCCTTGGCCTCGCCGTCCGGAACGCTGAGTGACTGTGTATACATGGTGGACTCCTCGTGGGGGATACACTCGCGGCGAAGCGGGATAGCCCGCCGCGGGAGGTGCATTATTCTTTCGGCCGGCGGTCGACCACCCGCTTGGCCTTGCCGACGGTGACACGCTCGATCGAGAACGGCTCGCCGACCACGACCTTGCACGACACGCCGATCAGGCTCTTGATGTGGTGCGTAAGCTCCTTGGCCAGGGCTTCCTTCTGCTCTGGATGGCGGCCGACGTTGGCCTCGGCACTCACCTCGACCCTGACCGTCAAGGTGTCCATGTGCCCGTTCTTATCGACTTCGAGCAGATACTGCGGCGACAGCTTGGGCATCTTGCAGATCAGCTCCTCGATCTGGGTCGGGAACACGTTCACACCGCGAATGATCAGCATGTCGTCCGAGCGCCCGGTGATCTTGGCCATCCGCCGCATGCTGCGCGCGGTCGGCGGCAGCAGACGGGTGAGGTCGCGGGTGCGGTAACGGATCACCGGCATCGCCTCCTTGGACAGCGAGGTGAACACCAACTCGCCCTCTTCGCCGTCGGCCACCACTTCGCCGGTTTCCGGATTGATGATCTCGGGGTAGAAGTGGTCTTCCCATATGGTCGGGCCGTCCTTAGTCTCGACGCATTCGTTGGCCACGCCGGGCCCCATGACTTCGGACAGGCCGTAAATATCCACCGCGTCGATGCCGGCGCGCGCCTCGACCGCAAGGCGCATTGCCGGGGTCCATGGTTCGGCGCCGAAGATACCGATCCTGAGCGAAGTGCTCTTCGGATCGATGCCCTGCGCTTCCATCTCATCGAGGATGGTCAGCATGTAGGACGGCGTCACCATGATGATCTTGGGCTTGAAGTCCTGGATGATCTGGACCTGCTTCTCGGTCTGCCCGCCCGACATCGGAACCACCGTACAGCCCAGGCGCTCGGCACCATAGTGCGCGCCCATGCCGCCGGTAAACAGGCCGTAGCCGTAGGACACATGCACCATGTCGCCGGCACGTCCGCCCGAGGCGCGGATCGAGCGCGCGACCACGTTGGCCCAGGTATCGATGTCCTTGAGCGTGTAACCCACGACCGTCGGCTTGCCGGTGGTACCCGACGAGGCATGCACCCGGGCGACCTTCTCGATCGGCACCGCAAACATGCCGAAAGGGTAGTTGTCGCGCAGGTCGTGCTTGGTGGTGAAGGGGAACTTCGCCAGATCCTCGAGGGATTTCAGGTCGTCGGGGTGCACGCCCTTGTCGTCGAACTTCTTGCGGTAATGCGCCACGTTTTCATAGGCATGGCGCACGCTCCATTTCAGGCGTTCGAGCTGCAAAGCGCGCAACTCGTCGATGCTGGCCTTCTCGATCGGCTCGAGCTCGGGTGGCGAGTAGGTGTTCACCGGCATGTTTGTCTCCTCCTTCCTCTGTGTCCGTTTCAGTCTTGCTGTTCTGTTCTTATCGTATTCCGTTCTTGCGCTGCGCGTCAGAGCTCCACCACCGGGCGGCCCTTGAGCCGGTAAGACTTGCCGCGCATCACCGCGATCAGCTCGCCGTTCTGGTTGGTCACTGTGATGTCATAGACCCCGGTGCGCCCGGCAGCAAACACTTCCTGCGCCGCCGCGGTGAGCACATCGCCCGGACGTCCCGGTGCCATGAAGTCGACGCTGATACCCGAGGCCACGGTCTGTTCGTTGCCGCTGTTGCAGGCATAGGCAAAGGCCGTGTCAGCCAGCGTGGTGATGAAGCCGCCGTGGCAGATGCGAAAGCCGTTCAACATGTCTTCGCGCACCTTCATCGTAATTGTCGACCGCCCGGGGCCGACGTCGACGAAGGCCATGGCGAGACTGCGTGCGGCCTGGTCGCGTTCGAACATGCCGTCGCGCACTTTTTCAGCCAGTGCCTGCGGATCGAACCCCGCGCTGAGGTCGCGGTATTGGGCTTCACTCATGCAAACTGCCTCCCTTATGTTTCTTGCGCTGGATCAGTTGCCCTTGAACTGCGGGCTGCGCTTTTCCATGAAGGCGGCGACGCCTTCGCGGTAGTCGTTGGACCGCCCGCACTCGCGCATCATGTCGCGCTCGAGGTCGAGCTGGGTGTCGAAGTCGTTGGTGGAGCTGGCCCAGATTGCCTTTTTGGTCTGGGCAAAGCCGAAAGTCGGGCCCTTGGCCATCTGTGCGGCGAGCGCCTGTACCGTCGGCAGCAGCGCCTCATCATCCACGCACTTCCAGATCAGGCCCCAGGCTTCGGCCTGCTCCGCCGATACCTTGTCGCCGAGCAGGGCCAGGCCCATCGCGCGCGCCGGGCCGAGCAGGCGCGGCAGGATCCAGGTGCCGCCGGTGTCCGGAATCAGGCCGAGCTTGCAGAAGGCCTGGATGAAGCTCGCGGAGCGGGCCGCGAACACCATGTCGCAGGCCAGCGCAAGGTTGGCGCCTGCGCCGGCGGCCACGCCATTGACCGCGCAGATCACCGGCAGATCGAGATTGCGCAGCGTGGTGACCAGCGGCTTGTAGTTTTTCTCGACTGAGGCGCCCAGATCCGGCGCTTCGCCACCGGCGGCCACCGAACGATCGGACAGATCCTGCCCGGCACAGAAGCCGCGCCCGGCACCGGTGATCACCAGCACCCGCACCGATCCGTCTGCGCGGCCGGCCTTGACCTGCTCCAGCGCGGCACGCACTTCGCCGTGCATCCGGTCGTTAAAACTGTTCAGGCGGTCGGGGCGATTCAGGGTCAGCGTGGCAACGCCCGCATCGACTTCAAAACGGATGGTTTCACCAGATCCGGTTGCTGCGCTCATCGTGTCTCCTCCTTGTATTCCGCAACGTACTGGGGCACGCTGCTTCCTTGTTCGGGGTCGGGTTCATCGCTGTTCGTCGCCGTTTGACCGACCGGTCAATCAATAGTAATCTTGATCCAGATCAAAAGACAAGCATTTTTCACTTGCTCTTTTTCTGTTGCACAACACCACCAGAATTCACCGGCCGGCACCCCTGCCAGATCCGACAAATCAGGAGACAAGACATGACCCACCCGCTGTTCGAGAAGCACAAAGCTACCCTGGATGCCGCCGTTGCCACCATTCATGGTCGCGGCTACTGGACACCCTACGCCGAAATGCCGAGCCCGAGGGTGTATGGCGAGACCGCGGCCGACGACGGCAAGAAGGCCTTCGAAGCCTGCCTCGGCAAGGACTTCGTGCTCGACCAACCGGGCCAGACCGGCTGGGCAGCCACCGAGCAATCGCCCTACGGCATAGCCCTGAACGTGCGCTACCCGGTGTGCGACCCCGAGGCGCTGATCGCCGCAGCCCAGACCGCGATGAACAGCTGGCGCAAGCTCGGCGCCGAAGGCCGCGTCGGCGTCTGCCTCGAGATTCTCGAGCGTCTCAACAAGCGCAGCTTCGAGATCGCCCACGCGGTGATGATGACCACCGGCCAGGGCTGGATGATGGCCTTCCAGGCCGGCGGCCCGCACGCCCAGGACCGCGGCCTCGAAGCCGTCGCCTATGCCTGGGACGAGATGAGCCGGGTGCCGGCCGAGGCCATCTGGGAAAAACCGCAAGGCAAAAACCCGCCGCTGAAGATGAAGAAGCACTACGAGATCGTCGGCCGCGGTGTCGGTCTGGTGGTCGGCTGCGGCACCTTCCCGACCTGGAACACTTATCCCGGCCTGTTCGCTGCCCTTGCCACCGGCAACCCGGTGATCGTCAAGGCCCACAGCAACGCCATCCTGCCCGCCGCGATGACGGTGAAGATCGCGCGCGAGGTACTGGCCGAAGCCGGCCTCGACCCCAACCTGGTGAGCCTTGCAGTGGTCGAGAAGCGCGCCGCCACCCAGGCGCTCGCCACCCACCCGGCGGTGAAGTCGATCGACTTCACCGGCAGCAACGTGTTCGGCCAGTGGCTGATCGACAACGCGAAGCAGGCCCAGGTCTATGCCGAACTCGCCGGCGTGAACAACGTCGTCATCGAATCCACCGACAGCTACAAGGCGATGCTGCGCAACCTCGCCTTCACCCTGTGCCTGTATTCCGGCCAGATGTGCACCACCACCCAGGCCATCCTGGTTCCGGCCGGCGGCATCGACACCGACCTTGGCCACAAGAGTTTCGACGAAGTCGCTACCGACCTCGGCGCCGCGATCGACAAGTTCCTGACCGACCCGGCAGTGGCCACTGCGGTGCTCGGCGCGATCCAGTCCGATGCCACCCTGGCGCGCATCGCCGAGGCTGGCGAATACGGCACGATCGTGCTCGCCTCGAAGAAGATCGACCACCCCGACTTCCCCCAGGCCGAAGTCCGTACTCCGGTGCTGCTGACCTGCGACGCTGCCGACGAGAAGAGCTACATGGAAGAACGCTTCGGCCCGATCGCCTTCGTGGTCAAGGTCGCCGACGGTGCTGCTGCCATCGCCCTGTCCGAGCGCATCGTCAAGGAACACGGCGCATTGACCGTCGGCCTGTACTCGGCCAAGCCGGACGTGATCGACGCGATGACCGACGCCACCCTGCGTGCCGGCGTGGCGCTGTCGATCAACCTCACCGGCGGCGTGTTCGTAAACCAGTCCGCGGCCTTCTCCGACTACCACGGCGTGGGCATGAACCCTGCGGCCAACGCGAGCTACTCCGACAGCGCCTTCGTCGCCAACCGCTTCCGCGTGGTGCAGCGGCGCTATCACGTGGAGTAAAGCGCTCGGAGGCCTGCAGGCGTTCGTAGGGCCGACTTCAGTCGGCCACAGTGCTGGATCCGGGCGCAGGTGCCCGAACCCAGCACCTGCGGCGGGTTGAAACCCGCCCTACGGCGGCTGTACCAGGGACGGGTGCTTGACCCGGACAACACTATCTACGGCGGTTGTGCCAGCAATGGGTACTCAACCCGGATAATCGCATCTACGACAACAACAATGGCCCCACGAGGAGACACCTCATGCCCTGCTACGAAATCGACGGACTCAAGCCCGTCATTCACCCCACCGCCTACGTTCACCCCGATGCCGTGCTGATCGGCGACGTCATCGTCGGCCCGCGCTGCTACGTCGCCCCGCTCGCCTCGCTGCGCGGCGACTTCGGCCGCATCGTGCTCGAGGAAGGCAGCAACATCCAGGACACCTGCGTGATGCACGGTTTCCCCGGCACCGACACCGTGATCGAAGTCGATGGTCACGTCGGCCACGGTGCCGTGCTGCACGGCTGCCGCATCGGCCGCAACGCCCTGATCGGCATGAACGCCGTGATCATGGACAACGCCAGCGTCGGAGAATCCTCTATCGTCGCCGCCTGCGCCTTCGTCAAGGCCGGCATGGAGATTCCACCCCGCAAGCTGGTTGCAGGCATGCCCGCCAAGATCATGCGCGACCTCTCCGAGCAGGAAATCAACTGGAAAATCGACGGCACCCGCTGCTATCAGGACCTTACGCTACGCAGCCTCGCCACCCTCAAGCCATGCGAACCGCTCACCGAGATGGAAGCGGGCCGTCGGCGCTTCGAGTTTCCCGGCGTGGTGCCGCTGGTCGACGCCAAAAAGGCGAGCTGAACGCAGACCCGGGGCGCATGTCGGCGACACCGGGTCTGCGCCAGTGTGCGATCTGCACTGGCCGCGGCCCGGGCTTAGGGATAGGCTGAATCCTTGGATCACCGTCCACCGCCACTGCATTGAGCATCCCGATGAGTACTGCCTCCACCGTTCCGAACCCGAGCCATCTGCCGGACACAGGGAATCTGTTCGCCGACTGCCCAAGCAGCGGCCCGACCGAGAGCTTTCTTCCGCTGCTGCAATCGGACACCACCTGCATCGAACGCATCGTGTCCAACGGCCATGCCAGCCCGCCGGGCTTCTGGTACGACCAGCCTGACGACGAATGGGTGATGCTGAGCGCGGGCACCGCCGAACTCGCCTTCGAGGACGGTCGCCATCTGATCATGCGCCCCGGCGACTGGGTCACCATCCCCGCCCGCTGTCGTCACCGGGTCGAATCGACCGGGCCGGGTACAGTGTGGCTGGCCGTCCACATTCGGCGCCTGCCCGGCAATGTGTCATGCGCATGAACCCGAATCTGCATTAAAGTCGCGGCTTTTGGCTCACGGAGATTCCCGATGCGCATACCCACCCTCCGCCACTGGCTGATCGCCGCCGCCCTTGCCACCAGCCCCCTGATCGCGACCACACCGGCCCACGCCGAAGCGCCCCAGGTCAAGACCCAGGCCCCTGGCTTCTATCGCATGATGGTGGGCCAGTTCGAAGTCACCGCGCTGTACGACGGCTATCTCGACCTCGACGCCAAACTGCTCAAGAACGCCAGCCAGCGCGACATCCAGCGTCTGCTGGCAAAACGCTTCACCACCGGTCCGGCGATCCAGACCGCGGTCAATGCCTATCTGATCAACACCGGCTCCAAGCTCGTACTGATCGACGCCGGCGCGGCCAAGGCCTTCGGCCCCTCGCTCGGCTTCATCCCCGACAATCTGCGCGCTGCGGGCTATGATCCGGCCAAGGTCGATGTGGTACTGCTGACCCACCTGCACGGCGATCACGTCAACGGCCTGCTCACCGCCGATGGCAAGGCCGTCTTCCCCAACGCCAGCGTGCATGCGGCAAAAGCGGACGCCGATTTCTGGCTGCCGGCCGAAGCCCTGGCCAAGGCGGACGAGGCCTCGCGCCCCTTCTTCCAGATGGCACAGAGCGCCCTCGCGCCCTACCAGGCAGCCGGCCGCTTCTCCACCTTTGACGATGGCACCGAGCTCATTCCCGGTTTCAAGGCACTTGCCGCACCGGGCCACACCCCCGGCCACAGCGGTTTCCTGATCGAATCCGCCGGTCAGCGCCTGTTGGTGTGGGGCGACATCATCCACAACGCGGCCACCCAGTTCGAAAATCCGGAGATCTCGATCGAGTTCGACATCGACCGAAAACTGGCCGTCGCCACGCGCCAGAAGCTGCTCAACCGGGTGGTCAAGGACAAACTGATGGTCGCCGGCATGCACCTGCCCTTCCCCGGTATCGGCCATGTGCGGCGCGAAGGCAAGGGCAGCTTCGAGTGGATACCGGTGGAGTACGGCCCGATCCGCTGAAAGCCGTGCGCTGAATACCGTGACAAGCCCGGTATGAGTCGCGCCGTCCTGCTCTGGAATCCCGGAGCGGGGTGGCGCGACGATGAGGATCAGGCAGACAGGTCGGCGAGCGACAGGCTCCAGCGGCTGAGCGCATGACGGAGCAAGGTTTGCTCCGGCGTGCTGATCCGGCCATCCGCCTTGGACAGCACCAGCATTGCCCTGCAGGCCACAATCCGCAGTGCCGGGTCGGTGACGCTATCGAGCATCCGCTCCACCTGCTCGAGATCGAGCACCCGCACCGCCTCACCGCCATCGCCATCGCCACGGGCCAGCAGACCACGGCAGCGGTCGATCACGGCCTGGACCAGCACATCACGCGGCAGCCCCAGCAGGTCGGCCATATTGTGCTGATCAAGCGCTGCCAACTCGCGGCTGGCCAGTTCGCCATCGGCAATCAGGATCAGGGCCACAAGGTCCGCAACAATGCCACGTTGCTTGCTCAGGGGGATACTCATGAATGACGTGCTCCGCAGTTAAGAGGGTCTGTGACAACTTACACTGCCGGCAGTTGCACGGCGCCGGACCGGGCCGACGTGCCCCGTCACTGCAAGCCCTTGTTTTCACGGCGGCACCGGCGATCAGGGTCATATACCGTATAATTGGTAACAATTATATTCCTGACCGCTGAAGCAGTATCTCGTCGGGTGTCGACGACTGCACAGCAGCTTTAGGCCACCCGCACTAAGCTTCGGCCTGCCCGACATCCTGCTCTCGACCCGCCATGCCCGTCTCAGCCCCTGCTTCGCGTATCCACTCTGTTGCCCGGCGCCTCGTCGCGCTGGTAACCCTGCTCGCCATCAGCGCGTGTTCCAGCGTACCCCAACGTCCCGCCGCAATGATCCAGGGCGACTATCGCTACACGACCGAGCATGCCCGCTGGCTGATCGAGCAGGAGATGAATGACAACAAGGTCACCGGGCTGTCGATCGCGCTGGTCGACGACCAGAAACTGGTGTGGGCGGAAGGCTTCGGCTTCGAGGATGCCGAGCGCGAGCTCGCCGCAAGCCCGCAGACGCCCTATCGTCTCGGCTCGATTGCCAAGATATTCACCGCCACCGCCGCAATGCAGCTGGCGGAACAGGGTCGTCTGGACATTGACCGCCCGCTGGTCGATGCACTGCCCGAATTTTCCGTGCGCTCACGGTTCGAGAGTGCTGTTCCGATCACGCCGCGCAACATCATGAACCACCATTCGGGGCTCCCCACCAACTACCTTAACGGCATGCTCACGACAGCGGCCCCCGCCCCATTCACCGATCTGGTTGAAGCGGTGAAGAGCGAGTATGTCGCCTACCCCCCGGAATTCATCTTTGCGTACTCCAATCTGGCGGTGACACTGCTCGGCGCGGCGATCGAGCAGCGCTCCGGTATGCCTTTCGCCGAGCACCTTGCGCACACGCTGCTGACCCCGCTGGCGATGCACCAGACCCGATTCGAGGCGCGGCCCGCACTCAAGGTGTACAGCAGGCACGCGGAGATCGAGCCTCTCTCGCTGCGCGACCTGCCATCGGGCGGACTGGTATCGAACGTCGACGACATGAGCCGCTTCATGCGCTGGATATTTTCTGGAGGCCGCACTGGCGAGCATGCCGACGGGCAGCAGTTGCTGCGAGAGGAGAGCATTACCGAGATGCTGCGCCCACAAAACGAGCATGTTCCGCTCGACATGGGCTTTCGCGTCGGGCTGGGCTGGCTGCTGTCGGGCATCGAGATCCGCAACGCCGGCACCGTCGCCAGCCATGGCGGCACCTTGCTCGACTCGCACAGCATGATGGTGATCCTGCCCGAGCATAAGCTCGGCGTGATCGTTGCTTCGAACTCCGCAAGCGCACAAGGCGTGGTCAAGACGGTCGCCGCCGAAGTTCTCAAGCTCGCGCTCGAAGCCAAGACCGGCATCCGCCAGCCGGCGATCGCGGCGGGCGCAAACACCGACGTCACCCTCCCGCAGACCCAGCTTGAAAGCTATACCGCCTGGTATGACTCGATGGTCGGCCTGGTCAGGGTCAGCCCCGGCAGCAATGCACTCGACGCCAGGGTGATGGGCCATACGCTGCAACTCAAACCGCGCGCGGCCGGGCAGTTCGGACTACGCTACAAACTGTTCGGTCTGATCCCGGTGCAGGTCAGCGCTTTCGATGGCATTCGGCTATCGATGGCCCAGGTTGCCGAACGCAATGTGCTGATCGGTCATTTCGGCGACGACACCATGCTCGTCGGCGAGCGCCTGACGCCCGGCCCGGTGCCACGCAGGCTGCTCGATTACGTCGGCGACTACGAAATCACGGGCAAGGCGCTGGGCATTGCGCCCGACCGCCTCAGCCTGCGTCTTGAAGACGGCATGCTGGTGGGCGAGTGCAGCTTTTCGCAACTGCCCGGCTTTGTGCTGCGCATCGGTCTGACCCCGATCTCCGAGACCGAAATGCTGGTGTCCGGCCTCGGCACCGGCAAGGGCGAAACCATCCTCGCCGCCGCCAACGGCACGGACCGGGTGCTACTGTTCTCCGGTCTCGAGCTGCGCCAGAAGACCCACTGAGCCGTCGCGTGTGAAGAGCATCCTCGTCGTCCATTACTCACAGAGCGGTCAGTTGTCGGGCATCGTCGACGCCATGACGCGTCCGTTGTCCGAAGCGGGCATCCGGGTCCATGTCGAAACCCTGCAGCCGCAGCAGGCGTTCCCGTTTCCGTGGCCGTTCTTTCGTTTTCTCGATGTATTCCCGGAATCGGTGCGGCTCGACCCCCGCCCCAATCTGCCCCTGAGCCCCGCCGCGGATGCGGACTTCGACCTGGTGATTCTCGCCTGGCAGGTGTGGTACCTGTCGCCGTCGCAGCCGGTCACCGCCTTTCTGCAAGGCGCGGACGGCAAACGCCTGCTCGCCGGCAAGCCGGTGGTGAGCGTGGTCGCCTGCCGCAACATGTGGATGACCGCCTACGACAAGCTTGTCGACCTGGTGCGCGATGCCGGCGGTCGCCTCACCGACCACGTCGCATTCACCGACAACGCCCATCCGCTGGCCACCTTCATCACCACCCCGCGCTGGATGTTCACCGGCCGTCGCGACCGCTTCCTCGGCCTGCCCGCCGCGGGGGTGACGGCGGACGAAACCGCGGCGGCCGCACGATTCGGGCACGCACTGGCGGCCGCCCTTGCGCGTGACGAGCAAGACAGTGGTGCCCCGATGCTCACCGGACTGCGCGCGGTCCGCGTCAATCCGCGCCTGGTCATCAGCGAACGGGCCGGGCAGCGCGCCTTCCGCGTGTGGTCCGGCTTCGTGCGCCTGTTCGGCAAACCCGGGCAGTGGCGCCGCGTGCCTGCACTTGCCTTGTTCGCGGTCTACCTCGTGGCCCTGATTATTACAGTGGTACCCTTGAGCCTTGTGCTCCAGCGCACCTTCGCCCCCCTGCTCCGACGCCGGCTTGATGCCCTGCGTCTGCGCTACGAGCAGCCCTCGGGATCGGGGGCTGCGCGCATGACCGAACATGACCGAACCCCGTAACGTATTCATTACCGCCACCGCCACCTGCCTGCCCAATGCCCCGGTCGGTAACGAGGACATCGAGGCTGTGCTCGGCCGCGTCGGCGGGCGGCCGTCGCGGGCACGACGCATCGTGCTGCGCAACAACGGCATCGTGCAACGCCACTACGCCATTGACCCGGCCACCGGCGAAGCCACCCACAACAACGCCCAGCTCACCGCCGAGGCCGTCCGCGGTCTGGTCGGCGACGACTTTGCGCTCGAGCACATCGAATGCCTCGTCACCGGCACTTCGCTGCCCGACCAATTGATGCCCAACCACGGCGTGATGGTGCATGGCGAACTCGGCAACCCGGCATGCGAGGTGGTGTCGACGGCCGGCATCTGCCTCGCCGGCCTCACCGCGCTAAAGTACGCCTGGTTGTCGGTGCTCGCCGGCAACAGCCACAACGCGATCGCCACCGGCTCCGACCTGCCCTCGGTGATCCTGCGCGGAGAGCAGTTCGAGGCCGAGACCGAGGCCCGTGTCGCCGCGCTCGAAGCCCAACCCGAGATCGCCTTCGAGAAGGACTTCCTGCGCTGGATGCTGTCCGACGGCGCCGGCGCCTTTCTGTTGCAGAGCACGCCACGCGCCAGCGGCCGCTCCCTGCGTATCGACTGGATCGAGCTCTCGTCCCAGGCCCACACCCAGCCCGCCTGCATGTATGCCGGCGGCGACAAGGACACGCACGGCCGGCTTCGAGGCTGGGCCCTGCACACGCCCCAGGCCTGGGGCAAACAGTCGATCTTCGCGATCAAGCAGGACGTGCGCCTGCTCAACGAGAACGTGGTCGCGCACACCCTGGAGGCGCCACTGCGCGCGCTGATCGCCAAACGCGGCCTCGCCTCCGCCCAGATCGACTGGTTCCTGCCCCACATGTCATCGCACTACTTTCGCCAGCCGATCGCCGACTGCCTCGCACACCTGGGCCTGCCGATCGCACCCGAACGCTGGTTCACCAACCTCGCGACCAAGGGCAACACCGGCGCGGCCTCGATCTACATCATGATCGACGAACTGCTGCGCAGCGGTCGCCTCGCCGCAGGCCAGCGCCTGTTGTGCTTCGTTCCCGAAAGCGGCCGTTTTTCGAGCGGCTTCGTGCATCTGACCGTGGTCTGACAATGGACGCCAACGAAGTCCCGCAGGAAGGCAACACCACCCTCGGCGGCCAGCGCAAGGCGATGTATGCGCGCGGCGCCGATGGTCACATCGGCATCGTGCCCTCACGCGGCTGGGAGGCCGAAGAGATCGTGACCCTGCAGGCGGTGGAAGAGCTCGAGCGTCTGGCCGCCGATGCCCACCGCCGCGTCTCGGCGGGCACGGCCTCGGCGCTCGAATACCATATGTACAAGGCACGCATGGATGTCACCCTGCTGTCCCAGGTCAGCGGCATCTGGGCCTGGCGGGTGCGGCGCCACCTGCGCCCGGAAATTTTCGCCCGCCTGCGACCGGCGCTGCTGGCGCGCTACGCCGAGGCACTGGGCATGCGTGTCGACCAGCTCAAGCGGATGGATTGAATGCAACACACCCGAACCTCCATCCAAGCGCTCCGCCCCTTCCACCACCAGCACGCCTCGCACTGCGAGAGCGGCGTGATGTCGGCCATCGTGCGCCACTACGGCCTGCCGCTCTCCGAGCCGATGGCGCTCGGCCTGTCGTCGGCGCTGTCCTTCGCCTACCTGCCCTTCATCAAGCTCGGCGGTCTGCCGCTGGTGGCCTACCGGATGCCACCGCGCGCCATCATCCGTGGTCTGCAGAAACCGCTCGGGCTGACCATGCGCACCGAAACCTTCCGCACCGCGGCCAAGGGCCAGGCCCGGCTCGACGCGCTGCTCGACGACGGCAAGGTGGTCGGCCTGCAGACCTCGGTGTTCTGGCTGCCCTATTTCCCCGAGAACCTGCGCTTCCATTTCAACGCCCACAACGTGCTCGCCTACGGCCGCGATGGCGCCAACGGCGACTACCTGCTGTCAGACCCGGTGTTCGAGGAGCCGGTGCGCTGCGCCGCACCCGACCTCGCGCGCGCCCGTTTCGCGCGCGGCGTGCTCGCGCCCAAAGGCCTGCTCTACTACCCCGACAACCGTCCCACCGAACCCGACTGGCACAAGGTCATTCCCGCCGCAATTCGCAAAACGGTGCGCATCATGCTGCGCACCCCGGTGCCGCTGATCGGCGTGCGTGGCATCGAGCGCGTGGCGCGCGCCGTCGAGCGCCTGCCGACGGGCGACAAGGTCCCGCAATCCAAGCTCTTTGTCGGCCACCTCGTACGGATGCAGGAGGAAATCGGTACCGGCGGCGGCGGCTTCCGCTACATGTATGCGTCCTTTCTCGAGGAGGCGGCGGCGCACTGTACCCGCCCGGCGCTGGGCGAGCTCGCCGGCGAACTGGTGGAAATCGGCGACAGCTGGCGCGAATTCGCGCTCGCCGCCGCGCGCATGATCCGCGACCGCGATCCCTTCGACCCGGGCCGCCTCGCCGGCCTGCTGCGCGGCCAGGGCGCACGCGAGAAGGATTTCTTCGGCAGGCTCGAGCGCGCACTAGCTTGAGGCGGCGATGATCGTCGTCCACGACCTCGTCCATCGCTACCGTCCCGACGCATCGCCAGCACTGGACGGCGTCACGCTGCAGATCGAACGCGGCAGCCTGTTCGGCCTGCTCGGCCCCAACGGTGCCGGCAAGACCACCCTGATCTCGCTCGTCGCCGGCCTCCTCGCCGCACAGCTCGGGCGGATCACGATCGACGGCCAGCCCCTGGCCGACTTCCGCAGCACGCAGCCCAACGCCATCGCCCTGGTGCCGCAGGATTACGCCTTCTACCCCATGCTCACGGTGGCCGAGAACCTCGCCTTCTTCGCCGGAGTGCAGGGTCTGGCACGCAGTCTGCAAACCGAACGCTGCGCCGCAGCGATCCATTTCGCCCGCCTCGAAGGGGTCGCTAGGCAACTGGCTGGCGAACTCTCCGGTGGACTGCGCCGACGCCTGAACCTCGCCATCGGCCTGCTCGGCGATCCCGCCCTGCTGCTGCTCGACGAACCCACCGTCGGCGTCGACCCGCAGTCGCGCCATTTCCTGCTCGACGCCATCCGCGATCTGGGCGAGGCGGGCAAGACGGTGATCTACACCAGCCACTACATGGACGAGGTCGAGGCACTGTGTGACCGCGTCGCCATCATCGACCACGGCAAGGTGCTGGTGCAGGGCCGCCTCACCGACGTGCTCAGGGACGAAGCACCAGCCCTCACTCTGCGCCTGGACCGCGCCCTTCCCAGCACACTCGCCGACGACTGGGCCGTGCGCTATCCCGGCTTCGCCCACACCAGGGACAGCATTCGCCTGCACCCCTTTGTCGCGGAGGCGCTCCCCGGCCTTCTGGCCGAACTCCAGGCCGCCGACTGCCAGCCGCGCGCCCTGTCGTTTGGCACGCAGAACCTGGAAGAGGTATTCATGCGCCTGACCCGGCGCTCGCTGCGGGACTGAACGCCACGCTCGGTCAATAAACGCTACCCTGTGTGCGGGACCGAACCGAAACGACCTCGCGTTGCGAGCCACAATGGTACTAATCTGCCCCGCCCATCAGCGATCTACCTCACGCCCGAAGCCGGAAGTCCGCGCAGCTCCTCGCACCCTTACCGCCTATCCCAAAGGAACGCCCATGACGCTCAACCTGACCCTCGGCCCCCTTGTCTCCCTGATCGCAGGGATCCTGATCCTGGTCGTTCCCCGACTGCTGAACTACATCGTCGCCATCTATCTGATCGTGATCGGACTGATCGGACTTTTCGGCACCGGCAACCTGCGCCTGTAACGCTCGCAGCGCATCCTGCGGCGGCTGCCGCACGCGCCGAAGGGCTGCGCGGCGCCGGCACGGGCACACGGGCGAAAGACAAGACCGTATCCCTGAGGTACGCTGGAGCCCCCCGGCGTACGGCATCCCGTGCACCGGGCATCGTTCCCGACCAGCCCTGCAGGATGACCGCCCCATGGATCTGCCCGCCCACCAACTGACAATGACCGTCCTGATGACGCCCGACATGGCGAACTTCTCAGGAAAAGTGCACGGTGGTGCCATTCTCCGGCTGCTGGACCAGGTCGCCTACGCTTGTGCCAGCCGTTACGCGGCACGCTACGTGGTAACGCTTTCGGTAGACCAGGTGATGTTCCGCCAGCCGATCATGGTCGGCGAACTCGTCACCTTCCTCGCCAGCGTCAACTACACCGGCAAGTCGTCGATGGAAGTCGGGATCAAGGTCGTGGCGGAGAACATCCGCACCCAGGAAGTTCGCCATGCCAACAGCTGCTTCTTCACCATGGTCGCGATCGACGACGACGGCAAGCCGGTGCCGGTGCCGCAACTACGCCCGTTCAGCCCCAAGGAGAAAAAGCGCTTCGAGGCCGCCGAGGCCCGCAAGGCACTGCGGCTGGAGCTTGAACGGCGGTTTGCGGAAACCCACGGACAGGACGCAAAGGGCTGAGAGCCGCGAGTGACACGGATCCTCGCCACCATCTTGATCGACCAGCTGATTTGAACACCCTGATCCGGCTCGCCGCACTGTGGCGCAAGGAAACCCTCGCGCTGCTGCGCGACCGCCACGGGCTGGCGGCGCTGTTCCTGATGCCGGCGATCTTCATTCTGGTGATGTCGCTCGCGCTGCGCGACGCCTTCGTGCCCGGCATGCCGGCCGACCTCGGCTACGCGATCGTCGACATCGACCGCAGCGAGGCCTCTCAGGCGCTTGAGCAGCAACTCGCCGGCATCGACGTGCTGCGTGAGTTCGGTGTGCTGGAGAGCGAATCCGTCGCCCGCGAGGCGGTCGCCAGCGGGCGCATCGCCTTCGTGCTGGTGATTCCGCAAGGCTTTGCGGCGCAAATGGCAAGCACTAGGAGCGCCACCGCCGATCCCGGCCCCACGTTGCGCATGCTGGCCGACCCCACCGTGCCGCTGGCGGTGCGCAACGGTTTTCGCCAGCAGGTCGAGGCCGAGGTGACGCGGCTGCAACTCACCGGCCTGCTCGGACGGATCGGCCGTTCGCTGATGATTCCGGAGCTGCACGAGCTGGCGTCGAACGCACCGCCGCCTCAGGTTCTTACCGAAGCGGTCAGGGGCACCGGCGTCGGTGACGAGGCCGGCAATGCGACGCCCCAAGCGCTGCCCTCGTCGGTGCAGCAGAACGTGCCCGCGTGGCTGATCTTCTCGATGTTCTTCGTCGTGGTGCCGATCTCGGCGGTGTTCATCGCCGAGCGCCAGCACGGCACGCTGCAGCGCCTGGCCACCCAGCAGGTGTCCTTCGGCCTGATCCTGGCGGGCAAGCTGCTGCCCTTCTTCGTGGTCAATCAGGTGCAGGCGGTGGTCATGGTGCTGGTCGGCCAGCACCTGGTGCCGCTGGCCGGCGGCGAGGCGCTGGTACTGCCGGCATCGGCGGCGTCCCTGTTTGCGCTGTGGCTGATGGCCGCCGCGGTGAGTCTGGCCGCGGTGGCGTGGGCCCTGCTGATCGCCAGCGTGGCGCGCACCTCGGAGCAGGCTACCGTGATCGGCGGTGTCGGCAACATCCTGATGGGAGCGATCGGCGGCATCATGGTGCCCAAGTTCGTGATGCCGGCCACGATGCAGCCGCTGACCCAGATCTCGCCGATGGCGTGGGCGCTGGACGGCTTCCACCGTGTGATGCTGCGCGACGGGGTCGCCACCGACATCCTGCCGCCGGCCATCGCGCTGGTATCCTTCGCCCTCGCGGCGCTGGGCGTCGCCATTTTGCTGAACCGGCGTGCCCTGCGCGCCACCCGCTGACGAGTAGTGATGAACGACCTGAAACTTGCGATCAAGACCCTGATCGTCGACGCCTGCGACAAGGATTGCGACCCGGCCGCAATCACCGACGACGAAATCCTGTTCGGGCCCGAAGCGCCGCTCGCACTCGATTCACTCGACGCGCTGCAACTGTCGATGGCCTTGCAGAAGAAGTATGGCCTGCGCCTGACCGACAGCAAGGAGACCCGCCGCGTCCTCTCGAGCGTGGCCAACCTGGCGATCCACCTCGAGTCTTTTCTCGCCGCCCGAACATGAAGCGGGCCGTGCGCATTGCCGCCATCGGCCATTGCTCGGCGCTCGGCCTGACACTGAGCGAGGCGACCGACGCCTTGTGCAGCGACAGAGCCCGACCCGCGAGCAAACGCACGGTACTCGGCCGGCACTGGCCCTGGTTCGGCATGGCGCTTGCCGATGACGGCCCCGAGCTGCGCGCCCGCGACGCGATTACCCGCGTCGGCAAAGAACTGGCGGTGGCACTGCCCGCGGCAGACTGGTCGGCAACACCACTGTTCATTGCCTCGTCCTCGCTGCAGATGGGCGCACTGGAGACAAGCGCGCGAGAAGTCGGCAGCGTCGTGCTGCCCCCGGATGCAGCCGCCTTTTCGCAGCAGGTGGCCGACTGGCTGGGCATTGCCGGTACGCCGTGGACCTTCTCCACCACCTGCACCTCAGGCCTGGCCGCACTCGACGCGGCTGCCACCCTGATCCGCAGCGGGGAAATCGAGCGCGCACTGGTGCTGGCCATAGAGCTGGCCAACGACACCACATTGGCGGGGTTTTCCGGCCTGGGCCTGCTGGCAAGCGCATCCGGCGAGCCCGGGCTGGTACTTGGCGAGGCGGTGGCCGGGGTGCTGCTGACGGCCGCCGCCGGTCCGGGCTGGCACATCGCCGCCTGCCGTCTCGGCATCGACGGCCACTCGCCGACCGGGCCCGCACCCGACGGCAACGTGATCGCAACGGTGATCCGGTCTGCGCTGGCCGACGCTGGCCTGCATGCGGCCGACATCGGCCTGCTCAAACCCCATGCCGGCGGTCTCGATGCCACCGCTGCGGCCGAAGCCCATGCGCTGACAGCAGTGTTCGGATCGACCCAGCCACGGCAGCTCGACTTCAAGGCTGCGCTTGGCCACACCCTCGGTGCCAGCGGCCTCGCCGAACTCGGCCTGCTGCTGGCAACGCCGGACCACGCCCCAAGCACTGCGCGCCACGCACTGTTCAACCTGATCGGCTTCGGCGGCAGCATCGCAGCCCTGGTCCTGAGCCGCGACCGCTCCCACCCTACGACCGCGCTCGGCGATGAGGGAACCGCCACTGAGACTGCACGCATCACGCTCGAGCTCGACAGCGCCGAACTCACCCACCGCGCCCGTACCGCACTCGGCGCCCCTGTGCGCCGTGCCGGAACCTTGGCCGAACTGTGCCTCGCCGGCGTCGACGCCTGCCTGGATGCCACTGCGACCGAACAAGGCCCTGCGCGCTCAACCGCGGTACTGTTCGCCTCACGCAGCGGCCCGCGCGCAGCGTTTCACCGCGTGCTCGAGGATCTGTGCCTGCGCAACGAGGATCCGATGCCCTTCGACTTCCTCGCCACCCAGGCCATGCTCGCCGCCCTGCCGCTGAAGAATTGCCTACCCGAGCTGGAGGCGGCCTGCTACCTGCCGCTGACCGGCGATACCGAACTGCAGTGGCTGCGAATGACGACCCTCGCCCGCGCCTGGCTCGCGAGCGGCCGTCACGCCCGGGTGCTGCTCGGCATGGTCGAACCGGGGCAAGACAAGCACCACTGCGAGTGGCGCAGCCTGAGCGCTGCATCGCCTTCGGAGAGACCTCCGTCGGAATCACGCCCCCCATCTCGGCCCGGGCGCCGTTGATCGTGGCGCCCTACGCAAGGCCATGCCACTGAATCCGAAGCAGAATTATCAGCCGCGGCATAACCAAACCCTTACCCCCACCGCCAAAATACCGCACAATCGGGGCAAAACAGCAGTACGCACAAATCGCTTCCTCCCCAACCAGCACGGAGAGCCCCGACCATGCGTGTAACCCTCGTTCACCCCGCCGGGTTCAACTTCGTGCCCGGACAGCCCGATTTCACCGTACTGGCCAACCGCATGGCGCCGATCGGCATCCTGCAGCTGGCCTCGTGGCTCGAAAAGCACGGCCACCCGACCCAGTTGCATGACTGCATGGGCCCTTACGCGCCGCGCTCGCTGGAAGCCAACGCCGAGCAGGTGATCGCCACCAGGCCCGAGCTCGTCGGCTTTTCTGCCACCACCTCGGGCTTCATGGACGCGGTGGACATGGCCGCGTATATCAAGCTCAAGCTGCCCCACGTCAAGATCTTCATCGGCAATGTGCATGCGTCGTCGATCGGCGCGCCGCTGCTCGACCACTTCCCCGAGATCGACTACCTGTGCATCGGCGAGGGCGAGGGCGCCATTCTCGACGTCGCCAACGGCCTTGCCGACAAGGATGTGGCCAACATCATCTACCGCGACGGCGGCGGCCATGCGGTGATCAACGAGCGCCGCGCGCGTATCCTCGACCTCGACGAACTGCCCTTCCCCGCCTACGAAAAGCTTGCCGGCTTCCCGCACGGCTACCACCTGCCGCTGTTCTCCTACGAGAAGCGCTGGGGCGCGACCATGATCACCTCGCGCGGCTGCCCCTACACCTGTTCGTTCTGCGACCGCACGGTGTATGAGCGCCTGTACAAGTACAACTCGGCGCAATACGTGCACGACCACATCCGCCATCTGCGCGACAACTTCGGCGTGCACCACATCAACATCTACGACGACCTGTTTACCGCACACAAGAAGCGCATCCACGAACTGTGCGAGTTGCTGATCGCCAAGCCGCTGGGGGTGGATTTCAACTGCGCGATCCGCACCGGCCATACCTCGGACGAGATGCTCGCGCTGCTCAAGCGCGCCGGCGCGCTGATGGTGTCGATGGGGATCGAGTCGGCCGACCCCGGCATGATGGAACGGCACAAGACCGGGGTGACGCTGGATGCGGTCAGAAAGACGGTGGAGCAGATCCACGCCGCCGGCCTGCGCGCCAAGGGCCTGTTCATCTTTGGCCTGCCGGGCGAGACCCCGGAGACGTTCAAGGCGACCAGCGATTTCATCCTCGACCTCGACCTCGACGAGATGAACATGACCAAGTTCAGCCCGATGTACGGCGCGCCGATCTGGGATGAGTGCGTGTCGGGCAAAGAAGGCGACTTCGACGAGGACTGGCGGTTGATGAACTGCCTCAACTTCGTCTACAAGCCGAGCGGCTTCCAGTCGCGCGAGGAGATGGACGCGCTCTACAACTGGCATGTGCGTCGTTACTACGACAGCAAGGCCTACCGCCGCCGCTTTGGAAAGAAGCTGTGGCAGCACCGCTGGAGCCTGTGGCACGTGCTCCGGCATTTGCCGCAGATCATCCAGGCCGCACGCTACTTCAGCGCGGGCAAGGCCGAGCTCGAAGCGAACAAGCACAGCTTCGCCACTCATCCACGCCAGCCGCGCGGGCTCTCGCCTTTCCTGAGCCCGGAGTTGCAGGCCGATGCCATCGCCGCCATGTCGCCGGTGAAGGTGTCACGCAAGCCCAAGCCGCAGGCCCCGCCGTCGGCGGGTCGGACCATCGAGATCGTACGGGCGGGCTCGGCGGCCTGATCGACGGTGTCGAGGGGCTGCACCACGCAAGAAGAATCAGGCCAGGGAATCACGCCGAGAGATCCGGACGAAGGGGCCGCACGGCGAACAGCCCCGTTCCGGCCGGCTGGTTCGCCGAGCTGAAACAGCAGGTAAAAGCGGTAAATGTCCTGTTCCTGAGCACGCAAAACAGCGAAAATTCACCATAGTCGAGTGACGACAGTTAACATTCCGCCTTTACGCCCGGATGTGGCTCGCTGATTTTGACCGGCGCCAGCCAACGCCCGGACCGATCGTTCCTGTGATGTGTACCCAAGATGACCGAAACCTCCCCTTCCTCCGCCGATGCTGCGCTGCTGCATGAAGTTGCGGAGTTGATCGTTTCCGCGCTGAACCTCGAGATTCCGGCGGGCGAAATCGAACCCGATGCTCCGCTGTATGGCGAGGGTCTGGGACTGGACTCGATCGACATCCTCGAGGTCGCACTGGTGGTCTCCAAACGCTTCGGTTTCTCGCTGCGGGCCGACAACGAGGACAACCTGCAGATTTTCTCGTCGCTGCGCAGCCTGTCCGACCACATCGCCGCCAACCGGGTCGGGTGATGGGCAGCCCCCTGCGCCTCGGCCGCACCCTGCTGCTGGCCGTCGCGTTTGGCGCCTATCTGCTGCTTGCCCATCTGACCACCGCACCGGATCAGCCCAGCACGCTCGGCGCACTGGTGGCAGTCGTGCCCTATATGGCGATCGCGCTCGGCATGGCGGTGCGCAGCCGGCGCCGGACCTGGCCACTGCTGCTGTGGGCGGGGGTCGCCGGGCTCCTGGGCGTTTACTGGCCGCTGGTCGAATCACGCTTCGAGTGGATCTACTTCGTCCAGCACCTGGGTATGTTCTCGCTACTCGCCATCGGCTTCGGTCGTACCCTTGCCGCAGGGGTGGAGCCGATGATCAGCCGATTCGCCCGCCTCATCCATGGCGATCTCATGGCCCCGGCGCTGCAGCGTTACACGCGCGGCGCCACGCTGGCATGGACGATCTTCTTCGCCTCGATGGCGATCTGTTCGGCTTCATTGTTCTTTGCCGGCTCGATGCATGCGTGGTCGCTGCTGATCAATGTACTGACCCCGATCCTGATCGGGACGATGTTCGTGATCGAATTCGCCGTCCGCCAGGTGCTACTGCCGCCGGCGCTGCGCACCGGTCTCGTCGACTCGGTGCGCGCCTTCCTCCACGCCTCCCGCGGCGCCACCCCACCCGCCACCTCACCCGCCACCCCACCCGCTGCATGACGGCTGTCGGCACGCTTCCTCTGCATTTCCCGTCACTACACACCGTGTCCCACCTGCCGCTCGTTTCCCACACCGATCCGGATGCCGTCATCGCCCGCCGCCATGGCGAGGTGATCAGCCTGCGCCGCTTCCTGGCCGACATCGAACGCGTCGCGGCCATGCTGCCGGACACGGAGCATGTGCTCAATGTCTGTAGCGATCGCTATCACTTCGCGGTCGGCCTCGCCGCCAGCATGGTGTCGGGCAGAATCAGCCTGCTGCCCTCGACCTACACGCCCGAAACCCTGCGCCACCTCGCCGCCTTCGCGCCAGACTGCCAGGTGCTGACCGACGGCGAGGGCGCGCAGTTTTCGCTGCCCGCAATCCGCTTCCCCGAGCTGCACCGGGCCGACGAACTGCCGGCCGCCATGCCTGCCGTCCCGCAGCTCGAATCCACCCGGCTGGTGGCCTGGGTATTCACCTCCGGTTCCACCGGTACCCCGCTGCCACACCGCAAGACCTGGGGTCGGCTGGTGATCAATGTGCGCGCCGAAGGCGTCGCCCTCGGGCTGGACCCGGCACGCCCCGCCACCCTGATCGGCACGGTACCCCCGCAACATATGTACGGCTTCGAATCGACCGTGCTGGTGGCGTGGCAAAGCGGCGCCGCGTTCGACGCCGGGCGCCCCTTCTATCCGGCCGACATCGCTGCAGCCCTGGCCCGCACCCCCGCGCCCGCCGCCCTGATCACCACCCCCTTCCATCTGCGCACCCTGTTTGACGAAGGCGTCGCGCTGACCCAGGTGGAACTGGTCGTATCGGCCACCGCACCGCTACCGGTGGAACTCGCCCATCAAGCCGAGGCGCGCCTCGGCGCGCCGCTGCTCGAGATCTACGGCTCCACCGAAACGGGGCAGATCGCCACCCGGCGTAGCGCCCTCACCAGCGAGTGGACGCTGTTTCCCGGCATCCGGCTTGAGACCCGTGACGGCCAGACCTGGGCCGACGGTGGCCATATCGAAGTCGCGGTACCGATGTCGGACGTGATCGAACAGGTCGACACCCAGCGCTTCCTGCTCCGGGGGCGCAACGCCGACCTGATCAACATTGCCGGCAAGCGCACTTCGCTGGGCTACCTGAACCAGCAATTGCTCGCCATCCCGGGCGTGCGCGACGGCGGCTTTCACCTGCCCGACGGCGAACGCGACGGCCACATCACCCGCCTGGTCGCATTCGTCGTCGCCCCCGGACTCAGCGAGCGCGAACTGCGAGCCGCTTTGCGCGAACGCATCGACACCGCCTTCATGCCACGCCCGCTGATCTTCCTCGACACCCTGCCGCGCAACGCCACCGGCAAACTGCCGCGGGAGACCTGCGAGGCCCTGCTTCAGGCCCACCTCAGGCGCAAAGTGGCGAATGCGCAGGAAACGGGTGCGCAGGGGACGGACGAGCAAGGGGTCGGGACGTGAGCGCCGGTAGCTGCATGCTGGAAATCCCGGCCGATCACCCCGCCTTCGCTGGCCACTTTCCGGACCATCCCATCGTGCCCGGCGTGGTCCTGGTGGACGCAGCGGCACGCGCGATTGCCGCGGCATTCGGATTGGGCGAGCCGTGCTGGCAGATCGGCAGCGTAAAGTTCGTGCGCCCGGTCGGTCCCGGCGAAGCCCTGCGTCTGAGCTGGAAGGCGCCCGCAGCCAGTGGTGCGATCGCCTTAAGCATCGACACCGCCGGCCAGCCAGTCGCCAGCGGAACGCTCACTCCGCGCCCGCCGGTCGGCAGGGACAGCGCATGAGGGCACGCCCGCCCCTCGTGCAGCCGAACGCGCGCCCGCCCGCCGCCGACTGGGCACGACGCCCCGAGCGCAGCAACATGGCCATGCTGCGCCTGATGGCATGGATCTCGCTGCGCCTCGGCCGACCAGCCGGACGCCTGGTGCTGCACCTTGTGGCGGCCTACTTCCTGCTGTTTTCGCCTGCCGCGCGGCGTGCCTCACGGGCCTACCTTGCGCGCGCGCTGGGACGTCCGGTCCGGCTCGCCGACGGCTACCGCCATGTCCTCAGCTTCGCCGCCACCATCCACGATCGGATATACCTGTTCAAGGACCGTTTCGACCTGTTCGACATCCGCATCGAAGGCGGCGAACTGATCAACGAGCAGATCGACAGTGGCCGCGGCGCGCTGCTGTTTGGCGCCCACATCGGCAGCTTCGAGGCCATCCGCGCCATCGGCCGGACCCAGCCGAGTCTGCGCATCGTGCTCGCCATGTACGAAGACAATGCGCGCAAGATCAACGCCCTGCTCGCAGCGCTCAATCCGGCCGCTCGCCCCGAAGTGATTGCGCTCGGCAGGCTCGATGCCATGCTCAAGGTACATGCCCGGCTGGCCGAAGGTGCGGTGGTCGGCGTGCTCGCCGACCGCAGCCTGGGCAACGAGCCACGACTGCCGGTACAGCTGCTCGGCAGTCCGGCCGCGCTGCCGGTCGGCCCTTTCCGCATGGCGGCGATGCTCGAGGCACGGATCATCTTCATGGCCGGTCTCTATCATGGCGGCAATCGCTATACCATCCGCTTTGAGCCGATTGCCGATTTCAGCCAGGTACCACGCGATCAGCGCGATGCCGCCATCCTGGCCGCAATGCAGACTTATGCGGCGGCAGTCGAGCGCTGCTGCCGTGAGGCACCGTCGAACTGGTTCAACTTCTTCGACTTCTGGAACGACTTCGCCCCGGGCGATCTCACCCCACCACCATGATCCTCCGCAGCCTCGTTCTTCTACTCACGCTCGTCGGGGGTTCAGCCCACACTGCAGACTGGGGCCTCGCCCAACTGATGCGCATGCTCGCCGACAATGCCGGTGGCCGGGTAGGTTTCGTCGAAACCCGCCACCTCGCGATCCTCGATCAGCCGCTGACGGCCACCGGTGAGCTGGTCTATATCGCGCCGGCGCGACTGGAACGCCACACCGAAACCCCGCTGCGCGAATCCATGGTGCTCGACGGCGACACCCTCACCCTGACCCGCGAAGGCAAGACCCACACCCTGCGTCTGCGTGACTACCCCGAAGCCGCGGCACTGATCGAGAGCATCCGCGCCACCCTCGCCGGCGACCGGGCCGCGCTCGAACGCACTTATGCGCTGTCGCTGGCGGGCACCGCCGCACAATGGACGCTCGATCTGCTGCCCTCCGACCAGGCCGTTGCCAAGGTGGTGCTGCGCATCCGGGTCAGCGGCAGCAAGGGGGAAGTTCGCGGGGTGGAGATCCTGCAGGCCGATGGCGACCGTTCGGTGATGCGCATCGAGCCGCCCCGTCGATGATGGCGCGGCCACGCCTCGCCGCCTTCGCGCTGTGGCTGGTGATCGTCGCGGTTCTTGCGACCATCGTCAGCCGCGCCAGCTTCACCGCCGACATGTCGGTGTTTCTGCCGCGCAGCCCGACCCCGGAACAACAGCTGCTGGTCGATCAGTTGCGCGAGGGCATGGTTTCGCGCCTGACCCTGGTCGGCCTGACCGGCGGCAGTGCGGCCGACCGAGCCGAAGCCTCACGCCGCATCGCCGCCCGCCTGCGCGAGGATCCCCGCTTCTCCGCGGTAAACAACGGCGAGCCCGTTCATCTCGAAGCCGACCGGCGCTGGCTGTTCGATAATCGCTACGCCCTCAGTCCGGGCGTGAGCGCGGAACGCTTCACCACCGAGGGTTTGCGCGCCGCCCTGCAGGACACGCTGAATCTGCTCGCCTCGCCCGCCGGGCTGCTCGCCAAACCGCTGGTCACCCGCGACCCCACCGGCGAGCTGATCACCCTGCTCAACGGGCTCGACCAGGCCTCACAACCCATGCTCGACGGCGATGTGTGGGTTTCGCGCGATGGCCGCATCGCCCTCCTGCTGGCACTGACTCGCGCCTCGGGTGCCGACATCGACGCTCAGGAAGCCGCGATGAACGCCATCCGCAGCGCGTTCGATGAGGCACGCAAGGATCTCGCCAGCGCCGCCGGCCTTGAGCTTGGCATGACCGGCCCCGGCGTGTTTTCGGTGCAGTCGCGGGCCACGATCAAGTCCGAAGTCACCCGTATCGCCGCCATCGGCAGCGTGCTGATCATCACCCTGCTGTTGCTCATCTACCGTTCGCTGCCGGTGTTGCTGCTCGGCCTGCTGCCCGTGGTAACGGGTGCGCTGGCGGGCATCACCGCGGTGAGCCTCGGGTTTGGCGTGGTGCATGGGCTCACCCTCGGTTTTGGCACCACGCTGATCGGCGAGGCGGTGGACTACGCGATCTATCTCTTCGTCCAGCGCGGGCAACACAAGGACGGCAGCGAGCACGCCGATGCCGGCATGGACATGTTCTGGCCCACGATCCGTCTTGGCCTGCTGACCTCGGCCTGCGGTTTCATCGCGCTGTTTGCCTCGGGCTTTCCGGGCCTCGCGCAGCTGGGCCTGTATTCGCTCGCCGGCCTCGTCACCGCCGCACTGGTCACCCGTTTCCTGCTCCCGGCGATGCTCCCGGCGGATTTCAAGCTGCGCGACGTCAGGCCGCTCGGCCGCCGCCTCGGACACCTGGTGGCCGGCGCCACCCGCCTGCGCTGGCTGGTGATCACGCTGGCGTTGAGCAGCCTGGCGCTGATCACGGTCCAGCGCCACCACATCTGGAACAGCGAGTTGCTCGCCCTGAGCCCGGTTTCCGCCGCCGACCAGGCGCTCGACATGCGCCTGCGCAGCGAACTCGGCGCGCCCGACGTACGTTACCTGATCGTGGTTAACGGCCCCGACATCGAGACCACGCTGCAATCGGCCGAGGCGCTCGCCCCGGCACTCGAGCGCCTGCAGGCCGCCGGCCACATCGCCGGCTGGGACAGCCCCGCGCGCTACCTGCCCAGCCACGCCACGCAACAGACGAGGCTCGCCAGCCTGCCCGAACGCGATGCCCTCGCCCGCCGGCTGCAGGATGCGAGCACCGGCTTGCCCTTGCGTGCCGAGCGCCTTGCGCCCTTCCTCGACGAGGCCGATGCCGCACGCCAGCGCCCACCGCTCAGCCGGGCGTCGATGGAGGGCACTTCGCTCGCCCTTGCTGTGGACGCCATGCTGCTGGAAACGGCCCACGGGGTGCGCGCACTGCTGCCGCTACGTGCTCCGATCGACGGCCGTCAAGCCCATCTGATCGACGCCGGCACGGTCCGCAGCGCGCTCGCCGCCGCAATGCCGTCGACAGCCGGCACGTCCCCGCTCTTCCTCGACCTCAAGCATGAGTCCGACGCCCTGTACGGCGGCTATCTGCGCGAGGCGATCCAGCTGTCGCTCGGCGGCATACTCGCCATCCTCGTGCTGCTACTGGTGTTCCTGCGCGAGCCGATGCGGGTGGTACGCATTGCCCTTCCCCTGGCTGCGGCGATCCTGGTCGTAGTCGCCGCCCTGACCCTGGCCGGCAAGCAGCTGATCCTGCTCCACCTGGTGGGCCTGCTGCTGATCGTCGCCGTCGGCTCGAACTACGCGTTATTTTTTGATCGGGGAGGGCAAAACGCGCCTCAGCCGAGCCCCCTCACGCTGGCCTCGCTGCTGTTCGCCAACCTCACCACGGTTGCCGGCTTTGGCTTGCTCGCCTTCTCCAATGTACCGGTGCTGCAGGCGATCGGCATCACCGTCGGTCCCGGTGCGGTGCTCGCCCTGGTATTCTCCGCCATGCTCAGCCGCCGGACTTTGCCTCCGGTTCCGCCTCCAAGCCCGCCTTCCGTTCCGCTTCCTCCCGCGCGCTGATTCAAGTCGACCGGATCCCGACCATGGCCCTCAACACCCTCGCCCTTACGGCCACACCGGGCACCACTGCCCCCGAACTGCTGGTGCTGCTCGCCGGCGCCTACGACAAACCGGCCGACTTCCTCAGCGCCGGCTTCGACACCGCGCTGCGGGCGAGCGGCCGCGCAATCGATTTGATCCTGGTCGAAAGCGACCTGTCCGCGGTGTGCGACGGTAGCCTGAGCACTCGCATCGAGGACGAGATCCTCGTCGGTGCACGCCAGTCGGGCTATCAACGCGTCCTGACCGGCGGCATCTCGATCGGCGGCCTCGCCGCGCTGATGCACGCCGACCACTATCCGGGCGGCAGCGACGGACTGGTGCTGATCGCCCCCTACCCGGGCAATCGCAGCATCACCGGCGAGATCGACCGCGCCGGCGGTCTGGCGAACTGGCCCGCGAACGGCAACTTTGCCACCAATGACGAACGCTGCGGCTGGCGTGCGCTGCAGCGCTGCGGCCCGCAGCGCGCACCACCAGTGTGGCTCGGCTACGGCGGTGACGACCGCTTTGCAGGCGGCCATGCCATGATGGCCGCCGTGCTCGCCGAGGCCGACCGCTGCGTGCTCAGCGGCGGGCACGACTGGCCAACCTGGCTGTGCCTGTGGCAGCGCTATCTCGCCGATCACGGTTGAGGACCGGACGCTCGGACGCAAGACCACCGGCCGGTGGGCTGCCCTTTTGCTGCCCTTTTGCTGCTCGCGTTGCCGTCTCCAGAACGGTACGCATCGCGAACCGCTCGACGATGGGGCATGCCCGCTGCTCCCGGTTACAATCGCGCCTACATGAAAACGCCCACTTCCGGCCGCCCGTGGCGGCCATCCTCCCTGATCGTCGCCGCCTGGGTCGTCCACCCCGGCGCGCTGGCGGCATGGCTGGTGTGGCCGGACAGCTGGCCCTGGGGTCTGGCAGCCCTTGTCGCCTGTCATATCGCGCTCACTGGCGCAGGGCTGTGGCCGCGCAGCCGGCTGCTCGGTCCCAACCTGACCCGGCTGCCGGCGGCCGCGGCCGAGCGCGGGGAAGTCGCGCTGACCATCGATGACGGCCCGGAGCCGAGCGTGACCCCGGCGGTCCTCGACCTGCTCGACCGCTACGCTGCGCGCGCCAGCTTTTTCTGCATCGGCGAACGCGCCGCCGCCCACCCGGCGCTGATCGCCGAGATCGTGCGTCGCGGGCACACGGTGGAGAACCACTCCCACGGCCATCGCCACCACTTTTCGCTGTTCGGCCCCGCCCGCATCCGACGCGACCTCGAGCAGGCGCAGCGCGTGATCGCCGGGCTCGCCGGCAGCGCCCCCCATTTTTTTCGCGCCCCCGCCGGCTTGCGCAACCCCTTCCTCGAACCGGTGCTGGCCCACCTCGGGCTACATCTGGCAAGCTGGACACGACGCGGCTTCGACACCCGCGAGGGAGACCCGGACAAGGTGCTCACCCGTCTTACCCGCGACCTCGCCGCCGGCGACATCCTGCTGCTGCACGACGGCCATGGCGCGCGCAGCCCGAACGGCCGGCCGGTGATTCTCGATGTCCTGCCGGTGCTGCTCGACTCCCTGCGTGCCGCCGGCCTCCACTCCGTCACCCTACGCCAAGCGCTGCAATGACTTCGTCCTTCCGCAAGCGGCTGCTCGACGCCGCCACCGCCCCCTATCGCCAGGCCGGGCATTTCGCCTGGCATTTTGCCCGTGGCAAGCTCGGCCGCGACCCGGTGTTTTTCAGTCTGCTCGCCGATGGCGCCTTTCCGCCGCGAGCACGGATCGTCGACCTGGGCTGCGGTCAGGGCCTGTTATCGAACTGGCTCACCGCCGCCGGCCGCCTGCACGCAGCCGGCGACTGGCCGCCAGACTGGCCCGCAGCCCCGCAACTGGAAGCCTACCGTGGCATCGAGTTGATGCCGAACGATGTCAATCGCGCCCTTCCGGCACTGCCGCCTGGTGCGGTGGTTGAGCAAGGCGATATCCGCGACGCTCCGCTTGGCGAGGTCAACGTCGTCGTCATCCTGGATTCGCTGCACTACATCGAGCCTGCCGCGCAGGAGGCGGTGCTCGAGCGGGCGCGCGATGCGCTTGCGCCCGATGGCACCCTGATCATGCGCGTCGGCGACGCCGCAGCCGGCCTGCCCTTCCTGTTATGCACCTGGGCCGACCGCCTGATCACCTCCGTTCGCGGTCATCGTCTGGGCACGCTTTACTGCCGTCCGGCCGCCGAATGGCAGCGTACGCTGGAGCGGCTCGGGTTCAACGTCCGGCCGCAGGCAATGGATGCCGGCACCCCATTCGCCAACACCTTGCTGCTGGCCCGGCTAAAAGCCTGAGCCGCGCAACACGATGCCATCGGACGACAAGCTCCCAGGCCCGACCGGCTCCCCGTTTGTTAGAATTCGTTCATATTCCATCGGATCCTCGTGTTGACCCCCCTGCTCATTTCCCGTTACACCGCGACCAGCTGTATCGGCACCGGGCTGGACACCACCCGTGACGCGCTGAAGCACTGCCGCAGCGGGCTACGCCAGTGTGACTTCGAGAGCGTCACCCTCGACACCTGGATCGGGCGGGTGCCCGGCCTGGAACGGATGACGCTACTACCGGCACTGGCCGACTACGACTGTCGCAACAACCGTCTCGCCTTGCTCGGCCTGATGCAGGACGGCTTCATCGATGCCGCCATCGCGGCGGTGCAACGTCACGGTGCGCAGCGGGTGGCGGTGCTGCTGGGCACCAG
Source organism: Azoarcus sp. (assembly GCA_030656215.1). Taxonomy (GTDB): domain Bacteria; phylum Pseudomonadota; class Gammaproteobacteria; order Burkholderiales; family Rhodocyclaceae; genus Parazoarcus. The sequence goes on from JAUSOD010000040.1 coordinate 38,392, forward strand.
CACCTCAGGCATCCTCGAAACCGAACTCGCCTACCGTCATCGCGATCCGGTCACCGGCGCCTTGCCTGCCGAGTTTCACTACCGCGGCAGCCACAACATCTTCTCGGTGGCGGAGTTCGTTCGTCAGGCGATTGGCGCTGCCGGGCCGGCCTGGGTGATTTCCACTGCCTGCTCCTCGAGCGCCAAGGTTTTTGCCAGTGCCGCACGCCTGCTGAACGCAGGCCTGATCGATGCGGCCATCGTTGGCGGCGTGGACTCGCTGTGCCTGACCACGCTGTACGGCTTCAATTCTCTCGAACTGGTCGCCCCCGAACCCTGCCGCCCCTACGACCCGGAGCGCAGCGGCATCTCGATCGGGGAGGCGGCCGCCTTTGCACTGCTCGAGCGCGCCCCCGACACGCTGCCCGCCGATGCCATCCTGCTTGCCGGTTACGGCGAGTCGAGCGACGCGCATCACATGTCGTCGCCCCACCCGCAGGGGCTGGGGGCACGCATGGCCATGGAGCAAGCGCTTGCCGGCGCCGGACTGAGCCCGGGCCAGATCGACTACATCAACCTGCACGGCACCGGGACACGCGGCAACGACAGCGCCGAGGGCCTCGCAATCAAGACCCTGTTCGACCATCCCCCCCCGTCCAGCTCCACCAAAGGCGCCACCGGCCATGCGCTGGGCGCCGCGGGCGGCCTGGAAGCGGTGTTCTGTGCGCTGGCGCTGGCCGATGGACTGATCCCCGGCAGCCCCGGCACGCGGACGCTCGACCCGTCGATCGACATCGACTACCGGATCCGTCCACAGCCGGCGCGCTTGGGCCACGTGCTGTCGAATTCGCTCGGTTTTGGCGGCACCAACTGCAGCCTTGTTTTTTCGCGTGCGGACGCCAGGACCGAACCATGAATGCCAACCGCTCCCCGCTTTCGGCATCCATCCTTGCGCTCGGTGTCATCGGTCCCGGTTTCGACGACTGGGCTGCAGCCCGCGCAGTGCTCGCCGGCGATGCGCCGTGGCGCCGCGAGAGCACCCGCCTTCCGATTCCCGGCCTGCTGCCCCCCGCCGAGCGGCGTCGGGTCGGCGCGGTGGTCAAGCTCGCCATCGGCGTCGGCATGCAGGCGGTCACAGCCGCCGGCGCGGACGCCGCACAGCTGGCCACGGTGTTCGCCTCGGCCGGCGGCGACGGCGCCAACTGCCACGCGATCTGCGAAACCCTGGCCGGTGACGACCGCATGATCTCGCCGACCCGCTTCCACAACTCGGTCAATAACGCGGCCTCCGGCTACTGGGGCATCGCCGCCGGTGCGATGGCAAGCTCGACCATCATCTCGGCCTACGACGGCAGCTTTGCCGCCGGTCTGATCGAAGCCCTGGCGCTCGCCCACAGCCTGCAGCAACCGGTACTGCTGGTGGTTTATGACCACCCCTATCCGGAACCGCTGGCCGCCACGCGCAAGCTGCTCGACGCTTTCGGCGTGGCCCTGTTGCTCGACCCGATCGCTACCGACGGCCCGCGCGTGCGCATTGAGGGGCTCACCACGGACGCATCCGACGTCCTGCCCGATGCCGCACTCGACGCAGTGCGCAGCGGCATTCCCGCAGCCCGCTGCCTGCCGCTGCTCGCGCTGCTGGCGCAAGGTCGTAGCGGCAGGGTGGTGCTCGACTACCTCGACGAGACCCGGCTCGCGGTGGAGATTGACCAGTGACGGCCAAAATATTGCCCGACCATGCCTGGATCGCCGCCCATATTCCGCATCAGGGCGGCATGTGCCTGCTCGACGCGGTCGAGTCATGGGACGCGGAGCACATCCACTGCGTCAGCCACAGTCATCGCGCCACCGCCAACCCGCTGCGCGCAGGCGGGCGGCTCGGTGCGCTTACCGCCATTGAATATGCGGCCCAGGCGATGGCGGTGCATGGTGCGCTGCTCGCCGGCGAGGGCGCACCACCCACCCCCGGTTTTCTCGGTAGCGCGCGCGGCGTCGAATGCCTGGTCGAGCGCCTGGACGATATCGACGGACCGCTGAATATCGCTGCCCAGCGCCTGTCCGGCGACGATCGCACCCTGCTGTACGGATTCACCGTATCGGCTGGCGATCGTCCGCTGGTACGCGGACGTGCCGCAGTGGTGCTGGGCGGCCTGACTGCTGCCACCTGATCCGGGCCCCTCTGCGCACAGCCACCTGGGCTTTCCCGACTCATTCCTCCCGACAGACTCTTGCCAGCTCACTCTTCCCATCGGATCCGGACGGACACCCCATCATGACCCTACGCGCTCTCGTCAGCGGCGGCAGCGGCGGCATCGGCCGCGCGATCTGCCACCGCCTTGCAGCCGACGGCTATGCCGTGCTGGTGCACGCCAACCGCCAGCTCGCGGCCGCGGAGGAAGTGGCTGCCGCAATCCGGGCCGGCGGTGGCCAGGCCAGCGCCATCGCCTTCGATCTCACCGATAGCGCTGCAACCGCCGCCGCGGTCGAGACCCTCCTCGCCGACGGCCCGATCCAGGTGCTGGTGAACAACGCCGGCATCCACGACGACGCGGTGTTCCCGGGCATGTCGGCACAGCAGTGGCACCGAGTGATCGATGTCAGCCTCAACGGCTTCTTCAACCTGACCCAGCCGCTGACCATGCCGATGATCCGCACCCGCTGGGGCCGCATCATCAACATCACCTCGATCGCCGCCCTAGCCGGCAACCGCGGTCAGGTCAATTACGCCGCGGCCAAGGGCGCGCTGCACTCGGCCACCAAGTCGCTCGCACTGGAACTGGCCAGCCGCGGGATCACGGTCAATGCGGTGGCACCCGGCATCATCGATACCGCGATGAGCGAAGCCGCCTTCGACGCCGACGCCATCGCCCGCCTGGTGCCGATGAAGCGCGCCGGTCGCGCCGAGGAGGTCGCCGACCTGGTCGGCTTCCTCGCCTCGAAACAGGCAGCCTACATCACCGGCCAGGTGATCTCGATCAACGGCGGCATGCTCTGAGAGCTTGTGAAGAAATCGTAGCGAGCGGGTCGAGTGCAAGGCGCGAACGATGCGAACGACGAGGCATATCAACTGGATAGACGAGGAGTGAGCGAGTCAGCAACGCAGCAATCGATCCGCGCAGTAGATTTATTCACAAGCTCTGAGCCGCGCATGAGTACCGCCGCCAGTGCCCTGAACGCGGCCAGCGTACACCAGACCGAAGCCCTGCTGTTTTTCACGCTTCTGCAGCTAGCGATCATCATTCTTGCCGCTCGCGCCGGGGGCGAACTCGCGCTCAGGCTGGGGCAATCGTCGGCGGTCGGCGAGATCATCACCGGCATCCTGCTCGGCCCCTCGCTGTTCGGCTGGCTGGCGCCGGACCTGTTCGACCTGGTGTTTCGCAGTGCGCCGTCCGAACCGATGCAGATGCTGTCGCAGATCGGGCTGTTGCTGCTGATGTTCCAGATCGGACTGGAGTTCGATTTTGGCCACCTCAACGAGCGCAAGCACCGGACCACGGTGATCTGGGTGGCGAGTGCGGGCCTGCTGCTGCCCTTTGCCCTGGGTTTCGGCTTCGGCTGGCTCGCCACCCCGCTGCTGCCGGCAGGCGGCGACCGGCTGATCTCGGGGCTGTTCATCGCCACCGCGTTCTCGATCACCGCCTTGCCCATCCTCGGCCGCATCATGATCGAGTTCCAGCTCACCCGCACCGCGCTCGGCGTGATCGCGATCAGCGCGGCCGCACTCAATGACGTGGTCGGCTGGCTGCTGCTCGCGCTGGTGTCCACGCTGGCGGTGTCACAGCTCGACGCGATGGCCTTCCTGACCAAGATCGCGCTGGTGCTGCTGTTCTTCGCTTTCAGCTGGCTGGTCGTACGCCCGCTGGCCAAACGGCTGGTCCGGCGCGCCCGACCGGGCCGCGGCCGGCTTCCGCCCAACCTGATGGGCGCCATCCTGGCCTTGATTTTTGTCGCTGGCATGAGCACCTACCAGCTTGGCATCTTCGCCATCTTCGGCGGCTTCGTGATGGGGGTGATCCTGCACGACGAGCACGGCCTGCGCGAAGCATGGAACACCCGCGTCGGCCATTTCGTCACCGTGTTCTTCCTGCCCATCTTCTTCACCTACACCGGCTTGCGCACCGACATCGGCAGCCTCGACAGCCTTGCGGCCTGGGGCTGGTGCGCGCTGGTGATCGCGCTCGCCACCATCGGCAAGTTCGGCGGCTCCTACCTCGCCGCCCGGCGCTGCGGCCTCGGCCATCACGAGGCTGGCATCCTCGGGGTGATGATGAACACCCGGGCACTGATGGAGCTGGTGGTGATCAACGTCGGCTACGACCTCGGCGTGATCTCGCAGCAGATGTTCACCATGCTGGTGATCATGGCCATCGTCAGCACCATCGTGACCACGCCCTGCCTGCGCTGGTGGCTGCCGAAGATCGGCCATCCGCTGCCCACGGCGGTCCGGGAATGAAGCCCGAAATCACGCCATTGCCGAGCCATCCCGCACGCTGCCATGGCGTGCGGATGTGCTACCTTGATGCCTTCCGTTTCTGTCATGTTTTTTCAATGCCTCCGCCATGAATCTGAAGCCGCGCTTCCTGATTCTCACCGCCGCGCTGATCCTGCTCGCCTCGACCGCGGCGTGGTTTGCTTTCGAACGCATCGCCGAAGGCATCATCGAGCAATGGGGCGTGCGCCTGGCGGAAACCCAGGTGCGCTACGACAGCGCTCGCCTGCTGCAGCCCCTGAGCCGCGAGATCGCACTGTCGAAGCAGATGGCCAACTCGCAGGTGATCCGGCGCTGGGCCGTGAACCCCAATGATGCGGCGCTCGAACGCGAAGCCATCGCCGAGATGGAGAGTTTTCGGAGCAACTTCCAGGACGGCAGCTACTTCGTTGCACTCAAAGAGTCTGGCGCCTATTACCATAACAACGACAAGGACGAGTTCGCCGGGCAGCAACTGCGCTATCACCTGAAACCGGAGAACCCGGCCGACCGCTGGTTCTACCAGATCGTCGAGCAGGGCCGCGACTTCCATCTCAACGTCAATCCGGATGAGCAACTCGGTGTCACCAAGCTATGGATCGATGTGGTGATCCGCGACGGCGACCGCATCCTCGGCGTGGTCGGCACCGGTCTCGAACTCGACCGTTTCATCCGCGAGGTGGTCCGCGTGGCCCAGCCGGGCATCACCACCCTGTTTGCCGATCATAACGGTGCCATCCAGCTGTATCGCGATCCGCGCTACATCGATTTCGCCACCATCGTGAAGCGCGAGGGAGAGAAGAACACGATCGATCGCCTGCTCGACAGCGAGACCGACCGACAGCACATGCGCCTCGCGATGCAGGCGCTGGCGTCGGAAGGGCCCGCAGGTGCCAGTGACGCGCGTGTGCTGAGTCATTTCGTCAAGGTCGAGGGCAAGCGCTATCTGGCCGGCGTCGCCTACCTGCCGGAGATCGACTGGTACGAAGTCACGCTGCTCGATCTTGGCGTACTGATGCCGGTGCACAGCTTTGCCAGTGTGCTGTTCATCTTCGCCACGACCTTGCTGGCGGCCTTGCTGTTGTTCAATTACGTCCTCAACCGCCTGGTGCTCAATCCGGTGGCAGCACTCGAGACGGCCATGCTGAGGGTGAGCGACGGCGACCTCACCCAAGCCTCACTACCCCGCGGGCAGGGCGAGATCGGCCGCCTGATCGCACGCTTCGGCGCCATGGCCGAATCGGTACGCAATCACACCCGGGATCTTGAAGCACGGGTAGCCGAACGTACCGAAGCCCTGCACCGCCTGGCCAGCATCGACGCCCTGACCGGCCTGCTCAACCGCCGCGGTCTCAGCGAACGCCTGACCGAGGAGATCAGCCGCGCCCAGCGCGAGCAGCACACCTTCGGCCTGCTCTGGATCGACATCGATCTGTTCAAGGAAATCAACGACTACCAGGGCCACGCCGTTGGCGACGAGGCACTGGCCGCCGTCGGCCGCCTGCTTGCGTGCAGTATCCGCCCCTACGACTGCGCTGCCCGCTGGGGCGGCGACGAATTCCTGGTCCTGCTGTCTCCGTGTGACCACGAAGCTCTCGCGAGGCTGGGAGAGCGCATCCGTGCCGGGGTGGAGGCCGGCATCGAGCTGCCCGGGGAGACCGGGGTCACGGTCAGCATCGGGGCCTGCCTGGCCGGCCCCGGCGAATCCCTCGAGACCATACTTCACCGCGCCGACCAGGCGCTGTACGCGGCCAAGGCAGAGGGTCGCAACCGTTTGTGCATCGCAGGCGACAGAAGCGAAGAGATGGCCTGATTGCGGCGGACAACGGGATCTCGGTCGGCCGGCGCTCGTCGTTTCGGCAGAGGAGCCGTTAGCGAATCAGCTTCGCTCGCAGACCTGCCGGGCAGCCGACAGAGTCAGACGGCGAGTTTCACCCCGAGGCGCGTGGCGTAGTCGGTTTCGCGCATCTGCTCATAGTCGTCGGTGCTGAACCCATCATGGTCGTGCGACAGCATCATCATGTCTTCCTGGATCTCAGTAAACATGCTGATAGGGTACAGCCGCACGGCCTCGGTACAAGCGGTGGGCACCCAGCCGCGGGTGCTGTTGGCCGGCAGCGAGACGCCGGCTTCGACATACACACAGTACTCACCGGCGTGGAAAGTATCTCGCACGGAATGAAAATTGCTGACCTCGACGCCGTCGATGATCAGCACCTCGTAGTCGTCGATGGTCTTGACTGCGTCGATCTTGCGGACGGTGACAAGTTTTTTCATGGGTAGGAACTCCTGAATGTTGCGGATGCGTGCGTGTAAGGGCGTGCGTCGCAGCAGCCTCAGCAAGGGCTGAAAACTCAACGCGGCTTGCGGGAGTCTCTTCTAGCCTGGCCGCCACAGTCAACCGCCATTTTCGCACCAGGACAATGGTCGCCGAAAAGAGAGGCAGTGTACCGAGTGCTGGTAGGACTGGGCAGCCTGATTGCGGTGATGCTCGCCACCGCCACACAGAGCAAGGAATCCATTCAGGCAACCAGGAGCCTACCAATACGCAGCAGGGGTGCATCGTACCGAAAAAAACGCGGCACGCTGCCCATGGCTGTCTCGCCAAGGCGCGAGCCGGCGTGGCTGCCGACGACGATCAGGTCGGCGTCCAGCATACGGATGGCTTCGGGCAACGAAGCTGGAATCGTACATGCTCATGTCTGTCACATAAGGCGCGTTGATTGCCCTTGAGCCGTGAGAGTTGGTCAGCTTACAGTTTCCCCCTGACCCAGTTCGGGTTGAACCATTGCGCTTCTTCAAGCGGGCCGGTGGTGCACACGGGATGCGGCAGATGCGGGAGCGGATCGCAGGGAAAGTCGCCACCGTGCATGGCGTAATAAGCCCGGCCACCACCGCTGATCCGCACATCCCAGGCAAACAGGACGCCGTCGTCCTTGATGCGGAATTGCAGGCGCAATGCCCCGTGTGTTTTTGCATAGGCAAAGGCTTCCTCGGGGATGCGGTTGAGCACGTCGATGCGATGGTTGCCAACTTCCCTGCCGGTTGTGTATCGACCTGTTTTTCTATCGGGCAAGTTTGCTGTCATGCCTTCCCGCCACGTCACACCCACCCAACGGGGGAAAGGTCGTTGACTATCCGCCGGATAGTCATAGGTGCCAGTGTTCTTTTTGGATAAAAGAGCGCTTCCAAACAACTGCATTCCCGAATCCGAGACCCCCTGGACGCCTTCTTTGACACCTTCCCCGTCATAGCTCATAACAACAACATACCCTTTGACCCCAGCGCTTTTTGAATCTCTGTCACCTGGGTTTGCGCAGCCTGTCATTGCGACCACCGATCCGAAAAGAAACAACGTAATTAACCTCATGGGTTTCCTCACTGCACCGTCATGTTGATGTCGTAGCCGTTCTTGTTAAGCCAATTGAGATAGTCTTGAATATCCACTGTGCCGGAGATGTTGTCGGCCGTGTTCGGACTCGGCGTATAGGTGATGAAGGCTACCGTGTCGGCATAGGTCATGCCTTGATCCGCTGTCTGTCGCTGCCTGAGCACCGATCCGTCGGCATAGCGTACGTTGCGGTCTTCACTCGAGGCAGTGGGTCCGCCCGTGGGCGCGCCTGCGAACAAATTGCTGCTTTTGTCGTGAATGACCGGGTTGGCGATGATTGCTCTATCAGAGGCTGTTAGGGTTTGCATATGGACCCCTGCAGCCGTCGCCTGATCCACCATCCATATCATCGCGACTTTTGCCAGATCGCCATCTGGGAAACTGCCGCCGATGTCCGAATGTGAACCAAGGAAGGCCCGTTCAATGCGCGTGGCGCCCTGCGGCGCCGGCGTTCGTAAAATCGATTCAGCAGGAAAGGCAGCCACACCGCCACGATATTCGTTCAAGGCGGCAGCTTGCGCGACATAAGCAAACTCATCAGGAATGGCCAAGTTGTAGGCGTAGCCGCTCAAATTCGTGCTCAACACGGTGTCCCATAGCCCCAAGAAACGTAAGTTCACCATCTGGCAGTGGGTTTGTCCCTCAACGGCATAGCGATACCAGCCATTGGTGGTGTTGGCCACAATCCGGTTCGCAAAATCCCGCGCTTGAGCCGCGCCCCGGCTGAAGCCGATGATGTCCACATCCATGGCAACACTGTCATCTAGCACAACATCCGTGGCATGAATATTGAAGTATTCGATCATCCGATCAATGCGGGCCGGTCCCGAGTAATTGCCACCCATATCGGCTGTATTCGCTGGCAGGGGGACATACCAGGGCTTGAAGTCTGCCGGATCGATCGGGCGGGTTGGGTCGCTGGTGTCAACGGTGCCAACACCCGATATGTAGTACCGCTCACTATCCACATACAATCCCTCGAAGTTCACAACATTCGATAGCTCCTGCTGATTGGTTTTATCGTTGCCCGTCCCATCGAACGCAAACAGGATCAATCCGTCGGGATCGACGTAGATCAGCGGGTTGAACGCCACATAGGCATAGGGATTGGGCCCGTCGGGGGTACCGAGCGGGTCCGGAGTCAGATACTGGCCCAGGTCCGGATCGTAATAGCGGGCCCGGTTGTAGTGCAGGCCGGTTTCGGCATCGAAGCGCTGGCCGGGCAGACGCAGGTCGAGGGTGAAGTCGCGGGCGCGAACGGTGGCCGCGCCGAAAGGCGCGTAGTCGGCACGCCAGAGCACGCTTCCATCGATGTCGGTAACAAGCTCGGGGGCACCCAGGTGATTGAGGTGCAACCAGGCGACGGACTCGGCGCCGGCAAACCAGCTGCGCACGATGCGGAGCACATCGCCCGCGACACGGACGAAGGAGGATTGCTCGACCGGAGCGGGGGCAATGCCTTCGGGGGTGTCGATGACCGCCAGCGGCAGGTCGGCCGCCCATACATACTGGCGCAGGATGCGCCCTTCGGCGTCGAGCTCGGCCAGCGGCTGGCGGGCTTCGTCATGGAGCATGTGGCGGGTGTGTCCGTCCACCGCCTTGAGGTTGCGCAGGCCACGATGATCGTAGCCATAGCGGGCAAGCGTGCGCTCGTCCTGATGCACCGCGACGAGCCGACCCAATGCATCCCAGTCGTACGCACGCCCGTCCAGCTGTGTCGGCTGGCCATTGGCGTTGTAGCGCGTGGGGGTGGCATCGGCACCGATGCGTCGGTGTGTGCCCGGTTCGAAACGGCTGCGCAGGGTGTCGGCGGACACCTCCGTCTGACTGGGCACCTCCTGCTGCGCGAGCACACGACGCTGGCTCGGACCATAGACGTAGCGCCAAACAGCCTGTTCGTGCGCCGCGCCATCTTGTTGGCGCCAGCGTAACGAGGCAATAAGGCGGCCATTGGTATCATAGGCGTGTGAGTTCAGGGTGGATGGTGCATCGTCAAGCGCGATGTGTTGGCGGCTGAGCAACAGATGCCCGTTGGTGCTCCAAAGGTAACGGTGGTCGATCAAGGCCCCCGGTTCCGGTGGTGAATCCAATCTGCCGGGCAAACCGGGGCCAGTCTGCAGTTCGGGTTTCGTCGCGTTGGCAAGACTGCTGCGATCGCTTGCGTGAGCGGGTGCGATCCCCAGAATTTTCTCAATGAGCCCGGAGGTATGCCTTCGGATTGCGGGGGCGAGGTAGGCGCCAAACGCGACCTGCTGCGGGTGCGCGGCGCGATGGCGATGAACGGTGCGTGCGAGTGCGCCTTCGCGGCTACGCTCATAAAGCGTCTGCGTACCATTACCAGCGGTAACGCTGCGCAGTCCGAACAGATCGCGTTCGAAGTCGGTTGCGATGAGCTGGTCGCGCTCGAAGCGGCGTAGCCACGGGGTTCGGACAGTGCCGCGGGTGATCGAGACCACCTGCGCCTGGCCGTTGCGCACGTAGCTCAGACGGCTGCCATCGGGCAGCGTGGTGGCGACGAGGCGACCGGCCTCGTCGTGCTCGTAACGGGTCACGGCTGTGAGCGTTCCGGCTTCGGTCGGCAGCGTCATGACGCGTGCCGACCGAAGCCCACGTGCGTCGTATTCGTAGTGCTCGCGCTGGGTGGGGTGCGCGAGCTCGATCAGATGTTCGCCCTGGTAGCGCCAGGTGGTGAGCATCTCCTGACCGGTGTCGGCATCGGTGACGCGCTGGCGTGCGATACGGCCGCGCACATCGTAATCGTAGCGAGCGAGATTGCCCTGCGCGTCGCGCATGCCGTCAAGTCGCCCGGCTGTATCGAACTGGCGACGGACTTCACCGGTATCAGGGCTGTGCCGCCAGACCGGGTTGCCGAAATCATCATGCAGCACGATCACTTCGGTATCGACAGACTCATCATCTGTCGGCGCTTGAACAGCGGAGGCGCCTGGATAGGGGATACCCTGTGCATCGGTCAGGGATGCAAGCCTGCCCCGGGCATCGAATGCGGCATCGAGTTGCCAGCCGCGGTTGTCGCCGGTGGCGACGACGCGACCGGCCCTGTCATAGCGCCAGAAGCGGCTTTGCTCGAAGCTCGCGCTTGCGCGGCGGTGGCCGACCAGCCGACCCTCGGTATCGTGCTCATAGGTTTCGAGCACGCCCAGCGCAGTTGCCACCCATTCGCGCCTCCCTTGCGGGTCATGCGCGAATCGCATGTTTCGAGCAGGATCGTCGGGTGAATGGGTCTCGACAAGTTGGCCCATCGGGTCAAAACGATACTCCACCTCACGCGCGAAGTCCCAGCCTGCGCCATGACTGCGAATACGCACCGCTTGCAGGCGGGTGTTGTAGTCGAACTCGGTAAGCGATCCCTCGTCATTGGAAACACGCCGAACCATGCCGGTGGCTGGAGCGTACTCAATGGCTGCGATATGCCCGCCCGGGCGCGTGATGAGGGTTATGTAGTTACCCGCCGCATCCCAGGCAAAGCGCGTAATGTCCGAATCAGTCGGATCGTTGCCCGGCCCGTTGGGCAGCGGCCCGTCGATTGCGGCGAGCAGGCTGCGGCCATTGATGCGGGCGTACATGTAGACGGTGGTGCGCTCGATGGGTGTCGCCGCCTCGGGCGTGGCGGCTGGTGCGCCGGTCTCGTCGAGCGGGCTAAAGCCGGATTCGGTCACGCGCACGGGCTGGCCGGCGTCGTTGTACTCGAATGCGATGCGTTGCTCGCGCCCGGGCACCACGCTGGGCCGTACGACGAGGACCGGGCGGGGGCTCGTCTCGGCATACTCGTAGCGGGCGATCGGACGCCGCGCGCCCGGTGCCCCGTCCATGTAGTGCCGCTGCGCACGCGAAGCGAGGCGCCCGGTAGCATCGTACTCGAACAGCGTGGCCGAGATCGGCGTACCGTCGACGCCGAGCGCGGCCTCCTCGACCATGCGCCCGTGCCTGTCGTAGGCATAGCGCCGATTGGTCGGCCCGCAGCTCGCGCAGCCCGGCCCGATCGCCTGGAGCAACCTGAAACCGCTGTTGATCACCGCATGCCGGTAGGTGGTGCGCTGGCCCAGGCTGTTGTTGATCACCGTCACACCCCGCTCGGGATAGTCGACGCTGACCTGCTCGATCCCGGTGCCCGCGACCGGCTGGCCGGCTTCATCGGTGCGCAGCGGCACCCCGCGCACGCTCAGCGTGGCGCGCCCGCGCGCATCATAGCCATAGGTCGCGATGCGCACCGGCCCGGTTTCAGCCTCCACGCTGATGCCGGTCAGGTGGTGCGGCAGATGCGGCGCGAACTCCTCCTCATCCGCCCCATAGTGATAGCGGCGCACCCTGCCCTCGGGGTCCGTCACCGCCACCAGATTCGACAGCCCCGGCACCGCGCGGTCGTTCTGATGCGCGAGGGTGAAGCGCCCGACGGGTGAGCCAATTGCCACGACCCCGCGAAACCCGCTTGAATCGCGCGGGGCGTACTCGAACACCAGACTCCGCCCCTGCGGATCGGTCACCCGCAACAGGCTGCTGTCCGGCGCCCACAGGAGCGACACGAAGTGCCCATCGGGCGCGATGATCTGCAGCAGCCGCCCGCGTGCGTCGAACTCGAGCCGTCGCCCATCCGGCCAGTGCCACTCGAAGCCCTCGGGCCGTGCGGCAACGCCGCGCACCTGCAGTTGCCCATAGGCCGGATCATGCGCGACCAGCGTACCCCTGCCCGTGCGCGCAAAGAACACCCGCGAGCCGTCGGCCTGCAGGATGTGGATGGCCTTCTCGAAAACTGCCAGCTCGGTCTCGTACGACAGCCGCCAACCGCGCCCGAGCATGCCCATCGGCCGATCCGGGTTGGCCAGCGTGCTGTTGTAGTGACGCACAATCTCCAGGCCCATGACCCCGGGTAGCGCGGGCAGGTCGGTCTCGCGGCGATACTTGTTGCCGCTCGCCAGATGGATCGGATTGCCCGCCCCCAGGTTGGCCCCCGAGCCGGTGCCGATGCTCGCCGGCCCGGAGCCATCGCACGGATCGCCCGAGGGCGCGGGGCAGAAGTTGAGCTGCGTGATGCCGCGTCCGCCCAGGACACCGTCGAGAATCGAGCTGCCCGGGGCGGGGGTCGAGACCAGCGACGCCTGGTCGGCCAGCGCCGCGGTAGCCGCGAGCAGGGCGGCTGCGGCCAGGCCGAGAAGGCGGTGGGTCAGACGCAAGGAGAAACCTGTACCGGTTCGCATGGGTCGCATCAGCTCAAAGAAGCGGAAGGCAGGGATCGGGTGCGGCGCAGGACGGATCGGAACTCGGGTCGCAGGGTGCAGGCGGTTCGGTGCCGCCCCCTTCGCCCTCATTGCCACCCGGAAGCTGCGGCACGATCGGCGTGCTGCAGCCGATCGTGCCGCAGTCCGGTGGCGGGGTATCGACCGTCGGCGGCTCACCGGGGTCGGTCGGGCTGCCGTTGTTGCCTCCGCCCGGGCTCGATACGGGGTCGGCGGGTTCAAGTGCGTCGCTGTGCATCTGCACCGTGGCCTGGGCCACCATGGGAATGCGGCCCTGTGCGATCAGGCTGCTGTTGAAGGCGTCCGTCCCCGGGTCCAGCCAGGCGAGGTATTTGCGGTAGATCAGCCCCATCAGCGGCACCTGGGGCTGATAGCCGTAGGTGACCCTCAGCTTGAGGAGGTTGGCGTCCTGGATGCTCTGGCCCGAACTCGGGCCGATCTGCGCCGGGTCTTTCGCCGTCAGCTGGGCATTCGGGATCGCGCGTTTGCCGTATTTGTCTTCGAGTTCGGCCGTGCTCCAGTCGTCGAAGGATTCCCGGGTGGGGTTCAGGATCTCGATCCGGCTGAAGCTGCCGACGTCGGCCTGCGCGCGGGCAAACGAGGCAGCCAGTTCCGCGGTGTTGCTGCCGCCACCGTAGATGGGCGTGAGCGCACGCACGAAGGCGGTGCGGACCCGATCGGGGTCCGCCTGCTGCACGCTGCCGGCCCGCGCGGCCATGAAGGCGGCGTGGTTGAGGTGGTTCTTGTTGAAGAACATCAGCCCGTACTGCACGCTTGCCAGCCCGAACAGGGTCAGCACCGGGCCGACCACGGCAAACTCGATCATGGCCGAGCCACGCTGGCGCATCAGCCTACTGGGGCGACTCATCGTTTGTTCCGTCCGTCGAAGAAGGCGTGCTCGATGCGCAGCCCCGGTTCGATACCGAGCCTCTCCAGATCGCCGGCCTTGAACTCCAGCGTGTGCAGCGCCCCGCGCGGGCCCATGCTCGTGCGCCACGGCTTGACCCCATGAACGCAGGCCACGACCTGCCCGCGACGATCCAGATAGGCGAGGTCGAGCGCGTAGCGCATGAATGCGGTGTGGATGCTCGCGCAGCGGGCCAGCAGCAGCCCCACTTCGCCATCCGGCGGCGGCCGCAGCATCAGCCCGCGAAAGCGCGTCCAGAATCCGTCGGCAATCTCCAGGCCAAAATGCCGTGAGCCGAGATCGCCGTTACCCCTCTCGCGCTCACCCCCCAGGCGATCCGGACGATCGATGGCTGCCGTGCTCAGCGCCAATGGCTCCATCGGCTTCAGATACCCGCGTCCATGAACTTCACCACGATGGGGAAGAACAGCACGATGAAGGTGCACGGAAAGATGAACGCGATCAGCGGGGCCAGCATCTTCACCGGCGCCTCCATGGCGAGCTTCTCCGCACGCAGGAAACGGTCTACGCGTTGCTGGTCGGCCTGGGCCCGCAGCACGGGGCCGAGATTCATGCCGAGGCGCTCGGCCTGGATGACCGCCGCGACGAAACTCGTCACTGGAGTTTCGCTCACCCGCTGGGCCAGCGTGCGCAAAGCCTCGGCGCGCGGCTTTCCGGCGCGGACGTCGCGCAGCACACGCTGGAGTTCGTCGCGCATGACCCCTTTGGGCCCCTTGAGCACCGACTGATGCAGCGCGCCCTGGAAGTTGAGGCCAGCCTCGACGCACAGGGTGATGATGTCGAGAAAGAAGGGCAGCGCCTTGAGCAGCTCACGCCGTCTGTCCTGGATCGAGTCACGCAGCCAGATGGCCGGATAGGCCCAGCCGAACAGCGTGCCGAACAGGCTCACTTGCCAGTACAAGGCGTCTGCGAAGCGCTTCCCGCCCGCCCTGCCCTGATCGAAGGAATCGAGCAGCCAGTAAAAGAGCACGCCCACGACGGCGGCACAAACCAGCCTCGCCGCAACGAACTGTGCCGGTCGCAACGCGTAGTCGAGGCCGGCTTTGCGCAGCCTGCCCACCATGGCCGCGCTGCGTTTGGCCGGCAGTATGGGTTCGAGGTAAAAGCTGATCCACTGGATCGGCCACCACAGCAGACGAAAGCCCAGCGGCGGCGGGTCCTTGTATTCGCGGTCTTCCTCGGGGATTTCGGCAACCGCCCGGCCGAGCGTCCATGCAAGCAGTGCGATGGACAACCCCACGGTGAGGGCCAGTACCACGATGATGAGGGTGTCGTCGTCCATAGCTTTTCAAACGTCGATGGCAATGATGCGGCGGATGACGTAGACGCCAAGCACTTCGAGCAGGCCGATGACCACCAGGGTGGCCCAGCCTTCACGGGTGTGCCACAGGCGGCTCATCGCTTCGGGCTCCATCTTGTTGAGGACGGCCATCAGCAGCAGCGGCAGGCCGCCGACCACCCAGGCCTGGAGCTTGCCCTGTGAGGTCAGGGCCCGGATCTTTCCTTCCAGTTGCAGGCGGCTACGCACGGTGTGCGCCGTCCGCTCCAGCGTTTCGGCCAGGCCGCCGCCGGTTTCGGCGGCGATGCGCATGGCCGAAACCACCAGCGTGGTCGATGCCGAGGGGATGCGCCGGTTGAGGTTGCCCAGGCTTTGCTCCAGGGTCACCCCCAGGCGCTGTTCGCGCAGCATCAGCCCGAACTCCTGCGAGATCGGCGGCCCGGTTTCGGCAACCAGTTGCGCGAGCGCGGAGCTCAATCCCAGGCCGGCGCGCAGTGCGCCCGCGATCATCATCAGGGCGTCGGGGAGCTGTTGCTCGAAGTGGTCGAGACGACGCTGGCGCAGCAGGGCATAGAGCCAGCGCGGCAGGAGGCCAAGCATGAAGAAGGCCGGAATGGCAATGATTGCGGCGCCCGTCACACTCCAGACAGCGATCCCGCCCAGGGCCATGACTGCCAGATTGGCCACGAACAGCTTTCTCGGGTCGATGAAGAAGAAGAACTCCTGGGCCTGAAAATGCGCGCGCTCGGTGAAACTGGCGCGATATTTCGCCATCGTCACGGTGCCCAGATCGATGACGAACCAGGCGACCAGGGACGCACTGATCGCGATGATCACGGTCACCAGCGAGAGCGTGCTGGACTCGGTCATAGGGTGAGATCCTCGCCCAGTTCGTTGAGCCCGGCATCGGCTGCCATGAAGATCTCGATGTTCAGGGGGCGACCGGTGGCGCGCAGTTCGTCATAGAAGGTCGGCACGATGCCGCATCCGGTGAAGATGCCGCAGACCTTGCCATTTGCGCCGGTATAGCCCTGATTGTGAAAGCGGAAGATCTCCTGCATCTGGATCTTGCCGCTCTCGATGCCGGATATCTCCGCAATGCTGGTCACGATCCGGCTGCCGCAGGCAAAGCGGCTTTGCTGGATGACGATGTCAACAGCCGACGCGATCTGTTCGCGAATGGCGGTGAGCGGCAGATCCATGCCCGCCATCAGCACCATGGTTTCGAGACGCGCAAGCGCATCGCGTACGGTATTGGCGTGCAGGGTCGTGAGCGAGCCTTCGTGCCCGGTGTTCATCGCCTGCAGCATGTCGAGCGCCTCCGAACCGCGACACTCGCCCACCACGATGCGGTCGGGCCTCATTCGCAGCGTGTTGCGCACCAGGTCGCGGATCTGCACCGCCCCTTTGCCTTCGACGTTGGATGGGCGCGCTTCGAGGCTGATCAGGTGCTCGTGATGCAGCTTGAGCTCGGCCGCGTCCTCCACGGTGATCACCCGCTCGCCCGGCGGGATGAAGTTCGACAGGATATTGAGCAAGGTCGTCTTGCCCGAGCCGGTGCCGCCCGAAACGATGATGTTCTTGCGCGCCTCGACGCACACCTGGAGGAATTGGGCCATCGCATCGCCCAGCGACCCGAAATGAACGAGGTCGCTCGCCTCCAGCTTGCGTTTTGCGAATTTCCGGATCGTCACGCACGGCCCCTTCAGCGCCAGGGGCGGAATCACGGCGTTGACCCGCGAGCCGTCCTTGAGCCGGGCATCGACCATCGGCGACGATTCGTCGATCCGCCG
Organism: Azoarcus sp.; assembly: GCA_030656215.1. GTDB lineage: Bacteria > Pseudomonadota > Gammaproteobacteria > Burkholderiales > Rhodocyclaceae > Parazoarcus. The sequence goes on from JAUSOD010000040.1 coordinate 55,482, forward strand.
GCCCAGCGGCGTGACGATGCGCTCGATCACCCCCAACACGGCGCGATGGCCGGTGAAGGCCAGTGGGTGCCGGACCAGCCGGCCACCGCGTTCGACATAGATCTCGTCATAGCGGTTGACCATGATCTCGGTCACCGTATCGTCGGCGAGCAGCTCTTCGAGCGGACCCAGGCCGATTGCTTCGTTGAGCACCAGCCTGCTGAGCAAGTCGCGGTCAAGTTCGGCCGGGATGTCCGTATCGAGCTCGGTGAGAATTTCCGCGATCAGGCGTGAGGTCTCGGCACGCAAGCGTTCGTCGGACATGTGATGAACATCCTGACGCCTGAGATCCATGGCCTCGAGCAAGCGCCCATGCAGCAGCTTTCGCCATTCGAACTCGAGCTCGCGCTGCACCAACTCGGCGCGTGGCACCAGCGCCGTCGTCGGCGTGGCTGGCACAGACACCCCGGGCGGGGCCGATTCGGCGCTGTGCCCGGCCGCCACGCCGGTCGAAACGTCCGTCGGCCCTTCGCCACTCGCCGGCGGACGCCCGGCATGCTCACCGTGCATGCCGACTGCGGCACCGAGATCGGCAACCTTGAGCTTGTACGGACCAATACCAATGACATCATTCGGTTTGAGCGGGCCGAACTGCCCGTTGATGCGCTGGCCATTGACCTGGAAGCCGCCAAAGGCGCCCATGTCCTCGATCAGGATGCCGGCCGGGGTCTTGAACAGATGGGCGTGCTCCTTGCCGATACGCCAGCTATCGAGCCGGATCTCGTTCTGTGCGCCCTTGCCGATCACCGAATCACCGGGCACCTGCAACACCTTGCCGGTGCCGTCCGGCTGGATGACTTCAACCTGCAGCATCAGGGCTCCTCCGCGTGGATCGGTTCCAGCGACCGGGCCCACACCCAGCCGCGCTGAAGCCCGGATTGCACCGGCATCCAGCCGGCGACCGGGGCCTTTGACAGCGCGTCGACTTCCGTTCCGGGTGCCAGCCAGGCCAGGCGCTGAGCATTGACATCGGGGCTGACCCTGAGCGCCAGTTGCATGCCGGTGATGCGATACGACTGACCCGGTACGCCTTCGGGATCGGGAAGGGGGGTCACCGGGTGTGCCGCAATGCGCCCGCTGACATCTCTGCCCACCCCCTTGCCGGTGGCGCCGACGGCAGCAATCGCCTCCATATCGGCACGGACGATTTTCACGCTCTCGGTGGTCGGGGCGATCGACTGCTCACCGATCCAGCCAGCCGTCCCATCGGCAAATCGAACCTGGCGCCAACCGCCGACCGCTCCCGCCTCTCCCGCCGCAAGCACCGCACCCCGGCCAAGTCGGGCAAGCAATGGGCTCGAGCGGTTGGGCAAGGCATGCACCGGCACCCCTTCGCGGATCACGCGCTGGTTGATCGTCACCACATCGGGCGCCGCCGCTGCGCCGACCTCGACGCCCTGGGGCGGCTCGTCCTGTGGCGTAACAGCTTCCTCGACGGGCGCCCGCGCAGCTGACATCAGGTGGGGCCGACTTTCGCCAGACTCGAGCTCATGGCTGCTCGGCGTCAGCTGCCCAGGCTGCTCGGGTGCCGGCATGGGCTGATCCGGCTCGTTCAGGTAGGGCGCCCGCCCCAGGTCTTGCTCCAGCCTGCGCGTGACTTTCTCGACCCGATCGACCAGCCCCGGGCTGCGGCTGTCGACGACGCGCGGTGTCACGAACACCACCAGCTCGGTCTCATCGTTCTGAAAGCGCTTGGAACGAAACAAGGCGCCCAGGATCGGGAGATCGCCCAGAAAGGGAACCTTGTCGATGCTGACGCTGTTCTTGCGGGTCAGTAGCCCGGCAAGAACCAGAGTCTCGCCATTGCGGACATTGAACTCGGTGCTGGTCCTGCGCGACGACAGCGCGGGGCCGGCAATCGTCGCGATCGAGGTATCGATCGCGCTCACTTCGCTATCGATCGTCGCCCGTATGGTGCCGTTTCGCGTCACCTGCGGGACGATCTCCAGCTTCACCCCATAGGGTTTGAACATCACCGTCGGCCCGGCGAGGGTCGTTACCGTGTAGGGGTACTCTCCGCCCGCCAGGAAGGTCGCCTTGGCGCCGTTGCGCGCCGAAAGTTGCGGCTCGGCCAGGATGGACGCCTTGCCTTCCTGCGACAACAGGGCGAGCTGGGCATTCAAGCCCATGTTCACGACACTCAGGAGATTGAGTTCGCGATGCAGCGGAACCGACGTCCCCCCGCCCGCGGCAGAGATCGGCGCCGCATTGTCCGAGCCGGTCGCCAGATTGATCTGGTAGTCAGACAGGTACTTGCCATGGGCGATGGGGGCCCAGATTCCGCCGACCGCGACGCCGCCCGTTGCCCCCCACTTGAGGCCGATCTCGCGCAGTTCGTTGGTCGGAAACTCGACGACCTTGACGTCCATCAGGACCATCTGATCCCAACCGAGTCGATCGGTGAAATTGACCACCTGTGGATAGCGTTTGGCCAATTCGTCGATCTTGGCCAGGTCGCGGTCGCTGAGATCCTCGCCTTCGACTATGACCTTGTCGCCGATCACCGAAGCCTTCGCCTGCGGAATGGCCGACAGAAAGGCCGCGATCTCGCGCGCAAAGCGCGATGTATCGCCGGGGACAATGTTGATCTTGACGCGCTGATAGCTTCCGTTTTCATTCCAGATGAACAGTGACGAGGTGCCAACAGCGTTGGCGAATACGATGACCTCCTTATCATCCAACGAGGCTGCACTCATGATCTGGCCGTTGCCGACCGCGATGCGCGCAACGCGCGGCGCGGGGAAGACGCGCGTCTCGCCGACGAACATGTCGATCTCGGGAATCTGTCCCTGGTCGTGGGCGGCCTTGATCGGTGCATAGGACAGCCTCCCGCCCTTGCCGCCGCCAGTGGGCCGCCAGCTCTCGGCAAAGCGCTGTATCTCGGGCCCTTCCTCGTGCTGGGCGTACCCGACCAGGGGAGCTGCGAGGAACGGGAAGATTAGGCCGACGCTCAAACGCAGGCCTAATCTCGCAGGAATACTGCTCTTTTTGTGCATGGAGTATCGATCCGGGCTATTCGGAAGTGGTGGATATCAATGAATTCGGGGAGCCGTAAGGAGCGGCGCCTGGATGGCCGCCGAGGACGGAGCAGAACTGTCAGCCAGTGCCTGCGGGAAGCTCACCCGCTCCTGGCTTTCGGGGCGCATGTAGTGCCCGAGACGCAGTCCCTCCGGCGGGATACTGCCGCTACGACCGCCATAGAGAACGGGCACCTGGGCCAACTCTCCGGTCATGTCCTTCAGGAAACTGGCCGCCAGTTCGCCGTTATCGAGTTCGACACCGTCTGCCGGATTGCGCAACAAGGCCGTGAGTTTGCCCGCCTCGCGCGCACGAATGATGTTGCGTGCCTCATCGGGTGTCGTATCCAGGGTGACCGTCGAGTACTGTCGCTTTTCGCCACTTTTCGGATCGTCGAGCGAGCGTTGCCCGGTGGCGAGCACGGGTACCTTCTGGTGCATGACGAAGCTATATTTTTTGCCACGCTGATCCAGAGTCAGGACAAGGTCGACCACGTCTCCCGGTTCCAGGAGCCCCGAGATGGAGTTGATTTCGTCAACCGGCACGGTAATGGCACGGCGCCCTTCGGCGACCCGGCTCGAGAAGGTCGGCACCTTCTTGCCCTCGATCAACCCCCAAAGCAGCATCTCGCCCGGCTTCAGCGGATAGGCGACCGCCTGCCCCGCAACGCGCTCGAAGTTCTCAGGCAGGATGGCCTGGGAATGGGCGAAGTCCACCGGCACCGGGCGGACCGCAACCGTCTCTTCGGACAGGCGATCTCCCCGACGCAGTTCGCGCTTGGCCACGATGACGTTGATCGTTGTTCCCCGGCCCCTTGCCTCGATCTCTGCCATGCGTTTGGCAAGATAGGATTGCGCGCCAAGGGCAGCGAGAATGCCGATGCCGAGCGCAGCCGCCAATACGAGCACGGTTCTGTTGTGACGAAGCCTGGATAGATTCGGGATCTTCATGATTCGATTCGATTGAGCGAAGGGGTGAAAGTCGATCAGGTCGGCAAGGACAGGGCGAAACTGAATCGCTCATAGCCGAGGCGAAAGTTCTGGATCATCTGCCACAGCGCGCTGTCGTCGTCGGTCATGCCGACCCCCAGGGCCAAGGCCAGCGCGGCACACACAACCACGTACTCGATCATGGCCTGACCGGACTGGCGGCTTTCGGCACAATGACACTCCATGGGGCACTTCATGGGTATGTGCTCAGCGCGGAAATGGTATTGATCACAATGACGGTCCTGCTGAATTCATCGCGCGCCACGGTCGCCATGGCCTCCTTGCCTTTGCCTTTGAAATAGAGGGTCCTGGCATCGCCAAGGGCGGGCGTCGCGGTGCCGTCCAGCGCCGAAACAGCGGACGACTCATGCTCGAGGGCAAAGCCTTCCTGCGTCATCAGCGCCAGGATGCGGCCCGTGTTGATCTGCTCGCTCTGGGTGTTTTCCACGACCACATGCCACGACTGTTTGCCGCGATCTTCCGAGACCATGTCGCTGATCACCCTCGATCCATGCGGCAAACCCAGCCGCAAACGCTCGCTCCTCTCGTTGCGCACGGAACGCATCTCGTCCGCCGCCACCAGGTTGCTCACGGCGGTGAGACCACGAACGCCATTCCGGTCGGGCTCGAGTTGCACGGTCACGTAGTACTCGCCAACCGCCTTGCCCAGCACGATCGTGTTGCCCAGGCGGTTTTCCACCACCGGCGAGCCCAGGCCTTGCGTGAACCATGTCACCAGGACGTCGACAGACTCCGAGGACCGGAAGCCGCGCATGCGCATCGGGAGCCCGTTGAGCACGATGTTCTCACCCACCGAGAACGGCTGTGCCGAGCGCGGCAATTCGACCGTCGGCTCGCCGGCTGAGGCGTCTGGCGCGAACCGGAGGAGCAGAATGATCAGGCCCAGAAGCGGCCATATCGTTTTTGGCATCATGATCAGTCCGCCTTGAGGCGGTCCCGGGGCACCACATCGCGCCAGAACTCGAGTTGCCCCAGCTTCGGTCCCTGCAAGCCGGCAGGCAGCTCGATGATCGACACAAAGCCATCCACCACGCCCGAAATGCTTGCCAGATTTCCCGCTGGAAATATCGAGGCACTGTTCAGGATCCGGCCTTCGACCTCGGCGGGGCTCTTTGCGGTCCACGGATCGAGCAACAGCGTCGTACTCCTCGTCATGGTCAGGTTGATGGAGTCGAAAGGCCGGTATAACGCCAGGCCGGCAGGCAAGTCGGCCAGCGAGACGCTGACATTGGCGGTGTAGATCCCGCGCGACCCCAGCCCCAGACCCGACGCCAGCAAGCCAAATATAGCCATGTCATTCACGGCTTCGAAACCAGTGTTGTGCGTACTGCCTTGCGCGGAACCGAAGCTGACCGTCACATCGGAGAAATTGCGCAGCAACGGCTGCCCGTCCGGGCCTCGCCAGAACAGGTTGCGGTGCGCATTGAAGTCACCTGCGACATCGCTCGTCTTGATCGGCGTATCCGAACTGCCGAAGAAGCGTCGCCGAATCTCATCCGCCAGTTGCCCCTCGGACTTCCACGCGCCCTCGGCACTGTCGTTTCGGATCGTCGCATCGAAAGCGGCATAGCGTGCCGCCATCTGTGTGGAATGGCTGATGTCCTGGTACTTGGCGATGATCGGGATCAGCAGGAACAAAGGCATCAGCGCCAGGGCCACGACCAGAAACTCGGTGAGCGCCTGACCCCTCTGGAGGCGGCACATAGACTCGATCGGTACCCGAGACCACCGCATCAGCGGGAGGAGAACTGGCTTCGCCATGACGTCAGGCATCCTGAGCGGTCCGATTCACCGGAGAAGCCGCGGAAGTGGCGACACACCAGTTTGCGGCTGCCCCTCCTCTTCGGGGACGGCGAAGACTTGGTCGCCAACTTCCATGTCGAGAAGCACTTCTCGCGCGGTATAGCTACGATCGGTCATGACCGCCTGCAGCAGGATCCCGGCACGCTCGCGATTGAGGTGCGAGATATGGAGCGGAAATGCGCTTTCAGGTGTCGCGATGCACTTCTCCACCAGGCTCGGGGTACCAGAAACCTCGCAGCGGTGATTCGCGATGACCCTTGACTCGCCAGTGAGCCCGACCAATCCCTGCACGCTTTTCGGCGCTCGCGAGAGCGAGTCCCCAGGCGACAGCGACTCCGCCCGGCGCACGACGTTCACATCGCCGAGGGCCCGTGCTGCACCGGAAGCCGCGGCACCCGACGCCGACTTCGAGCAGGATGGCCCGAGCCAGGTCTTCCCCGCGGCAATATTGACTTTGCATACGCGCCGACCCTCCATGAAGTGGATGATGCGCTCGGTCGTGCGCCTCAATCCGCAGTCGCCCGTCAGGCCCCTGTCCCTGTGCTTCTTGCTTTCACCCAGATCGATCCGGTGCTCGGTCTTGGTCACAACCACCACCGACCGCCCGGCTCCGTAGTAAATCTCCGTATCCTCGATCCAGGTTTTCTCGGGTATGCCATCCGGTGGCAGGGGCTGATAAGGCCCGGGGTCCTCGCCAACCTGGCGCAGGGCTTCCTTGCCTTGCCTGCAGATCTCGTGAGCCGTCAGGAGTGATTCCCTGTCCTTCACTTTAAACTCGGGCACCCGCTCCATCGATAGATGGACGTAGTGCACGCGCACCTTCGCCCCCCCTAGCCCCTCGTGATATGGCGAAGACATGTTGTCGGCTACTGCACTGCCCACACACACCAGGAGCAAGAGCGGCGCAGCGAGTCGCATCGGCAGCACCCTACTCATGGCAACACGGCTCCCTGAAGACCTTGGGCAAGCCGCGCCTCGTCATCCGCAGACACCAGCCGCACCTGCCAGTAGGGATTGAAAAGACTGCCAATCTCCTTTGGTTTGCCCAGACTTGCGCCGTACACGTTGCTGTCGGAACGCTCGAAGAACACCTCCGACGCTGACACCGCCACAAACTCGTCACCCCCTGCCGGCGCTGCCTGGAAGTTGTTCAGCGATTCCCCGATCCGGGTGCCACTTCCGCTATTGCGGATGTCCGAACGCCCTTCCGAACTGCGGGTCTGATCGACCGCTCGACGCAGGCGAACTGCAAACCGCAGTCGCGGATCTTCACTTTCCAGCGTGCTCTCGGACAGGTCATAGAAATTGGGCAAACCCGAGTAGTCCCACGCAGAGGACGAACTTGATCCCAGTGCAAGCATGCTCGCCAGGGGATTCACAATCCGGGCATAGTCGTAGCGTCTGAAATCGGTATCGGCAGCGGGTTCGTCCGCCGCAGCTCTCGAGCCATAGCCGATCGGATACTCGGTGATGAAGCAATCGCCGTACTTGTCCGTTTTCCAGCGCCACTCGGACAGCGTATCCAGCGCCTTCCACTCGTCGAATCCGATCAGCTCGGTGCCACCGCGCCGGCTAAGCCAGTCGAACAGGTAGGCACACCCGTCCGGAAAGAGGGCCGGCATCCCCCAGCTTCGCTTGGGCACGAAGCTGTCCTTGTTTGCCGCCGTCCTGGCCGCTTCGGCGAAACGAATGCGCTCATCGTCGGCGTAGCGGGACACGAAACCCGTGATGTCGTCCCCACCGAGAGAAATCGGATCAACGGCGATGCTGCCATCGTTACGATAATTGGCCTGCGCGACCGCTTCCATCACGGTCAAGCGGGCAGGAATCAAGCCGGCGTAGGCCACCTGCTGTGCGGTCATGAGTCGCGTCCGGATGATCTTGTCCGAAGCGACCGCAAGGCCCTCGAGAATGCTGTATTCACCGTACTCTTCATTCAGGTAGCCCAGATACGAGCCCGCGGTCTCGGCGACCAGATAAGACGGGTAGTAGGCGATGTACTTCATCCAGTTCACACCCGACCCGTTGTCGGCCATCGTTTCCACATAGGCCACCCACGACGAGAGGCTGACCAACTGCGCGATGGCAACCGTATTCGCCAGCATCGCGCGGTTGGCGTAAGCCTCGTAATTGAGGGTCCGCGCGTTCATGACGCCGGCACTGTATGCCACGGCATCGCTCGTATTCACGAGCTTGGTCTTTTCGCCTGAAAGCTGACCGGTATTGAACAGGAAGAAGAGCGCAACGACCGAGCCGACAATGACGAAAAGACCATAGACGGCGGCCTGCCCACGCTGGCGACGCCGATTCGAATAGCGGAACCAAGCCTGACACCAGGCGGCCTGTCCGTGAGCGCTGCGATATCGCACAGCGTGCGGCCACCAAAGATCCGACCTGATCGCAATCACCGCGAATTGTCGTTCGTGTATGCGCTCAGACCCTTCTTCGTCGTACCTTCACCTTCCGCATTGTCTGCAGAGCTCTGTGCGGCCGAGATCGCGGAAGACGCCGACTTTCCGGACACCTCCAGCGCAATGCCGGCGGTCTGGCTGCGAACGGTTTCGCCGAAGAACTGGTACACGGCGATCGCGGCGACGGCGATCAACGCGACGATCACGATGTACTCGGTCATCCCCTGACCGGACTGCCTGGCGGGAACCTTCATTGCGCAACTCCTTTGTCATAATTAATGCAAGGAGCACAATGCTACATTCGCGTTTACTATTTTGCAAATGGCATATTCC
>JAUSOD010000041.1 GCA_030656215.1 Azoarcus sp.
GGCTGTGGCTTGACCGGGATCGGTAGGCAGGCCTGCGGAAAGTTCAGCCTCGATGCGTGCGGGCCGGTCCAACTCGATGATCCGCTCGCCGCCCATGGGCTTGACTGGGTGATGGCTGTCGGTGACGACGAGCACGTCGGAGGCGAAGGCGCCAGCGCTGAATGCGGTCAGCACAGCAGTCGTTGCGGTGGCAATGCAGAGGGCCGGCCATCCCGGCCAGGACATGGAAAGGAAGGACGGCATGTCGGGCACCGCGGGAGTTGATCAGGGTCGTAGTCAAACCCTGAAGGCCCCATCAAATCGACAAACAAAGCGCTCCGCGCGTGCACCGATTACTGCGTTCGTCCCCTGATCAAGAAAAAGCGGCTAGATGCGTTCTGAGGTTGGAAGAGACATTCATCATCTCGATGGCCCAACAGCAGGTTTCCGAGTGGAGCAGTCGTGCAGGTCGTGGACTGACTGAGTACTGATCGGCCTGACCTGTCGTTAGGGTGTCGCACTAGGAACGGCTGAAATGAGAAGGTCAGCGGTCGTAGCCCAGAAATTCTTTTCGAGTGACCGCTTGGCACTTCAGGTTATTTCCGAAGCTGACCCGGTCCTGCCGGTCGGGCCCGTGCAATCTTGGCGACCGACTCCAGAGGACAGCTGCCGCTCCGGAGGGGATGAATGAACTTAGGGAATGTTCTGAGCTGGATTTCTATCCCGAGCGATATGATCGCTGTACCAGCAAATTGCTGGTGTCAGACGGATGCTTTGGAGCGAATGGATCAAATAGATAGGCGACCTTCGTAAGCACAAGATAAAAAATATTATCCGCCGTGGCCCTGAGAACTATATCATCTCGTCATGACCAAAAAATCATGGCTGATCTCTTGGGTAGGCAAGGCTGATCACGATTGCGCCGAGGGCGCCCGGGGTAATGACCTGGGCCCGGTCGCTTCCGCCATTAAAGCCCACGCTACGTTCGACAAGATCTACCTGCTCACGAACTACGAGTTCGCCCGCACTGAGGCCTACTGCGCCTGGCTGGAGAAAACCACGGGCTGCGTCGAGACCGACCTGTTCGGCGTTGAACTCAGCAGCCCGACGAATTACGCCGAGATCTACGAACAGGTTAGCCGCGAACTAAAAGCCCTCCGCCTGCCGAATGACGATATTGAGCTCACTTTCCATCTGAGCCCCGGCACGCCGGCCATGACGGCCATCTGGATCATCTTGGCAAAGACGCGCTTCCCGGCCAAACTGATTCAGACCTCCAAGGAAAGCGGGCTGGAGGCGGTCGACTTTTTCTTCGATCTGGCGAACGAGTATCTGCCCGAGTTCCTTCAGCGGAGCAGCGAGCGTATCGAACGACTCAGCAGCGTCATTCCGACTGCCCCCGAGTTCTCAAAGCTGGTCCACCGCAGTCCTGTCATGCGCGAGCAGATTCAGCTCGCACAGAAGATTGCCGCCCACGAAGTCCCCGTACTGATTCTGGGCGAGACAGGCACCGGCAAGGAGCTCTTTGCCGAGGCCATTCATGCTGCCAGTAACCGTACAGGCAAGTCCTTCATCGCCGTCAATTGCGGCGCCATGCCCAAAGACCTCGCTAACTCCGAACTCTTCGGCCACAAGAAAGGCGCCTTCACCGGGGCGGATTCGGTTCGACCCGGTCACTTTCGTGAGGCCGAAGGCGGAACGCTGTTTTTGGACGAGATTGGCGACTTGCCGCTCGATTCACAAGTGCGCCTGCTGCGCGCCTTGCAGCAGAGGGAAATCACACCGCTGGGCGAGTCAAAGCCCGTCAAGGTGAATGTGCGCGTCATCGCAGCCACCCACCGCGACCTCGCCAAGGATGTCGCAGAAGGCCGCTTCCGTGAAGACCTCTTTCATCGTCTTGCAGTCGGCATCCTGAACTTGCCGCCGCTGCGCGAGCGCGACGGCGATCTTGATCTTTTGATTGAGCACTTGCTCGGCCAGATCAATCGCGATGCCGACGAGAAACCCGAAGCGCAACATAAAGAACTTTCTCAGCAGGCAAGAAATCTTCTTGTTACACACAACTGGCCAGGCAATATCCGCGAGCTGTATCACACGCTCTTGCGCGCGGCGATCTGGTCTTCCAGTGCCACGATCGAAGCGGCAGACATCCAGCGGTCACTGCTTGATATCCGCAGAAACGATGAAGGCCTGCTGGATCGCGCATTGGGCAAAGGCTTTGATCTACAAGCACTTCTGGATGAAATCTCGCGCGATTACATTGGCCGGGCACTGCAGAAAAGTGGCCACAAGAAGAAACGCGCAGCCGAGTTGCTCGGCTTTTCGAACTATCAAACCTTGAGCAACTGGGCCGGTCGGCTCGGCGTAGGGCTCGACGAAAAAGACTGATAACGGGGGCTGGCATGGTTTTCGCAGATAGATCTGCAATCAGATCCGCCGCGAAGACCACCAGACATGCTGATGCAAGACATCAAATCGCTGAATTTCGAACCGCTCAGGCCCAACTATCCGGAGCTCGCCAACATGGGCGGCTACGCGGAGTACTACGCCTGGTCGGATGCCGAAAGCGCGCTGGTCAAGCTGCGCAACTTCGCCGAGCGCTTGGTGGATGTGATTTACATGCGTCTGCGCCTGCAGCAAGCTCCCCAATCCACCTTCGTCGACCTGCTCAAGAACGATAGCTTCCGTATGGTTGCCGACCCTCTGGTGCAAGACAAGCTCCACCTTATCCGCCGCCTTGGCAATCGTGCCGCGCATGGTGAAGACGTTACCGTCTCTGATGCCCTGCGCTGCGTGCGTGAAGCCTGGCAGCTGGCCCGCTGGTTGCACGTTTCCCAACTGCAAGGGCAGGTTGCCGACTTCACTGATTTCGTCGAGCCGGAACAAGGCGGCATCGACGACAAGGCCGCGATCAAGCGCATTGCCAAGAAGCTCGAAGAAGACAACGCAATAAAGGAAGCGCGCATCCGCGAGATGCTCGAAGAATTGCAGGCGTTGCGCGACAACGAGCAGACTCTGCGGGCGCAACTCAGCGCCAGTAACCAGCCGCTTTCCGCCGCGCAGCTCGAACACATCAGCAACGCAGCGCTGGCCGCCACCAAGCAACTCCGCTTCTCGGAAGACAATACCCGCAAGTGGCTCATCGATCGCGACCTGCGCATGGCTGGCTGGACGGTCGGCCACCATGGCGCCAACACCCCGCAGGTCGGGCAAGAAGTTGAAGTCCTGCACCAGGGCACCCAGACCGGCCTCGGTTATGCCGACTATGTGCTGTGGGACGACAACGGCAAGCCGCTCGCCGTCGTCGAGGCCAAGAAGGCCATCATCAGCGCCAGGCAAGGCCAGCAGCAAGCCAAGGCCTACGCCGACGGACTGGAGAAAATGCACGGCCAGCGCCCGATGATCTTCTACACCAACGGTCACGACATCTGGTTGTGGGACGACGCTGGCGGCTACCCGCCGCGCAAGCTCTACGGATTCTTCAGCAAAGACACCCTGCAGTACCGCGTCGGCTTCCAGCGCCGAGAGCAGCGCGATCTTCTCACCCTTACGCCCGATCCCGTCATCGCAGGCCGCCTCTACCAGATCGAAACCCTGCGTCGCGTGCAGGAGCGCTTCGCTGCCCACCACCGCAAGGCGTTGGTGGTACAAGCCACAGGCACTGGCAAAACCCGTGTGGCTATCTCGCTCGCCAAGCTGCTGATCGAAGCCCGCTGGGCCAAGCGCGTGCTCTTCCTGTGTGACCGCCGCGAGCTGCGCAAGCAGGCCAAGAACGCCTTCAACGATTTTCTCAAGGAACCGCTCTACGTCATCGGCCAGAAGAACGACGTCACCAAGCAAGATGCACGCATCTACATCGGCATCTACCAAGGGCTGATCAACGATTACGAAACCTTCGACGTCGGCTTCTTCGATCTCATCATCGCCGACGAATCCCACCGCTCCATCTACAACCAGTACGGCGATATCTTCCGTTACTTCGACGCGCTTCAGGTTGGCCTCACTGCCACCCCGGTCGAGATGGTGAGCCGCAGCACCTGCCAGCTCTTCGGCTGCGACTACAAGATCCCCACCGCCAACTACACACTGGAGCAGGCTGTCGCCCAGGGCAACCTCGTGCCCTACCGCATCGTGGCCCACACCACCAAGTTCCTGCGTGATGGCATCAAGGCCGCGCACCTCAGCGACGAACAGATATCTCAGCTCGAAGACCAGGGCATCGATCCGAACACCCTCGATTTCGATGCCGAAGAAATCGACAAGGCCATCTTTAACAAGGACACCAACCGCGTCATCCTGCGCAACCTAATGGAGCGCGGCATCCGCGATACCGATGGCCAGCTCCCCGGCAAGAGCATCATCTTCGCCCGCAACATCGATCACGCCCGCCTGCTGCATAGTCTCTTCGACGAGATGTACCCGCAGTTCGCCGGCAAGTTCTGCGCCGTGATCCATTCCCAGGAGCCCCGTGCCGAGCAGCTCATCGACGACTTCAAGGGCGGCGCGGGCTGCAAGAACGACCAACTGCGCATTGCTATCTCGGTTGACATGCTAGACACCGGCATCGACGTGCCCGAAGTCGTCAACCTCGTCTTCGCCAAGCCGGTCAAATCCAAGGTCAAGTTCTGGCAGATGATCGGGCGTGGCACCCGCCTTTGCGAGAACCTGTTTGGCACGGGGCAAAACAAGACCGAATTCCTCATCTTCGACCACTGGGCCAACTTCGCCTACCACGAGATGAATGCCGACGAAGTCGAGCCTGCTACGGCAAAACCCCTCACCCAGCGCCGTTTCGAAGCCCGCCTCGAACTCGCCCGACTCGCCCTCAAGCGCCTCGAGCTGGACGCCTTCGCCAGCCTCACTGCCCTGCTTAAGCAGGATGCCGACGCGCTCGACGACGGCAGCATCTCCATCCGGGACAACTGGCAAGCCGTGCAACTTGCCCGCGATGCCACCGCGCTAGACCAGTTCGCCCCAGCCACAGTGCAGGTACTGGCCGAAAACGTCGCCCCGCTGCTCAATGTGCTTGACGTGCGCGGCCAGGGCGACGCCCTGCGCTGGGACCTGCTCCTCGCCAAGGCGCAGGAAGCCGCCCTCGCCAAGCCCGGCCAGGAGAACCCACTCAAGTACGAAATCCTCGCGCTGCTCGACCGTCTGCCTGCCAACCTCAGCCAGGTGCGCGCCAAGGCCGCCGCGCTCAGGGAAATCCGCAGCGATGCCTTTTGGCAGGCCACCGATTTCACCAAGCTCGAAGCCAAGCGCATCGAACTGCGCGACATCGTGCACCTCGCCGAACCGCCTCCGCCGCCACCTCCGATGCCCATGCCAGTGCTGGACGTCAAGGAAGACGTTGCCGAATACCGCGTCGAAGAAATCCAGAGCAAGGTCAGGAGCATCGACGCTCGCATCTACCAGCAGAAGGTCGAAGCCACGCTGCGACTGCTCTTCGGCTCAGACCCCGTGCTCACCAAGATTCGCAACGGCGAGCCAGTCAGCGAGGTAGAGCTGGAACAGCTCAACAGCCTGATCCACACCCACAACCCGAGTGTTGATCTACACACCCTCGCCGAGTTCTATGCCGACACTGCTGTGCCGCTCGCCCAGATCCTGCGCAGCCTCGTCGGCATGGATGGCGCAGCCGTCGAAGCCCGCTTCACCGCCTTCGCCCAGAAACACCCGCTCACATCGAATCAGCTGCGTTTTCTGGACATGCTCAAGGAACACATTGCACTCGTCGGTAGCATCCGTCTTGAGCAACTCTTCCAGGCCCCCTTCACCCGCATCCATGATGAGGGCATCACCGGCGTGTTCAACCTGGACGGTCAGCTCGACGAACTGATCGGCATCGTCCGCAGTTTCGGCGAGCCGCCTCAGGCCGCAGCCAACTGATCCTCATCTCTCCACAAGAACTCAGCAAAGCAATAGGAATCCATGAGCCATTTCGATTTCACGATCATTCAATCCAGTATCGACAACGGTCGTATCTACTTCGATGCCTGCCACAAGCCGTTTTTCCCTGCCGACGCACTGGGCGGTAGAGGTAAAGCTGAGCACGCCTCTGGAAAGGTCCAGATCGAGGTGCATGGTGAGATGATCGAAACCGATATCCGTGAATCCAGCTCGGCGCGCATCTCACCGCGCAAATCGGTCAAGTCCTGGCTCAAAAGTGTTGGCGCAACCAACGGCGCAAAAGCGCGCCTGCACCGCGTCAATGATCGCCAATATGCACTTGAATACTTGGGTTAATCACTTCTCAAAGCGGACTCAATATGCCAGATCGCTTCTCCACGCTCTTCTATCTCGTTCATAAATCCGGCCAGCACTTGTACCCGGTAAGAATGTGCAACGGCGCAACTGGCCGTGTTGCGTTCCGTGTCTCTGCGGGTGGCAATACCAAGGCGGACCACATCGAGCTAGACGACGAGTCAGAAGTGCTACATCACGTCAAAGAACTTGGCTTCGCCGTTCGCGCCAGTAGCAAGGATGGGAGCCGAAATGGGCTTTACGCTCTCTCAGGCCACAGCATCACCGACATCGTCGTTCTCAAATAAGGCAACACCCCATGATCACCGGCGAACTAAAGCACCGCATCGACAGTCTCTGGACCGAGTTCTGGACTGGCGGCATCACCAACCCCCTCACTGTGATCGAGCAGATCACCTTCCTCATGTACGCCCGCATGCTAGACATGGCCGAGCGCCGCGACGAGCGCATGAGCAAGGTCGCCGGCAAGGGCTTCAAGCCGCGCTTTGCAGCCGACGAGCAAGCCTGCCGCTGGGAAACCTGGCGCCACTACGGCGCCGAAGAAATGCTGCCGCATGTGCGCGACCGTGTCTTCGCCCACTTCCGCCGCCTCGCGGCCGAGGCGGGCGACAACCCCTTTGCCGAGTTCATGAAAGACGCCCAGCTCATGATCCAGAAGCCCTCGCTGCTGGTCAAAGCCGTCACCATGATTGGTGACCTTCCGCTTGAAAAGGGCGACACCAAGGGCGACCTCTACGAATACCTGCTCGGCAAGCTCACCACCGCCGGCATCAACGGCCAGTTCCGCACCCCGCGCCACATCATTCGCATGATGGTCGAGCTGATGGCCCCGCAGCCCACCGACCGCATCTGCGATCCCGCCTGCGGCACCGCCGGCTTCCTCGTCGAAAGCTACGACTACCTGCTGCGCAAATACTCCAGCGCCGCCGGCACCCACACCGAAATCGTCGATGGTGAAACCGTCACCCTCTACAGTGGCGACCGGCTCCAGGAGCATCGCGAACACGTGGATAGCGACATGTTCCACGCCTTCGATTTCGACGCCACCATGCTGCGCATCGCCACCATGAATCTCGTCATGCACGGCGTCGCCGAGCCGGACGTGCACTATCAGGATACCCTCAGCCAGAAATTCGAAGAGCGCCACCCGCGCGCCGCCAAGAGCGGCTTCGACCTCATCCTCGCCAACCCGCCCTTCAAGGGCAGTCTGGACGAGCAAGATGTCGCGCCGGATATCCTCCGCACCGTCAAGACCAAGAAGACCGAACTCCTCTTCGTCGCCCTCATCCTGCGCATGCTCAAGGTGGGCGGGCGCAGCGCCACCATCGTGCCCGATGGCGTGCTCTTCGGTTCCAGCAAGGCCCATGTGCAGCTGCGCAAACACCTGGTGGAAGACAATCAGCTCGAAGCTGTCATCTCTCTGCCTTCCGGCGTGTTCAAACCCTATGCCGGCGTCTCCACCGCCATCATCATCTTCAGCAAGGGCGGCAAAACCGACGAAGTCTTCTTCTACGACGTCGAGGAGGACGGCTTCTCGCGGGACGACAAACGCCAGCCGATCAAGAGCAACGACCTCCCTGACGTGCTCGCCCAATGGCAGCAATGGTGCGACCGCAAGGCCGACATCACCGACCGCACCCAGAAAGCCTTCAGCGTGCCGCTCGCTGACATCGCCGCGCAGAACTACGACCTCTCCATCAACCGCTACAAGCAGCAGGTGCACGTCGCTGAAGAGCATGAAGACCCGCGCGATATCCTCAAGCGCCTGAAGGCGCTTGAGAGCGAGATTCAGAAGGAGTTGGCGGAGCTGGAGGGGATGCTTTGATCACGAAATCGAAACGCCTTGGCGAGGTCGTCAGCTACATCCGAGGCATTACGTTCAAGCCCGAAGATGTCTGCGCACTTGGTACGGCGGACTCGGTTGTCTGTATGCGTACCAAGAACATCCAAGCGGATCTGGACGAGTCCGATTTGATTGCGGTTGACCAGCGGTTTGCAAAACGCGAAGAGCAGATGCTTGGAGAGGGGGATATCCTTATCTCCAGTGCCAATAGCTGGAATCTGGTTGGCAAGTCTGTGTACGTGCCGAAGCTTTCCTATCGAGCGACAGCAGGGGGCTTCATCTCGATTGTTCGCGCAGATACTTCAATGCTTGATCCACGGTATCTGTACCATTGGATTACTACCGACAAAACGCAGGCGCTGATCCGGCGGTGCGGTCGTCAAACAACCAACATTTCAAATCTATCAAGTAGCCAGTTTCTTGATCTTGAAATTCCACTGCCTACGCTTGGCGAACAAAAACGCATCGCCGCCATTCTCGACAAAGCCGACAGCCTGCGCCGCAAACGCCAGCAAGCCATCCGCCTCGCCGACGACTTCCTCCGCGCGGTCTTCCTCGACATGTTCGGCGACCCGGTCACCAATCCGAAAGAATGGCCCGTCGAGAATCTATCCAACCTGTGCGACGTGGCCACCGGAGCAACGCCTAGTCGTGATGCGCCCAGCTATTTCGACGGCCCTCATCCCTGGATCAAAACGGGAGAAGTTGATAGCGACTGGATCGTCTCTGCCGAAGAGCGTATCAGCGACAGCGCGATTGCGGAAACGAACTGCAAGCTGTTCCCGCCTCAAACCATCCTTGTCGCAATGTACGGGCAGGGAAAAACTCGCGGCAAAGTTGGAATGCTCGGGATTCCGGCCGCGACTAATCAAGCCTGCGCCGCAATACTCCCGTCCAGCAAAGTGAATTCTGAATTCCTGTTTTCTCAGTTGCGCATGAGCTACGAAGCCCTGCGTGAAATGGGACGCGGCGGGAATCAGGAGAACTTGAACTTGGGAATGATCAAGACACTCGACATACTTCGCCCACCGACGGAACTGGTCAGCAAGTATTCGGCGATCCGAAAGCAACTCAAAGCGCTATCGAAGCCTCAGCAAGAAGTTGAAACTCATTCCTTGAAACTGGCCGCTTCGTTACAGGCGGAATTTTTCGGGTAACTCGGCTAATGTCATCTCTGATCAAATCTATCGCCCTGAAGAACTTCAAAGGCTTCTCCGAAGAAGTTCGCATCGACCTGCGCCCCATCACGCTGCTCTTCGGCGCCAACAGCGCAGGCAAGAGCACAATTCTGCAGGCACTGCAGTACGTGCGCGAAATCCTGGAGCGCAACAACCCCAACCCGGACCGCACCCTGCAAGGCGGCGAGGCGGTGGATCTTGGGGGCTTCCTTAATCTGGTGCATGGGCGTGACCCGGAAAAGCGCATCGAGATCGAGATCGGGATGGATCTGCGGGACGAGACCTTTCCAGAGCTCATGCCCGAGTCTTTCGATGATTGGGAGGGCGACAATGACACCTTTGTTTTCTACAACCTGCTCTATGACGTACGTCACGCGGTGCGTGATGCCAGCATCCGTCTGGAAATCGCATGGAACGAGCTTCGTAGCACCGCGGTGGTAACGAGCTACCAGGTCAGCACCAATCAGGTCTGGTGCATGCGCCTGGAAGCAGCACCAGATGGTCGCGATGTAGCGATGAAGATCAACCGGACCAATCCAATTTTCATGCGTCAGCAGACGCAAGAAGAGGCCGACGAAGCAGCCGTAATACACGCAGCCATTGTTGACGATGAGTGGGCCAGCGAAGCAGATATTCCTGCAGATGGCGCACAGGCAAGTGCCCGTAATGGTGAGCCCAAGTGGTACTCGATCTTCCCGGACATTCTCTGGGCCGTGCGCGAAACCGGCATGGAGCGCCCAGGCGCTGGGCTGCGCGCTTGGCTCGATGGATTCGGTAGCGCGCTGCCCAGGCTTGACCGGATGCTAAACATTCCCATAGGGGGCATCGAGGGCAACTCAATAAATGGCGCGCAGAACGTCTATATCGCCCGCGAATTCACGGCCTTCCTTTCATGGCTCACCGTCGGCCCTGCCATGCTGCTGCGCGACCAGTTGCAGGCCGCCCGCTATGTCGGTCCGCTGCGCTGCATTCCGCCCCGTGGTTTTGAGGCTTCCCTCACCAAGAACGAAGCGGCATGGTCCAACGGCATGGCGGCTTGGGAGGCCTTGCTCACCCGCTCGCAGGAAATGGTGGAACGCTGCAGTCACTGGATGCAGGATGCGGATCGCCTGAATTCCGGCTACGGTCTGGTGCGCACCGAAGTGCAGGAAATCGACTACAACACCGGCGCCCCGCTTGGCCGGGCCAAACCGCGCATCGCCCTCATCGATCAGGCAGGGCTGACGCACCAGGCGCTGGATGTGGGCATCGGCATCTCGCAGGTGCTGCCGGTCGTGGTCGCCGCGCAAGACGACCGCGCCAGCATCGTCTCCATCGAGCAACCCGAACTTCACGTTCACCCGGCAGTGCAAGTCGGCCTCGGCGACCTCTTCATCGACGGCGCCATCGAGCGCGGCCTCAGCTTCCTACTCGAAACCCACAGCGAGCACTTAATTTTGCGCCTGCTGCGCCGCATCCGAGAGGCAGCCGAAGAAGGCGACACCGAGCACATCAATCCGGATCTGCTCGGCGTGTACTATCTAGCCAACGAGAATGGCCACATCACCGCGACGCGCCTACCGGTGAACGCCGAGGGCGATTTCGAAACGCCCTGGCCGAAAGGTTTCTTCGAAGAGCGCGGCCCGGAGCTCTTCTGATGATCAAGGAATTTGCCGTCGAGCCGGAAGCTATCGTCAGCAGCTACAGGGATTTCAGCTACGTCGTCGAGAAATTCGGCGTTTGCGAAGGGCGCGTCATCTCACGATTCCCGAAGACCTGGAAGCGGCTTGTGTATGAAGCCGCACAGGCACGTCATCAGGGGAGGGTGGAAGGCAAAAGAATCGAGGAACGCTTGCGGCGGTTGCCGGACGAAGTCCTGGTTGCCATGTCCAGACCCGCAGGAACAGGTGGCTGGATAGAAGTCGCCATCGCAGAACACCAACGTCAGCCCTTCGATTACCTACTCACCAGCACCCCGCAAGGCATCGCCGAAGCAGTGCCGGTTGAAAACCTGGACGGGGAGCATCCTTGCCTGCAAATCACACGCGAGATATCGATTCCCCGCGAGCCCGAAGCAATGGCCAGCGCCTGCGCCTTTCTGCTCAAGACCGCGAAAGTGATCAAGATCATCGACCCGCATGTGGATTTCTCGAAAAGCCGTTTTCGCGAGCCATTCAAAGCGTTCATGAAGCATGTTCGTGCCGGCACACAAATCGAAATCTACCGCGGCATGGATGATGGTGGACCAACTCGCGATTTTTTGCGGCAGAACGCAGAGCGGTTCTTGCAGACAGCTCTCCCCGTCGGGGTGCATGCATGCATTTTTTTGCTTCCTGCAGGACCCATGCACAACCGGTTTCTGCTAACTGACTTGGGTGGCATCAAATTCGGTGTTGGTCTGGACGCCGCAGGTGACAACGCAGCACCCGAAGATGAACTCTCACTGATGGTGCCCGATGTGTGGAAATCACGCTGGGGACATTATTCGTTGGGCGAGCTACTGGGGGAATGGGATCGTGCAGTTACGACTATTACTAAATAATCCTGCAAGAATTCGCTCGTAGGGCTTATCAGAGCACGTCAACCTTGGTTTCAACGTAGAACAATTCAAGGCAATGGGGTTGTAACGGCTAAACGGTCCGCAAGATTTCAGCTCAGTTCCCGACTGGCTCATTTGCTCAGTCAAGAGTACTCATCTTCCGACAAAGCACTGAAGGAGTTGGTAGACAATGCCTGGGATGCCGACTCCGTGCGTATCTCTTTGTCTGAGCCACTATCAGACACACCAATAGAGATCGTGGATGACGGCACCGGCATGACCGAAGAGGAGGTTCGCCGTAACTACCTGAATATTGCCGCAGACAGACGAATCGCTCGCGGTGAGCGCACTGCCGGGCAGGCGGGGCGAGTCAAGGGCAGGACGGGTGTCGGGAAATTCGCGGGCATGTTGGCAGCATCATAGATGCGTCTCGAGACTTGGGCTCGCGGAGTGAAGAGCAGTTCCGATCTTCGCTCGGTAGATCTTGCGTGGGTAGAAGACATAGAAAAGCTCCCCATCGAGATCGCATCTGAGCAATGCCCGCGAGAGAAGCACGACACACGAATCGTTCTGGGCGATTTGTCCAAGTTAAACCATCACGGGAAATCCCCCGGCTGTGCCGGGGTGGCAGTAGAAGTTTGACTTTTGCGGGAGTCCATCGATGAAACTTCCAGAGTGAGCCGCCAAGCACACTCAATGAAGGGAGTTTCACGATGGACGAGTTTGAGAGCCTAAGTCACAGCCGATGGGAGTGCAAATACCATGTGGTGTTCATTCCGAAGTGCCGCAGAAAGACACTGTACGCGCGGTTGCGAATGCATCTTGGGGAGGTGTTCCGGCAGTTGGCGCAGCGCAAGGAGTGCCAGATCATTGAGGGGCACCTGATGCCGGATCACGTTCACATGCTGATCGCGATCCCGCCGAAGTACGCGGTATCGCAGGTTGTGGGGTACATCAAGGGGAAGAGTGCGATCCACATCGCCCGTGTGTATGGGGAGCGTGCGCGCAACTTCGTGGGCCAGCACTTCTGGGCGAGGGGGTATTTCGTATCAACGGTGGGGCGAGACGAGGAGGTAATTCGGCGCTACATCCGAGACCAAGAGAAAGAGGACGAACGGTTGGAGCAGCTCAAGCTGATGTGAGGGGGGCCCGCCAGTAGGCGGCGCCAAGAACACGGGGCCGCGTTAGCGTCCCCGTATAGCCGCTTTGAGCGGCTCACAAATGAAGGCCCCCGGCTTTGCCGGGGGATTGTTACTGGCATAAGCGATGTTCGCGTGCGCCGCGAATTGTGTTGAAGGTGGACGGCAAGACCATCGGCAAGCCTTCGTTCATTGGCCTGGGAGAGCGTGACTATTTCCCGCAAAAACTCCTGAAGTAGCTATATGGCGAGATCGATGCAGACGGCTTGCGTGATCACGTCACGGCAGGCTGGGACTGCGTCATCGAGAACAGCGAATTGCCCCCGGCACGGTATCCACCTGCGAGCCCGTTGTGGGAAGGAAAAAAATTTATGTTGACAGAAAAAAGTTCCTTTTTGTTTGGGTTGTTAGGCTCTCGGTAGTTCTGTAGGTGCCTGTTTTGACTACAGAAGCTTTTGTGCAGAGTCGTGGCACGCCTCTCGCTCATAGATCTTCACTTCAATTTTAAAAAGGAGATCCATCATGAGCACGACTTCCAATACGCTTGCCGGTTTCGCCTCTTTTGCAAACGAACTGGTCCGGCGCGGGGAGGATGCCGTGGGCGCCGCTGACTTCGTGCTGGACGCAGAGGGGCTCTACGAGCTCTGGTATACCCCCTTCGAGTATGTAAATAAGGATGCTCGACTGGTGATCGTGGGAATCACACCCGGGATGAATCAGTTGCGTCTCGCCTATGAGGCTGCTCGCAATGCACTTCAGGCAGGCATGGAGCATGACGCAGTCCTGCGGGCTATCAAGATGGCTGGAGCGTTTGGCGGCAGTTCAATGCGTCCGAATCTGCTCAAGATGCTTCGCCACTTCCGCTTTGAGCAGTTTCTCGGCGTTGATGACCTGTCGTCGTTGTGGGGTAGCAACGCGCGCTTGATCCACACCACTTCCGTAGTTCCGCATGCAGCTTTCAAGCGGGGCAAGATGTTCGCGGGGTCATTTGAGGAGGTGCTTGCCAACCCGCTCTTGCGCGCCACATTCGAGCAGGACTTCGTTTCGACTCTTCCCCTCCTCAATGGCGATGCTTACTTCGTTGCGCTCGGGCCTTGTCCCCTGGATGCGCTGCGATGGTGTGTTGCGAAGAATCTCCTCAAGGAGCACCAAGTCCTTGGTGCCCTTTGTCATCCGTCAAGTTCGGGTGGCAGTATGACGCGCTATTACCTTCGTGAGATCGAACGAGGGGCGTTGAACCCGAAAGACCCTGTTCTACATCGATGTGATTGGCTGGACGCTGCCTACAACGGAATGTCCTCGAGGATCGGGACTCTGCTGAAAGCGTAGTCTTACGGCGAGCCTGCGCCAGCGCAGCTCTGGCACTTACGCGGTTTGGCTATGACATACGTCTCGCCGCTTGCGGCTGTTTACTGGCACACTGCGGCCAAGCGTTCTTGTGCCTATGCCCTGGATTTCTTGACAGGGGAATTCGGCGTCGATAAGGAGTGGCGTTTATATGTCGTTAATGACGTGGCTCAACGAAACACTGCGGCACCGGGGGTTGTCGAGACCCGATGGTCGATGGCTGTATGCATATCGACTTGACCTTAACGAGTACCGGGCGCTGAAAGACGCTCTGGTCGAGGTCGTGCGTGTCAGCCCGGCGGCGGCGCTCCCAAAGAATCGTTTTTTCTGTGGCGCCTTCGTGCTTTACGCGTCTGAATGGTGGCGCAGGGAGTATGCCGGAGGCCCATGGCGGTGGGGTCCAATCCTCGCATCGATCGGCATGGAAGACGGCGCGATGCCTCCTCATGATCGAACGGACGCAGTCTTGGGCGGTTTCGCCTATTGGGTGCTGCGGCCCGCCCGTGAGGGTAAGCGCTACTTCGGTTCGGTTGTCGCGCACGGCGGTCTTCCGCTAAACGCGATTCGACATGGAGGTGGTGCAAATCTTGGGTCGGTTATGGGGACTGTGTTGCGCCAGGCCAGTCGATATCAGTGGAACGCGCTTCAGATCGCAGATGCCGTGGGTGACCACGCCAATGCCCTTCCTAGAAGTCTGCAAGAGCGGGTGATCTATGAGCTTGTAGCGCAGATGGTGCTGACTGTCCTCCGTCTGAAAACCGACTTCAAACTAGACGGGGCCTCGGACCCTGTGGGATTGCTCGACTCGAAGTGCCCTGGTTGGAAGAACGAGTTTCCGATTTCTGTCGACGACGCGTCAGCGCTTCAACTGCTCATAGGACTGGTTAAGGAAGCTAACCGAGCCGTACCTGGTGAATACCGTGCACCATTTGTGGTTGATCGATCGATTTCCGCGGTGGCAGAGGGCGTCTACGAACTCCAGTCGTCGATTGGTCATCCAGCTTCGGTACTGGGAGATGCGCTGGCTGCGTTCGCAGGCCTCTCATCCGCAGATGATCTGCCAGGCCATTTTCACGTCGATGTAAGTGTGGGAGGGCGGATGCCACTGACGGCCGCAAGGACGATTCTCGGCGCCGCTACCCACACCATTGCGTTCGCTCCCCAAAAACAGCGTTGGTCGGGTGAGGTGGTTTGCAACGAGCACCTCATCCATTTGAGGGCAAATGCGGGCGATCTGCTCGCATGGCCGGTTTCCATTCCCGGTGGTGAGCCTTTGGCGTCGGACGAGCCTTGGGTGTTTGCGATGCGCGATGATCTCTATCGATTTGTCGCTACGGGAGATGCCCGCTTACCTGATCAAACGACGTTGGTAGCAGTGTGTGACGGATGGTCAGTACACACCGATTCCGACGTTGCGGCCCCTCCCTCCGAGTTTGGTAAGTTGCGGATTGGCGGCGTTGAACGTGTTCTCATGCGCGTGGATGGCTCCGTGCGAGTTGAAAGCTGCGATGAGTCGTGGGTCATTAAGGTCGGACAGGTCTCTGGCTTCAGTTCTCAGCTGGTGCTTGAGGGGAGCCGGGTGCCGTTGCAGACCAGTCCTTGCCCACTTTTTCGTGGGATGCCCCAAGTTGTCGCCTACAGCGAAGATGGTTCGCGCTCGGTCCTTTCTCCGAAGAGCTACAAGGCCTTTCGCGCTGGCTCGAAGGAGCCCTTTCACGTCGCGGCGTCCGCGGGACTTGTCGACTTGATTGTCGAGGAGGGTGGCGAACGCTTGGGGCGGTTACGTTTCGGCGTGATCGACAAGCATTCGAAGGAGACCTACGTCTCGGGCGAGGACCCGGCGCGAGGACATGTGGTTCTGTCCGGTTGGGGTGAGGTCAGCATCGGCTGCGGAGCGAGCGACGCAAAATTGGCGGTGGTGGCTCAAGGTCATGAACGACGGATTGAGCTTGTTGCATCTGACAAGCCACCAAGCCACGTTCTCGTGCATTTCAAATGGCCCGGCAGCCGGACCGAATTGAAAGCTCGTCTTCCCTTCCCTGCCTCGGGAGGGCGTGCGTACGACGAGTTCGACAATCCGATCACTTCTGGAAGTACGTTAACCCTAGCCAGGCTGACTGGGAAAGGGATTCGCGTGTTTGATTCAAATCCCAACCATCCCAAGAAATACGAGATAGAACTTCGCCTGTCGTCACGGCAGCCCGGGCTCTCGGTTCCTAACCTCAAGTTGCCCGTGGCGCTCAAGAGCGGAGCCGCAGAAGTACGGCTGGCTGAGCATTATCGGGATATCGAATCACTGCTGGGCTTCTCTGACGAGTTGGATGCCGAAGTTACAGTTATCCTGCGCGCAGGAGGAGTCCCTGTTCTGGATCTGCGCGTATCTCGTTACGACGCGAGGTTGGACAGGAACTTGTTGGGCCTTCGTCTCCCGGCCGAGCTAATCGCTAAGCTGAGTGTGGATGAACTAGGGAAGGTGGAGGCTTTGGCAGTACCGTTGTCAGATCCGGCGGCCTCATCGGTAAGGCTCCCTCAACACACCTCCGAAGGGGTTCCAACCGGCACCTGGGTCGTCGCGGATCTTCCCGTCAAAGGGTCTCCTTGGTTGGTCTTCCCTGCTGAGACATCCCCTGTGTTCTTCCGACCCACTGTGGCGTTGGGCGCTCGCGAGCAGGATGTCTTCTTCGAGGAAACGGCGCAGCACTGCGACCTTGCGCTGGCGATGCGGCATGGTGATGGCCAAGTGCGGGCGAAAGCAATCGAGGCCGTAGTGGAGGCAATGGCTTCGGACTTCAACGCTCCTTCCTGGGAAATGCTGGATCAGATCTGGCTTACGTTTAGGCGCCTACCGCTGTGCAGCCTGGATGCATATCGCCTGATTGCACGGCGGCCCGATCTTGCGGTGGCGATGTTATTCGCAAGTCGGTTGCCTTCGGCTGAGTTGCTCGAATTGGTGAGGCGCTTGCGCGTTGAGCTTGGTCTTACGCTGGAGATCGCGCCCATTTCTTCATGGAGGAAGGCGGTTGCGTCGCTTCGGCACTACTGGGTAAAGAGAGCCGGCGAAGAGGCAGCGAGTGCCTTGTTCGGCATCGTTTTGGGCGAGCGCCTGCGAAATCTGGCGGATGAGTTGGCAAATCAGCGCCTGATTCTCGACATGTTGATGTTTGAAGCAGGTGGCGATCCGAGCCCGCTCCTCGCAGAGGTAAGCCGCTCAGTGGGGCGCGGTGCGACCCAGTACGGAAAAGGCCTATGGTCGGGCGAGAACTCACTGGTGATGCGTTACCTCTTGCGAGCGCACGTAGACGATGGGAGATGGCCGGAAGTCACGTTTGGAAACGACATAGCATTGCGCGCCCTATTCGAAGCGCTCGACGAAAACTCCCTGCGGATCATTAGGGGCAACGTGTCGAATCTTTTTTGGCATGCCAGCGGCGATTTCAAGGAATCCGTCGCCAACATGCCAGCCGTCTGCGCGCTTTGGGCTGCCTGCGACGTAAGTATCGATTGGTGGCGTAGCACGGCACACCAGTATTCGCTCCGGACGATTAGAGCCTTCGATCCCGTGTGGTTTGACGAGTGCTATCGGCAGAGCCTGGCCTCGTGCTTTGCATTTGAGTTGATAAAGCCAAGAGGTGCGATCTCCGGCACGAAGAAGAGCGAATCCGACGCTCCGCGTAAGATTGTGGTCCGTTCTGGAACCGTCGCAGCAGTGCGTAGCAAGAACAAGGTAACCCCGTGAAGAATACCTACTTCTCTGAGCTGATCCCTGAACTGGCCCTCCGCGCGGCTCGTGCAACCGTTAGCCGCCTCGGGTTCTCAAGTACGCCATTACGTGCCCATCTGATGGAGTTGTTTTCTGCAGGTTATGGTGAGCCAGGCTGCTTTCTGGGTGACCCCGTGTTTGAGGCAACCTTCGGGTGGAAAGAGGCGAGCCAGACGCTCGGAGACTTGGCACGGCAAGGGCTGTTGTCACCGGAGCTCGTTCAAGCCCTCGATAAGCCTGGAAATGGCAAATCGGATGCTTACCGTTTTCCGACTGAGGCGCATCCGTATCACCATCAGCTTGAAGCATGGGAACTGCTGACGCAGGAGAAACCAGCGTCGGTGGTCGTCACCAGCGGCACGGGTTCGGGTAAGACGGAATGCTTCATGGTTCCGATTCTTGAACAACTGATAAGGCATCGCGCGAAGCGGGGCGCTAAGCTGGTGGGCGTGGAGGCACTGTTTTTATACCCGCTCAATGCGCTGATTCAGAGCCAGCGAGAGCGGCTCAACGCCTGGACGGCTGCATTTGGCGATCAAGTGCGCTACTGCCTTTATAACGGGCTCACGCCCGAGAAGGCGCGACAGCACGAGCGAGGCCAGACGCCCAACGAGGTAATCGACCGACAGGAGCTGCGGGCGTGTCCTCCGCCGATGCTCGTCACCAACGCGACCATGCTCGAGTACATGTTGGTGCGAGCGAAGGATGCCCCGATCCTCGAGGCGTCCAAAGGCAAGCTCAAGTGGATTGTGCTGGATGAGGCGCACACCTATATCGGCTCTCAGGCTGCCGAGCTAGCACTGCTGTTGCGGCGCGTCCTCCATGCTTTCGACGTACGTCCAGAGCAAGTACGCTTCGTCGCGACCTCAGCGACAATCGGTGGGAATGAGGCACATGTCCAGCTACGCGAGTTTCTTGCCAAGATCGCAGGGCAGCCGCTGGAACAGGTTCACGTGGTTACCGGCGAGCGACAGATTCCGGAACCCATCCCGGGAGATCCAGAGTACGCAACTGCAACGCTAGAGACCCTTACGTCGCTTCCGATCGATTCTTCCTCGCGTTACGGCGCTCTGTGTGCTAATCAAACAGCACGTGTAATCCGCGGGCGCTTCGTGGATCCTGACAGTCGGGCAGTGCAGCTCTCAGATTTAGCAGCCCTCCTTAAACAAACGCCAGGTGGCGATCCTTTAGCTGCGAGCACGCAGGCATTGCGTTGGCTCGATCTACTGACAAGTGCGGTTCGTAACGATAAGCAGAAGGGGGTGCAACCCTTCCTGCCTCTTCGTTTGCATATGTTTCACGACGTGCTTCAGGGCCTCTGGGCCTGCTCAGATCCGGCATGCAGTGCCAAGCATGGAAGCCGACTTGACTCGCCGGACTGGCCGTTCGGTATGGTGTTCGTTGAGCCACGAAAGCACTGTGACTGTGGCGCACCCGCGTACGAGCTTAGGTCCTGCAACGATTGCAATACCACGTACCTATGGGCAAGGCGCGTTGTCAAGGGAGATGGTCGTTATAGGCTCGTGCAAACGCTTGATCGTGACACGGATGAGTTTGCGCTTGATGTAGAGCAGGCGGACGAGGAGGAGGCCAACGCTGAAAGAATTATTGATTCGTCGTCAGTGCTGATTGCGAACAGCCATATCGCAGGTACCGGGGAGGTGCTTGTGGACTGTGAGACTCTCGTGATGGAACCCTCCGATAGCAGTCGCGCAATCAAGCTTCGTGTGCGCGACGAGACGCTCGACGAAGATGGGAATCTCGAGATCGTTTGCCCGGAGTGCGGAGCAAGCCATGGAGCCACACGGCGTTCGTTCAGACCTGCAATGCTTGGTGCTCCCTTCTTGTTGGGGGAGATCATTCCCACGCTGCTCGAATTTTGTCCCGACATCACCAGCAAGGGCGATAGCCCGCTGGAGCGCCCGATGCGCGGACGTCGAATGATCAGTTTTACCGACAGCCGGCAAGGGACTGCCCGCATCGCAGCACGGCTTCAACAGGATTCGGAGCGTAACCGTGTGCGCGGATTGGTCTACCAACGCACGGTTGCGGCTGGCGTTCAATCCTCCTCGGCCGAGTCGCTGCGGCTTCAGGAGGAGATTGCGAAGCGCAAGCAACTGCTTAGTTTTGTGCCTGAGGCAATGCGGGCCGAAGCAGAGGCTGCCGCGGGAATCAGCGACCTTGAGAAGCAGCTCTCGGAGCAGTCAGGCGCGAAGCCCTTGGCCGTTACCGAAGTCATCGACTGGTTGATCACGAGTGCTCCGGATGTCAGCGATTGGATGTACGACTACTACCAGTCGCTCGATCCGGTCGAGTTTCGCTCGAATACTGGAAAAGAGCGTCTCGCTAGACTCTTTCTAGCCAGAGAGTTTGCGCGTCGGCCAAAGCGGGCAAATAACCTAGAGTCCATGGGTTTAGTTCGGGTCACGTATCCAAAAATCGACGAAAGGAAATCTCTGCCCGCGCTGCCGCCAGGTGTCCCCACACTAAACCTTGACGATTGGAAGGCGTTCTTGAAGGTCTGCCTTGATTTTCATGTTCGTCAGATTGCCGCTGTCGCATTGCCTGACTCTTGGCGGAAGTGGGGCGGGCAACTGATTTCTCCCAAGCAGTTGTTGCCGCCCGACTCAACAGAAAAGCAGACAAGTCGCCTAAAAAAGTGGCCGCAATGTGTCGATGGAGGCAGACAAAGCCGGTTGGTGAGGCTACTGGCCTATGCGCTAAAGCTCGATCCGGCATCCCCCACAGGGCGTGACGGGATCAATGGCCTTCTTCGTGCGGCATGGGATGAACTGTGCGCAACCGGAGTCCTCCAGAAAGGAGCAGTGGGACGCTATCTGTCGCTCGACGACATCGCACTTGCTCCGATCTCGAAGGGATGGGTTTGCCCGGTGAGCCGGCGCGTGCTCGATGTTTCCTTCCGTGGGATAACGCCTTACCTACCAATAAAAGTGGTGTCTCCTAAGGTTGCGGAATGCAGGCCGATAGAGGTGCCGCAGTGTGACTTGCTACTACGCGACTATGTCAGTGAGCAAGAGAAGGTGGCGGCAATCCGAACATGGGTGAACGACAACAGAGTCATCAAGGAAATGCGGGAAGAAGGGCTCTGGTCAGATTTGAACGATCGCATATTGGAGGGCGGCGCGTTCTTCCGGGCTGCTGAGCACTCGGCACAGCAGCCCGGAGCTCGGTTGGCGGAGTACGAATCACTCTTCAAGAGCGGTCGGATTAATTTGCTCAGTTGTTCAACGACGATGGAGATGGGTGTAGACATCGGCGGCATTTCGGTCGTGGCCATGAATAATGTTCCGCCACATCCTGCAAACTACCTGCAGCGCGCCGGTCGTGCGGGTCGCCGAGCAGAGACGCGCTCTGTTGCGCTGTCGCTTTGCAAGAACAATCCGCACGACCAAAACGTGCTGCGCGACACGCTATGGCCATTTAAGGCTCAAATTCCTGCACCGGTCGTTCTGTTGAGCAGTCCCATCATCATTCAGAGGCATATCAACTCGATGCTTTTGGGTGAGTTCATGCGTCGAGAGATCAGCAGCCAGGGTTCGGCGGACAAGCTCAACCTCGAGTGGTGGATGTTGCCGAAGGACTCGGCGAGGTACCTACGCTTTTGCGCATGGGCGAAATGCTTCAATGCTGCCGATGAACCCGGGTTGTCTGCCGGCCTGGGTTCTCTCTTGCGACATACGCCGTACGAGGGTACTGCTTCGCTTGATCATTTGTGCGTCAGGGCCGCGGAGATGGCGGAGGCGCACGGGGCAAGCTGGTACGGTGAGTACGATGCGGTCCAAGTCGAGTTGGCGCGGTTTAGCGATCCCAGCTCGAAAACTGAGCCCGCTTTCAAGGCCCTTTCCCTGCAACAGAAGCGCCTTACAGGAGAGTATCTCCTACGTGAACTTGCGACGGAAGGATTCCTCCCGGGCTATGGCTTCCCGACTGACATTTCCTCCTTCGAGACCTTGACTTGTGATGAGATTGAGCGTCTGAAGGCCAAGGCCGAACGTGATCGCGATATGGGACGGATCGATAACCGCATGCGGTCGCGCGATTTGCCCAGTCGCGACACGGTGACGGCTCTCCGAGAATATGCTCCTGGGTCGGACGTTGTGATTGACGGACTGGTCTACCGTTCAGCCGGTATCACGCTCAATTGGCACGCTCCAGCCTCGAACGCGGACGTTTCGGAAATTCAGAGCATTCGAGATGCGTGGCGTTGTAGAACCTGCGGGTCGAGTGGCACAAAGGTGCGAGCGGCTCACATGGCCGACTGCCCTGACTGCGGCGCATCGCTGTCGCCGGATCAGGACTCCCGTTTCACGTATCTGGAACCCGCAGGGTTCTCCGTTGATCTGTACGCGTCTCCCCATAACGACGTTTCGACTCCGACTTTTATTCCTATCGCGGCACCGTGGGTTAATGCGCAGGGAGAGTGGACGGCACTACCCAACCCGGCTCAGGGCATGCATCGAAGCAGCGCTATGGGTGTGGTTTTCAACTACACATCAGGTGCAAATGACCAAGGGTTTGCCATTTGCCTTAGCTGCGGTCGTGCCGAACCGATGAAAGTGGACGGAACACTTTCTGATGTGTTCTACGACCATCGGGCTGGGAAGCAGCGGGAACACAAGCGGCTTCGTGGTCGTCAAGGTGGGGACGATCCTGTATGCGAAGGCTCTTACAACGGCTTTGCCGTCATGCCGGCTCTTCGTCTCGGACACGAGGCTCGTACCGATGTCCTCGAGTTGCTTCTGAAAGGCCTCGACGGGGAGTTGATCAAAGAGCGAAAAGTTGCTTTTACAATAGCCGTCGCTGTCAGGAACGCTGTCGCGCGGCTGCTCGGAGTTAAGTCTGACGAACTCGGCTGTGACACCAAACCGTTGCGGCTATTCGAGGGCAGCATCGGGCAGGCGATTGTCGTGTTCGACAAGTGCGCCTCGGGTTATAGCTCTTCGGTCTCTGGGCGACTTCGGGAAGTCCTCGCTCTTGCCAGAACGGAGCTCGACTGTGTGGCCAACTGCGCCGACTCTTGCCAGAGTTGTCTGCTGGACTTCGAGACGCGCTTCCGTGTCGATGAACTCGATCGCCATGCCGCGTTGGAATTCTTGAGCGATCGTTGGGTCGATGAGTTCGGCTTACCGCCAGAGCGGGCCCTCTTCGGCTCGGCGACGTCCTTTGCTGAGCACCAGTCGCTTGTTGAGGCGGTAACAAGAGAGTTGGCTTATCCAGGGGGGCAGCCGGTCACCGTTTTCCTTTCGGGCGATCCTGCAGATTGGGACGTGGCCGGGTCCCCTTTGAGGCGGTATGTTACGCGATGGGCCGCTTCGGGCAACGAGGTTAAAGTTGTTATGTCGGATGGGGCTCTTGCACACCTATCCCGCTCCGATGTGCTAGCCCTTAGCGCCCTGAGCACGATCGATGGTGTTTCCCTCTGGCGAGGGGCTCCGCCTGATGCGCAACAGGGCGCAACCGTGCTTGCCACGGTGGGCGAGGGGGAGAGGTCTGTTGCGTGGGCGACCGATAGCCGCGCAATGGGCATTCCTTCAGGTAGCTGGGGAAGTTCGGACGGTGCGTTGATAACGCGCGGGATGATAAGTAGCCCCTGTACCCTGGCTGAGCGCGTAACTCTGGTGCCGCCGTCGCAAGAGGCCGGCACCCATCGTGTCGAAATTATCGATGAACTCGATGGGGCGGTCAGAAATTTCGGCGCCCGTCTGCTTGAAATAATTGAACACGGACTCGGTAAAGACTTGATCCCTGATGCGGCTGAGGTGATCAAAGTTGACTACAGCGACCGCTATCTCAGTTCGCCGTTGCCAATCGCGCTCTTCCTTGATTTCGTCGGTGAAGTGCGTAAGAAGTACCGTGATCGTTGGTTACGCGATGAGCTGCAGCTGCGCGTAGCGTCGATTGGAGACCGACCCTCGCTCCCCTTTCCTCCAAGCAAGGTTTGGCAGGACTGGGCGGACGATCAGCAGCGTAATGCCGCGACTGCAGCTGCGTGTGAATACGCTGGCTGGGAACTGCATCTGGAATCGGTGGACAAGCGCACTGCGCCGCACTCGAGACGGCTAGACCTGCACCTTCAGGATGGCGGTGTCGTGAAGCTTTGGTTTGACCAAGGTTTCGGATACTGGCATGTCCCGCGGGATGGCGGTGGTGGGCACTTCCGTTTCAATGCGTCGGCTGAGCAACAAGGAGAGTACATAGCGTGTATGTCTGGGCGCATTGAGGGGCAGGGGTATGAGACATACGTGTTTGTCGCCCAAGTGTAGATACCTCACAAGGCTCTTCTCCGACTGTCTCAGTCAGCACTCAAACAGTGCGGCTGCTCCGCTCAGGAACCAGCCACTGCGTCACCGAACGGGTGAATGTCTGTTGTGGATAGGTAGTTCCTATTGGCAGGATGTAGAAGCCGCCGTTGTCTGTCGCCTGACGCTCGAACGGCAGGTGACAAACACATCTCTGCCTGACTGCGCCATCAAGCCACCGGCAGCTGAGGCCGAGTTGTGTGAATTGGCCCAACGGCAGGTCTCGAAGTGCTGCGGACGTTCACGCGGCCGGTTTTCGGAAACGGCATGCGTCGGCACCAAGCCGCAAAAAACGGGAGCCGAAGCTCCCGCGGTAATGGCTACAGCAGCCCCGACTCGGCGAACGAGTACGGTGTGCCCTTGCCGATGACGAAGTGGTCCACCACCCTGATGTCGACCAGCGCCAGGGCCGCTTGCAGCCGATCGGTGAGTGCGCGATCGGCCGTCGAGGGCTCGGTCACGCCGGACGGGTGCTGGTGCGCCATGATCAGCGCCGAGGCGTTGAGGGCCAAGGCGCGCTGAACGACCACCCGCGGATACGCGGAGGTCTGGTCGACTGTGCCCTTGAATAGTGGCTCGTAGGCGAGGACCTGGTGCTGGCTGTCGAGGAATACGACGGCGAAGACTTCGTTGGGCTCCACGACCAGCTTCATGCGAAGGTAGTCGCGCACGGCGGCGGGACTGCCCAGCAACGGACCGGCCTTGAAGACGCGCTCCTCGAGCAGGGCGATGGCCTGCTGGATGATCCAGTCTTCGTGCTGGGCTGCAAGAAAGGTGAGCGATTCCGGTCTGGAATCGGCGATGACGCAAGACATGGCGAACCTCCAATGGATGAGATCGGAGGGAGCATGCCCGGGGAGGGCAAACCCTCCAGGGGACGACGGGATGACGCAGGCGAAGAGAGGAGGGCATCCGCCACCGCGGGTGCGGTGGCCGTTCGCGGCGAGGGATGCGATGCGAACGGGTTTTCGATCAACGCGGTCGAGCCGCACCGTAGCCTTGAAGATCGAGGGCTACCTGGGCATGTCGCCGACGGACGCGGCGGGCATGTCAGGGGATCGGGACGGCGCGACGGTCGCCATGTCGCCTGCGGAAAGCAGATCGAGTGCCGAAAGTCGAGGCTAAGCGCACCATGGTTCTCCCCCTCAGCCGATCAAGCCAGCGATCCGAGTGGCAGCGATTCGATGCCCCGGGCGCGGTCGATTTTCTCGGCCACCTTGAAGGCCGCCTCCAACTCGCCGATGCCGTACTGCTGCATCAACTGGAAGCGCTCGGCCTTCTCCTCCGGCTCGGTCTGGGCCAGCGCCAGGTACAGGCTGGGCGGCACCGCGCGGAACAGCACCTCCATCGACTTGGACAGGATCACGCCTTCCGAGAACTTGCCGGCCTCCTTGCGGGCGGAGAGCATCAGCGCCTTCTGCGCCGGGTTCAGCTCGCGGAAGCGGGCAATCTTCTCCACCTCGTCCGGCGGCATTGAGAGGCAGATCCACCACTCGATCATGTTGAGCATGGGCTCGGCCGCCTTGGGCAGGTCGTCGATGTTCTGCGTCGCCAGCCAATACCAGGCCCCGAGCTTGCGCCACATCTTGGTGATCTTGACCACGTAGGGCGCGAGCAGCGGGTTCCTGGTGATGATGTGGCCCTCGTCGGTCACGTTGATGATGGGCCGCCCGAGGAATTGGTCGCGCTCGGCGATGTTGTTGACTGTGTTGATCAACGAGATATAGGCGATCGAGAGCTGCGCGTTGTAACCCTCGCGGGCGAAGGTCGCCAGGTCCACGACGGTGATGTCGGCCTCGGGCCAAGGCGTGCCGGGCCGGTCGAACATCTCGCCGTCCACACCCTGGCAGAACATATCCATGGCATCGGCCATCTCCAGCAACCGGCTGCGCCGGACCTCCGGCAGGGTCGCATCGCGGGCGCGCTCGCGCAGTGCGTCGCGCACGTCGCGGGTGAGCACCGTGCGCCGGTCTGCAACACAGCGCTGCGCCGCCTCGAGGATGCACTGGCGGATCAGGCTGCGGTCGGCGCGCGTCATGCGCGCTTCTTCCTTGTCTTCGCCACCGGTGATCATCAACCGCGCGGTGATCTCCAGCTCGCCCAGCACGTCGCGCTGCTCGTCGCCTTCCTCGTCGCGGTGGGGTGCTTGCGCGGCCTCGTCCCGGTCCTCGTCCAGGGCGTCGGCATCGAGGGTCTGCACTTGGCTGGGGGTGTCCACCAGGCGCCAGGCGTCCGCGAACGGGGCCAGGCTCACGCCGGCACCCGGGGCGAGCTTGACGCGATGCACCGTCAGGCCCAGCCGGGTCGCGAAGTCGCCGAACAGGCCGAAGCTGTTGCCCGCCTCGACGATGAAGAGGCGCGGCCGGTAGATCGCCGTCACCTGGTTCAGGATGTTGTTAAGGGTAGCGCTCTTGCCCGAGCCGGTGGGGCCGAAGAGGAACAAATGGGCGTTCATCTGCCGGTCGAGCCGGTTCAGGGGATCGAAGGTGATCGGCCCGCCGCCGCGGTTGAAGAAGGTGATGCCGGGATGCCCCGTTCCCTGGCTGCGGCCCCAGACCGGCGCCAAATTCGCGGCGTGCTGCGCGAACATGAGCTGGGTGTACCACTGGCGCTTGTCCAGGGTCGGGTCGAAGACACACGGCAGCCAGCGCAGATAGCTGTTGAGCGGTGCCACCTCGTCTTCCTCGCGCACCGGCTGCAGGCCAGCGTTGAGCATGACGTTGACGAGCTGCAGGCCGCGGGTGTCGAGCTGCTGCAGATCGCGGCCGCGCAGGTAGAACGCCAGTGCGCCACGGTAGAGCTTGTGTGCACTGCCGATCAGGCTGCGCGCCAGATGCACATCGTGCCGGGTCTGCTCCGAGGCGAGCGTCTCGCCGACCGACTTCCTGCTCAGGTGGTTGAGGTGTGCTTCCAGCACGTCCTGCGGCGTAGCGACAAGGGTCAGGCACATCACCGTGTCCTCCGGCATCTGATCGAACAGCGCGTTGACCGCATCGCCACCCTTGCGGGTCTCGCCGGTGAGGTGGCCGGTCGAGGGCGGCATGCGCAGCCGGTCCATCACGATCACCCGATGCGGGAGGCCATCGAACAGCCAGGTGCCGCTGACCACGTCCGAGCGCGGCTGGCCGAAGAACAGGCGTTGTGCGAAGTCGCCACTTGCGAGTTCTATTTCCAGCTCGATCTCGTCCGCTTCCTGCTCCTCGGGATAACGGGTCAGCGCGTAGAAGCGCTCCCGATCCTCGGCGCTCGGACCGAGCAGGGTCGGATAGGGGTTGAACCAGCGCAGCAGCCAGTCGTGGATGTCGGCAGCGCCCAAGCGGCGAGCCTTCACGCCCGCATTCGCGAGCCCGCCGGCGAGGCGGTCGCAGATGGTCGTGAGCGCCTGCTCCGGCGACTGGCCGCGGCGGGATGCCGCAGCTGCGGGCGTGCGCCGGTAGACCACCATGCGCACGCGCCGGACTTGACCTCGCCACGGCAGG
Organism: Azoarcus sp.; assembly: GCA_030656215.1. Lineage (GTDB taxonomy): Bacteria > Pseudomonadota > Gammaproteobacteria > Burkholderiales > Rhodocyclaceae > Parazoarcus. Next base: position 27,828 of record JAUSOD010000041.1, read on the forward strand.
CGCGACACCGTGGTGTCCTCGAACAGTCCGCCCGGCTTGGCGATGGCGCGCAGATGATGCGCGAAGTAGCGCAGGTAGAACTCGCTGAAGGCACTGCCGTGGGCGCGTGGTCGCACGTAGCTGGCCAGCGCGCGCAGATAGCCGTCCCAGTTCGCCTCGTCCTGAGCGTAGAGCTGGACCACCCAGGGGTTCTCGTCGAGTTCGTCGAAGGAATCCTGCAGCGCGTTTTCCAGCGCATCACGTGCCTGCCACAGCCAGGCCAATTCGCGACCCTCGGTGCCGACCGGCGTCAGCTCGAAGAAGGCTGCGACCGAATGGCCGTCCTCCAGCAGCATGCTCCTGGAGGACGGCAGGTATTCCACCCAGGGCAGCAGGTCGGCAAAGGATGGCGCCACATCGTAGAGCGCCTGCGCATCCGCTTCGGTGGCGGGTTCGCGTTGGGGGCTGTCCAGGGCGCTGCCGGGCTCGGCAATGCCGTGCGCCGCCAGGGCCGACACGTGCCGCGTCCAGGCGTCGTCGGCTGGCCTCTGGGTGGCTGACGTCTCGGTGGCTGACGTCTGGGTGCTGGCGTGCGCCGCTTCCTTGCGCGTCCAGGGCAAGGTCCAGGCCATCAGTAGTCCTCCAGACGCTCGCCCGGCATCGCGTACTGCACGCGCTGATACATCGGGAACACGGTGGTGTAGCCGGGCACCGGCACGGGGTCGCTGCCGGCCAGATGCGGGAAGACGTACATGACCAGGTCCGGGTTCGGTAGCCGGTGGAACTGACGGTAGATCTCGTTGGCGGCGGTCCGGGTGTAGGCCACGTTGGCGGCGGGGGCGCGTTGCACATCGGCCGCGGTCAGCGGCCGGCGCAGGCTCTGGCGCGCATCGAGCAGTTGCTGGGCGGGCTGGCCACCGCCCGCACCGCCGCCGGTTTCCTGGTCCCAGATGTCGAGCATGGTTTGCGGGCCATGCGGCATCAACGCGTCCTTGCTGGTGGTGCAGCCACCCAGCAGCACGACGGCGAGCAGAGTCGTGGCCGTTTCAATCCAGATCCGACGCATGGGCTTCTCCGACGCGGTGACTGACCCGGCGCCCCTTGGCGTCGTAGTCGATGTTGAGCGGTTGCTCCAGGTGGACGGCGACCTTCGCGCCGGGCTGCACGTAGATAGCGGCGAAGGCCTGCCCGTAGAGCTTGTTGACCCAATCGGCCATGTCACGCACGCCGCCGGCCAGGATGCGGCCCATGGCCTCGTTGCCCGAGATGCCGACCGTCCCGAGCGAGCCGTTGCTGTTGGCGACCACGGCCACGCTGCCGTTGTCGGACTTGATGAGCGATGCTGCGCCCGCCCCCGCAGCGGTGATCAGTGCGTGCGAGCCGAGATATTGCTGGGCGTTGCTGCGCCGCTCGCCGGAGACGCACGGGATGCCGTAGGGGTCGCTGATCCAGCCCAGGCCGCCTTGGGTCGTGCCGTTGCCATTGGCTTGGCTGCCCGTGCCGTGCTGGCTCCTGCTGCCGTCTTCAGGCACCGTGCGAATGGTGCCGTCGTGGAAGACGAAGGTGACGCTGCGGATCTGGCCGCGCACGCAGGAAAGCGTCCAGTCGCCCGAGGCGGTGCCGCTGATCACGGCGCCGGCCACGTCGGGGATGTCGATGCCGTTGGCGGTCAGGTTGTCCGGACCAATCAGCACCTTGAAGGGATACGGGTCGTTGACCGTGCCGTCGATCGGCACGCGGCCGATCAGCGCGGTCATGGCAATCGACCCCATCAACGTCGAGTTCGACGGCACCGTGTAGACCGGCTTGGTTGAGGCGCCCACGGCGCGGCTCCCAGCGGTGGCGACAGTGTCCGCCGCGGTCGACAGCGTTTTCTGCGCCGGGCCGAAACTCGTCGGAAAGCTTGGTCCGCTGCCGATGCCACTGTTCCTGGCCTGAGCCTTGGTGTCGTCCGGCTCGACCCAGCGCGTGCTGTTGCCATTGCCACCGTTGAAGTTCTTGCTGTCACCCGCTTCCAGGCCCAGTCCAACGGGCAGATCGGTCTGAGCGCCCTTGCTGGAGAGGCTGTCGAGACGTCGCTGCAGGTCTTGCAGCAGGCTCTGCGTCTGCTGGCGGTCACTCGCCACCTGCTCGCGATCCTGCTGCAGGCGACCACGCTCGCCGTCCAGGGCGGTCTTGATACGCTGATCGATTGCGCTTTCGCGGGCGCGCATGCGCTCGTTCTCGGCCCTCTGGTGCTTGTTGTCGGTGAGGGCAGTCTGCAGTTCGTTGCGCAACTGCTTGACCTGGGCCACCAGGGTGGCGACGGTATCGCGAGGCGTGTCGCCCTCGATGCCCAGCGCCTTCATCTCCTCGGGCGTAAGCTGGCTGGCAGCGCCCGGCGGCGCGGGCTTGGCGCCGCGATCACCGGAGAAGAGCTTGATGCCGACGAACACCAGCAGCAGCGCCATCGGGATCAGCAGCCACTTGAGCAGCGGATTACTCTTCATCGCGCGCCTCTTTTTCCCGGCCTCCTTCGGCCTGGCCGGCGGCCGCTGCCGGCGGCAGGTTCACCATCGCATCGATGGGGGCAAGCACCGGCAGCAGCGACTCGGCCAGGCCATGGCCGCGGGTGACGAGGTAGACCACGGTGGTGTCGGTCGACCGACCCGCCGGCCCGAGGGTGGGGTGCTGAAAGGTCGCCGCGACGAAATCGCCCTGGAGCGCGCGGGGGTCGAGGTCCAGCCCGCGCGCGGAAGTGTTGGTGAGCTGTACCGCCGTCACCCACTGGTCTTCAAGTCGCCACGCGGCCAGCGCCCATGCGCGCACGGGCAGCGTGGGCAACAGGCTGTCCAGTGCGAGATCGCGGCGCAGGCTGACGCGAACGATACCGGCGGCGGGCTCGACAGTTCGCAGCGGCACGTACAGGTTCTGCGCCGCATAGCGCGTCAGGATCACGGACACAGGGGTTGCGCGCCGGGCTGTCGACGTCTGCGTACCGGGTCCGTCTTCATCTCCGTTGGTCGAGTCACCGGCCTGGTCGTGACGCCGGCCCGCTCGCTCGTCACCCTCGACGATGCGCACCGGCTCCAGCGGCGCCTGGCCCGCTTTTGCGGGCTCGGCCGCAATGTCGAGCAGGATCATCGCGCCGGATTCCACGTCCTGCAGTTGCAGCCGCGTCGGCGGGATCGGCTCGCTCGCACGCAGGTAGATCGCACCGCCCGCACTCTGCACGCGCAGGTGCTCGCCGATGTTCTCCGGCACACCGATGCGCACGTTGCGGTCGATGAAGACCACGCGCTCCTGGCCGACCACGAGGGGCACGGCCAGCGGCA
>JAUSOD010000044.1 GCA_030656215.1 Azoarcus sp.
CGCCGCGTTCCTTCCAGTCGGGGAAGAGTTCGGTGAGCGCGCGCGGGTCCATCACCGCACCCGACAGGATGTGGGCGCCGATCTCGGCGCCTTTCTCGATCAGGCACACCGAAATGTCCTGCCCCTTGGCTTCTGCCTGCTGTTTGAGCCGGATCGCCGCGGCCAGGCCCGCAGGGCCGCCACCGACGACAAGGACATCAAACTCCATCGATTCACGCTCCATCCCGTTCTCCTTTTACCTTAAGCTTTATTGGTATGTGATTCTTGTGGACGTCAGTGTAATACGAGCCTGCAAGCGCGAGCCCGCAAACGATCGACGTCTGTTGCAGCACCTAAACCTGTGCATTCTAGAACATACGGAGCCGTATGGTAAATTCTTCCTGCGGTCAGTCGCATACAAATGGAGACGATGAATGAGCAAGGAACGCAAATTGATACTGAGCACCCGCATTCCCGTTCGCTGGGGCGACATGGATGCTTATGGTCATGTGAACAACACGATCTACTTTCGCTACTTCGAGCAGGCACGGGTGGAATGGCTGGAGCAGCAGGGCTCGCGGGTGAGTCCGGATGAGCCGGTCGGGCCGGTCATCATCAACGCGAGCTGCACGTTTTACGCGCCGGTAAACTATCCGGCCACGGTCATCGTGAAGATGTACGGTGGCGAGCCGGGCCGTACCAGTCTGATGACCTGGTACGAGCTGCTGGTTGAGGGCGAAGATCGCCTGTATGCCGATGGCGCGGCGAAGACGGTATGGATGGACCTGCGCACTGGCAAGTCCGCGCCATTGCCGGATACAATTCGAGCACTGTTCGATTAGTTGTTGACGAACATATTAAATAATAAGCAAGGAGACGGAAATGAGCATGGAGCAGGAGCGGCCTTTGTGGACCCCGTCCGCGGCGCGCATCGAATCCGCCAACGTCACGGCCTTCAGGCGCGATGCGGAACGCCGCTGGGGCGTATCGCTGCCCGACTACGGCGCACTGCACGACTGGTCGGTAGCCCATCCCGAGGCGTTCTGGACCAGCGTGTGGGAAGACGGCCAGGTGGTCGGCGAACGCGGCGCACGCGTGCTGGTCGATGGCGAGCGCATGCCGGGCGCGAAGTGGTTTCCCGATGCGCGCTTCAACTTTGCGCAGAACCTGCTGCGCAGCCGCGATGCCCACGATGCGCTGGTGTTCTGGGGTGAGGACAAGGTCAAGAACCGGCTCAGCAATGGCGAGCTCTACCGCGCGGTGGCGCGCTTTGCCGCCGCGCTGCGCGAGCAGGGAGTGGGCAAGGGCGACCGTGTCGCCGCCTTCATGCCCAACATGCCCGAGACCGTAATCGCGATGCTGGCCGCGGCGAGTATTGGCGCGATCTTCACCTCCGCATCGCCCGACTTCGGTGTGCAGGGCGTACTCGACCGTTTCGGCCAAAGCGCGCCCAAGGTGCTGATCGCCTGTGACGGCTACTTCTACGGCGGCAAGACCATCGATTGCGTGGACAAGCTCGCCGAGATTGCGCGCCAACTGCCGTCGGTGCGCCGCGTGGTGGTGGTGCCCTATGTGCATCAGGCGCACGACCTGGCTTCGATCCCGCATGCGCGCATGCTCGCCGACTTCGTCGCCGACCATCAACATGCGACCGAGATCGCGTTTGAGGCGCTGCCCTTCGATCATCCTCTCTACATCATGTATTCCTCGGGCACCACCGGCGTGCCCAAGTGCATCGTGCATTGCGCCGGCGGCGCGCTGCTGCAGCACCTCAAGGAGCATCGCCTGCACAGCGACGTGAAGCCGGGCGACCGTGTGTTCTACTTCACCACCTGCGGCTGGATGATGTGGAACTGGCTGGTGTCGGGCCTCGCCGCGGGCGCCACGCTGCTGCTCTACGACGGCTCGCCCTTCGCCAGCGACAACCAGATTCTCTTCGATTACGCCGACGCCGAAGGCATGACCCACTTCGGCACCTCGGCCAAGTTCATCGACGCTGCGGCCAAATTTGGGCTGAAACCGCGCGAGACCCACAGCCTGGCCACCGTGCGCGCCATGATGAGCACCGGCAGCCCCTTGGTGGCCGAAGGCTTCGACTACGTCTATCGCGAGATCAAGGCCGACCTGCAGCTGTCGTCGATCTCGGGTGGCACCGACATCATCTCCTGCTTCGTGCTCGGCTCGCCGGTGCTGCCGGTGTGGCGCGGCGAAATCCAGTGCCGCGGGCTGGGGATGGCGGTCGACGTTTGGGATGACGACGGGCGCCCGGTGCGCGGCGAGAAGGGCGAGCTGGTGTGTTCGAAACCCTTCCCGGTGATGCCGCTCGGTTTCTGGGGCGATGACGATGGCAGCAAGTACCACGCGGCCTATTTCGACCGTTTCCCCAACGTGTGGTGTCACGGCGACTTCTGCGAGATCACCGCGCACGGCGGGCTGGTGATCTACGGCCGCTCGGACGCGACCCTGAACCCGGGCGGGGTGCGCATCGGTACCGCGGAGATCTACCGTCAGGTCGAGAAGCTGCACGAAGTGGTCGAGGCGCTGGTGATCGGCCAGGACTGGCCGCCGCAGAACCCCAACGACGTGCGTGTGGTGCTGTTCGTGAAGCTGCGCGAGGACTGCGCACTCGACGACGAACTGGTCGCCCGCATCAAGCACACCATCCGTGCCAACACCACGCCGCGTCACGTGCCGGCCAAGGTGCTGCAGGTGGCCGACATCCCGCGTACCAAGAGCGGCAAGATCGTCGAACTGGCAGTGCGCAACGTGGTGCACGGCCGTCCGGTGAAAAACCACGAGGCGCTGGCCAATCCGGAGGCGCTCGAACTGTTCCGGAACCGTCCGGAACTGGCCGACCAGGAGTGACAACATGCTGATGAACCGAGAAAAATCCGTACTGCTGGTCATCGATGTGCAAACCGGGCTTGCACCGGCGATCCACGACGGCGAGCGCATGGTCGACAACTGCGTCTGGCTGGCTGGCGTGGCTGGCCGGGTCGGGGTGCCGATCGTCGTCACCGAGCACTTTCCGGAGAAGATCGGCTATACGGTGCCCGCGCTGAAGGCCGCTACCGGCGGCGCGCATTATGTGGGCAAGCAGTGTTTCTCCGCGCAGGCCGGCGATGTCCTGGCCGGCACCGCAGTGGCGGACTGCCGGCAGGTGATCATGTGCGGTGCCGAGGCGCATGTCTGCGTGCAGCAGACGGCACTCGAACTGCGCTGGGCGGGCAAGGAGGTGTTTGTGGTGGCCGATGCCTCGGGGTCGCGCGATCCGTTCAACCGCGACCTGGCGTTCGCGCGCATGCGCAGCCATGGTATCGAGATCGTGTCGCGCGAGATGGTGGCTTTCGAGTGGTTGCAGCGCGGCGGGACGGACCTGTTCCGGGAAGTTAACCGCGACTTCATTCGTTGACGCCCTGGCGGACGGGCGACCCACGCCCGTCCGGGCCGCTTTCAGGGTTCGATCGCGATGCCGCGCAGTGCTTCGCCATTGCCGATCCGACCGAGCTCGGTGGCCTTGCCGGTCGCCAGATCGAGCTGATACAGACGGTAGCCCGGCCCGGCCGCGGTGCTGATTGCGGCGAGGGTGGTATTGGATACGTCGGAAATGTCGAGATGGGCATCGGTGATGTCTGCCACGCCCAAGCTGCCGACAGTGCCCAGTTTTCCGGTATTGGGTGACACCACCGGTTGCACGCCCTCAACCGAGCCCTGGCGCACCAGCGCACCAGTGGCGATATCGATGGCGAAGTTGGTGGTCAGCTTCTCGTCCTCGTTATTGTAGGTATAGCCCGCGGCCACAATTTTCGGCATCCGTGCGGCATTGATGTCGCCCTCGACATAGGCAAGCGTTCCGTCCGGCTGAAGTCCCGGCTCATCGGGCCTGGCGTCGACGATCGCACCGGTTTCGGGATGCGCGCGCAGGTTCTGCCGGCTGTCGGCCACGATGCGGATCCGGTCGGCCGCGGGGTTGAAGTCGAAGCCGAACTGCTTTCCATCGAGCGGAATGTCGAAGCGGGTGGTGCCGACCGGTGTGAGTGCGCCGGTAGCGAGGTCCACGGTAAATATCCGTCCGCTGCTGCCGAGCGCAAACATCACCCCGCGCGCCACCCGATAATCGATACCGAGGATGTGCTCGTCGCGTTCGAGACCGGTCAAGGCCACCGTGTTTGTCAGCTTCTCGGGGGAACCCGGATTGAAGCTGATCAGCGTGTGAGCATCGGTGACGGCGTGGAGCGTGATCCGGCCGAGTGCGGCCTCCACCTCCGTCCGCGCATCGAGCGGCGCGGCAAATACACTGGCCACGCTGGCGGCAAAAAGGGTGAGGGCGGCGAGGGTGCGCTTCTTGTGCATACTCTTTCTTCCTTGGTGTGATTTGTTGGTGAGTACTGACCGTCGAACTCGTGGGTGGTTTGGCCTTTTCGGCTAGGATGGTGGCGGCGCTCTGACGAACGTTGGAGGGCTTTTCATCAGTGTGCAGGCATGGCCGATATCAGGGGTAAACAAGAATTTTTCGTCAAACTATCGTGTCGCTTTTGAGGGTGTCGCTTCTCGGGCTGTCGGGGCTGGCCTTGCTGCCAGCCGGTATGGTCGCTGCGGCCAGTCTGGTGGTGACAACGGTCGATGAGAAAGGTGTACCGCTCGAGCATGTGGCGCTGGCGCTGCTGCCCGTGGGGGCGTCGGCGCCGGCGCCGACCACGCCGCTCGCCGAGATCGGCCAGCAGAACAAGACCTTTATCCCGTTGATGAGTACGGTACAGACCGGCACTTCGGTCAGTTTTCCGAATCGTGACACGGTGCGTCATCACGTCTATTCGTTCTCGCCGGCCAAAACCTTCGAACTCAAGCTGTACGCCGGCACACCGGCCAGGCCGGTGGTGTTCGACAAGCCGGGGCTTGTGGTGCTCGGCTGCAATATTCACGATCAAATGGTGGCCTATGTCATGGTCTCCGATACGCCCTGGCTGGCGGTGACGGACGCTGCCGGAGTGGCCAGGCTGGGGGGCTTCCCCGCTGGCGAGTACGAGTTGCAATACTGGCATCCGCGCTGGCTCGGGCGTCCCGAGCTGCCGAAGAAGCGCTTTCGGATCGAGCGCGACCAGACCGAAGTACTGATCATCAAGGACAAGCCCTGAGCTGATGCGTATCCGATTTCGTCGTCTGCAGTGGCGAATTGCCGCCTGGTTCGCGCTGATCCTGCTTACCGTTCAGCTCGGCGGGCTGGCGCTTTTCGCCCAGATCGGTCAATCGAGTGCGCTCGCCGATGTCAATGTCAGGCTCGAAACCGGCGACCGCGTGTTCTCCCGCCTGCTCGACCAGCGCAGTTCGCAGCTGACCCAGGCGGCGCGCGTACTGGCCGCCGATTACGGTTTTCGTGAAGCGCTGCTTAGTCGTGACAGCGAAACGATCGAGTCGGCGCTGGAGAATCATGGCTCGCGGATAGACGCCAGCCTGATGCTGTTGCTCGGGCTCGACGAGCAAGTGATGGAGCGCTACCCGCGGGGAAACGAGGTGGCGATTGCGCGCCTGCCGCAGCTCATTGAAAGCGCACGCAGCGCTGGCGCCGCGACCGGATTCAGTGCGGTGCAGGGCAGGCTTTACCAGCTGGTCGTGGTGCCGGTGCTGGCACCGGTGCCGGTGGCCTGGGTGGTGATCGGCTTCGTGGTGGATGTGCCGTTTGCGGAAGATCTCAAGCGGCTGACCGGTCTTGAGGTCAGCTTTCTGCTCGAGGACGAAAGCCGCGGGCGTGAGCTGGTTGCGAGCACGCTGTCGGCTGCCTTGCAGCAGGGGCTGATCGGCGTCGGTTCCGCCGCGGTATTGCGTGAGGGCTCGATGCGGGTCGACGCTGTCGACTACGTCGGCCTGATACACGAGATTGCGACCGACCCCACCGAGCGCGTCGCGGCCGTGTTGCAGATCTCGCTGCAAGCCGCGCTCGCGCCCTGGCAGCAGCTTTATCGCGAATGGGCAGGGCTCTCGATCGTGGCGATGATCCTGATGCTGATCGCCAGCGTGTGGATGGGCCGCACCATCGCATCGCCGGTGACCCGGCTGGCGCAGTTTGCGCGCCGGGTCGAGGCGGGTGAGTACGGGCCTCCGCCCCGGATCGAGAGTGGCGACGAGATCGGTCAGTTGGCCGATGCATTTGCGCACATGACTGATGCGATCTCCTCGCGCGAGGCCCGAATCTCCGAGCTTGCCTATCGCGACGCCCTGACCGGACTGCCGAACCGGGTGCACTTTCTCGAACGGGTGGGTACGGCGATGGCGGCCGCTGCCGCAGAGGGCCAGCGACTTGCCGTACTCACCCTCGATATCGATCGCTTCAAGCTGGTTAACGACACGCTGGGGCACGGCTTTGGCGATCTCCTGCTGCGGGAGGTGGCGCAGCGGCTGCGCGATGCCGGGGTGCGCAAGCGCGATGTGGGGGAAGGTTTGCGTGCGGAGAACAACGCGGCGGCCCGTCTTGGCGGCGACGAGTTCGCGGTGCTCGTACCCGGTGCCGATGCGGCCGCGGCAAGGGTGGTTGCAGCGCGGATCGCCAGCGCACTCGAACAGCCGATGAATCTGCAGGAACAACTCGTCGACGTGCGGGCGAGCATCGGCATCGCGATCTACCCCGACCACTGCGCCGATGTCGAAGACCTGATGCGCAGTGCCGACGTGGCGATGTATCACGCCAAGCGCAACAACAGCGGGGTCGAGGTCTATGATCCGGCCGATCACACCCGCAGTGCCGCCCGTCTGTCGCTGCTCACCGAACTGCGGCGGGCGGTGGAGGGCGATGAGCTGGTGCTGTACTACCAGCCCAAGCATGCCTTCCGCCCGGAACTGGGGCTGCATGTCGAGGCGTTGGTGCGCTGGGTGCATCCGCAGCGCGGCTTCATCCCGCCGATGGAATTCATCCCGTTTGCGGAGCAGACCGGCTACATCAAGACGATTACGCTATGGGTCATGAACAATGCGATCCGGCAATGTGCGGCGTGGCAGCGCGCAGGGCGCGAAATCCATGTCGGGCTCAACATCTCGGCACGCGACCTGCTGCAGCCCGACTTGCCCTTGATCTTCCGCCGCATGCTCGACGAACACGGCTGCGAGGCGCGCCTGATCACGCTCGAACTCACCGAGAGCGCGGTGCTCGATGATCCGCGGCATGCGCTGGCCAATCTCGAGCGCCTGCGCGAGACCGGCTGCATGCTGTCGATCGACGACTATGGTACCGGCTACTCCTCGCTGTCCTATGTCCGCCAGATGCCGGTGCACGAACTCAAGATCGACCGCAGTTTCGTGATGAACCTGACCTCGAACCCGGGCGACGAGATCATCGTCCGCTCGACTATCGAGCTCGCACACGACATGGGCCTGATGGTGACGGCGGAGGGGGTGGAAACGGAGGACATCCTGCTGCGCCTGGGCGAACTGGGTTGCGACCTAGCGCAGGGATATCTGATCAGCAGGCCGGTTGCCGTTGCAGACCTTGAGGTATGGCTGCGCGAATCGCCCTGGGCGGTGGTGCACGAGTCCGCTGCGCTGCAGGCGCATGACGACAGCACGATGCAACGGGTCTGAATCATGCCATCGTCACTTGGCATGGATGATGTCGGTGATGGCGTTTGCGGCGAGCCGCGCGATGCCGGGCCGCAGCCGTGGATTTCAGTCATTGTGCCGGTGCTCAACGAGGGAAGCGGGCTTGCGACCTGCCTGTCGAGACTGACCTGCTTGCGCGACAACGGGGCAGAACTCATCGTCGCCGATGGGGGGAGTGAGGACGGAACCGCCGAACTGGCGCGTACGCTCGCAGACCGGGTGCTGACAGCGCCCCGCGGTCGGGCCAGCCAGATGAATGCTGGCGCGGCCGTTGCCCGTGCCGATGTGCTGCTGTTCGTACACGCCGACACCCAGCTTCCGCCGCAGGCGCTCGCGCATATTCGTACGGCGCTCGGCGGGTCGGTGAACTGGGGGCGTTTCGATGTCGATATCGACGGTCACGCGCCTTTGCTGCGATCGGTGGCGGCACTGATGAATTTGCGCTCGCGCCTCACCGGAATCGCCACTGGCGACCAGGCGATCTTCGTGCGGCGTGCGGTGTTCGAAGCGGTCGGCACCTATCCCGATATCGCGCTGATGGAAGACGTTGCGCTGTCCACCGCGCTACGCAAGCTCGGGCGGCCGGCCTGCATCCGCGCACGCGTAATCACCTCCGGGCGGCGCTGGGACAAACACGGCGTGCTGCGCACCATCGTGCTGATGTGGTGGCTGCGCGCAGCCTACTTTCTTGGTGCCGACCCCGATGACCTGGCACTGCGCTACGGTTATCGTCCCCGCAGCCGGAACCCCTGACCGGGCTGCGCGCCCGGTCAGGGGTCCGGTGTCAGCCTTGGCTTTCGTCCGGCGCGCTTTCCTTCTTGCGCGGGCGGCGATTGCGAGTGCTCGGTTTGCGTGCCGGTTTGGCGGCTGCGCCGGTGTCTTCCGCTTCGGGTGAAGTCATCTTCGGTTCGGTGGCGGGCTCGGCTGCCTGCGGCGCACTCACCGGGGCTTCGGCAACAGGTTCCGCCGCCTTCTGCTTGCTGCTGGTTCTGCGTCCGCCCGAGCTCCGGCGCCGGCTGTTGCTCTTGGTTTCCGCCTGCTCATCGACCTGCTGTTCGGCTGCCGCCGCGACAGGTTCGTGCATCACCGCGGGCGCCGTCTCGATCACCGGTTCCGCTTCGCGCTTGCGTGGGGGGTTGCGATCCGGCCGCGTTTTACGGGTGCGCGGTGCGTCACGCTCCTTGCGTTGTTCGATAACCGGCTCAGCTGCAACTGGCTCCGCAGCGGGCGTTGCGGTGGGCGTTGCGGTGGGCGTTGTTGGGGACGCTGAAGGTTCGGCGGTCTCGACTGGCTCGGCCGCCTGGGCGCTGGAGCGATAGACGTAAGCGCCTGATTTCTCGTCGCGACCAAATTCGAGCAGGCCGCGCGCCTGCGCTTCTTCGAGCAGGTTGCCGAAGGCGCGAAAGCCGAAGTAGGACTCGCTGAAGTCGGGTTTGCGGCGCTTGATCGCCTCTTTCAGCATCGATGCCCAGATCTTGCCGCTGTCGCCGCGCTCGGCGAGCAGGGCTTCGAAGGTTTCGACCGCGATCTCGATCGCCTTGGTCCGGCGTGCGTCCAGTTCTTCCTTGCGCAGCTTTTCTTCGGCGGGGTTGCGCTTGCTGGCGGGCTGCGCCTCGCGCGAATCGCGCTTGCTCGCGGCGCGCTGGCTTTCGCGTACCAGGTCGTCGTAAAAAATGAACTCGTCGCAATTCGCGATCAACAGATCCGAGGTCGATTGCTTGACCCCGACCCCGATCACCTGCTTCGCGTTTTCGCGCAGCTTGGAGACCAGCGGCGAGAAGTCGGAGTCACCACTGATGATGACGAAGGTATTGACGTGGGCCTTGGTGTAGCAGAGATCGAGCGCATCGACCACTAGCCGGATGTCGGCGGAGTTCTTGCCCGACTGACGGACATGCGGAATCTCGATCAACTCGAAATTGGCCTCGTGCATGGCCGCCTTGAAACCCTTGTAGCGATCCCAGTCGCAATAGGCCTTCTTGACCGTGATGCTGCCCTTGAGCAGCAGGCGCTCGAGCACGCGCTTGATATCGAACTTGTCGAAGTTTGCATCGCGTACGCCCAGCGCGACGTTCTCGAAGTCGCAGAACAGCGCCATGCTGATATTTTCGTTCGGTGAGGCCATGGTGTTCTCCAGAAAAAACAACCCGTAAGCGGTAGCGTCCGGGCTGTCGACCGCTCGTGTGGGCGGTTGGGCTGATCCGTTGGTGGCCGGTGAGTGGCGACATTCTAATCGGCAATTGCGCTGGCTGCGAAAACTGGGATCCGGGGGCCGTGTCGGAAATGAGGTTTACAGCCTGAAGGGACTTGACAAGCGTGGCTGCTGGCTTTTTAATAAACAAAGTTGATTTATAAATAAGAATCGCCGATTTACGGATCTGGCCGCGAGGAGACAAGGGTGCAGGCAACCGCATTGGAACGCCCGTCGGGCAGGAGCCGTTCGCTCAGCGGGCACGTGTCTGACTGGCACGCGCTGAATGGCCAAGGGCCGAACCATCATCTGCGCAGGCCTGCGCCATGACGCGCGCCACAGGTGATGCCGGCTCGGGATGCACCACGCAGGAGGATCGACGTCGACGCTTTGGGGTAAGGGCGGGTCGTTTCGGGACGATCGACGGCGTCAGGCTGAGTGACAGCCATGACGGCACATGGGCGCTATTTGCCAAGCGTGGGGCAACACTGATCGATTGGGTGGTGCCTTTTGGTGGCGGCTTGCTGTCGCTCACCGATGGCTACCGCTCCAAAACTGAGTTGTACGCGCAGAACGGTGTCCGGAATGGGGTGATGGTGCCGTTCCCGAATCGGATCGCCGGTGCTCGCTATCATTTCGGGCATCGCGACCATGACCTGCTGCCCGGCGTGCCGGAGGCTGAGCGCCTGATTTATCATGGTTTTCTGCGCAATCTGGATCTTGCCCTGGTCGACACGCGTGCGGGTGAGGATGGCGCGGAAGCCCTGTTCTCGACCGATGCGATTCGGCCGGGCGCCTTCCCCGGCTATCCGTTTGCGCTCACCGTTCACGTGCGGGTGCGACTTGGTCCGGAGGGGCTGTCATTGACGATCACCGCGACCAATACCGGACACCTGACTGCACCGTACGCGGCGGGCTGGCACCCCTATTTCCGCTTGGGCGACGGATCGATCGACACGCTCGAACTGCAGGTGCCCGCACAGGCTTGCATTGTGACCGATGCAAGCCTGTTGCCGCTGTCGGGCAGTGCGGCTTATGCCGCGATCGAGACGCGACCGGAGCTGGACTTCCGCACACCGCGTGCGCTCGGCGCGACCATGATCGACGCCGCACTGGCGAGTGTGCAGCCGGACGCCGACGGGATGATCCGCACCCGACTGCGTGACCCGCGACGCGGATGCGGACTCAGCGTCTGGCAGGAGGGTGGGCTGGTTCATCTGTTCACCGGCGATACCCTGGCGCGCGGCGCACGGCGTTCGATTGCCATCGAACCAGTCGAGGTGATGACCGATGCGTTCAATCGCAGCGACTGCCACACGGCGATCGGACTTGAGCCGGGTGCATCGCGGAGCTTCCGCTGTGGTGCGCAGTTCCGGGCGCAGATGGAAATGCGATGAGATCCGGCACGAGTCGGACCCGGTCACGAAACCCGGAAAATTGCCGGACTCTGGAAGGAAGGACTTTATGTTGCGTGTTGCGCTGATCGGCTACGGTGCCGCCGGCCGGACCTTCCATGCACCGCTGCTTCGCCATGCGACGGGCGTCGAACTCGCCGTGGTCGCGACGAGTCGTGGCGACGAGCTTGCCCTGGCCCTGCCCGGGGTCGAGGCGGTGAGTTCGCCGCAGGATGCGATCTCCCGCCCCGACATCGATCTGGTGGTCATTGCCAGCCCGAACGCGACGCACGCGCCACTGGCTGCGGCCGCGTTGCGCGCCGGCAAGCACGTGGTGGTGGACAAGCCCTTCACCCTCAGCCTTGCCGATGCGCGCGCACTGGCCGCGTTGGCGGAGGCGTCGGGCAAGCTCCTCACCGTGTTCCAGAATCGCCGCTGGGACAGCGACTTTCTCGGTCTGCAGGCGGTGCTGCGTGCTGGCCGAATCGGACGGGTCACGCACCTCGAGTCGCGCTTCGACCGCTTCCGCCCCAAGGTGCAGGACCGCTGGCGCGAGCGTGCCGAAGAGGGGGGTGGTATCTGGTTCGATCTCGGCCCTCATCTGGTCGACCAGGTGTTGTGCCTCTTCGGTCTGCCGCAACGTGTCGGCGGGCGTCTGGCGAATCAGCGCGAGGGCGCGCGCGCGGACGACTGGTGCGAGGCCTGGCTGGACTACGGCGGGCTGCAGGTCACCCTGTCGGCTTCGGTGCTGGTCGGCGGCGGCATGCCGCGTTTTGCGGTGCATGGCACGGCGGGGAGCTGGGTCAAACACGGCCTCGACGTACAGGAAGATCAGCTCAAGGCCGGCATCGTGCCCGAAAGCACGGACTGGGGAGTGGACCGGCAGCCGGCCCAGCTCTACCTCGGCGAGGGCAACGCGCTTATCGAGCCGCTGCCGGCGGGGCAGTATCAGGCCTTCTACGCCGGCGTGCGCGATGCGATCTGTGCCGGGGCGGCGAACCTGGTGCCGGCAACGCAGGCGATCGGTGTCATGGCCGTACTGGAAACGGTGGTCGAGGCGGCACGCCGCGGCGGTCTGCTGCCGCTGCCACTGACGGCCGCCGAATGTGCTGCGTGGCCGGGTGGCGCGGGTGTCGGCGCGCCGGGTCGTGCTTCGTAAGCATCACCCGGTGGTCGAGGCTCGTTACAGACAGCCTCTCAGGGCGGGGCTCAACCGAGGGCGAGTTCGCTGCGTCGTGGCAGGTCGGCTCCGCGGCGCGAGCAGGTGATCGCCGCCGCCTCTGCCGCGAAGCGCAACAGCGCTTGCAGTCGGTCGGACGGCAGTGTGGCCAGCTTGGCGGCGTCGAGTGCGGCGTTTTCGGCCAGCCAGGCAAGCATTGCCGCCTGGAAGGTGTCGCCGGCGCCAACGGTGTCGACAACCGTGATCGGCGGCGCGGCGACATCGACCCGTCCGCCGGCACTCCACGCACTGGCACCCTTGCCGCCGCGGGTCATGACCACCACCGCAGCACCCTTGGCAAGCCACCGCAGGGCAAGCGTGTCATCGCTTTCGCCGGCGTACAGCAGATGGGCATCCTCGTCGCTGATCTTCACCAGGTGCGCCAGCCCGGCCAGGGTTTCGACCTTGTCGCGCCAGCGCGCCACCGACGGTTCGACATTCAGCCGCACGTTGGGATCGTAGGCAATCAGGCGGGTGTCGCGTTCGCGCCGTACCAGGGTCTCGAGCGCACTTGCCACCGGTTCGACGACGGTGGCGTAGGAGCCGAGATGGATAGCACGAATGTCGGGCGCCAAGGCTGGCAAGTGGTCCGGCGTCAGCAGACGGTCGGCCGCGCCATTGCCGTAGAAGGCATAGCGCGGCACGCCATCGGCCGACAGCTCGACCATGCCGAGCGTGGTAGGCGCGTCGAAGCGGCTCAGCATGCCAGTTCCCACGTGCTCCGCATCGAGCACCCCGACCAACCGGTCGCCGAGCATGTCGCGTGCGATTCCGCCGAGAAAGGAGACCGGCTGTGCGAGCCGCGCCAGGCCGATCGCGACGTTGAAAGGGGAGCCGCCCGGGTGGGCATCGAGGTGCAGGGCGCGATTTGATTCGCCGCCGATGAAGACGTCGAACAGCGCTTCGCCACAGACGATAAACATGATCTAGATCCGAACAGGGGTTGCGGGAACCGCCCGGCGCCGGGTCGGGCAGCCGGGCGATGACGATGCGGCTTGCGGGTCAGCGCGGTGCCGACCAGCCTTTGTAATTGGCCACGTTGTCGCGCGTGATCAGCTCGGACGGGATCAGCACCATCGGGCTTTCCGGGCGGGTGCCGTTGAGGATGCCGTGCCCGATCTCGACCGCCTTTTGCGCCATCAGCCACGGGTCCTGGCTGGCCGAGGCTTCGACCGAGGTGTTGCTCTTGATCGCGCCCTCGATGTCGGGCGCGCCGTCGACCGAGGCGATGATGATGCCGCTGCGCTTGAGTTGTCGCGCCGCCAGGTCGGACCCGATTGCCTGCGGGTCATTGATCGTGAACACCGCGTCGACCTTCTGGAAGCGGGTCAGGTGGCCGAGCATCACGTTCATGCCGCCTTCGCGCGAGCCCTTGCCATCCTGGTCGTCGGACAGCACCTTGATGTCGGGTGCCTTGGCGAACTGCGACTTGCAGCCATTGACGCGGTCGATTACGGCCGACACCTGCGGCCCGTTCTGGATGATCACGTTGCCCTTGCCACCGAGCTTGTTGACGATGTAAGCGCAGGCGATCTCGCCCGCCTGCACGTTGTCGGTCTGCACGGTGGCGTCGGCGCCGGCTGCCGCGACATCCACGCCGACAACCACGATGCCCGCCTTCTGCGCTTTCTTCACCGCCGGGCCGATCGCCCGGGCGTCGGCCGCGTTGAGCAGGATCATGTCCACGCCTGCAGCAATGAAGTTGTCGATCTGGGTGAACTGCTTGTTGAGGTCGTAGTCGGCCGACACGGCCAGCACTTTCACGTTCGGATTCAGTTCCTTCGCCTTCGCCTCGGCGCCCTTGGCGATGGTGACGAAGAAGGGGTTGCCGAGCGAACCGACGGTGATGCCGATGGACTTGATGTCCCTGGCCTGGGCGAAACCGGTGGCGCATGCGAGGGCGATGGTGGCTACGATGGCCTTGCTCTTGATCATGATTGTCTCCTTGTGGGTCTTATGGTGCGGCGGGGTTGCGGTTCCGGCCCGTCGGGCCGGAACGGTTGGTTCAGTGGGTTGGGTCAGTGTGGCGGCAGGCTGTGAGCGACGCGCTGGTGATGATCAGGTCCGGGCGCCGGACTGGCGGTAGCGGTCGAGGGCGACGGCGCCGATGATGACCAGGCCCTTGATGATGTATTGCCAGATGTCGGACACGCCGACCAGCACCAGGCCATTGGTCAGCACGGCAATGATCAGGGCGCCGATCAGGGTGCCAACGATGGTGCCGACTCCGCCGACGAAGCTGGTGCCGCCCAGGATCACCGCGGCGATCGCGTCGAGTTCGTAGGACTGGCCCAGTTGCAGACCGTTGGCTGCCATCAGTCGCGACGAGGTCATCACCGCGCCGAGGCCGGCGAGCAGGCCCGACATCGCATAGGCGAACAGCAGGATCTTCCACACCTTGATTCCGGACAGGCGGGCCGCCTCGGGGTTGCTGCCCACCGAGTAGATGTGCAGGCCGAGTACGGTGCGGCGCAGGATGAACCACGATCCGATGATCACCAGGGTGGCGATCACCACCAGCCACGGCACGCCGAGGATGCTGTCGTTGCCGATGAAGGCGAAGGGCAGGTCGGGGTTGAACACGGTCTTGTCGTCGCCGATCAGGCGGGCGATGCCGCGCACCGCGGTGAGCGCGCCAAGGGTGACGATGAAGGGCGGCAGCTTGAGGAAGGCAATCAGGCCGCCGTTGATCAGGCCGAACACCAGGCCGGTGAGCAGCGCCGCCATGATGCCCAGCATGCCGATGTCCGGAATGCCCGACACGATCAGCGCCACCACTGCGGCGGCGGCAAGGATCGAGCCCACCGACAGGTCGATACCGCCGGTCAGGATGACGAAGGTCATGCCCGCGGCGAGCACGATGTTGATCGAGGCCTGCTGCGCGATGATGGAGAAGTTCTGCACGGTAAAGAAGGAATCGGCGATCAGGCCGAAACCGATCATCAGCAGGATCAGCACCGGCAGCATGCCGACTGTGCGCATCAGGCTCTGGAAGTTTTCGCGCGACGTGCTGGTGGTGCTCAGGGTGGTGGTTGCACTCATCGTTGTCTCCTTGTTGGGGTTGTTCCCCGGTTGTCCGGGTTGTTTTGGCTGTCAGGCGGCCTGTTTCAGTGTTTCCTCGTCCCGACCGGCGCCGGTGGCGAGCTCGATGATCGATTCCTGGGTGATCGCCCGCCCTGAATAGCCGCCGAGCTCGCCGACCAGCTCGCCCTCGCGCATGACCAGCACGCGGTCAGCGGTACCGACGATTTCGGGTAGCTCGCTCGAGATCACGATGACGCCGACCCCACTGCGGGCGAGTTCGTTGATGATCCGGTAGATCTCGGACTTGGCGCCGATGTCGACGCCGCGCGTCGGCTCGTCGAGGATCAGCACCCTGGGTTGGATCTCGAGCAGGCGCGACAGCAGCACCTTCTGCTGGTTGCCGCCGGACAGGGCGCCGACGTTTACCTTCGAGTTCGGCACCTTGATCTCGAGGTCGCGGATCGCTGCGTTGGCGCGCTCGTTGGCACGGACGAGGTTGAGTACGCCGCCACTGCGGGCGTCACGCGAGCAGGCGCAGACATTGATGTTGTCGCGCACGCTCATGTCCAGGAACAGGCCGCGGCCCTTGCGATCCTCGGTCAGATACACCATGCCTGCGTTGATCGCATCGAGCGGGTTGCGGATCCGTACCGGCGCGCCTTCGATCTCGATGTCGCCCGATATGCGCTCGTCGGCACCGAAGATCAGCCGGGCCAGTTCGGTGCGTCCGGCGCCGACCAGGCCGGCGATGCCGAGCACCTCTCCGGCATGGAGGTCGAAGCTTGAGGGTTTCACCCGGCGGCCATCGGCAACCTTGCGTACCGACAGCACCACCTTGCCCGGGTCGAACGGGACGTGCTCCTTTTTGTAGAAGCCGCTGATGTCGCGTCCGACCATCATCCGCACCAGGGAATCGGCGGAAAGCTCCGCGCGCTCCAGGGTGCCGACGTAGCTACCGTCGCGCAGCACGCTGACGCGGTCGGACAACTCGTAGATCTCGGCCATGCGGTGGCTGACATAGACGATCGCCATGCCTTCGTCACGCAGCTTGCGGATCAGATCGAACAGACGGTCGGTCTCGCGTGAGGACAGCGGCGTGGTCGGCTCGTCCATGACCAGGATGCGGGCCTTGCCCAGCATGGCGCGGGCGATCTCGACCAGTTGGCGCTCGGCGATCGACAGCGTGCTGACCACCGTATTCGGCCGGAAACCGGCACCCAGCCGGGTCAGGATCCCGGCGCAGGCCGCTTCCATCTCGCGGCGGGCGATGCGTGGCCCGTGGTGCAGCTCGCGGCCGAGGTAGATGTTCTCCGCCACCGTCAGGCTGGGGCATAGCGCCAGCTCCTGGTAGATCACCGCCACCCCGAGATCGCGCGCGGATTGCGGACCATCGATGACCACCGCCTGGCCGTCGATGTGGATCTCGCAGCCGGCGTCGGCGGTGTAGGCGCCGGACAGAATCTTCATCAGGGTCGACTTGCCCGCGCCGTTCTCGCCCATCAGTGAATGCACCTCGCCCGGGTAGAGGGTCAGCGATACGTCGCGCAGCGCCTTAACCCCGGGAAAGGTCTTGGAAATACAGCGCATTTCAAGGACGGGCTTCATGCTTTCCTTACCAGACATGTTCGTTCTCCTCTTGGTTGCGGGTGCCACTTCGAAGGACTTCCGAGCGCGGCGAAAAGCTGAAGAACATCGGCAGACTGGCCGCACCGACCGCACCCGCATCGGAGCCGAAGCTGCCGCGCACGATCTGTGGCACGCCGCGCGCTTCGGGCGCGGTGTCGGCCAGTTCGCGCGCGAGGCGCTGCATCAGGCGTTCGATCAAGCCGCCGTCGACGTCCGCGTCGATGACCACCACCGGCACGTCGAGCATGCACAGCGCGGAACGCAGGGCCGGGGCGAGCGCATCCACGCAGTCTTCCAGCCATTCGTCGACCGCAGGATGGCCGGCGCGAACGAAGGCTTCGAGATCGGTGTGGGTCGCTACCTGTTCACCACTCCAGCGCAGGTGGCGCGACAGGGTGTTGAGTGAGGCGCGCGACAGCAACATGTCCCACTTGCCGGTCGGCCTTGGGGCCGAGGGCAGGGTGCTGGGCGTCACCGGCATCACCGCGATGTCGC
This sequence comes from Azoarcus sp., assembly GCA_030656215.1. GTDB lineage: Bacteria > Pseudomonadota > Gammaproteobacteria > Burkholderiales > Rhodocyclaceae > Parazoarcus. The sequence continues at coordinate 17,516 of JAUSOD010000044.1, forward strand.
CGGCGTTGCCGGTGACGCCGCGCAGGCAGGTGCCGTCGAGCGCGACCCCGCAACCAATAACTGGACCGAGGAAGAGGTAGATGAAGTCGTCGTGACGCCGCCCGCAGCCGTAAAAGATCTCGGCAATGGCTGCCGCGTTGCCGTCGTTCTCGCCGAACACCGGCAGACCGGTTTCAAGCTCGAGAGCGGCGCCAAAGTCGAAGCTGTCCCAGGCCGCGAAAGCCGGCTCGGTGAGATCGAGTTCGCGCAGCCAGGCGCCGAGGTTGTACGGCTGGGCCACACCGATGCCGGCGATGCGCGAGCGCTCCGACGCCTGCATGCCGTCAAGCAGCGCGGCGATGTCGGCACATACGAGTTCGACGGTCTGCTGCGGTGACGGCAGGATGCGGTTATGGACCCGGCGCCCGAGAATGTCGCCGCCCAGATCGACTACCGCGGTCTCGATCGCATCGCGGTCGAGGCGGACGCCGATGCCGAACGCGCCCTTGGGGTTGATCCGGACCAAGGTCGCGGGCTGTCCGCGCTGACCTTCGGTACGGCGTCCGGTCGGGGTGATCAGGTCGTCGTCCTGCAAGGCCTGGATGATGGTCCCGACCGCCGTGCTGGTCAGATGCGTGCGGCGGGCGAGATCGGCTTTCGATGCTTCGCCGATGCGGCGCAGCAACTGCAGAAGCAAGCGTTCGTTATGGCGGCGCAGGCGCATCGGACCGGCGTCGCGCGTGGTGTTCTCTTGCCCCATCCTCGTCTCCTTGTAGATTGCTCCCATTCAGGAAGCTTATTAGTAAATCAAGTAGGTTTATTAAACATCGAGGAGGGTTAATTGTCAAGAAGGTTTAATTAAAATGCCGAGTCTGTCGCAGGATGGTTTGAGCGTCCGCAGAACGTCTTGCGTGCCCGGCCGCGCACCCATCGGCCGCGCACGATTCAGCACGGCTTGACCGGCGGCGTGTGCCAGATCGAGCGGGCATACTCCGCGATCGTCCGGTCCGAGGAGAACACCCCTATCCTCGCCACGTTGAGCACGGCGCGCCGCGTCCATTCGTCCGGCCTGCGGTACAGCGCATCCACCTCGCCCTGGGTGGCGACATAGCTGGCGTAGTCGGCCAGCAGCAGGTAGTGATCGCCCCAGTTCACCAGTACATCGAAGATCTCCTGGTAGCGTCCGGGGTCGGACGGGTTGAACAGGCCGTCGCGAATCGCATCCAGTGCCGCCGCCAGTTGCGGGTTGGATTCGTAGATCGCGCGCGGCAGGTAGCCGCAGGCACGGATGTCCGCGACCTCGTCGGTGGTATGGCCGAAGATGAAGATGTTTTCCTTGCCGACCTGCTCGCGGATTTCGACGTTGGCGCCGTCGAGCGTGCCGATGGTGAGCGCGCCGTTGAGCGCGAGCTTCATGTTGCCGGTGCCCGAGGCCTCGGTGCCGGCGGTGGAGATCTGCTCCGACAGGTCAGCCGCCGGAATGATCAGCTCGGCAAGGCTCACGCTGTAGTTGGGAATGAATACCACCTTCAGGCGCCCGCCCACCCGCGGATCCTTGTTTACCACCCCGGCGACGTCATTGATCAGGCGAATGACGAGCTTGGCCATGTGGTAGGCGGAGGCGGCCTTGCCCGAGAAGATCACCACCCTCGGTACCCGGTCGGCCTCGGGGTCGGCGAGGATCGCCTGGTAGCGGCTGACCACGTGCAGCACGTTCAGCAACTGGCGTTTGTACTCATGGATGCGCTTGACCTGCACGTCGAACAGGGCGTCCTCGTCCAGCTCTATCCCCAGATGTTCGCGCACGTAGCGTGTCAGGCGGTACTTGTTGTCGCGCTTTACGGTGCGGAAGGCAGCCAGGAATTCATCGTCGTCGCGGTACTCGCGCAGCCCGCGAAGCTGTTCCAGATCCCCTCGCCAGCCGCTGCCGATGCGCTGGTCGAGCAGTGCGGCGAGGCCGGGGTTGGCCTGTGCCAGCCAGCGCCGGGGGGTCACGCCGTTGGTCTTGTTGTTGAAGCGCCGTGGCCACAGACGAGCGAAGTCGGCGAAGATCGACTGCTTCATCAGTTCGGAATGTAAGGCCGAAACGCCGTTGACCGAGTGCGAGGCCACGACCGCAAGGTAGGCCATGCGCACGCGACGTTCGCCGAGCTCGTCGATCAGCGACAGGCGTTGCAGCAGGCCGGTGTCATGCCCGTGGCTTGCGGTGACGCTGGCGAGGAAGTCGGTGTTGATGTCGAAGATGATGCGCAGGTGGCGCGGCAGTGCGTGTCCGAGCATGTCCACCGGCCAGGTTTCCAGTGCTTCGTGCATCAGGGTGTGATTGGTGTACGAGAACACCCGCTGGCACAGCGCCCACGCGCGGGTCCATTCGATGTCGTGCTCGTCGACCAGCAGGCGCATCAGTTCGGGAACGGCGAGCACCGGATGGGTATCGTTGAGGTGGATGCTGACCTTGTCGGGCAGCGCATCGAAATCGTCATGGTCGACCAGGAAGCGGCGCACGATGTCCTGCAGGCTCGCCGAGACGAAGAAGTATTCCTGGCGCAGGCGCAATTCGCGTCCCGACAGCGTGGAGTCGTCCGGATAGAGCACCCGGGAGACGTTTTCCGAATGGGTCTTGCTCTCCACCGCGGCGAAATAGTTGCCGCGATTGAAGGCGGACAGGTCGATCTCCTCGGTGGCCTTCGCCGACCACAGGCGCAGTGTGTTGGTGACCTCGGTGCGGTAGCCGGGGATGATGGTGTCGTAGGCCATCGCCAGCACGTCGTCGGTGCCGACCCAGCTCACCTTGTCGCGCTGCTGTTCGAGGTGGCCGCCGAAGCGGACCCGGAACTGTAGCTCGGGGCGGGGAAACTCCCACGGGTGACCATGGGTAAGCCAGTAGTCGGGCACCTCCACCTGCTGACCATCGATGATCTGCTGGCGGAACATGCCGTAGTCGTAGCGGATGCCGTAGCCAAAGCCGGGCACGCCGAGGGTGGCCATGGAGTCGAGGAAGCAGGCGGCCAGGCGTCCAAGGCCGCCGTTGCCGAGCGCCGCATCCGGCTCCAGTTCGATCAGGATTTCCGGGGCCACATCGAGTTCGACCAGCGCCTGGCGCACGGTGGGCATCAGTTCGAGCGCCAGCAGGGCGTTGCTGAAACTGCGCCCGATCAGGAACTCCATCGACAGGTAGTAGACGCGTTTGACGTCCTGGGCGTAGCTGGCGCGGGTGGTCTTCATCCAGCGTTCGACAAGATGATCGCGCACCACGTAAGACACGGCGTGCAGCCAGTCCTCGGGGCGGGCCGACTCCGGGTTCTTGCCGATCTGGTACATCAGCTTGTTGGCAATCGCGCGGCGGAAGGCGGCGACGTCGCGCGACAGGTGGTCGTACTGATGCTCGAATCGGTTGAAGTCCATTGGTGGGGGCATGGATGTCCTTTCCGTGTCTTTATGGGGCCGGTTCTTTCCAGGGCGGGGTGCCGCGCCCGCTCAGGGCGCGATCCGGCGGTAGAGTCCGAGGTAGGTGCGGGCGGCGGCGTCCCAGCCGCAGGGCCGACGCATGGCGCGTTGCTGAACCTGCTTCCAGTCCGCACGCCGGCGGTGGAGCGCGAGTGCGCGGCCGATTGCCTGCAGCAGACCGGCGGTCGAGAACTCGTCGAACACGAAGCCACTTGCATCGACGTCGAGGGTCTCGAGCCGGGCATCGGCGACCGTGTCGGCCAGGCCACCCACATTCCTGACCAGCGGCAGGGTGCCGTACTTCAGGCCGTAGAGTTGGGTCAGGCCGCAGGGCTCGAAGCGCGAGGGCACCATGATCGCGTCGCTGCCGGCGACAAGGCGGTGGGCGAAGTGCTCGTCGTAGCCGAGCTTTACCGCGATGGCGTCGGGGTGCGCCGTGGCGGCCGTCCGGAAGGCCGCTTCGAGATCGGCGTCGCCACTGCCGAGCAGGGCGAATTGCGCGCCGCGTTGCACCAGGTCGGGCAGGGCCTCGAGCACCAGATGCAGGCCCTTCTGCTCGGTGAGACGGCTGACGATGCAGAACAGCGGCGCCGAGGGTGCGCGCGCGAGGCCGAGTTCGCGCTGCAGGGCCGCCTTGCAGCGCCCTTTGCCGGCCAGCTGGTCGGGATCGTAGTTCGCCGCCAGCAAGGAGTCGGTGGCGGGATTCCATACCGCGTCGTCGACCCCGTTGAGGATGCCCGACAGCACACCGGCGCGATCGCGCAGCAGCCCGTCCAGCCCGCAGCCTTGCTCCGGGCCCTGGATTTCGCGTGCGTAAGTGGGGCTTACCGTGCTGATGCGGTCGGCGTAGTAGAGGCCCGCCTTCATGAAGTTGTGCTGGCCATGGAACTCGACCCCGTGCATCGCGAAAAAGTGCGGCGGCAGACCGAGTTCGCCGAAGTGGCGGGCTTCGAACATGCCCTGGTAGGCGAGGTTGTGCACGGTGTAGAGGCTGCCGGTGCGAGGCCGGTGCTGCGTTTCGGCGGCCGCTGCCAGGTAGACGGGGGCCAGCGCGGCATGCCAGTCGTGCGCATGCACCACATCCGGCTGCCAGCGCGGATCGAGCCCCCCGGCCAGTTGCGCCGCCGTCCATCCGAGCAGGGCAAAGCGCAGGTGGTTGTCGGCGTAGGGCTGCTGATTCGCGTCCAGGTAGGGGCCGCCAGGGCGCAGATAGCAGGCCGGTGCATCGATCACATAGGCGTCCACCCCGCAGGCCGGGAGCCTTCCGTGCAGCAGGCGCACGCCGGCTGCCGCCATCGCGCCGGGCGGTGCGAGCACCGCCACCGTTTCGGCGTCTTTCAGCCCGCCGAGGATGGACTCGAAGCCCGGCAGCAGCACCCGTGGCTCGGCGCCGAGCGCCTGCAGTGCGGCGGGCAACGCGCCGGCGACGTCGGCGAGTCCGCCGGTCTTCAGCAAGGGGTAGATCTCGGCACTGACCTGAAGGATGCGCATCGGCTTTTCCTCAGAGCGCAGCGAGCATGTCGCGGGTCACCAGCACGACGCCGCCCTCGGTGCGATGGAAGCGCTGCGCGTCGAGCGCTGGATCCTCGCCGATCACCAACCCCTCGGGAATCCTGCAGTGGCGGTCGATGACGACCTTCTTCAGCCGGCAGTTGCGGTTGATCTGGACATCAGGCAGCACCACCGCCTGCTCGATGGTGCTGTACGAGCGCACCAGCACATTGGAGAACAGCACTGATTCGCGCACCACCGAGCCCGACACGATGCAGCCGCCGGACACCAGGCTGTTGATCGCCTCGCCCCGGCGCCCTTCCAGATCGTGCACGAACTTGGCCGGTGGCAGCTGTTCCTGATAGGTCCAGATCGGCCAGTCCTTGTCGTACATGTTGAGCGCGGGCGTGGTCGAGGCAAGGTCGAGGTTGGCCGCCCAGTAGGCATCCACGGTGCCGACGTCGCGCCAGTAGGGGCCGGAGAAGGGCGGCGTGGCGATCGCGGACAGGGTGAAAGGATGGGCGAGGGCCTGGTGCTCGGCGACCGCGCGCGGGATGAGGTCCTTGCCGAAGTCGTGGCTCGAGTCCGGGTTGCTGGCGTCCTCGTCGAGCAGCCGGTAGAGATAGTCGGCGCTGAAGATATAGATGCCCATGCTCGCCAGCGACTGCGCCGGGTTGCCCGGCATCGGCGGCGGGTCGGCCGGCTTTTCGACGAAGGCGGTGATGTGGCGCTGGTCGTTGATCGCCATCACGCCGAAGGCCCTGGCCTCCTCGCGCGAGACCTCGATGCAGCCGACGGTGACGCCGCGACCGCTGGCCACATGGTCGGCAAGCATGATCGCGTAGTCCATCTTGTAGATGTGATCGCCCGCCAGCACCACGATGTACTCGGGTGCCGCGGCATCGCGGATGATGTCCAGATTCTGGTACACCGCATCGGCGGTGCCCTGATACCAGTGTTCCTCGTCGATGCGCTGCTGCGCCGGTAGCAGGTCCACGAACTCGTTCATTTCATTGCGCAGAAAGCTCCAGCCGCGTTGCAGATGGCGCAGCAGGGAGTGCGACTTGTACTGGGTGATCACGCCGATGCGGCGCATGCCCGAGTTCATGCAGTTCGACAGGGCGAAGTCGATGATGCGGAACTTGCCGCCGAAATGCACCGCCGGCTTGGCGCGCACGTTGGTGAGGTCGCGCAGTCGCGACCCGCGTCCACCGGCAAGTACGAGAGCAAGGGTGCGACGGGTGAGCGAGCGACGTGGCGTGTAGCGTTCGATATCCATGTTGTTGTCTCCTTTTTGTCCTGCCTTGTGGTGCTGCGCGGGGGTGCCGGGTTTGTCCGGGGCGGGTGCTCCGGACAAACCCGGCTGTCTCAGGTAATCACGCCGGCCACCTCCATGCCGGTGTGTTGGCGGATGCCGGCGACGCGGTCGGCAATCTCGATCAATGCAGCGAGCGCTTCCTGCGTGGGCTGGTCGTGTCCGGTGGGGTCGGGCTCGTAGCGTTCGAGATACACCCGCAGGGTTGCGCCTTCGGTGCCCGTCCCCGACAGGCGGAACACGATGCGGCTGCCATCGGTGAAGCGCAGGCGCACGCCCTGGCTGGTGCTCACCGCGCCGTCGACCGGATCGGTGTAGGCGAAGTCGTCGGCCTGCGCGACGCGCAGCCCGTGGCCGAATTCGCGTCCGGCGAGGCTCGGTAGCTGGGCACGAAGGCCGGTCATCAGCGCGTCCGCACGCTCGCTGGGGACGCCTTCCCAATCATGGCGCGAATAATAGTGACGGCCGAAGCGTGCCCAGTGCGCCCGCACCAGCGCCTCGACCGATTCGCCGCTGACGGCGAGCAGGTTGAGCCAGAACAGCACGGCCCACAGGCCGTCCTTCTCGCGCACGTGGTTGGAGCCGGTGCCGTAACTTTCTTCGCCGCACAGCGTGGCGCGGCCGGCGTCGAGCAAGGTGCCGAAGAACTTCCATCCGGTCGGGGTTTCGTAGCAGGGGATGCCGAGTGCCTTGGCCACCGCATCGGCCGCGCACGAGGTCGGCATCGAGCGCGCGATCCCCGCCAGGCCGGCACGGTAGCCGGGGACGCGGGTCGCATTGGCGGCGAGCACCGCCAGGCTGTCGGAGGGCGTGACCACGAAATCGCGACCCACAATCATGTTGCGATCGGCATCGCCGTCCGACGCGGCGCCGAAGTCCGGTGCCTGCGCGCCGCTCATCGCCGCGATCAGTTCGGTTGCGTGGGCCGGGTTGGGGTCGGGGTGGTGGCCGCCGAAGTCCTCCAGCGGCTCGCCATTCACCACGGTGCCGACCGGCGCGCCAAGCAGCCCTTCCAGGATGGTCTTGGCGTACGGGCCGCCCACTGCAGACATCGCGTCGAAGCGCATGCGTTTGCCGGCGGCGAACCAGGCGCGCATGGCGTCGAAGTCGAACAGTTCCTGCATCAGTTCGGCGTAATCGGCAACCGGGTCGATGACGTCCACCTCCATCTCGCCAATGTGCTGGCGGCCGAGGGTGTCGAGATCGATATCGGCTGCGTCGGCAAGGCTGTGGTATTCGGAAATCGTCCGGGTGCGGGCGTAGATCGCCTCGGTGATCTTCTCCGGGGCGGGTCCGCCGTTGCCGATGTTGTACTTGATGCCGAAGTCGCCGTCCGGGCCGCCGGGGTTGTGGCTGGCCGACAGGATGATGCCGCCGTAGGCCGCACGCCGGCGGATCACCGCGCTGACCGCCGGCGTCGACAGCAGGCCGCCGCAGCCGACCAGGACCTTGCCGAAGCCGTTTGCCGCCGCCATGCGCAGAATGGTCTGCACCGCGCTGCGGTTGTGATAGCGGCCGTCGCCGCCGACCACCAGGGTCTGGCCGGCGTGCTCGGGCAGAATGTCGAACAGGGACTGGACGAAGTTCTCGAGGTAGTGCGCTTGCTGGAACACGGTGACCTTCTTGCGCAGGCCGGAGGTGCCCGGGCGTTGGTCGCTGAAGGCGCGGGTGGCGATGGTCAGGATTTTCATGAGGGGCTCGAGTCGTTGAAGGATGGGAAAGCGGCCGCTGGGCAACAGCGGTGGCGGAAGTGTGAACCCAAGCTCAGTCAAGGCAAACCATCATCACGGTGGCCAGTGGCGGCAGGGACATGCTTATCGACTGGGCCTGACCCTGCCAGGCGATCGCTTCGCTCGCGAGTGGCGGATTGTTGACGCCCGAACCCCAGTAGCATGCCGAATCGGTATTGATCAGTTCGTGCCAGCTGCCGGCCAGCGGCACGCCGACGCGCCAGTTGTGGCGCACTACCGGGGTGAAGTTGCACACCACCAGCACGCGCCCGCCATTGCGGGCGCGACGCTCGAACACCAGCACCGAGTGTTCGCTGTCGTCGTGGCTGATCCAGCCGAATCCCTCGGGACTGACATCCTGTTGGTGCAGCGCGGGGTAGGCGCGCAGCACCATGTTCAGGTCACGCACCAGGCGCTGCATACCGGCGTGCGGGGCGTGGTCGAGCAGATGCCACGGTAGTTCGGCATCTGCCTTCCATTCGTCCCAGGGGGCGAACTCGCAGCCCATGAACAGCAGCTTCTTGCCCGGATGACCCCACATGAAACCGTACAGCGCGCGCAGGTTGGCGAACTTCTGCCAGTCGTCGCCGGGCATCTTGGCCAGCAGTGAGCCCTTGCCGTGCACCACTTCGTCATGCGATAGCGGCAATACGAAGTTTTCGGTGAAGGCATACACCAGCGAGAAGCGGATCTGGTTGTGGTGGTGACGGCGATGGACCGGATCCCTGGCCATGTAGGACAGCACGTCGTTCATCCAGCCCATGTTCCACTTGTAATGGAAGCCCAGACCGCCGGACTGCAGATCGGGCGAGGGCGGGCGGCTGACGCCGGGAAAGGCGGTGGACTCCTCGGCCAGCGTGATCGCTTCCGGGCGCTGGGTGCCGATCAGATGGTTCATGCGGCGCAGGAACTCGATCGCCTCGAGATTCTCGCGGCCGCCCAGCCGGTTGGGGACCCACTCGCCGTCCTTGCGGCTGTAATCGCGATACAGCATCGAGGCGACGGCATCCACCCGCAGGCCGTCGATGCCATAGCGTTCGATCCAGTAGAGCGCATTGCCGACCAGGTAATTGCGCACCTCGCTGCGGCCGTAG
>JAUSOD010000065.1 GCA_030656215.1 Azoarcus sp.
AGCCGCCCATGAGCACTGCGCAGAGCGTAACGAGGATGAGTAGATTCCGTTTCATGAGACCTCCATGCAGCAAGTTTCTGTTCCTCGATCGCGGCAGGGCGGTGCGGCCCTGCAGTGACCCCGTCCGGGTGCGTGGTGCGTGGTGCGAAGCAGCTTACTGCGAACGGATATGACAGTACAGAGTTTGCAATATCTTGCGGCAGGGCGCCGGGGCGTACGTTTTATCGATGTGCGCAGTATGCCCCGACGTCTGGATGCGCCCGAATGAACGACCGGGCGACTGAATCCCCGTCATTTATGCACTATTATTAACCCAGGATCATCGAGATCAAGAGGCGGGGCAATAACCATGAGCGATATCGCCAGCATGTCTGCCAACCATCTGCCTGGCTGGCGCCTTTCCCGAACGCTCGTCCTTGCACTCTTCGTCGCGGCATCCAGTGGACTGGTTTCAACCCGAGCCCAGGCTGAGGACGTCGATTATGTGGTTCAGCCGGGCGACAATCCTTGGAGCATCACCGAGCGTTATCTGAGAGGCATCAAGTACTGGCCCCGAATCCAGGATTACAACCGCATTCTGGCACCCAGGGCGATCCCGCCCGGCACCGTCCTTCGCATCCCCTTGGCCTGGATGCGCACCGAGGATCTGAGTGCGCGCATCGTCGACCTGCGTGGCGTGGTCACCCTTGATCGGGGCCATGAGTCCGTCGAGCTGAAGCCCGGGACGACGGTATATTCGGGCGCGCTCTTGCAGACCGGCGCCGACAGCAGTTTTACCCTTGCCTTGCCCGATGGCACGCACTGTCTGGTTGGCGCAGATGCCGAGCTTCGTCTTGTGAGCCTGCTGCGGATCGAGGGCTCGGGCGCGCAGCAGGTCGAGATCGAACTGTTGCGCGGCGATATCGAGAACTGGGTGCAGCCAAACCGACGCAGCGGTGGCCGTTTTTTGATTCGCAGCCCCGCGGCGGTGGCAGCAGTGCGGGGCACCGAATTCCATGCCGCGGCAAGTGCGGAACACACCCGGGTCGCGACCCTCACGGGAGAAGTCGCGCTGCGCAACCGGCGGGGTGAAGTCCGGCTGCCTGCCGGTGTCGGCTCGATTGCACAAGCCGACCGCAGGCCCGAACCTGCCCGGCCCTTGCTGCCGGCGCCCGACCTGGCCGGACTGCCCGACCGTATCGAACGCCTGCCGATCGATCTGCCCATTCCAGCGCTTGCAGGCGCCGTCGGCTATCGCTCACGGATTGCACTGCCCGAAGGCGTTGCGGCGATCGAATCCGATCGGACGGCAACGCGTGCGGCGGTGCTGGGTCGTGCCGAACTGGCGGATGGCCGTTACCGGTTTCGGGTTCGGGCGATCGACGAACGGGGCCTGGAAGGCCTTGCTGCCGAGCGCGAGATCGTCATCGACGCCCGTCCCGAACCGCCGTTCCCGATCCATCCGCGACCGGACGGGGTCGCCTCCGACGAGCACGTCGGCTTCAGCTGGGCAGCCAACCCGCAGGCCCTTCAGTATCACTTCGAACTGGCGGCCGACAGTCTCTTCGGATCGCCGATCCTGCGTGAAGACGCGCTGCGCGAGCCCGGGCTCGAGGTCACCACCGCGCTTGAGCCCGGCATCTACTATTGGCGAATCGCGGTCACCACGGCGGACGAGGGGCGTGGCCCGTACTCCGATCCGCAGCGCTTGCGCCGCCCGGCGCCGGGGCCCGTGCCCGACGCGAGGGTCGACGGCGAACGGCTCGAGCTGCGCTGGCGTGCGAACGAGGCCAGTGTTCGTTATCTGGTGCAGTTCAGTACATCGGCAAATTTCAGTGCACCCGAGTTCGAATTCGAAACCGCCGAGGCGCAACTCGCCATCGACCAACCGCCACCCGGCACCTATCACGTGCGTATTCGTGGTGTTGAAGCTGACGGCAGCATAAGCCCGTGGGGCCGGGCGCAAATCGTGGAGGTGCCTTACAACCACTGGCGTGCCTTGCTCATTTTTGTGCCCCTGCTGTTGCTGCTATGAAGCACACTCCCCTGAGGCGCGTGCTGCTTGGTCGCCTCACTTGGTTGCTGGCGTGCGCGCTCTCGGTGCTCCTTGGTCTTGCGGACTGGTCACCGATCAAGCGGCTCGATCTTGCCGCTTATGACACGCTCGAACCCTCGTTTCGGGCGGCGGCGCTGCCGGCGGCTTCCGCCGTGCTTGCCATCGATGAGCGTACGATTTCGGCGCTGGGGCGGTGGCCATGGCATCGCGACGTGCACTCCGAAGTGGTCGAACGCCTGTCCGCTGCCGGCGCTGCCGCGGTCGGGATGCCCATTCTGTTTGCAGAGACCTCGCCCGGCGACGAGCAGTTTGCAGCGACCCTCGCACGCTCGGGCAAGGTCGTGCTGGCGGTCGCACCGCGCGCCCCTGATCCCGGCTCGCCCGAGGTATTCGAGATCCTGCCCACACCGGTGCTTGCCGATGCGGCCGCAGCACTCGGCCACGTGGACGTCGAGCTCGATGCCGACGCTCTCACTCGTCGGATCTACCTGCGTGCCGGCAGTGGCGGGCCTAGCTGGGAGGCGCTTGCGCTCGCCACGCTGCACCTCGCCCGGGGCGCACCTCAGTTCGAACCGAAATTCTCCCGTCAGGGGGCCACGCACGAAGCACCCCTTACGTCTGCCGCTAGTGGCTGGCATCGTCAGGATGGAGTGCTGCTGCCGTATCCTGACGCGCATTCGGCACCACGCACGCTGTCGTATCTCGACCTGTACCAGCAGCCCGAGCTTGCACGCACACTGGCCGGGCACGCCGTCTTCATCGGGGTCACTGCGGCAGGCCTGGACGCGGGTCTCATCACACCGGCCTCGTCCCTGGGTCAACCGATGGCTGCCGTGGAGTTTCATGCCCGCGCGTTCGAAGCATTACGCAGTGGCCTGACCTATCACACCGCCACCCCCGCGCTGACGGTGGGCTTGAGCCTGCTTCTGCTGCTGATCCCGACCGTCCTCTTCCCGCATCTGCGCACGGGTGCGGCGATCGCTTTCGGCAGCCTGATTCTGGTGCCCCCGCTCGTGAGCGGGATGGCGATCGGCCTGCTGCAGCTGTGGATTCCGCCCACTGCGGCCATGATTGCCTTCCTGGCCGGCTATCTGGGTTGGTTCGGCGCCTTGCTGAGCAAAACCCTTGGCTCGCTGCGCCATGCCCGACGTCATGCGACGGCGACCCTTTGCTCCATCACCGACGCGGTCATCACCGTTGATGGCGACAAGCGCGTGGTCTTCATGAACCCGGTAGCCGAGCGATTGGCCGGGCTGCGACTGGCGGAGTCAAAGGGCCGCTTGGTGGACGAGGTCCTTGGTCAATTCACCGATCAGACCGAAAACGTTTCCAGCGCGCTGTCTGTCTGTCTGCAGCTTGGCGAGTCTCAACGCCTGCCGGACCCCATCCATTGGCGCTCGCCCGAAGGCCGCCAACGCGCGCTACAGCTTACGGTCGCGCCGATCGGCGAGGGAGGTGGCGGCGAGGGTGCGGTACTTGCCTTCAACGACCTCACCGAAATCCTTGAGGCGGGCGCGCGCTTGCGTCACGAAGCGACCCACGACGCCATGACCGGACTGCCAAACCGCAGCCTGCTGCTCGAGCGCCTGGACCATGCCTTGCTGCAGGCCCAGCGCAGCGGTGAAATGGTCGCGATCCTGTTCGTCGATCTCGATCGCTTCAAACGCATCAACGACAGCCTGGGCCACCATGCCGGCGATGCCGCGTTGCGCATCGTGGCCGACAGGTTGGTCTCTTCCATCCGCCAGGGAGACACCGTATCGCGCTGGGGCGGCGACGAGTTCATCATCCTGATGGAATCGCTCAAGGATCGGTTCGCCGTGGTCTCGGTCGCGGAAAAGATCATCGGTATCGCCGAGCAGGAGTTCAGCATCGACAAGCAATCCAATCTGGTGCTCTCGTGCTGCATCGGCATTGCCATCGCGCCGCAGGACGGCACCGATGCCCAGACCCTGTTGTCGGTTGCAGACCAGGCCATGTATAGCGGCAAGCTCGAAGGTGGCGGCAGCTACAACTTCTACGCCGCGGAAATGAACAACTGGTCGCGTGATCGCCTTGAACTCGAGGGGGCCTTGCGGCAGGCGCTGCTACAAGGCCAATTCGAACTCTATTATCAGCCGCAGATCGACATCGCCAACGGCCAACTCGTGGGTATGGAAGCGCTCATCCGCTGGCATCAACCCGGCGTCGGCCTGATCAGTCCAGGGGCTTTCATCCCGACGGCGGAGGAGAGCGGAATCATCCGGGCAATTGGAGACTGGGTAATCCAGGAGGCGGTCGGGCAGGCGTCCCGCTGGCAGGCCGAAGGTCTGACCGTAGTCCCGATTGCAATCAATCTGTCGGCGCGTCAGTGCGTCGATACGAGCGTGGAAAACACGTTGCGCACCGCCTTGCATGACCACAAGCTCGACGCCGCGCTGGTCAAGATAGAGCTCACCGAATCGATCGCCATGAATACCACCGGGCGTACCGCCGACCTCATGCACAACATCAATCAACTCGGTATCGACATCGAACTGGACGATTTCGGAACCGGGTACTCTTCACTCTCCCTCCTGCGGCGCTTTCAGATCTCACAGCTCAAGATCGACCGTACATTTGTCGATGCCATCGCGGCCGATAGCGATGACGCAGCCATCGTCAGAGGGACGATCGCACTCGCCCACGGGCTGGGCATGACCGTTGTCGCCGAAGGCGTCGAAACCGAGCGGCAACTGTGCTTCCTCGCCCAGCACCAGTGCGACAAGGCCCAGGGCTACCTGTTTTCCCCACCCCGTCCGGCGAGCGAGATGCGCGCCTGGCTCATTGCGTTGCCGCCGCACGCGATCCAGGCACTCGCTAGTCTCCGCTCATCTCCAACCAGCACTTTGGGGCACTGAAATGACACTCGCACCGCCCTTCATCGCATTCCTGAGCTGGCCACAGCGCTGGCTGCTATTGGCCGTGCTGCTCGGGGTGGCTGCGCTCGTCATGTTCGGGCGCCTCGGGCCGCTGGATCAACTCCTCAAGGCACGCGAACCGGGTGGCATCTTTGCCCTTGAGTTCGCCTGGACCGGCAGGCGGGCAACAGAAATCCTTATCGCCTGGCAGGGGCTGGAGGAGGTGGTGCGCCTGCAGACGTGGTGGGACTACCTGTTTCTGCTGTGCTACCCACTCGGCCTCGCGCTCGCCTGCGCCATGCTCGCCGATGCACCACACAACCCGGTTCCCCTGATCGGGGCGTTTGTTGCCTGGGCGGTGCTGGCGGCGGCACCGCTGGATGCGATCGAGAATCTGGGGATGTTGCTGATGGTTGAATACGGAGCGAGCGAGGCGTTGGCCAAGCTGACGACCTGGTGCGCGGGGCTCAAGTTCACGCTGCTGCTTGCCGCGGTGGGCTATCTGCTCACGGCAGGGGCGGCAACGTTCGTTCAGCGAGTGCTGCAGCCCTGAACGAGATCCCCTGTGTCGCGCCAACGCCGTGTGGGCGAGCGCGCAAGTATTTCCATGGATGCTGGCGTACTACCTCCAATGGCACATGCAAAGTCGGCTGAAGGCGGTGTTCGCCGACTGAGCGCACTGGACAAGCGCCTTGCTTAGGGGTGAAATAAGCCTTTTGCCATAGATAATAAAAGGGCGCCATGGTTACAACAAAAAAGAAAGCCGCAGAACCGGCGACGCCGGTCCGCACAACGCGCACCCGGACCCCGCGTCAGCGTCCGGCAGCCAGCGGTGATGTGGCGCCCAGGCAGACACCGGAGGGGATCGAGGCGTTTTCCGTGCACGCTGCGGTAGACGCCGCGCTGGAATCGAAAATGGCCGCGATCCGCGACATCATTGCCAACTCGGCGCCCGAGGAGTCGCTGTCCTTGCTCAAGGGCCTGATACGCCAGCAGCGGGTGGTGGTGGATGACGGTACGGTCAATCCCGACGAAGAGCTGACCAAGGGCTGGCGCGACGGCGTTTATCCCTACAAGAACCTGATGCAGCGCCGCGGTTACGAGCGCCAGAAGTACCGTCTGCAGGTGGAGCTGCTGAAGTTGCAGGCCTGGGTCAAGGAGACCGGGCAGAAGGTGGTGATCCTGTTTGAAGGCCGCGACGCGGCGGGCAAGGGGGGTACCATCAAGCGTTTCATGGAACACCTGAATCCACGCGGTGCGCGGGTTGTCGCGCTGGAAAAACCGAGCGAGCTGGAACGCGGCCAGTGGTATTTTCAGCGTTACGTGCAGCATCTGCCGACCAATGGCGAGATCGTGCTGTTTGACCGCTCCTGGTACAACCGGGCCGGCGTCGAGCGGGTGATGGGCTTTTGCTCCGATCAGGAATACGGCGAGTTCGTTCGCCAGGCGCCGGAGTTCGAGCGCATGCTGGTTCGCAATGGCACGCATCTGATCAAGTTCTGGTTTTCGGTCAGCCAGGAAGAGCAACGGCGCCGCTTCCGTGAACGCAAGGTGCATCCGCTCAAACAGTGGAAACTGTCGCCGATCGACATGGCCTCGCTGGACAAATGGGCTGATTACACCAAGGCCAAGGAAGCGATGTTCTTCCATACCGACACCGCCGATGCACCGTGGACGGTGATCAAGTCAAACTGCAAGAAGCGCGCGCGGCTCAATGCCATGCGCTACATCCTGCACAAGCTGCCCTATACCAACAAGGACACGTCGCGCATCGGCAATCTCGATCCCCTGATCGTCGGCCGTGCCAACGTGGTGTACGAGCGTGGCGAACATCAGGGCGTGCCTATCCTCTGATGTAAAAAGAAGGCGAGGAATCGCGAGCTCAGGCGTCAAGCGCACCTGAGCTCGCAGACCACACAGCAGAAGGCGTAAGCAGGGGTATTCAACGAACCGGCGGAAAAGCTCGAGCTCCGCGCTTACTTTTGGCTATTTGACGGCAAACCGCACCGTAATCGACTTTTGTTCGGCCGTCTTCAGGTTGGCCACCACCTTGCTGCCCTTGTTCAGTTTTACGCCTTTGGCCTCGAGCTTGTCGCCTGCAACCACCAGCGGCGCCTCGGTTTTTTCCGAACCATTGAGGATGGTCAGCTTGCCGCTCATGCCCGTGGGTGACAGCGGTTGCCCGTGATCTTCGACATAAATCGTGGCCCCTTCCTGTCCGGGCACCAGTTCGAATGACAGGTCACTGGCAAGCTGGACGATGCCGCCATGTTTGGCCACCGCATCGCCGTGGGCCAGCGCCGGGCCAGCACCTGCCGTGGCAAGGGTGATCATGGCGACAAGTGCATATCTCTTCAGCATTGAATTAATCCCAAGGTGTGGGCGGCGCTTGAGCAGGCGGCCGCCCGATGCCTGTCAGAAGGCTTCCGAGTTGGCTTCGCGCTCCGGCGTATCAGCCAGCAGGCGCGCCGTCGGCTCGCGACCGAACAAGCCGTAGAGGACCGGTGTCAGCAAGGTGTCGAGCAAGGTCGAACTGACCAGCCCGCCAAAGATTACCACTGCCACCGGATGCAGGATCTCCTTGCCAGGCGCATCGGCCGCCAGCAGCAGTGGGGTCAGCGCGAAGGCTGCGACCAGCGCCGTCATCAGCACCGGCGTCAGGCGTTCCAGCGAGCCGCGCACGATCATCGCCTGCGAGAACTGCTCGCCCTCGAACTTGCACAGATTGATGTAGTGACTGATCTTGAGGATGCCGTTCCGGGTGGAGATGCCGGCCAAGGTGATGAAGCCGACCATCGAGGCGACCGATAGCTGGACGCCGGCCAGCCACATGGCGGCGACCGAGCCGATCAGCGCCAGTGGGATGTTGGCCATCACGATACCCGCCAGCACCGCGGAGCGGTAGCGCGAATAGAGGACCAGGAAGATCATCACCAGCGACACCAGCGACAAACCGGCGATCAGCCGCATCGCCTGCTCCTGGGCCTGAAACTGACCCTCCAGGCTGATGAAATAGCCGGTGGGCAGTGCCTGGGCGGCGACGATGGCGCGGATGTCGGCGATCACCTCGCCCATGTCGCCGCCATCGGTATTGGCGTAAACGACAATACGGCGGCGGCCATTCTCGCGGCCGATCTGGTTCGGTCCGTCGCCTTCCTCGATGCTGGCGAAGCTTGATACGGGCACCCGGCCGGCGGGCGTGTCGACCAGCGTCTGCGCCAGATCCTGCGGGCTGCGCCGTTCGTCGGGCAGGCGTAGAACCAGTTCGTAGCGGCGGGCGCCGTCCACGATCTGGGCGCCGTGGGCGCCGTCAGTCAGCGCCTGCAGCACGCGAATTGCCTCGCCCGGCGCCAGGCCAAGCTGCGCCGCTTTGCGGTGGTCGAGGCGAACGGTGATCTGCGGGATCAGCACCAGCTTCTCGACGCTCAGATCGACCAGGCCCGGCACGCCAGCGAGCTGGCCGCGCAGCGTCTCGGCCAGGCCGCGCAGGGTGTCGGTATCGTCACCGAACACCTTCAGCGCGATCTGTGCCCGCACGCCCGACAGCAGGTGGTCTAGGCGGTGGCTGATCGGCTGGCCGATAGCCACCTGCGCAGGCAGGGTCGACAGCCGGTCGCGGATGTCGGCCATGACCGCCTCGCGGCTGCGTTCGGAACGCTTCAGGTCCACGTCGATCTCGGCCGAGTGCACGCCTTCGGCGTGTTCATCGAGCTCGGCCCGACCGGTTCGGCGACCGACCTGGGTCACCTCCGGCACTTCGCCGATCAGCGTTTCGGCCACACTGCCGATGCGATTGGCCTCGGCCAGCGAGGTGCCCGGCTGCATCACCAGGCCGAGCACCAGCGAGCCCTCGTTGAAAGCCGGCAGGAAGGCGCGCGGGAAGAAGGGCAGCGTCGCCGCGGCGGTGGCCACGGCCAGCACGGCAATCAGGATCAGGCCGCGGGCGCGGGCGAAGGACCAATGCAGCAGGCGCGTGTCCTGACGCTTGAGCCAGGCAACCAGCGGACTGTCGCCATGGTCCAGGTTCTTCATCGTCGGCAGCAGGTAGTAGCACATCACCGGCGTCACCGTCATGGCGACCAGCAGCGAGGCCGCGATGGAGACGATGTAGGCGATACCGAGCGGCGTGAACAGCCGCCCCTCGATGCCCGGCAGGGCGAACAGCGGGACGAAGACGAGGACGACGATGACGGTCGCGTAGACCACGCCGCTGCGCACCTCCACACTGGCCCGCCGCACCACTTCCAGCAGCGACAAGGGGTTGCCTGCCAGGCGGTTCTGCTTGAGCCGGCGCAGGATGTTCTCGACATCGACCACCGCGTCATCGACCAGCTCGCCGATGGCAATCGCCAGGCCACCCAGGGTCATCACGTTGATCGACTGCTCCAGCCACTGGAAGACCAGCGCCGTCACCGCCAGCGACAGCGGGATCGCGGTCAGCGAGATGACCGTCGTGCGTACCGACAGCAGGAAGGCGAAGAGCACGATGGCCACCATGATGGCGCCGTCGCGCAGGGCCTCGGCGACGTTGCCGATCGAGGCCTGGATGAAGTCAGCCTGGCGGAACAGCACGCGCGGCGCGGCCAGCCCCATGGGCAGGCCCTGCTTGAGTTCATCCAGCGCCTGCTGGATCTGGCCGGTGAGCTCCACGGTGTCGGCCTGGGGCTGCTTCTGCACGCTGACAACCACTGCGGGCAGGCCGTTGTAACCGGCATCGCCACGCTTCAGGCCGGCGGCAAAGGAGACCCCGGCTACCTGTTCGAGCAGGATAGGCCGGCCGTCCTTCCAGGCCACCGCGATGCCGGCCAGGTCCTCCACCCGGTTGCTGTGGCCGAGGTGGCGGATCAGGTATTCACGGCTCTTCAGGTCGATGAAGCCGCCGCCGGCATTGCCCGCATAGCCCTTGATCGCCTGCTCGATCTGCGTCAGCGAGACGTCGAACAGCGCCATCCGGGCGGTATCCGGCGCCACGCGCAGGGTGCGCACCTCGCCACCGATCGGGATCACCTGCGAGACGCCGGGGATCGACAGCAGACGGGGGCGAAGCACAAAATCGGCATACTCGCGCGCCTGCATCGGCGTCGCCGCCGGGCTGCTGCCGTCGCCAGGCACTAGCGGCAGCGCGACCAGCATGATCTCGCCCATGATCGACGACACCGGCCCCATCACTGGCGTGATGTCGCCCGGCATCTGCTCGCGGACCAGCGCCAGGCGCTCGGCGACTAGCTGGCGGTTGCGGTAGATGTCGGTGCCCCAGTCGAACTCGGCATAGACGATGGACAGCCCCACGCCCGAGGTCGAACGCACGCGGGTCACGCCCGGCATGCCGTTCAAGGCGGTTTCGAGCGGGAAGGTGACCAGTTGCTCGACTTCCTGCGGTGCCATGCCACCAGCTTCGGTGAGTATGGTGATCACCGGCTTGTTGAGGTCGGGGAAGACATCGACCGGCGTGCGCCAGGCGGTCAGCGCCCCGTAGGCCATCAGCAGGGCGGCGACGGCGAGCACGAACAGCCGGTTGTGCAGGCTGTAGCGAACGATCCAGTTGAACATGCGTGGCCCCGTTCAGCGGATCTGCGCGACCAGGGCAGCGCCCTCGGTCACCACGCGGTTGTCGGCACCCAGGCCGTGGGTGATCACCACCCGCGCTGCGTCGAGCGTACGGAACTGAACCGGCTGCGGAATGAAGCGGTGGGCGCCGGACTTGATCCAGACGATGGGCTCGTTGGCCGGATTGCGCACCACCGCCTGTGCCGGCAGCACGATGCCCTTGATCTCGTCGTTGAGGCGGACGACCAGGCTGACTGGCTGGCCGACGGCGAGCGGCAGGCGTTCGCTGCCGGTCACCGAAAAGCGCAGCGGCAATCGCCCCTCGCGCAGTGCCGCGCCGACACCGACCAGCGCCAGTTGCGCCGTGCCCGCTTCCTTCAGCGCGGCACCGGCAATGCGCCCGGCCAATGCCGGGTCGGCGATGCGGGCCTCGACCATCAGCCGCTGTGGGTCAATGATCTCGAACAGGAGGTCGCGCGGTTCGACGACCTGGCCCACGATCACGTCGGCCCGGGCGACGACGCCAGCGACCGGTGCGCGCAGCGCCTCACGGGCACCAATGCCGGCGCCGATGCTGCGTTCCTGCTCAACCAGCGCCTGGGCTTCGGCCCGTGCGGCGTCGATGTCCTTGCGTGCCACCGAGCCTTCCAGCCCGGCCAGCCGTGTTGCCCGTTGCTCGGCAACCAGACGGCGGGCGCGCACTTCGGCCAGTTGCGCCTGCTGACCGGCGAGCGCGTAGGGATCACCCTCGTAGCGCACATACGCAAGCACC
The DNA here is from genome assembly GCA_030656215.1 of Azoarcus sp. Lineage (GTDB taxonomy): Bacteria > Pseudomonadota > Gammaproteobacteria > Burkholderiales > Rhodocyclaceae > Parazoarcus. The sequence goes on from JAUSOD010000065.1 coordinate 11,234, forward strand.
TCACCGCGCTGCACCGTTTTGCCGATGCTCGCCAGTCCCTGATTGCCAGCCTCGACGCGTCCACCGTGGATGGTCTGGACAAGGCCGCCGGCATTCGGATCGACGATCACCACTGCCGGCAGCTCCAGCGTCGCTGCAGCCTCGCCGTCCATCGACAGTTCGGTGCGGATGTTCATCCGCCGCTGCGCCGCCTTGGGAATGGTCACGCTACCGTCCGGCAAGCGGGCCAAGCCGGAGGCATTGACCGCGCTGCCGGGGGCGTCGAGATGTTCGCCGTTCGGGCCGTGGGCGCCGGGCGCAGCCTGGGCGGTAGACAGCGTCAGCAGACAGAGCAGGCCGACGAGGCGTTGGCGTGTCGTTTGTGCGGGGCTCATTGATGGGCTCCGGCTTCCATCCGCGGTTGCCGGCGGCGCAGCGCGACGATGATCAGGCCGGTGGCGAGCAGGCCGCCGACGCCCCAGGCTGCCCATTCCAGACCATGGCCGTGATCGTGCCCGTTTCCGGCGTCAGCACTGCGCGTATCAAGGGTGCCGTTGAGCAGGTCGGCGTCGTCGCCCGCCAGGATCGTGAACACCAGCGGATGTTCGCCGGCTTCGCTAAGCGCCTTGAGGAAGTCGGGGGATTCCAGCAGATAGTGCCCCTCAGCCGCCTGGTAGGCAGCCAGCCCCTTGAAATTGCCCGATTCGACCTCGACCGAGGCATCGACCACCGGCTCATTGCTGACATAGCGGTCCACGTAGATGCGTAACTGCCCATTTTTCAACTCGGCGACCAGTTCAAACAGGTCGGAACTGGCCTCCATGCGCGGCAGCATGGGGCCGCCGACGGCACTGGTCGGGGCGTCGAGGTGTTCGCCGTTGGGGCCGTGGGCGCCGGGGCCGGCGGCCAGCGGCAGGGCAAGGGCCAGCGCCAGGGCAGCCAGGCAGCCGCGCAGCGCGGGCGGTTGGAAGAAGCTTGGGTTCATGGGTGTTGTCCCAGGGATTGCAGTAATTGGGCGCGCGCCAAGCCAAGCAGGGCCTGCTGGCGGGCGGCGTTCGCATCGGCCGCGCTGGCTGCCTCCAGCGCGCGCAAGAGTTCGGGTAAGGCCAGTTCACCTGCGCCGAAGGCGCGTTCGAGCAGCGTGCTGCGCTCGCGTAGCAGGCGAGCCTGTTCGCTGGCGGATGCCGCTTGTGCGTCGGCAACACCCAGGGCGTCGCGGGCATTGGCGATGCTGGCCGCGACCTGTTCCCGCTGCCGCTGCTCGCGCGTGCGGGCCACGTCGGCTGCCGCTTCTGCGCGGGCCAGCAGCGGCTTGTTGCGATCGTCGGTGCCAAAGGGCAGGCGCACGCCAAGCACTACGCTCTCTTCGCCAGAGGCACCATGGCCGCCAATGTCGCGCCGCCAGCCGATGGTCAGCTCCGGTGGCGCGCCGCGCGAGGTGCGAGCCAGATCGAGCTGGCGTGCGGCGCTTTCCGCTTCGCCGGCCGCTTCCTGCAAGGCGGGGTGATCGTCGCCGATGGTGACATCGGCGGGAACGGTTTCGGCCAGGGCTGCGGTTTGTGGATGATGGTCAAGTCCGGTCAAGGTGCGCCACTGCAGCGCGGCTTCGCGCAGTTGCAGGTCGGCGCTGGCCAACCGGTTGCGGGCGGCGAGTTCCTCGGCCTGCGCGGCCAGCAGATCGGTGCGCGGCAGCTCACCCGCGTCCACCCTGCGGCGGACGTCGGCGGCGAGCTGCGTCAGGCTGCTGGCGGCGGTGGCCATCTGCACCGCTTCGGCCTGCAGCGCGGCCAGCCGCCAGGCGCTTTCGCGCACTTCGCCTGCCAGTCGCCAACGGGCTGCGCGTTGCGACGCGTCGGCCCGCGCCAGCCCGGCGGCGGCGGCCTGGCCATGGGCGTTGCGCTGCCCGGGTAACCACAGCGGCAGGCTCAGGTCCACGCCCGTCTCACGCTTGCCGAAATCGGTGTGCCAGCGGTCGTCGCGGTGGCTGAGGGCGATGGAGGGCGATTCTGCCCACCAGCGCCCGGCGCTGTCGGAGACGGCCTCGGCCGCGCGCAGCTCGCCGATCGCCACGCGCGCCACGGCGGCGCGTTGCCAGGCCGCATCCAAGGCGCTTGCCAGCGTGCCCCCGGCCCGCGCCGGGAGCGCGAGCAGGCCGACGATAAACAAGCAGCCCAGTTTGATACGTGTTCGATTCATGCAGTGATTTCCATCAGAGGAGGCTGTCGTGCTGTGCGTCCGGTGCCACCGGTGCAGCATTGCAGGCGTTCACCGTCAAAGCGCTGACCGGGTGATTACATTCCTGTCAGCTTTCTCGTGCGAGCACGAGCTTGGCGATGAAGTTTTCCTATGATCCCGATTACATCGTATTGACCGGCACGGCGGCACAAAATGGCGCTTTCAGGCCTATAGTAGAAACAGCTGATGCTTTTCATGAGCCCGCCAGCATACTGAATGGGCGGGTATGGCGGGGCGCATCGCAGTGGCATTTACAATACAAAAGAGGAGCGCGAGATGGAAAACAAGAACGCAAGTTCTGCAGGCAAATGTCCGGTCATGCACGGCGGAGTCACGTCGGCCGGCATGTCGAATATGGACTGGTGGCCCAAGGCCCTGAGCCTCGACATCCTGCATCAACACGACACCAAGACCAATCCGTTGGGCTCAAGCTTCAACTATCGGGAAGAGGTCAGGAAGCTCGACGTTGAAGCACTGAAGAATGACCTCAAAGCGCTGATGACTGACAGTCAGGACTGGTGGCCGGCGGACTGGGGGCACTATGGTGGCTTGATGATTCGCATGGCCTGGCACTCTGCCGGCACCTACCGCATCGCGGACGGCCGTGGCGGCGGAGGCACGGGCAATCAGCGCTTCCAGCCGATCAACTCCTGGCCCGACAACGTCAACCTCGACAAGGCCCGCCGCCTGCTGTGGCCGATCAAGAAAAAATACGGCAACAAACTCAGCTGGGCAGACCTGATCATCCTCGCCGGCAATATGGCCTACGAGTCGATGGGGCTGAAAACCTTTGGTTTTGCCTTTGGTCGCGAAGATATCTGGCACCCCGATAAGGACACCTACTGGGGCTCGGAAAAAGAGTGGCTCGCGCCCAGCGGCGGCGCCAATAGCCGTTACTCGGGTGAGCGCGATCTGGAAAACCCGCTCGCCGCCGTGATGATGGGCCTGATCTATGTAAACCCGGAAGGCGTGGACGGCAAACCCGACCCGCTCAAGACCGCCCACGACGTGCGCGTCACCTTCGCCCGCATGGCGATGAACGACGAGGAAACCGTGGCCTTGACCGCGGGTGGCCACACCGTCGGCAAGTGCCACGGTAATGGCGACGCCGCAAACCTGGGCCCGGCACCGGAAGGCACCGAGCTCGACGAGCAGGGTCTGGGCTGGATGAATCACACCCGCCGTGGCATTGGCCGCGACACCGTGACCAGCGGCATCGAAGGGGCATGGACCACCCATCCCACCCAGTGGGACAACGGCTACTTCAATATGCTGCTCAATCACGATTGGGAGCTGAAGAAGAGCCCGGCCGGTGCGTGGCAGTGGGAACCGATCAACATTCGGGAGGAAGACAAGCCGGTGGACGTGGAAGATCCGTCGATCCGCTACAACCCGATCATGACCGATGCCGATATGGCCATGAAGATGGACCCTGCGTATCGGCAGATTTCGGAGCGCTTCCACAAGGATCCAGACTACTTCTCGGATGTCTTTGCGCGCGCCTGGTTCAAGCTGACCCACCGCGACAGGGGTCCGAAGTCCCGCTATATCGGCCCGGACGTCCCGCAGGAGGACCTGATCTGGCAAGACCCGGTGCCTGCAGGGCGCAAGGACTATGACGTGGCCAGCGTGAAGGCGAAGATTGCTGGCAGCGGCCTGTCGATTGGCGACATGGTCGGCACCGCCTGGGACAGCGCCCGCACTTACCGCGGCTCGGACAAGCGCGGCGGCGCCAACGGTGCGCGCATCCGTCTGGTCCCGCAGAAGGACTGGGAGGGCAACGAGCCGGCGCGCCTGGCCAAGGTGCTGGCCGTGCTGGAGAAGATCGCTGCCGAGACGGGTGCCAGTGTGGCCGATGTCATCGTGTTGGCTGGCAATGTCGGCATCGAGCAGGCGGCCAAGGCAGCGGGTGTCGAGGTGACGGTTCCGTTCGCGCCGGGCCGTGGCGATGCCACCCAGGAAATGACCGATATCGATTCGTTCGAGGTGCTGGAACCACTGGCGGACGGCTTCCGCAACTGGCTGAAGAAGGATTACGTGGTCAGTGCCGAGGAGTTGCTGCTCGACCGCGCCCAGTTGATGCGCCTGACTGCCTGCGAGATGACAGCCCTGGTGGGCGGCATGCGCGTGCTGGGCACCAACTACGGCGGCAGCCAGCATGGGGTGTTCACTGATCGCGCCGGCGCGCTGACGAATGACTTCTTCGTCAACCTCACCGACATGGCCTACACGTGGAAGCCTGCCGGGAGTAACCTGTACGAAATCCGCGATCGCAAGACTGGTGCGGTGAAATGGACGGCGACTCGCGTCGATCTGGCCTTCGGCTCGAACTCGATACTCCGGGCTTATGCCGAGGTTTACGCGCAGGATGACAACAAGCTCAAGTTCGTTCAGGACTTTGTTGCCGCCTGGACCAAGGTCATGAACGCCGACCGTTTCGATCTGGCCTGATACCGTAAGCGGCCAAGTCCCCCACACTGGAAATTGCTTCCGGTGTGGGGGATTCTTTTTTGGGGCGCTGTTTTGCAGGGTACGACGTTCGTGCCTTTACGCGGCCGTAAGCGCGGATTCGATCAGGGTCGCGGACAGGCGCGTCTGCCGGGGGCCTTGCATTGTCGTTCTCCGGAAATGGTGAGGAAGGAGGTCCTGATGCATTTAATCGCCTACGCCAACTGGTGTTAGCCGTTGTGCAGCCGGCGGCGGGTGATTTGCCCGGGACGCGGTGCATCATCTCTTTCTAGAATCGGAGGGGCGAATACGGGGGAAGATCATGAAACGAATCGTGGTAGGGATGGTGCTAGGGGGAACGGCAGGTGCCGTGTTGTCGCTTCTGGCGCTTTTCCAGGCAGCGGTGAAGCGTTGCAACAGTGCCGCAGCGGAATCCTTGCTCACCGGATTGCATGCTGTCTGGCGACAGGTGGAAGGCAGCTTATTCCGCGATCCCGATTTCGCGGGCGCGCAGCCATGAGGCGGCGGGCTCGGGTCGCCCTGGCGGCTGCGCTCATGTTGTCGCAGCCCCAGTTGGCGCCGGCCGGCGACGAGGGAGATCTGAGCTATCGCCATTTCATCGATAGCCCGCGCCGGATCAAGTGCCTCTATGGCTATGTTGCCGATAAAACCGGCGATCATGCATCGGCGATCCGGATCTTCGAGGATTGTATTGCGCGCTGGAACGATGTGTATTCGATGATCTGGTTGGCGCAGATCCTGGAGTCGGGCATAGGCGTGCCGCGCGATGAAGGCCGCGCAGCACGCTTGATGGAGCGCGGAGCGATGACGGACGAGCAGGGCGGTTACGCGACCCTGGCCCGGTACCACTGGGGCGTGGCGCTGGCCGAAGGGCGCGGCGTGGCAGCCGACCCGGTTCGTGCCCGCTACTGGCTGCAGCGGGCGGCCGACGAAGGGGATACTCAGGCTGCGGACTACCTTCACCGTTTGGGCGCAGGGCACTGATGCTTTACCCCAGGGTTGTCAGCGAACCGGGCCGGCGCCGGGTCAGGGTTCGAAGCTGATCCTGCGTGCGGCGCGCACGAGTTCGAAGTCGTTGCCCGCGCCGAGTTTGGTCTTGATCTGGTAGTGCGTGTTATGCACGGTCTTCGGACTGAGCGAGAGGATTTGGGCAATATCTGCGGCTGTGCGGCCGTCGAGCAGCAATCTCAGGATTTCGGTTTCGCGGGGCGTCAGTGCGTCGGCCATACGCCCGTCGCCTTCGCCACGCAGGCGCCGGACGTCCTGGGCGAGGTCGGGGCTGATGAACGAGCGTCGTCCGGCAATCTCGTTGACTGCCTTGAGCAGAACTTCCGGAGGACTGCTCTTGGTGACATAGCCCAGGGCACCGGCTTCCAGTGCGCGGCACGCCCATAGCGCGTCGCGGTGCATGCTGAAGGCCAGCAGACGGGCGTCGCGGTCGCGTTGGCGGATGCGCGTGATCAATTCAAGACCGCCAAGGTCCGGAAGGGCCAGATCGACGATGCACAGATCGGGTTGGCGCTCGCGCCACAGAAGCATGCCGTCGGCGCCGGTGCCGGCCTCGCCCACGACCGTCATCGTGCCCTGCAGTTCGAGCAGGCGGCGATAGCCCTGGCGGACGACTGCGTGATCGTCGATCAACAAGAGACGGATCATGGCGCCTCCGTGCCAAGGGACCGAGACGGGAGTTCGACGGCGAGGTGCGTGCCCATCCCCGCAGCGGATTGCCACGCGACGCTGCCACCCAAGGCGGAAACGCGTTCGCGGATGCCCAGTCGGCCGTGCCCGTCCGTTGCTGGGCAGGTGGCGTCGTCGCCTTTGCCATCGTCCCGGATGGACAGCGTAAGTCGATCTTCGTCCCACCCCAGGTCGATCTCGATGAGGCTGGCCGCAGCGTGACGGAGGGCATTGGTAAGCCCTTCCTGCACGATGCGATAGAGATGGATTGCCAGAGCTGGGGGCAGGGTGTCGAGTGGTCCGTGATGGCGGAATTCGATACCGGGGGTGCCCGTAACAGGGGCACGAGCGCATTCGGAGACCAGGTGTTCCAGGCTGGCGATGAGGCCGAAAGCTTCCAGCCGGGCCGGACGCAGGCGGTGGACGATGTTCTGGATACTCTCATGCATGCGCGCAAGGGTGTCGCTGAGACTGTCGAGTACCGCGCCAAGGGGCGACGCAGACGCGGCGAGAGACTGCCGCAGGTAGGCGGTGTCCGCCCGCAGCGAAGTCAGGTGCTGGCCCATGTCGTCGTGCAGTTCGCGCGCAAGGTAGTGGCGTTCGCGTTCGCGGACGTCGAGCAGCCTCGTGGCCAGCCTGCGTTCCGCGGAACGGGTTTCGGCCAGTTGGGCGGCGAGGCTGTTGAACTCGTTTGCGATCTTGCGGAACTCGTGAAGCTCGAAAGGCGGCAGGCGTACATCGGTATCTCCCGCTTCAAGGCGGCCGATCGCCGCCAGGATGTGGTCGGCCGGGCGCAGGGCACGGCGGACCGGCAGCACGATGGCCGCCGCCAGGATGCCCAGCGCCACCCAGCTTGCCACGACCAGGTAAACCGCGAACAACCAGCGCGACGCTTCCGACTGCCAATCCGGCCGTACGCGGATCTCTCCTATGGTGACGCCAGGTGGTCGCAGCAGGGGGCGTTGCGTCGCATCGCTTGCAGCGTGGGCTGCTTGCAGCCAGCGTGCGAGTGTTACCGCGCCGGGTCGCGGCGGCGAGGGGCGCATGCATGCCGCACCAATGCTGCGCACCCACAGGTCTTCGACCTCGACGCAGAAGGCCAGGCGCCGTGCGAGGGGCTCGAGTACCGCAAGATCCACCTGGATCGATTCGCGGTTGAATATGTCGGCCTGACGGAGCTGATCCTGGTTCAGTAGTTGCTGGACGATGGCCGTTGTCGGGGCTACATCGGCAAGCGCTTCGCGCCGCACCTGCCAGGCGTGGAGGGCGAGCAGGACGAGCGCCGAGATCAAGGCAAAGGCCAGCAGACGCAACAGCAGGCTGTGCTGCAGATCGAGCGCAGCAGCGGTGGGCCCGACAGGCGGCGCATCCGTCACCCCATTGCGTGGAAGTCTGGTGCTTGAAGCGTCAGGGCTGGCGGTGTTGGCTTGCATGGTGCGCTATCTTCCCGCCTACGCCTCGCTGACGGAAGCCCTCTGTGCCATTCCGGGCAAATTGCCCGCTGTCGGGTCGCTCGGCGCTTGCCGCTCGTGGCCGGCGCTACCATGGGTCGCAGCTCGGATGCATATCGTTTGCAGGGCCGAGCCCAAGATCAAGGAGACGCCTGGTGTCACTACACGAAAATAGCACCCCGACCGCTGATGTGCAGCCAGCGGGGGCATGCGTAACATCCCCTGCGGCTTGTGCTCACGATCATGGTCAGCACGGCCTTATCAACGCCGGACGTCGGCAATGGGTGAAAGGGCTGGTCGCCGCGCCGCTTCTTGCCGGACCGTGCGCCTTGGCCTATGCGGACAGGCAGTCGCCGGCGCCTGACTCCTGCGCCAGCGCCGCAGCCCTGGCGTCGCGCTTTGCCCGCCTGGCCGAAGGGATCGCCGCGGTGGCCCGGATCGAGCATTTCACCATCACGCCGGCGAACCTGCCCTGGAGCCAGACGCTGGGGGCGCTCGAGGCCGGACAGCAGGTGTCGTTCTTTCTCGACGGCTTATGGTGGTTCAGCAAGGACCACGGGCGTTGGCTGGAGCCCGGCTTCGTGTTCTTCGCCCGCGTGGCGGGGCACACCGGGAACAGTGCCATCCACAACTGCATGCAGAACACGGGCACCTTGACCGCAGATCGGGGCGGCAGCCTGCAGATCGCACGCTCGGTAGGCGAGTTTGCCAGTCCGCAGGGCGAACTGTGGGTGCCGGTCGAGCAGTATCTCGCCGCGCAGGGACAGGTGGAGGGGGTGGCTGTCGTGTGGAACGGCGAAGCGCAGGAGGGGTTGCTGGCCCTGTCGGCGCAGGGAGATGTGAACGGCATGGTGCGCGCCGAACTGCAGCGCATGCGACAGGCGCGCTTGATGCCGGCAGGCTGGAATAATTTCTTTGCCTTTGGCGACGGCGGCATCTTTACCGAAGCGCCGGGTGGCGACATCGCCTGCGAGACGCACAAGAACGTCGGCATCCTGCAGTACCCGCTTGCGGATCAGCCCTTGCGCCCAGGGCTGCAGCTCGACTGGCGTTGGGTGGTAGACCGTCTGCCATCGACCGTGCCCGAAGACCAGTTGCTCAACCACGACTATCTGTCGATCGCGGTCGAGTTCGACGACGGTCAGGACATCACCTATATGTGGAGTTCGAGCCTGCCGGTCGGCAAGGTGTTTCGTTGCCCGATCCCTGGCTGGGATGCAGTCGAGACCCATGTGGTGCAGCGTAGCGGGGTGAGCGAGCTGGGCGTGGAACTCAATGAACGCCGCGACCTGTTCGACGACTATGGGCGCATCGTCGGCGGCAAAGCGACGCGGGTGGTAAGGGTCTGGCTGATTGCGAATTCGCTGTTCATGCGTCAGCACGGTCGTTGCGCATACCGCCGGATCGCGATTGGTCAGTCGGGCCGCCAGCAGGTGGTGCTTTAGCCGGCCCTCGGCGGCGACGCCTTGTCGAAGTCGATGCGCGTGACCTTGTAGGGCGCAAGAAAAGCCTAGGGAAAACCCCTAGGCATAAAGACAGATGCTTATCCGATGCCGCCGGTCTAGGGTGATCCATAGGCACACTGTGCTCATGGATAACGACCAGCAATGGAAGAGAAAATTGCATCCGTGGTATCGGCGGAGGGCGCATCCGCGTGGCTCGCGCACATCGCCGACATGCTCGGCGCCGAGGCCAGCGGCATGCTCACGCTGCACCCGGACGGCACCCAGTCGCTGATCGCAAATGGCCACGCCGATAGTGCAATAGCCGCCTACCGCGACCACTTCTGCCGCCTCGACCCGCTCGCGGGTCTGCTCGCCACCCGCCCCGCCGGCCGCGCCCTGATCCTCGACACCACCACCCACCCTGCGTACGTGGCCCAGCGCGAACTCAGCGAGGACTACCTCCATCCCCACGGCATCGACCACGTCGCCGCAGCCCAGTGGCGTCAACCGGACGGCACCCTGCACCTGATCGGCGTCCAGCGCTTCCGCGGCGCAGCACCCTTCACCGTGGACCAGGCCCGGGAGCTCGACAGCCTCATCCACCACTGGCGCATCGGCAACGCCCTGCCGCACCCGGCAGGGTTTGAAGACGCACACACCACCTCGCGCCGCAACTGCGACATCGCCGCGCAATTACACATGCCCCTAGTCGTGGTCGATGCCCACCTGTCCATCGTGTGGTGCAACCTGGCCGCGCTCGAAGAGAACGGCGATATCTGGACCGGACTGCGCAAACGCGGGGCGAAGAGCAAGAGTGAGGAAGCCCTACTGCGGCGCCTGCGCGAACTGGTGACCGCCAGCCTGCGCACCCGGACCGATACCGAGGCCCTGATCGAGACAACCGGCGGAGCATGGTTTGCGCTGGTGTCACCGCTGGTGGGCAAACCCGGGCTGAGCCTGTTGCGGCTGACGGCGATGAATGGATTGGCGCGCGGGATTCGTGGGCGATTGCAGCGCGTTTATGGGCTGACGGTGGCCGAGGCTGAATTGGCGGTGTTGCTGGCGAATGGAGATAGCCTGGAGCGGATTGCGGAGTTGCGGGCGGTTACGGTGGAAACGGTGCGGACGCAATTGAAGACGGTGTTCAGGAAGACCGGCGCGAATCGGCAGGGGCAGTTGGTGGGGTGGGTGGTTAAGTTGGGGCGGGGGTGACGGATGCGTGCGGGTGGGATACCTCAGATGGGTGATGCTTTGCAGTTGGTTACGTTTGTAATATTCGCGATAAGGGAGGGCGGTTATGTGCTCAATGAGGTGTGGTCATTTGGCTCAATGCCAGGTTTGGCGATAGGTGAATGTCGCGTTCGAGCACGGACAGCGAGTCGTTGGTGTTGCAAAGTTGAGGCCGGACAGAGATCTAGAACTCAATATTTTACAACTCACTATATAAATTCTAGTTTTGCAATCGCAGTTATTTTGGGAGGCTCCAGTGATTTACAATGGGCTATCAACCACACACATCTACAGAGCTTGCATCCTTGTCTTGATCTTGTCCGTTCCCGTGACCGCGACTGCAGCCGACAACGTCAACCCGAATCAAGCCGCCATCGATGAAATTAATCACGAGAAAGCGCTGATCGAAGCACAAGACGCACTCCTCAAAGCGCAGGCTTCATTAATAAAGGACAAGTTCCCTGCGTTTCCAGAGGGATTTGGCAAGGCTGGGGAACTAATCATCGAAGGTGCGGAACGTGATAAATTCCATGTGACCGCTAGGTCAGCCGAATCCTTCACATCCGCCGCCAAACATATTGCTGAGGTGGTAAAGGCTGAGGTGGTAAAGGCTGAGGCGGAAAAGGAAGACCGCAAGCGGCTGGTTCTGATCACCGACGCCGATCGGGCATCTATCCCGATCTACTGGGCTGAGCAATCTGCGCTAGATGGACTAGATACTGCGGTTAATGAACTCCTCGGTCCTCTTCCGGCGGCGTCAACAAAGGAGGGACCGCAATATCTTCTTGGCATTGGAACTCTGCTTGCGCAGGTTGCGCAATTTGGTCAGCTGGTGCGAACTGATCGCAATTTGGCATTCGCGGATTCGCTTCTCCCCGATGAATTGCTTAATGACTTGGTGGCGATAGAACTGCCGCAGATGTTGCTATACCCGGCCGGCGCCCTAGATGGTTTGATCGCTGGTGGAGCGACGTCACCTTTCGGAACGAAGCTTGACTCCGTCTTGAAGCGGCGCGCGTCTCTTGAACTTAAAGCCGTTGACGGCAACTCCAAGGAGAGGGCTTCGGCATTGATCTCCGATCTCGATACACTCGAAAGTCGCCTTTCTGCACCTGATGCCAATACGAAGATGCCTGTACTGCTTTCGGTCCTGCGAGGCGAACTTGTCGATCAGTACTTATCGGCAGCCGACGGGAGGACACTTACGCTCAAAGTTATAGCGAAAGGCGGCGCCTCCCTTAAGACAACGTCTATATGGCGAAGTGATCGGCTCTATGCCTCTGGCGGCGTGGTAGCCACGTACCGTTTGACGAATGCAGCCCCCGGCGGCAGCGTCGCCAAGGCCGGGGTCGTTGTGTCGGAAACGGCGTTCAAACGCATTCCGCTTGATTGAAACGCGAAGTGGCGGGCGCGTGCCGTCACAAAGTCATTACTGCTCTTAACATTTGGGTTCAGTATGCTTGAGAATTCATATAGTCCCGAGCGTAGAAAACTCTTAACTAGCGGAATAGCATTCGGTGTTGGCGCAGCAGTCGGTACGCTGTTTTCAACGGCCTCGGTGTCTCAGCCAAGCATCCCGACACGCGAGTCGATCGAACGGATCGATGCTATAAAGTTGTCCAAGATCGAGGCTGCGATCCAAGAAATGATGGACCGTTCGGATAAAGATAAAAAAGACCCAAGAGGTTGGCTCGCAAACGCTGAGCCTCACAACGCTTTCTGTGCCGCAACTGATTCAAGAGGCTTCAGCCAGATTCATTTTTGTTATTGGTTTCTTCCTTGGCACCGGGCCTATTTAGCTATTACCGAACGAAAAATTCGGGAGATCGCTGGCGATGCAAGTTTGGCATTCCCCTACTGGAATTGGTCAATAGATCGAAGAATACCTACGCGCTTTTCGACAATGGGTAGTTCACTTTCTAAAGCCGTCCGATTCACGCCCGACAGAGAACTGGAATCTGGCGAGGTCGACTATATCGACTCCGATTCGGTTCTTCGTAAGCTTGGAGTAGCAGCACTCGCCGCGAGGAAATTTGTTGCAACGCCGTTCACAGACCGTATCGCACTGGCGCGAGAGCTACGGGGTAGCTTTGGTGGACTTGCACGTCCAAATGCCCTCGAGCGATATGGTAATAGCCGAATCGAAGGTACTCCGCACGGCCCAGTGCATGTTTACGTCGGCGGAGTTGACGATGTAACTGGCCGTTTTGGCGATATGACCGATTTCGCCACGGCTGGACGCGATCCAATATTTTTTTCACACCATGGAAATATTGATAGGCTTTGGGAAAATTGGCGATCCAATCCGAGTCAAAGGGCTGCAGAACCCAACGATAGAGACTTTCTGGAGCACAAGTTTGTATTTCCATGGCTTGACGGTTCATCGATAGAAGTCGCCTGCTCGGAAACCCTAGATACTACAAAGCTTGGATATACATATGATTCACTTGAGGTAGTTGGTGCCACAGGAGGGGGCTCATTAGTCAAAGAAGGCGTTATTGAAAGGAAGAGGCTCCCTGCCGTTGTCGATTCAATAGTGAACGTGCCTGCGACACCGGAGGCATTCGCGAAAACATCGCGCTACGTACTGATAATCTCAGGCGTGGAGTCACCAGGCCGTCCGATGTCGGCAGGCGTCTACGTTGCCCCCCGGGGGCAGATGATTCGCAAAGTATTTTGGTTGGCAGTATTTCGGTTATGCGCAGTGGCGCTGTCTATGCATTCCCGAGCGATGTATTGTATTTTGACGTTACGGCGGCAGTTTCAGCACTTGGAACGCAACATTTAGCTGTACGTGTGGTGCCAAATCAGATCGGCGGTGAAGCACGGAGCGCATACAGTCCCCTTAGATACCAGGCGATTAGCATAGTGCGGGAGTAGGTGGTTTGTGGGTTTGATCGACATTCGACGTTTCTTGCCATTCTGGCGTAGATGCACATTTAAAGGCTTGGCTCGATATGAAAATCACTCAAGGGAGAGTTTGCCACAGTGGGGCAGCACTTGGACTGAGCAGCCTACTGGCTCTTACGTTAGTTGCCCCTGCTGCGCACTCTCAGGATTTCGGTGTTATCCTGCGCAACGGCATGGTAAATGCAAATGCGGTGGTGCGGGCTGCCGCGGACGAAGTTAGGAGACGGAACGAGCCTTCTCCGCCTGCTCTACCAGGGCAGCCACTCCCCGCTTCTGACGGTGATTCGGCCACCCAGGCGACAACAGTAGCTCCCGCTGCGTTAGCACTGACACTCGAGCGCCAGTCCCCAGAGCAACGACAGGCGCTTCTCGCAGCGATTGATCGCGAAGTCACACAATTGCAGCTTGAGTTGGCAAAGCGTAATGCAATCTTAGAAAAATCGGCCGCCATCCATCTAGAAATTTCCGGCATTAATGACGCAATTACCGCAAAGCAGCAAGCACGCGAGTTTGCTGCAGGAGAAATTGGGAACGTCAGCTTGGCTGCTGCAGAGTCGTTTGCAGCACTATTAAATCCATACTTTCTCATGTGCAAGGATGAACTGTGGGCGCCGAAGGATCCCATCAGGTGGATTGACAAGCTTTCAAATAGAAAACAGCAGCTTATTAGATTTGGCCGAAGTGTTGGATTATTGACTTCAAATGATCGCCCGGCGGGCACTGGGTTTGTTGTCGGTCCAAACCACATTATAACCAACATGCATGTCATCAAAAGTATAGCGTCTTTTGATCCGGGGACGGAGGTGTGGACGATACGCCCTGGCTCTAAGATTACATTCGATCTCGAATATCCGCTTGGAGAGGATGCTCATTGTGACGAACCGAACAAATCGAGATCTTATTTTCTGAATGCTGTCTTTGCTGTGCCAAAGGGCACTGACGATGATCTCGCCATTATATTGACATCCACAGATCCGCTATTTCCGCAGCCGCTAACGATGACCGAGAAGCCGGTTGCGAATTATGAGGGAAACATGGTTGTTGCAGTAATCGGTTATCCGGGCCCACCGGCCGATATGACTGTTGCTGAACAAATGGAGTTCTTCAGGACTCCAGATAAGATTTCGCCTCAATTTCCCTACAAGCGGCTTTCTAGTGGATTCACCGGCCCTGAGAAGGTCGGGAGCGATGGCTTTTTTATTCATAGGGCCAATACTTCAGGTGGTAACTCAGGTAGTCCGCTTTTCGACTTGGAGGATGGTTCAGTGGTTGGGATACATGTCGAAGGCTTCAATCGCCGCCAGGAGACTCTCGGATATAATCGCGCGTTGACCGCAAACAGGATAATAAAATTATTAAATGACTCCGGATTGGCAGGAAGGTAAATCGCCCTGCATTGACACCGTTCGCCCCCGCGCGGCGAGCCCATTTCAGTACCGTAGCCACATGCACGCCAACCACTTCGGCAATATGCACCCACCCGTAACCCTGCTGGCGAAGGACAAACGCTTGCCGGCGAATGTGTTCGAGCGCTTCCCGTAGGAGCTTTCGGGCATCGATCTTTTCCATGCCCCAGTTATATCAAAATCTATTTGATTGCCGGGTTAATAAGTGCGGCTGAGAAGTTCACAGAACACAATGACGAGGACAATCCATGTTTAAGTGGGAAGAGCTTGAAAAATCCGGTCCGGCTTCGGGTAATGTTGGTCAGTGGTATTACACTCACCGAACCCGTTTGCCTCATGGCTGGCTCGTAAGGCAGATCATTCTGCAACGCGAAGTTGCTCAGCCCGCGGGGGGAGCTGCGGATATGGAGCTAGCGGTAGCCACTAGCATAGCGTTTGTGCCGCTGGGGTCAGGGGTATGGGCGTAAGAGCTTTCCGTGACGCCAACCTCTCGGTCAACCGGACCACCTGCCAGCTACGCTTGCAGGTTCCCCCGGTGGCTGGTTACCGCAAACGTTGAGCGGCTCCTTGTTTAGCTCAGCTACTTCCGCTTTGGGGCGTCATGCAGTTCAGTTTCCCTGATCTATCAGGATGACGCACGTCGCCCCAGTGCAAGGCACTGCACTAGTTCATGTTCTACGAAATTATCTGGTTGCAAGATCAACAATCAAACTTCGGAGCTCACGCCGAGAAGCTTCCGTAGCGGTGAAAGTGGGTAGCCGCCCCAATCAATGCCTCAGACATTCGCGCATCGAACGGGCTGTGCCCCGCATCGTGTACGAAACGAAGTTGGCTACCCGGCAGCGCACGACTCAGTTTCAGCGCATTCTCCGGCCTACACACCAGATCCAGCCTGCCATGCAAAATGGCCGTCGGTATCCCGCCCATTGCCCGGGCGAACGTTAGTGCTGCGTCTTCGCCAATGAAGCACTCATGCGCGAGGTAGTGCGCCTGCAGACGATACTTGTCGAGCGCGGCCTCGATCGCATCGCCTTCCAGCTTGGGCAACTCGGGTGCCCCGCGCCCCGGACTCGATAGCGCCGCTTCCCACTGCATCCACCTCTCAACCGCGGTAATCGCCGCGTGGCGGTCCGGAGCACGGACGGTGTTCAGATAATGCTCGGCAATGTTAGCCCGCTGCACGTCGCTCAAAGGCGCAACGAGACGCGCCCAGGCCTCGGGGCGCAATGAACCCGCGCCGCGAAAGAACCAGTCAATGTCCGCATGCCCGGTCAGAAAAATCCCGCGCAGGATGGCGCCGAGGCAGGCCACCGGGTGCTGCGCGCAGTAGGCAAGCGCCAGGCTCGAGCCCCACGAGCCGCCGAATACCAGCCAGCGGTCGATCCCCAGGTGCTGCCGCAGGCGCTCGATGTCGGCGACCAGGTACGCGGTGGTGTTCGCCGCCAGTTCGCCGCGCGGGGTGCTGCGGCCGCAGCCGCGCTGGTCGAACAGTACGATGAGGAATTGCTCGGGGTCGATGAGCTGGCGGTGGCGGGGGCTGCAGCCGCTGCCGGGGCCGCCGTGCAGGACGATCAGGGGCATGCCGTGGGGGTTGCCGCATTGCTCGACGTACAGTTGGTGGCCGTCGCCGACGTCCAGCCTGTCTTGTGCGTAGGGCTCGATCGGCGGGAAAAGCGTGCCCTCCATGCGGCGGGGGGCGGGCGTGGGTGGGGGTGCCTGCAACGAGGGGAGCGTAGCCGACGATGTCGGCGCGGTTTCGCCAGGCAGCGGGGAGGACGGTTTGCGGATGGGGGGCATGGGCTGATCATAGTCCGGGGAACCGGGGCTGGGCCATGCCGTCAACAAGATTAGCGCGAGTGTCACGCCGCGGCCGTGATCTCATGAAAATCATGAGTCGATTCCGGTCGGAATCCTGATGCGCCGGATGCGTAGCCGGAGGCACACTAAGGTCGCGAGTTGTCATGGCGGCAACCGCGCAGCTTCATCATCCACACAGGAGACAAATCATGAAATGGGAAACCCCAGCAGCCTGCGATTTTCGTTTTGGTTTTGAAATCACGATGTACATCGCCAACCGCTAAGGTGTTGGGGCGAGGCGGTGCACATATTGGCCGCCTCGCTCGTATGGGGGCAATGTGAGAATACGCGTACTCGGTGCCGCAGCAGGCGGTGGATTTCCGCAGTGGAACTGCAATTGCCCCAACTGCGACGGCTTGCGTAAGGGGACGATTCGCGCGCAGGCGAGGACGCAGTCGTCCATCGTCGTCTCTGGCGACAACGAACATTGGGTGCTGTTCAACGCGTCTCCCGACGTGCTGCAACAGATCCGCAGTTTCCCCGGATTGCAGCCGGCGCGCGCACTGCGCGACACCGCGATTGCGGCGATCGTGCTGATCGACGCGCAGATCGACCACACCACCGGGCTCTACATGCTGCGCGAGCATCGGCAGCCGTGGCCTGTTTGGTGCACGCCGGGCGTGCGCGAAGACCTGTCGGTGGGCAACCCCGTGTTCGGCGTGCTCGGCCACTATGCCGGCATCGACTGGCGCGAGGTGCCGCTGGCCGGTGCGTTCGCCATCGACGGTTGCCCGGGGCTGGGCTTCGAGGCGCTGGCGCTGATCAGTAATGCGCCGCCGTATTCGCCGCACCGCGACCATCCGCAGCCGGGCGACAACATCGGCGTCAGCCTGATCGATGCGCGTAGCGGCAAGCGCGTGTTCTACGCGCCCGGCCTGGGCCAGATGGAACCGCATGTGTGGGCCGCGATGCAGCAGGCGGACTGCGTGCTGGTCGATGGCACCTTGTGGACCGATGACGAGATGATCCGCCTCGGCGCGTCGGGCAAGACTTCGCGCGCGATGGGGCACCTGCCGCAGTCGGGCGCAGGCGGGCTGCTCGAATGGCTCGACCAGCTGCCGGCGACCACGCGCAAGGTGCTGATCCACATCAACAACACCAACCCGATACTCGACGAAGACAGCCCGCAGCGCGCCGAACTGACTGCGCGCGGTATCGAGGTGGCCTTCGACGGCATGGAGATCGCGCTTTGAATACCATCGACACGGTGAACGCCTTCCAGACCGCAAGCACCATCGAACATATCGCCGACCTCACCGTCAGCCCGCAGGAGGCGCCGTGGAGCAAGGAGGTGTTCGAGGGCATGTTGCGTGAGAAGGGCACCAGTTACCACATCTACCACCCCTTCCACGTGATGATGGCCGAGGGCAAGCTCACCCGTGAGCAGTTGCAGGGCTGGGTGGCGAACCGCTTCTATTACCAGATCGCGATTCCGGTGAAGGATGCGGCGATCCTGTCGAACTGCCCCGACCGCGAGATCCGCCGCGAGTGGATCCAGCGCATCCTCGACCACGACGGCTGCGAGATCGGCGGCATTCACGATGCGGGCGGCATCGAGGCCTGGATCCGCCTCGGCGAAGCGGTCGGCCTGAGCCGCGACGACGTGACCTCGCTGCGCTACCTGGCGCCGGCAGCACGCTTCGCGGTCGATGCCTACATCAACTTCGCTCGTCAGCGCCCGTGGCAGGAAGCGGTGGCATCGAGCCTGACCGAATTGTTCGCGCCCCATATCCACCAGCAGCGCATCGAAACTTGGCCGACGCAATACCCTTGGGTCGACACGGCCGGGCTGCAGTACTTCAAGAACCGGCTGACCCAGGCGCGGCGCGATGTGGCCCACGGCCTGCGTTTCACCCTGGATTACTTCAGCCAGAGCCGGGCGATGCAGCAGCGCGCGCTCGACATCCTGCAGTTCAAGCTCGACGTGTTGTGGGCGCTGGCCGACGCGATCATGCTCAGCCAGTGCGAGATCGAGATCAAGGGGCCGCGCGTGCGTACAGGGTCGGCGCAATGAATGCAGTGCCCGAGATCCGCCCCGAGATGCAGCCCAGGGTGTCGCGCAAGTTCCGCCTGCAGTGGGAAGACGCCCAGCAGGCCTGGGTGTTGCTCTACCCCGAGGGCATGGTCAAGCTCAACCAGAGCGCGGGCGAGATCCTGAAGCGCTGCGACGGGGCGCATTCGGTGGATGAGTTGGTGGCTGACCTGGAGCGGACCTTCGGCACCACCGGCCTGCACGCTGACGTCATCGCTTTTCTCGCCATGGCGAGACAACAGCATTGGGTCGAGGTCTGACATGAACGCACCTGCTCCGGTGACCGCACAGCCTGGCCCACCCCTCTGGCTGCTGGCCGAGCTCACCTATCGCTGTCCGCTGCACTGCGTGTTCTGCTACAACCCGGTCGATTTCGCGCATACCCCGGACGAGCTCTCCACCGACGAATGGCTGCGCGTACTGCGCGAAGCGCGGGCGGCGGGCAGCGTGCAGTGTGGTTTTTCCGGCGGCGAGCCGCTGCTGCGCGACGATCTCGAGGTGCTGGTGGCGGAGGCGCATCGGCTGGGCTTCTACACCAATCTGCTGACTTCCGGCGTCGGGCTCACCGCGACGCGTGCCGCCGCGCTGAAGCAGGCGGGGCTGGACCACATCCAGCTCTCGTTCCAGGATTCGACCCGCGAGCTCAACGATTTCCTGTCCCATACCCGCACCTTCGATCTGAAGCAGCGAGTGGCGGCCATCATCAAGGACAACGACTGGCCGATGGTGATGAACTGCGTGATCCACCGGCTCAATATTGACTACATCGGCGAGATTATCGACATGGCGGTGGCGCTCGATGCCGAGTATCTCGAGCTCGCCAACAGCCAGTACTACTCCTGGGCCATGCTCAACCGCGACCAGCTGCTGCCGTCGCGCGAGCAGATCGAACGCGCCGAACGCATCACCAACGAGCGGCGCGAGCGCTACGGCGATCGCATCCGGATCTTCTTCGTGGTGCCCGACTACTACGAGAACCGCCCCAAGAAGTGCATGAACGGCTGGGGCAATGTGTTCCTTACCATTACCCCGGATGGCACCGCCTTGCCCTGTCATACGGCGCGAATGTTGCCGGGGCTGAACTTCCCCAACGTGCGCGACATGGACGTGAAGCGCATCTGGTTCGAGTCCGAAGGCTTCAACCGTTACCGCGGCCATGGCTGGATGAAGGAGCCGTGCCAGAGCTGTCCGGAGAAGGAAAAGGATCACGGTGGTTGCCGCTGCCAGGCGTACATGCTGACCGGTGATGCGGCCGCGGCCGACCCGGTGTGCGACAAGTCGCCACGCCACGACGTGGTGATGGCGGCAGTGGCGCGTGCGCAGAGTGACGAAGTCGTCGTCCGTGATATACCGTTGGTGTTCCGAACGCCCGAGGAGTCGCGCCGCAGGCCGGTGCTGGCAATTGCACCGTCTGCGGATCCCGCGCACGAGCCCAGGTAGGGTGATGATGAGTGGCATCGCCGCGCAGATTGCAACAGCCGCCGTAGGGCGGGTTTCAACCCGCCGCAGGACGTGATGCGGACACCTGCCCCAACTATCGCCACCTGTGGCCGACTGAAGTCGGCCCTACAAGAACCGGCTACAGACGTCGCTTACTACCCTCGGGTGCGCTGCGAACAAGAACGGAGGAGAGCACCATGATGTCGTTTCTGAGAGCTGGTCTGGCGCTCGTCGCGCTGCTATGCGTCGCGGCGGCGCCCGTTCGAGCCGCCGAACTGCCGGTGGTTCGGGTCGGCGTGCTGCAGTTCGGCACCGTAAGCTGGGAACTCGAGGTAATGCAGAAGGGTGGTTTCGCCGAGCGCGAGGGCGTGCGTATCGAAGTGGTGCCGCTGGCCCTGAAGGATGCGGCCAACATCGCCATGCTCGGCAGCGCGGTGGACATCGTGGTCAACGACTGGATCTGGGTCGCGCGTCAGCGTGCCGAGGGGCAGGACTTCACCTTTGTGCCGTATTCGCTTGCCGTGGGTGGGGTGATGGTGCGTCCCGACGCCGGGGTGAAGCAATTCTCCGACCTGAAGGGCAAGCGCCTGGGGGTGGCCGGCGGGCCGCTCGACAAGAGCTGGCTGCTGCTGCGCGCCTACGCCCGCCGTACCGTGGGTGCGGACGCCGCGGGCTGGTTGGAGCCTGCTTTCGTTGCGCCGCCGCTGCTCAACGAGCTGATGCTGCGCGGGGAGTTTCCCGCGGCAATGAACTTCTGGCACTACAGTGCGCGCCTGCAGGCTGCCGGCATGGTGCCGCTGCTGAGCATGGACGAGATCCTGCGCACGCTCGACGTGCACACCGAGCTGCCGCTGGTGGGCTGGGTCTTCCGCGAAAAATGGGCGACGCAACATCCGCAGACGATACGCGGCTTTTTGCGCGCCTCGGCCGCAGCCAAGCAACACATGCGTGAATCGGATGCGGTGTGGGACGAACTTCGGCCGATGATGAAGATTGCGGACGACGCCACCTTCGCTGCGCTGCGCGAGGGTTTCCGTGCCGGCATTCCCGCGGCGACCATGGGCGAGGCCGAGCAGGTGGCGCGCAAGGTGTTCGGCATCCTCGCCGCCGAGGGCGGGCCGGCCCTGGTGGGCAAGGCCGGATCGCTCGCCGATGGCACCTTCTGGGCCGGGGGCATGGAGCGGTGACGGGAAAGGCAGAGCGCGCCGGTCGTGACACCGCGGCCCTGCGTCTGGCTGCGGCGCCTGTGGGGCCGCGCGTGAGGCGGTTCTGGCATGGCGGCGACGCCGGCGTGCGCCTCGCGTCCTTGCTCGTGTTCGTGGTTTTGTGGCATGTGCTGGCGGTAGTGTTGCAGAGCAATTCGCTGCCGCTGCCGCTGACGGTGTTTGGTCGGGTCGTGGACGAGACCCTGTCGCTGGCCATGCCGTATCACCTCGGCATCACCCTGACGCGGGTGGTGATCGCTTTCGCCGCCGCGATGGTGATCGGTACCGTGATCGGCATCGCGATGGGGCACTGGCGCAAGCTCGATCTGTTTCTCGACGGCTGGCTGGTGCTCGGGCTCAACGTGCCGGCGTTGGTTACGATCATCCTGTGTTATGTGTGGTTCGGCCTCAACGATACGGCCGCGATTATCGCGGTGGCGATCAACAAGATTCCCACCGTGATCGTCACCGTGCGTGAGGGTGCCCGCGCGGTCGATCCGCGCCTGATGCAGGTCGCCAGCGCCTACCGCCTGCCGCGCTGGCGCACGCTGTCGCGGGTGTATCTGCCGCAGCTCTATCCTTATCTGATGGCGGCTGCGCGCACCGGGCTGTCGCTGATCTGGAAGATCGTGCTGGTGGTGGAGCTGCTCGGGCGCAGCAACGGCATCGGCTTTCAGCTCAATGTCTTCTTCCAGTTCTTCGACATCGCCGGCATTCTGGCCTACACGCTGGTGTTCGCCGCCATCGTGCTGGTCGTGGAGGCCTTCGTGCTGCGCCCGCTGGAGCGCCGGCTGACGCGGTGGAGGGGCTGAGCGATGCTCGATATCGACATCTCGCGCAAATGCTATCCGGACCGCGGCGGGCGCAAGCACGTCGCCCTGGCCGACCTGCGACTCCAAGTCCAGACGGGCGAATTCGTCTGTGTGGTCGGGCCCTCGGGTTGCGGTAAAAGCACCTTGCTCAACGTCGTCGGCGGGCTCGATAGCGATGTCACCGGGCGCGTCATCCTGGACGGACAGCCGCCGCAGGGCGGTATCGGCTTCATGTTCCAGGAGCCGCGTCTGATGCCCTGGCTGACCGTGCTCGAGAACGTGTTGCTGGTGGCCGGCGACGATCCGACGGCACCGGCACGGGCGCGCGACTTGCTGCAGGCGATGGAACTCGGCGATGTGTTCGACGCCTATCCGGGGCGACTGTCGGGCGGCATGCAGCGCCGGGTGGCACTGGCCCGGGCCTTCGTGATCGAGCCCCGACTGCTGCTGATGGACGAGCCCTTCGTTTCGCTCGATGCGCCCACTGCCGACCGCCTGCGCGCGATGTTGGTCAATCTTTGGCGACGGTGCAATTCCACCGTATTATTCGTGACCCACGATCTGCGCGAAGCGCTGGCGCTGGGCGACCGCGTGTGTTTCATGTCCGGCGCGCCGGGCCGGGTGGTGCTCGAGTGGAGCACCGGACTTACCGGGCCACGCTCACCCAATGATGCCGCGGTGCTCGCCTTGCAGCGGGAGTTGCTGGAGCGCTATCCCGAGTTGCTGGCCGGTTTGCCCGATCACACCAATAATGAAAACGACTGGGAGGTGCGCGCAGATGCATGAGCAGGCCATTGCGACCGAGTGGTCGCTGCAGGTCGAAGACGTGCGCAAGTCCTATGGTGAGCGCGAGGCGCTCAAGGGCGTCAGCCTGGCGGTGGCGCCGGGCGAGTTCGTTGCATTGCTGGGGCCGAACGGGGCGGGCAAGAGCACGCTGTTCCAGCTGCTCACCGGTCTGTTCAACGCCGACGGCGGGGTGGTGCGGGTGTGCGGTCACGACATGCGCCGCGAACCGGTGCGGGCGCTGGGCCGGATCGGCGTGGTGTTCCAGCAGATGACCCTGGACCTCGACTTGAGCGTGGAGGCCAATCTGGTGTTTCATGCGCGCCTGCATGGCATCGCCGGGCGCGAGTCGAAGGCACGGATTGCGGATGCGCTGCAGCGGCTCGGGCTGACCGAACGCGCGCGCGACCGGGTGCGCGAGCTCTCGGGTGGCAACCGGCGCAAGGTCGAACTGGCACGGGCGCTGGTGCATCGGCCCTCGGTGCTGCTGATGGACGAGGCCACGGTCGGGCTCGACCCGGCGTCGCGCCGGCAATTGCTCGATGAGGTGCTGGCATTGCGCGAGAGCGAGGTGGGCATCCTGTGGGCGTCGCATCTGGTGGATGAGGCCGAGGCGGCCGACCGTGTGATCGTGCTGCATCGGGGGAAGATTCTTGCCGAAGGGACGCCACAGGGGCTGGTGGCCGCATCCGCGACCACCTCGCTGGCGGAGGCCTTTCTGCAGATGACAGGCGGTGGCGAACGATCGCCAGGACCGCCGCAATAACAAGCCTTGAGCGACAACAGGAGACCTTGAACATGCGATTGAAATCCTTGAGCGCCGCACTCGTTGCCGGCGTGCTGCTCTCCCTGCCGATGAGCAACGTGCTGGCCAAAGGCACCGGCCAGATCTTCGTCAGCAGCGAGAACGACAACGCGGTGACCGTGCTCGACGGCAAGACCTATGCCGTGGTCAAGACCATCCCCACCGGCGAGCGGCCGCGCGACATGAAGCTCAGCGCCAATGGCGAAAAGCTGTTCGTGATCGCGAGCAATTCCGAACGGGTGGACGTGATCGACATCGCCAAACTGGAAGTGGAGCGCTCGATCGAAGTCGGCGAAGATCCTGAGATGTTCGCCTTCAGCCCGGACAGCAAGCGCTTCTATGTCTCCATGGAAGAAGATGCCAAGGTTTCGGTGGTCGATGTCGCGGCTGGCAAGGTGGTGGCCGAGATCGAGGTCGGCGAGGAGCCGGAGGGCGTCATGATGAGCCCGGACGGCAAGCGCCTGTACGTGACCTCGGAAGTCGCCAACATGGTGCACGTGATCGATACGGCAACCAACAAGATTACCGCCAACATCGTGGTCGGCAATCGTCCGCGCCGCTTTGCCGCCACCCCGGACAGCAGCGAGATCTGGGTCACCAACGAGCTCGGCGGCTCGGTCACCATCATCGATGCCACCAAGAACGAGATCAAGGGCACGGTCTCGTTCGCGCCCAAGGGATTTCGGGCCGACGACGTAACCCCGGTCGGCATCACCATGACCCGCGATGGCAAGACCGCCTACGTGACCCTCGGGCGTGCCAACCATTTCGCCGTGGTCGATGTCGCCAGCCGTACGGTGAAGGACTACGTCCTCGTTGGTCAGCGCGCGTGGGGGGTGACGCTCAGTCGTGACGAAAGCCGCCTGTTCGTGGTGAACGGATTGTCGGACGACATGTCGATCGTCGATACCAAGACCAACAAGGTGCTGCGTTCGGTGCCGGTCGGGCGCGTGCCGCACACTGCGGTGATCGACGACTGATGGCTACGCAGCCTGCGTCACGCATGAGTGCCGTCGCCGGGGCGAGGTGCGCGGCGGTCTCTGTCTCAAGGAGTTCCTCATGACCCTATCGAGTCTGCTCCGCCAGACCTTGGCCATCTTCGCCATTCTGTTGTTCAGCCTGCCTGCGGCGGCCGAAACCATACGCTTTGCCTTTCTCGAACTCGACAAGGATGTGCGCTACGACGAGAAGCGCAGCTTCCATCGAAACCTGTCGCAACCCTTCGGTCAGCCATTCGCCGGCGCGGAGGTGGCGATGCGCGAGTC
This sequence comes from Azoarcus sp., assembly GCA_030656215.1. Taxonomy (GTDB): domain Bacteria; phylum Pseudomonadota; class Gammaproteobacteria; order Burkholderiales; family Rhodocyclaceae; genus Parazoarcus. Next base: position 36,235 of record JAUSOD010000065.1, read on the forward strand.
GCGCTTCGTTGGCCAGGCGCTCAAGCTCGAGTTCGCGCTCGAACGCGTCAAAGGTGCCGACGCCGCGGCGCTGCTCGCGCAAGTGAACCGCCTGCAGGCCGCGGGGGTGCGCTATTTCCTCGTCGACGCGCCGGCCGAGGTCGTGGCCGAACTGGCCAAGGCAACCCGCGGCAAGGAGATGCTGCTGTTCAACGTGTCGGCGGCGGACGATGTGCTGCGTCAGGAGCAGTGCCAGCCGCACCTGTTCCACACCCTGCCCAACCATGCGATGCAGACCGACGCGATGGCGCAGTACCTGGTGTCGCGCAAGTGGCGTTCGGTGCTGCTGCTCGAAGGGCCGCTGGCGGCCGACAAGCTGCTGGGCGCGGCCTTCGAGGCGTCAGCGAAACGCTTCGGCCTCAAGGTCGTGGACAAGCGTAGCTTCGTGCTCAGCAATGATCCGCGCCAGCGCGACCAGGGCAACGCCTTGCTGCTGACCGGCGGGGCCGACCACGATGTGGTGTTCGTTGCCGACAGCGATGGCGAGTTTGCCCGCAACCTGCCGTATCGAACCGTGCGTCCGCGCCCGGTGGTGGGCAGCGAAGGGCTGGTGGCCGAAGCGTGGCACTGGGCGTGGGAGCGTCATGGCGCGCCGCAACTCTCGAGTCGCATGCAGAAGCAGGCCGAGCGCCAGCCGTCGAGCCCCGACTGGGCGGCGTGGATTGCGATCAAGGCTGTGGTCGAGGCGGTGGTGCGTACCGACAACGCGCCATTCGCAAAACTCGTGAGCTACATCAGCGGCGACGAGATCACCATCGATGGCTTCAAGGGCAACCGGCTGGGCTTCCGCGCCTGGGACCGGCAGTTGCGCCAGCCCATCCTGCTCGCCACCCACAACGCGGTGATCGAGCGCGCGCCGATCCAGGGCTTCCTGCATCAGCAGAACAATATGGACACGCTGGGCTTCGATCAGCGCGACAGCCGCTGCAAACCGTAAACTCGCACTCTGAGTCCACGCTGAAACCCAACCCCGAACCCACCGGCCGCACTGGAACCCCGTCATGAAACTGCGCCATGCGCTCCTCGCCCTGCAGGCCGTCACCAGTCGCGAAGTGGCCAAGTTCGTCCGTCAGGGCGGTCGCCTGGCCTCGGCGCTGGTGCGTCCGCTGCTGTGGCTGGTGGTGTTTGCCGCCGGCTTCCAGAATGTGTTCGGGGTGTCGATCATCCCGCCCTACGACACCTACATCCCGTACCAGACCTATATCGTGCCCGGCCTGCTCGGCATGGTGCTGCTGTTCAACGGCATGCAGTCGTCGCTGGCGATGGTGTACGACCGTGAGATGGGGGTGATGAGGCTGCTTCTCACCGCGCCGCTGCCGCGTTCCTATCTGCTGTTTGCCAAGTTGCTCGCGGGCACGTTGCTGTCGGTGTTGCAGGCCTACGTGTTTCTCGCCATCGCAGCGCTGTTCGACGTGGGGGTGCCGTGGTCGGGCTGGCTGTATGCGCTGCCGGTGCTGGTGCTGTCGGGGATGATGCTGGGTGCGCTCGGGCTGCTGCTGTCGGTACATGTGAAGCAGCTGGAGAACTTTGCCGGCACGATGAACTTCGTCATCTTCCCGATGTTCTTTGTGTCGCCGGCGCTGTACCCGCTGTGGAAGCTCGAAGAGTCCGGCGCCACCGTGATCCACTTCATCGCGACCTGGAACCCCTTCAGCCACGCAGTGGAGGCGACGCGCTTTGCTCTTTACGGGCAGTGGGCGCCGCAATCGCTGGCCATCGTCGTCGGTTGCCTGGCGGGGTTCTTCCTGCTTGCTGCATGGGGTTACGACCCGCAGCGCGGCATCGTCAAGCGTGCAGGGAAACCGGGCGGAGCCTGATCGGGCGTGAACCGTAGCCTGACGTCCGATGTTGCTTGCCATCAAGCTGGGGGCGTTGGCCCATCTGCATTATTGCCACGTTATCCGGCCAGCATCACCTCGCGCACGGCGAGCAGTGCCACCAGCAGTTTGTCTTGTCCGTTCCGCGCGAAGTGGTGGCCGAGCATGCTGAAATAACGAGCGACACCGGTGGACGTGCAGCTTGCCTCAAGCACGAAGGCCGCGATGCGATCGAGTTCGGCGCAGAAGTCCACAGGGGATTGCGCCGAGACCGATGCAAGGCAGCGCTCCGGCAATTGGTCGCGAATGGTCGCGGCCACCTGAGCGGCCATTGCCGGCATGCGCGAACCGGTATGCTGCTGCCCGCACAGTGCGTAGCCGTTCTTGATTACGTGTTCGGGGCGCAGGATCTGCAAGAACGGCCGGCCCTGGCTCGTCATCAGGTTGGCCGCAGCCTGCCCTTCGATCACGCTGGGTAAATCGCTGTTCGTCACGCAATGATGGAACACGTCCATCGGTACCGACCCCAGTTCGACAAAGTGAACCGTGGGCGAGACCATCTCGCGGAGCGTCGAATCCAGATCGCCGCTGATGTCCATCCACTGCTTGGTGTTCGCGTCGTAGCCTCGGTGCACCCGGATGCAGGCGGTATCGGAGCGATCGTGGATCCATGCACCGAGTGTTCGAATCAGGGGGTCGAGCTTGGCGGTCGACAGGACACCTTCGCCGAACTCGCGCGTATGGCGGGCGGCCAGTGTGGTTCGCAGTGCAGGCAGATCGGTACTGCCCACGCCAAGATCGTCGGCAAGTGCGTCGATAAGACTCGCCCAGCCGGTCAGTTCTGCGTGGGGGCTACAGGAGCAGATCACGATTGACCGTGGCGCATCGCGCTGACAACGCAGCGCGGCAAGCACACAGACGAGGAACATCTCGGGCGCCGTGGCGGTGAAATGCTGCAGCCCGTACATCGTCCACAGCAATGGCGAGTCGACATCCTCCGCGCGCGTGCGACCGCAGGCCGCCAGGATGGCCCGTGCATTCCGCGTGCGGCGAGCCAGGTCTTCGTCGAAGGTCTGGCCGTCGGCATACCAGTCCCAGATGACGGAATCCAGGACATAGGTTTCCGTCCGCGGGGGCTTGATTGGCAGGTCTTGAAACGCAGGGAAGGCGTCGACCATGTACAGATGACGTCCGTCGGGCTGTTCGACGCGTGAGCTTTCATAGTAGGAATCCGCCTTTTTCGACGGCGGATCGTCCCAGAGATAGGGTTGAATGCGGGCGAAGAAGCGCACGTTGAGCTGCAACGCATAGTTCGTCGACATGTCGTCGGCTCCGCCGGTGAAGCCGAAGGCGACCGCTTCGGTCAGTGCAGATCGGCATTCGTACGGTAGAAACCGGATGTTCCTGCATGTGCCGTAGGCAGCAAATCCATCGGCCATCCGCGCGGGATCCAGGCCAGGAAACATCAGCGCCAGCTTTGCCGCCGTGTTTCCCAGCAGCGCACGGCCGTAATCGGCATAGAGGACCACGACGCAGCCGGTAAATGCGGTCAGTTCGATCAGGCGGCGCAGGATCATTACGGTTGAGGCCTGGTGCCCGAGATTGCGTGTGCCATCAACGAACACGCGCCATTCCGTCTGGTCGGCGAGAAGTGCGAGCATCTCGGCAAGCTCCGGCGTCATCTCATCGGCATCGAAGCCTTGGCGGTCCACAAAAGCGAGCGCTGACCGTGCGAACTGCTCCGCGGCGAACTGCAGGGTGTTGTGCCTGTCATTCATGGCTGGCGCGAATCCCGCTAGTCGCACCATCAGGCGAGCGCAGGCAGCGGAAGCCCGGATGGCGAAAAAGTGTTCCAGCGGGCTGGCGCGCCATCGCCACCATCGGATCGCCGCTGCCGTCATCGGTCGTCAATCGGTCGATCTCGTGCACACCGGACTCCGGTCGGGGCATGCAGACCGTGTCATCCCCGAAGAAACGCAAGGAAATCGTTCGTCGTTGTTCGCCAGCACGTGTCGGCGCGCCGCCATGCAGCACCGCCGGATGGAACACCACGATATCCCCTGGCTCGATCGCCGTGGACACGATCGGCCACGCATCGCGCCGGGCCTCGATGTCGGGCAGGGCCGGCCACACCCCCGGGGCGTACATCGCGGCAGTGGGGTCGTCGGGATCAAATGCCGTGGGGTTGTAAAGCAGCCCGCGATGCGAGCCGCGCACGAATTCCAGCGAACGCTCGCGCTCGACCGGGTCGAGATTGATCCAGGCGGTCGCGACTTGTTCTCCCGCCATCGGCACATAGGCCAGATCCTGGTGCCAAGGCGTACGAAGCGTGCGCCCCCGCTTCAGCCAAATCTGCTCGTAGAGCAGCCAGAGCCCCTGGCTGCCGATCAGATTGCCAACCAACTCGGTGAGGCCGGTCTCGCACAGCAGATCGTGGTACGCAGGAAATGCAGCCGGGTTGGCATGATCCTGATAGAACGCGCCGGCAATGCCAGCCAGCACTGTATGAGCGCGGGGACCCGGGTGCTGGAGTGACCAGTGAAAGGCCCGTTGCGCGTGGCGCATGGCGTGGGTGTCGAGCGCCCCGCGAATGACGACCACGCCTTCGTCGGCCAGTGTCGTGCGCCATTCGTGAAGTTGCGAGGGTTCCGTCAGGGTAGACGGCAACTTCTGGTCTGGTGTCATGGGAATCGCTCACCAACGGCGCCGCATGCCGCTCCCCGGAGCGGATTCCGGCGGCCGGGCGCAATCAGCTAGCCAGGGCGACGAAAGCAGTGGGTGGCAGACCCCGGCGGAGTGCATCGCGAGTGCGCTCGCGGGACCCAGGAAGCCGATCCAGAGGTCGGGGGTGACAATATCCCGATCGTCCGATGTCCAGGTGCAGCTTTCATTCACCTTCAGATGCATCAGTCGCAGCGCGCGTGCCACCTTGCCCGAACGCGCCCTGGCAAGGGACTGAAACCGTGGCACAGCCCCGAGCATATGCCATAGCTCGAGCTGTCCGGCCAGGCCGTGACAGTAAGTTGGCGTACCCACCGACATCGCGTCGGCCAGCACGCCCACGGCCCAGTCGACCTCGTCGTGCAAGCCAGGATCGTCACCCAGTCCGACCAGGAGAGCCCACAGATAGCCAGCTACACCATGACACCAGTTGCCGATCGCATGATGCCGGGACTCCTGGGGGCCAATGCGCAGGGCTGCCCCGTCGGCAGTTCGGGCATGGCGCGCGAGGCTACGGAAGGTGTCGCGGGCCTGGTCGGTGGATGCGACATCGCCACAAGTGCGGCCCCAACAGGCAAGTGCCATTGCGATGCCTGCCGAACCATGCGCACAGCCGAAATGAGTCGTGTCTGAACCGGTACCCCAGACCGGCACCATGGACGCGTTTGTTGCGTGCTTGTCGAGGTGGGAGACGACATCGCGCACTGCATCGATGGGCCAGTCCGCGGCCACGAGTTCGTGGAGCATACAGGCCGCCCACACCACGCCGGCACCCCCTGAAAATAGGTCGAGTTCTCGGCGATCGGCGGCCGCTGCCTCAAAACGCACCCGCGCCGCCATCAGATATCCACCGTTGCTCAGATGCAGCCCCGCAACCGCCAGCGCGAGTGCCACCCCCGCGTTACCGGTGAACAGGCCGGCTGCCTTTCCTGCGGCAGAACGTGTTGAAAGCCAGCGTGCACCCAGATCGATCGCATCGTAATGGTCGTTGCGCCCCAGGGCGCGATCAACGCTCCGCAGGCCGAGCATGATGCCTGCGGCTCCGATGTTGATTGCTTCGCAGTCGAAAGGGCGCATGAAGTGCTCGTTGCGCCAGCACGCGCCATGATCGCATGGGTGCATGAACGACCCGGCCAGCCTGGCCGCATCGCTGCTTGCCCGCCGGTACCAGCGCAGTTCGGCGTCCGTGCTAGGACTTCCGGCCGAGGCTGTGATCGTGCGCCAGTCGCCGACGCGCTCATGCAAGGTGGCTGCCGCGGCGCGGGCAGCCGGTCGGCGTTCGGGTACAGGGGCAAGCCATGATGCAATTCGGTTCGCAATGTCAGCGGCCTCCTCGTTGCGAAGCATGGCGGCCATCCGCCCCGGGCCGGCGGGAAACAGTCCGGGTGGAAAGTCCAGCACAGCCTGAACGACGCACCCCGCCAATGCGAACACATCACGCGAAGCGTCGGCGTCATGGGTATCGTCCTGTGCTTCGGGGGCGAGGTAGCCCAGCGTGCCGCAGGGACGCATCGGATCGCCGACCGGCGCTGCCAGCTCGAAGTCGATCAGCCCGACGCCCCTGTGCCGGCGAACGGCATTCTCCAGCTTGATATCGCCATGCACGAATCCCGCCTCGTGGACACGGGCAAGCGTATCGCCGAGTAGCGGCAAACAGTCGATACGCGCGCACCGCGGCAACTCGCTCACGGGCTCACCGCGAAAGTCCTCGGCGACGAGGGCCGGCCAGTCACCATCATGCCATGTCAGTGCCCTCGGTGCGGTGTCTGGCCACGCCTGCAGCGACCGTAGAATGGCAAACTCGGTCCGGAGCAGATTACGAATGCTGCCTCCCCTCGTGTCGCTAGCGACACCATGTCGCCCGGCCTTGATGACGACGGTGTCGAGCGTGGAGACATCGGCGGCGAGAAAGGTGCGCGCCCGCGGCGTCTCGCCAAGCACGGTCAGTGGAATGTATTCGGACGCGCCGAGCCACACCGGCTCGTCGAGCCGGATCCAGTGTGCGGTGGGCGGGTAGCCGGGTACGGGTGGAAGAGGCGCCCATGGTGGTTGCTCTCCATTCGTCGATCGAACATCGGCGCACACTGCGCCGTTCCCGGCTACGAGCGCAAAATCGTGAATGCCGGTGCTGCCGATGACTTCGGTTTCAGCGTGGAATACTCCGTAGCGGAACGAAACCGCGGAGCCCGGCCGCACATGAAGATCGGACTGCACTTCGGGTCCCTGGCTTGCGGGCCATACTCGATCGAGTTGAGCGATGGCCTCGCAGGCAGCCTGGTCGTCGAAGGGGTAGAGCGTCAGCACCTTGCCGAGTTGCGTCATACCCGTATCGCCCGAGTTGAGGAACACTATGTCGCGGATACGGCGTGGGACTTTGAATGGTATTCGCAGCCGTGCCAGAACGTCCGCCAACATCTCCAGGAAGGCGGGCGATTCGTGCGGCGCAGCGCTGACGTGGATTTTCCAGCCTTGGGCAACCGATGGCGCATGTGTGAGCCGATAAAAGCGCCAGCCTAAAGAACGGTCGGTCCAGTCGGTAACAGTCCAGTCGCACCCGAGACTGGATTCCAGATAATCAAGCGCGGCACAGTAGGCCTGCGCCGCGTCCGTCGCCACAATGGCGGTGCTCACTCCCGGATGTCAGCCGTGACGTGTCGCTGCACAGGTCTGCCATGGGCACATGTGGACCGGGCCGCGGTGCACGTCCATGGCATTGGCTGGCATCGGTATCGACCCCGACCCGGTCAATGCTGCGACAACGTCCTCCCGGCGGTGTCCTTGCCGACGCGCTACTGCGCGCATATCGTCGACCTTCGCGCGCACAATTTCCCGAACTTGCTGCATGTCGTATCTCCTTTTCGAGGAACAGATGTTCTGGCGAGTCGACAGCGGTGTAGCGAAGATATGACGTTGACCACAATCGACCTCTTTCAACTTAGCATGCCGTGCTGAAGTTGCCAGGCGTCTTTACGGCGAGCAAGGTGCACCATCGACCGTACGTACGGCCGTGGCCGTCGAGACAGAAGCGCGGGAGAGCGAGCCTAGCCTGCGCGGGAATCATCTGCCGCGGCGGCAGTCTGGAAAGGGTGGTGCATCTGGATGGGCGCAAGGCGCAGATGCGGGAGCACGCCCGCCTCAAGGCGCGGCAACTCGGCTTGAAGAAGCTCTTTCCCGGCTTCGAACCGATGCAGACAAGTCTGGGCGAAGCCAACGGCGAGGTGGATCTGCGTGGCACCGGCAACTCCATCGCTGCGCTGCTCGGCAGTGCCGACGGCGAG
>JAUSOD010000085.1 GCA_030656215.1 Azoarcus sp.
AGCCCTTTGCGTACCTGAAGGACGTGCTCGAACGACTGCCGACTCAGCCCTACAGCAGGATTGGGGAGCTGCTGCCGCATCGATGGCAGCCGAGCATCAGCGCCTGAACAAGCCGGCAAGATGGGTTCGCCGGGTGCTTACTTTGGGTCGGCTGCACTCGATGGCGTCCGACAGCTTTCGGGATGCGAAACTTGAGCGGCCGGTTTCCGGCGCCGAACTAAGAAGGTTGCTCGTCGCGTCCCGACCCAACCGCGACGTTCGGCTTCATCGGAAGCGGTCAGTCAACTTCAAAAATGGCAAAATGCTTGCGTTTTTTTTCGGCGAACTCGAGACGAACCGCACCAGCGCTAGTTGGGAGGACATAAGCCGCATTGCTCGATTCTGGCCTCTGCGGGCGATTGACCTGGGGCGTCACTCCCATATCGAGGTGGATTGCAACGCCGATGCTGCCCTACAAGCCCAGTAACATGCTCGCAGGCTCCGCACACTAAACAGGTAAAGTCAGAAGGTTGGCCAGTTTCTGTAACGCACGTACGCCGGTAATCCGTGAGATTGACACCTGCGGACTGTATGCACTTGTTGCACGGACCGCATCTAAACTGTGGCAATGACCTTCCGACGCTCGGCCCATAAGCCGCAGCCACTGCGCGCACTCTTGGTGTCGTAAATGAGGACAGTTCCACGCCCTCGTGCCAAAGTGTCGTGCCACGGGCACCAGCGTCTATCACCGACCGTGCACCGTCCGGTCCAATTGCGACCGGCCCTAAAGAGTCTAAGTAGGTTCTTTGGATCGTTGAGTCCAGAGTGAGTGTTCCATTGTCGTACTCGTAGACAGTCGTGTCAGCGCGATGGATATCAGTTCCGCGGGTAATGGAGTGAGCAAGAAATATACGGGGACTCGAGCGAATGACGGTAAAGAGGCCGCCCCGTAAGTCTGACCCGCCCGGAGACAACAATAACTGAGCCCCCCCAGTTGGCGCCCACACCTCGCCATCACTCGAAGTAATGTATCGGAGCCTGGCGCTGGAGTCGGCGAAAATCAGGTGGAGGACATTATTCTGCCAAACTAGCGAAGGCGCAGCCGGAGTAGTTACGCCCGAAACCAGCGTCGATTCACCTCGAGAACCGGATACGTCGACGATCGCGATCTGGCCACTTGCTAGCACAAACGCCGCAATCCACTTGCGCGTGTTGAAGTTCCATTCGATTGCCGGCTTTGATCTAGCGTGAACATTGAAGGAGCCATGTGACGTAGGATGGCTCCAATTGGCGGCATCGCTAGAGATTGCAGTACGAAGAACACCCGAATCGAACCAAGCAACCAGGTACTGGTCAGGTTTCGCGCCGATTCCTGCTGGAATGCCCTGCGGCGCCGTAGCCGGCAGACCTAAGTCTCGAACCTCGATTGGAGAGGACCAATTTATTCCATTGTCGGAGAATCGTGTATTCACGCGAAACGGTGGCGAGTCGACAACGTAGGCTACGACGTAGCGATCGGGAACCACTGGTAACGGAATCCGTCCAGAGCAGCCCGCAATCAACACAATGAACCCGAACAACAGAAGGATCCTATTCGCGCGAGTCATTGAAGTTCTCCTCTCAGACTTGAACGCCGTAACCGCGAATACATGGATAGGGAATAGTTGTCCTCGGGCGACTGCGTTGCTGCCTAAATCGCCTCTGCTCCGTAACATCGGATACCAACCTGACAGACTAGACCAACCAAATCAGCAATCCATCGGGGTTTGGAGTCTCGTTTGCTCCTACTAGTAGTGCGGCAAATCCCCCAACGCGCAAACTCACTGACCGCAGCGCATACAGGTGGGGGAGATCTCGTTGCCGCGCCGAATTTTCACTGCGCTGATTCGACCGACACGGGCCGAAGGACATGGCATGCCATGCCATGCCATTGATTCAGCATAGACGAGTACTATCGAACCGCAAGTGAAATGTAACGGCCACCGACAGCTTCTGGCCGGGTGCGTGAGGTCGCGAACGGCAGCTTCGGAGCAGCGAAACTCGTGGAATCCCTGTGTGCCTGATCGGCAGCTTTGCGGAAGTTGCTACGACCGTTTGGGGTCGAGACAGCTCAGTGGGCCCCGAAACCTGAGCGACAGCAATCAGTCTGTTCCTGACGTTCAGTCCGAAAAGTCGAGCGGCTGGTCATGGCCGGGTGTGTGAGGTCACGAACGGCAGCTTCGGAGCAGCGAAACTCGTGGAATCCCTGTGTGCCTGATCGGCAGCTTTGCGGAAATTGCTACGATCGCTTGGGTTCGTGAGCGGAAGTTTGCGGGCGACAATGATCACGATGGGTGGTCGACTAGTCGACTCGGTTCCCGTCACGGGGATGTTTTCGACTTCATTGCGCAGCACTTGCGCGAGGCTGCTGCATTGCTCGCCCGTGTTTTCAACTTTAGTTGCGTGGAGCGCCGACGCCATTGGTTACGGCGAGCCCTGCTACGCCTTGACGGACTCGCATTCGTACTTCTCGGTGTATCAGTCGGATGGCGCGAGCCTCAGCCTTCGCCGCCACTGGTGCTTCAAGGCGACTAGCCTGGTGTCAAGCGACACGCAGATTTAATCCCCGGGCGCAGGTCCGTGGTTTTCACGGTGCCGGCCGAGCCCACGGGGGCCGACGAGGGACTGCAAGGGCTGCGGCCGCACTACCATGAGCACTACTATGGCGCTTTCCTGCGGGACCCGTTCGGGAACCGGGTGGAGGCCATCTGTCATCTTGTCGAGGGGGAGGTCTGAGTGAGTGCGCGCATTGTGGCCATGCTGGTCATGGCCTTTACGCTGGTTAGGGTGGCGCAGGCGCAGGGCGGGGCGCACGAGCGCGCCGACTGGCAGAAGAACTTCAGCGCATTCGACGCCCGGGGCACCATTGTTGTCGCTGATGAGCGCATCGCTGCCCGGCCGATCGGGGTGTTCGACGACACGCGTGCGCGCAAGCGCTACTCGCCGGCCTCGACCTTCAAGATTCCGCACACCCTCTTCGCCCTCGATGCCGGTGCGGTGCGCGACGAGTTCGAGGTATTCAGCTGGGATGGGGTCGAGCGGAGCTTTGCCCCGCACAATCAGGACCAGGATCTGCGCTCTGCAATGCGCAATTCGGCGGTGTGGGTGTATCGCCTCTTCGCCGGCAAGATCGGTGAAGAGCGCGCGCGCGAGTATCTTGTAGCGCTCGATTACGGCAATGCCGACCCGCGCACGAAGGAAGGCGATTACTGGCTTGACGGCAATCTGGCGATCTCGGCATACGAGCAGATTTCCTTTCTCAAGCGCCTTTACCGCAATGAACTGCCGTTCCGCATCGAGCACCAGCGTCTGGTCAAGGACGTGATGGTGGTCGAAGCCGGGCGCGACTGGATACTGCGTGCCAAGACCGGTTGGGACGGTCGCGTCGGCTGGTGGGTCGGGTGGGTGGAGTGGCCGCAGGGTCCGGTGTTTTTTGCGCTCAATATCGACACCCCGAACCGATTGGCCGACCTGCACAAGCGCGAGGCCATCGTCCGGTCGATCCTGCGTGCGATCGAGGCCTTGCCGCCTGCCTGAGTCGCCGTGCGTTGGCTGTCGGGTAGTTGCCTCGCCGGTCCGCTGGACGAATGAATGATCGCGCTTGTCGGTCTCCAAGCGCGTGGGAGGGGGCGCTTGAGCGCCCCCTCCCACGCTCGGTACCGACTGCGTTCTTCGGGGCCGTCCTCAGCCGCAGGTGCCGACCGCGCCGCAGGCGGTGCAGAAGTCGCAGCCGTCCTTGCGGATCACCGTATGGTTACCGCACTCAGTGCACAGCGCGCCCTGCATCAGCTTGGGCTCGTTGTCGTCGCGCGGGGCTTCGAGGATGCCCATTTCGCGCATCGGATAGCCCCTTTCGTCGAGCACGCCGAGCATGGCGTAGCGGTGGATCATCAACTGCGCGATGTAGGCCACTGTGCTCGGGTAGTTCTGCTGGCGCTTGGTGCCCGGGACGAAGGCCATGAAGTCGCCCAGCGGCTCGGGGTAGTCGAGCAGCTTGCGCAGTTTCATGCCGATCCAGGCCGGATCCATGACCCGCATGTCGAGCGACAGGATGCGCGACAGGCCATCGAGTGCGCGCGGGTAGTTGCCCGACAGCCACATCGAATAGGGGCGGGTGACACCTCCCGCGTAGCCGTCCTGCGACGGCAGGGTGATTTCCTTGAGGCCGAGCACGAAGTCTTCGCCGGTGGCCGGGTTGTAGATGTCCACCGTCCATGACAGCGTGCCGTCGGTGCCGGTCTTGGGTTCATCCAGGCTGAACAGGGTGTCCAGCACCGGGGTCGTCCCTTCGGTATCGAACGCGCCCAGCTTCTCGCAGCGGTAGTTCACCACCTGAGCGAAGGCCGATACCACGCCGGGCATCAGCTTCTTCTCGCCATGCGGCGGGAAGGGCATCTCGAAGGATTTCTCGCCCACCGTGCGCGACAGGATCTCGAGCTTGAGCTTGAGCCAGCCACGGTCGTTGGCGCGCATGTCCATCGACAGGGTCTTGGCTACCGCGCCCAGGCCCCGCGGCTGGTCGGCGCCGTTGACCCAGACTTCGAACGGGAAGGTGCCGCCATTGGTGCCGAACTGGCCGACGAATAGTGCGAAACCCCCCTGCGGGGTGTTCAGCATGTAGGTCCAGGCGAGGTTACCGTCGGGCATTTCCGGACGGCCCGGCCAGCGCAGGCTGGCCAGCACCGGAGCGGGCAGGCTCTTGATCGACAGGCGCTTGTTGGCGTCCGAGATGGTGACGTCGTGCGGCTGCTTCTGTTCGGTGGTCGGGGTGATCGACAGCACCGAGCCGAGAACCGAGTTCGGGCGATAGGTGGCGAGGCCCTTGAGGCCGGCCTTCCATGCGGTGAGGTAGAGGTCCTCGAACTCCGAGTAAGGATAGTCGCCCGGTACGTTCACCGTTTTTGAGATCGAGGTGTCCACATAGGGCGCAACGACGGCGACCATGTCCTTGTGCGCCTGGGCGGAAATCTCCAGTGCGGTGACGAAGGACGGCGGCAACTTGTCGACATTGCCACCCATGTGCTTGTACAGGCGCCAGGCGTAGTCCTCGACGGCGTATTCCTTGAACGTGCCGTCGGCCATGCGCTTGCGCCGGGTGTAGGTGTACGAGAACGGCGGTTCGATGCCGTTCGAGGCGTTGTCGGCAAAGGCGAGCGAAATGGTGCCGGTGGGCGCGATCGACAGCAGGTGCGAGTTGCGCACGCCGTGCTTGCGGATCTTGTCCTTGACCTCGGCCGGCAGGCGCGAGGCGAAGTTGCCGCCGGACAGATACATGTCGGCGTTGAACAGCGGGAAGGCGCCACGTTCCTTGGCCAGTTCGACCGAGGCCAGATAGGCGCGATTGCGCATGTATTCGGAGATCTTGCGCGCCTCTTCACGCGCTTCGGGCGTGTCGTAGCGCTTCTGCAGCATGATCAGGGCGTCGCCCAGGCCGGTGAAGCCCAGACCCACGCGGCGCTTGGAGTCCGCCTCGGCGCGCTGTTGCTCGAGCGGCCAGTGGGTGGAGTCGAGCACGTTGTCGAGCATGCGGATGGAGACATCCACCACCTTGCCGAAGCCGGCGTAGTCGAACTCGGCCTTGTCTGAGAACGGGTTCTTGACGAAGGGGGTCAGATTGATCGAACCCAGGCAGCAGCAGCCGTAGGGCGGCAGCGGCTGTTCGGCGCACGGGTTGGTGGCTTCGATGGTCTCGCAGTAATACAGGTTGTTGTCCTGATTCATGCGATCGAGGAACAGGATGCCGGGTTCGGCGTGATCGTAAGTCGAGCGCATGATCTGATCCCACAGGCTGCGCGCCGGCACCTTGCGATATACCCACGGACCATCGTCGAGCTGATAGGCGCCGGCTTCCTTGATCTCGTCGGTCGGCTCGGCCTTGTGCACCAGTTCGATGTCGCCGTTGCTCTCGACCGCCTTCATGAAGGCGTCGGTCACGCCGACCGAGATGTTGAAGTTGGTGAGATCGCCTTTGTCCTTGGCGTGGATGAATTCCTCGATGTCGGGGTGGTCGCAGCGCAGGACGCCCATCTGCGCACCGCGGCGGGCGCCGGCGGATTCCACGGTTTCGCACGAGCGGTCGAACACACGCATGTAGGAAACCGGGCCGGAAGCGTTCGATGCGGTGCCCTTGACCACGGCGCCCTTGGGCCGGATCGACGAGAAATCGTAGCCCACGCCGCCGCCACGACGCATGGTTTCAGCGGCCTGGGCAAGTGCGGTGTAAATGCCCGGGCGGCCGTCCACGGACTCGGAGACCGAATCGCCAACCGGCTGCACGAAGCAGTTGATCAGGGTGGCAGCCAGGGTGGTGCCGGCGGCGCTGTTGATGCGGCCTGCCGGGACGAAGCCTTTTTCCTGTGCCTCGAGGAACTTGGCCTCCCAGTGCGCGCGTTTGTCTTCTGTCTCGATTGCGGCAAGGGCACGCGCGACGCGCTGGCGCACCGCGTGGACGGTTTTCTCGTCGCCCTTGGCATATTTTTCGATCAGGACTTCGCCGGAAATTTCCTGCATGGCCAGGTTGCTGGCGTCGGCTTTAGCGGTGCTCTGGGTGGTCGCGCTCATGATTTTTTTCGTCGTCCTCGGTGTGCGTTTCAACGATGTGAAGGATAGCGCAAAATCCGGAATAAGCAAAAAAAAGAAAGTGCAATAAAATCATACTGTTAATAACTTTACTTGTGTGTCAACTTATAAATTTGCACTACATCTAGTGGCTCGAATGAGGGTTGAAACTTGCCCCAATCCCAGTGTTTTCGCGGGTTTACGGCCTGTCATGACGCTCTGATATGGGCCTATAATGTGTCGTCAGATTGTTGTGGAGTGTCGATTCATGAAATCTCATGAAGTCCCCCCGACACCGGTTGGCCGGATTGTCGATCGTCACGGTCGACATGCCAACCGATTGCTTCAGGTCTTGATCGAAGTGCAGGACGATTCTGGTTGGTTGTCGCCGGCCGTCATCACCGAGATCGCCCGGGAACTGTCGATTCCGCGCTCGCGGGTCGAAGGCGTGGCTGGTTTCTATCAGTTTCTGCATACCCGTCCGGTCGGTCGCTATCACCTTCTGTTCGCCGACAACATCACCGAACGGATGCAGGGCTCGGCCGAATTGATGGCGGCCCTGTGCAGCAAGCTGTGGGTGGAGCCGGGCAAGGTGTCTGAGGACGGGCTGGTCAGTATCGATACAACCTCGTGCATCGGCATGGGCGATCAGGGGCCGGCGCTGCTGGTCAATGGCCGGCCGCTTACCCGGCTGTCGCATCAACGGGTAAACCAGATCGCCGAGCTGGTGCGTCGGGAGACGCCGATCGAGCAGTGGCCGGCCGAGTTCTTCCGGGTCGACGACAACATTCACCGGCGCGATGCCTTGCTCGGCCTCGACATGGCGCCGGGTGCGGCGCTGCGGGCAGCGATTGGCGCCGGACGTGCGGCCTGGATGACGCAGCTGGAGGCTTCCAACCTGCGCGGACGGGGTGGTGCAGGCTTTACCACCGCAGTGAAATGGATGGCCTGCAGAGACGCCGCCGGCGCCGACAAGGTGGTGGTGTGCAACGCGGACGAGGGCGAGCCTGGCACCTTCAAGGACAGGGTGCTGCTCAACAGCATGGCTGATGCGGTGTTCGAGGGCATGACCCTGGCGGCGTGGGCGGTCGGCGCGAGCGAGGGCTATCTGTATCTGCGCGGCGAGTACCGCTATCTGCTGCCGGCGCTGCAGGACACGCTGGCGCTGCGGCGTGCGCAAAACCTGCTCGGGCGCGGCATCCTGGGCGAGGCCGGGTTCGACTTCGACATCGATATCCACCTCGGCGCGGGCGCCTATGTGTGCGGTGAGGAAACGGCCTTGCTCGAATCGCTCGAAGGCAAGCGCGGGACGCCGCGCATCCGGCCGCCCTTCCCGGTGACACACGGTTATCTGGGGAGGCCCACGGTGGTCAATAACGTCGAGACGCTGGCCAAGACCTGTCTGATCGCACTCCACGGCGGCGAGGCCTTCGCCGCCACCGGTACGGCGCAATCGACCGGAACCAAGCTGCTGTCGATCTCGGGTGACTGTGCCCACCCCGGCATCTACGAATACCCGTTCGGGGTGGCGGTGGAGCGGGTGCTGGAAGATTGCGGGGCCTCCGACATCCAGGCGGTGCAGGTAGGCGGCGCAGCGGGCGTCACCCTGGCGGGCTACGAGTTTCACCGCCGGATCGCGTTCGAGGACGTGCCCACCGCCGGCGCTTTCATGGTGTTCGATTCAAGCCGTGATCTGTTCGACGTGGCACGCAACTTCGTCGATTTCTTCGCTCACGAGAGCTGCGGTTTCTGCACCCCGTGCAGGATAGGCACCGCCTTGCTGAAGAAAGCGATGACCAAGCTGGCCGAGGGGCATGGGGCAAAAATGGATCTGGCCGATATCGAGTGGATCAACCGTCTGCTGCGCAATGCCAGTCACTGCGGCCTGGGGGCGGCGGCGGCCAATCCGGTGGTGGATACGCTGCTGAAGTTCCGCCCCACCTACGAGCAACGTCTCAAGTCGCTCGACTTCGAACCCGCGTTCGACCTCGATGCCGCCCTTGCCGCCGCGCGCCGCGCCAGCGGCCGCGACGATGCGGCGGCACATCTGGCCGATCGCGCGCCGGGGAGCTGAGCACCGGACATTGACGGCAAGGCGCCGACGGCAGGACACCGAGAACATGGCACCGAGAACATGGCGCCGAGAACATGAGACAAGGAAATTGGCATGAGCAAGCAGTTCCTGTTTGACGGCCGCCCGGTCAGGTTTGAGGAAGGCCAGACCATCCTGCAGGCAGCGCGTGCCGCGGGCCACTATATTCCGCACCTGTGCTGGCACCCGGACTTTCCACCTCACGGCTCGTGCAAGCTGTGCATCGTCAAGGTCGCCGGGCGCCATGTGTCGTCCTGTGCGCTGCCGGCCAAGGAGGGGATGGAGGTCGAGAGCAACACCCCCGAGATCAACGGCGAGCGTCGTGCGCTGGTGCAGATGCTGTTCGTCGAGGGCAACCACTTCTGCCCCTCGTGCGAGAAGAGCGGCAACTGCGAGCTGCAGGCGCTGGCCTACGATCTGGAGATGATGGGCGAGCGTTTCGCCCATTTCTTTCCCGATCGGCCGGTGGACGCCTCGCATCCTGAGATGCTGCTCGACTTCAATCGCTGCATTTTCTGCGAGCTGTGCGTGCGCGCCAGCCGCGAGGTGGACGGCAAGAGCGTGTTTGCGCTCACCGGTCGCGGCATCCACAAGCATCTGGTGGTGAATGCCGAATCCGGCCGTCTGGGCGACACCGATTTCTCCGCCGACGACATGGCGGCAAACATCTGCCCGGTGGGGGTGATCGTCAGAAAGCGGGTGGGGTTTGCCACCCCGATCGGCGCGCGCAAGTACGACGACAAGCCGATACACCTCGTCGACATGGAGGACGGCAAGTGAGCACGCCACGTCCCAAGGTCCGCATCGCGACCACCTCGCTGGCCGGTTGCTTCGGCTGCCACATGTCTTTTCTCGACATCGACGAGCTGCTTTTCGACCTGGTCGAAGTGGCCGAGTTCGACCGCTCGCCACTGACCGACATCAAGCACTGCGGCCCGTGTGACATCGGCCTGATCGAGGGTGGGGTGTGCAACGCCGAAAACGTCCATGTGCTGCGCGAGTTTCGCCACAACTGCAAGACCCTGATCGCGGTCGGTGCCTGTGCGATCAACGGCGGCCTGCCGGCGCAGCGCAATCATCTCGAGCTCGAATCCTGTTTGCGCGAGGTGTATCAGTCGCGTGCTGGGCTGGGGCAGGGCGGGGTGCCGGACGACCCCGAGCTTCCGCTGCTGCTCGACAAGGTTCGGCCGATCCACGAACTGGTGCGGATCGACTACTTCATTCCCGGTTGTCCTCCGTCGGGTGAGGCGATCTGGAAGTTCCTCTCCGACCTGATCGCCGGGCGCACGCCGCGGCTGTCGTATCCGATGATGCGTTTTGACTGAGACCCCGATGGCTGCCGAACTTGAGACCGCAACAAACCGCGAGAATCTGCGCAAGGTGGTGATCGACCCGGTATCGCGGGTCGAGGGCCACGGCCGGGTGACCCTGCTGATCGACGACGATGACCAGGTGCTCGAAGCGCGCCTGCATATCGTCGAATTTCGCGGCTTCGAGGTGTTCATTCAGGGGCGGCCGTACTGGGAAGTGCCGGTGATGGTGCAGCGCCTGTGCGGCATCTGTCCGGTGAGCCACCATCTGGCGGCGTCGAAGGCGCTCGACCGGGTGGTCGGTGCGCTGCCCCCCACCCACAGTGCGGTGCAGTTGCGGCGGCTGATGCACTACGGCCAGATCCTGCAGTCGCATGCGCTGCACTTCTTCCACCTGTCCTCGCCCGACATGTTGTTCGGCTTCGATGCCGAGGTCGGCAAGCGCAACATCGTCGGCGTGGCGGGCGCCTATCCGGAGGTGGCGCGTCAGGGGGTGCTGCTGCGCAAGTTCGGCCAGGAAGTGATCCGTGCCACTGCGGGCAAGCGTATCCACGGCACCGGCGCGGTGCCGGGCGGGATGAATCGTCACCTGGCCACGGCCGATCGCGACAGCTTGCGCGCCGAGGTCGGGCAGATGGTGGAATGGAGCCGGGGCGCGGTGGAGCTGGTCAAGCGCCTGCATCGCGCGGACCCGGATCTGTACGACGTGTTTGGCACCTTCAGTTCCGGGCTGGCTAGCCTGGTGCGTGCCGACGGGGCGATGGATCTGTACGACGGGGCGCTGCGCTTTCGCGATGCGGAAGGCGCGATCATCCGCGACCAGGTGCCGGACCAGGACTATCACCAGGTGCTGCAGGAAGACGTGAAGTCGTGGAGCTACATGAAGTTTCCCTATCTCACCGAGCGCGGGCCCGAGGCCGGCTGGTACAAGGTGGGGCCGCTGGCGCGGGTGCAGAACTGCGACTTCATCCCGTCGCCGCTGGCCGAGGTCGAGCGGCGCGAGTTCATTGATCACGGCAAGGGCAAGCTCATACACGCGCCGCTCGCCTACCACTGGGCGCGCATGATCGAGATGCTCCACGCTGCCGAAGTGATCCGCGACCTGCTCGACGATCCGGCCTGCACCGACGGCGTGCTGATGACCGATGGCCCGCGTGCGCGCGAGGGCGTGGGCATCATCGAGGCGCCACGCGGCACGCTCATCCATCACTACCAGGTGGGTGAGGACGATCTGGTGACGATGTGCAACCTGATCGTGTCCACGACCCACAACAACCAGGCGATGAACACCGCGGTGCGCGAGGTGGCCAAGCGCTACCTGTCGGGACGCAAGCTGACCGAGGGCCTGCTGAACCACATCGAAGTGGCGATCCGCGCCTTCGATCCCTGCCTGTCGTGCGCCACCCATGCGCTCGGGCAGATGCCGCTGGTGGTGGAACTCGCTGGCGCGGACGGTGAAGTGCTGGACCGCGCGGTGCGCGATTGAATGCCAGGCTCGTGGTGTTCGCCATCGGCAACGATGCGCGCGGCGACGACGCCCTCGGCCCGCTGCTGGCGCGCCGGATCGAGCAGGGTGGCTTTACGGACCTGAGCCTGTTCATCGAGTACCAGCTACAGATCGAGCATGCGCTGGATCTGCGTGAGGCGGCGGCGGTGCTGTTCATCGATGCGGCGAAGGGCTTGGCTCAGCCGTTCGAATTCAGCCCGGTCGAAGCGGAGATGGGGACGCCGGTACTCAGCCATGCCCTGAGCCCGGCCGTATTGCTCGGCGTGTACCAGCGGATCGAAGGCAGACCGCCGCCACCAGCCCTGGTGCTTGCGTTGCGCGGCGAGGCCTTCGAGCTCGGCGCGCCGCTTTCGGCGGAGGCTGCCGCCGCCCTCGAAGCCGCCTGGACGTGGCTCAACGGGCGTCTGTCAGCCTCCGCGCTGCTTGCCTGTCGTGCCGCTGCCCATGCGTAGCACCAGCAGTACAAGGGTGCCGGCGACGATGCCCCAGAACGCCGAGCCGATCCCGAGCAGCGAGACCCCGGAAGCCGTCACCAGAAAGGTGATCAGCGCGGGTTCGCGTTCGTGCTCGTCGCGCAACGCGGTAGCCAGGCCGCCGCCGATCGTGCCCAGCAGCGCAAGGCCGGCAACCGCCACCACGAGTTCGCGCGGAAACGCCAGGAACAAGGCGCCGACCGTCGCCCCCAAGACCCCCAGCACAAGGTAGAAGCAGCCGGCTGCCACCGCCGCGACATAGCGTTTGTCGGGGTCGGGGTGCGCTTCACGGCCCATGCATATCGCCGCCGTGATCGCCGCCAGGTTGAACGCGAAACCCCCGAACGGGGCAAGCACCAGGGCGGTGATGCCGGTCCAGCCGATCACCGGCGAGATCGGCACCTGATAGCCGGAGGCACGGATCACCGCCACGCCGGGCACATTCTGCGAGGCCATGGTGACCACGAACAGCGGCAAGGCGATGCCGATCAGGGCGCTAACGGAAAAAGTCGGCAGGGTGAACACCGGCTCGACCATCGAGAAGCGCAGCGCGTCGAGCCGCAGCAGATCCTGCATGCCGGCGATGCCGATCCCGACCGTCAGTGCGGCGACCACCGCATAGCGCGGAAACAGGCGCCGCCCGACGATATACACACAGAAGATCGCGAACACCAGTACAAACTGCGCCTTCATCGCGACGAATACATCCAGTCCGAAGCGCAGCAACACCCCTGCCAGCATGCCCGCGGCCAGCGAAATCGGGATCCGGCTCATCAGCCGCTCGAACAGGCCGCTGAAACCGGCCACAGTGATCAACAGCGCACAGACCAGAAAGGCGCCGATCGCGTCGCTCATGGGTACACCGGCGGCGACGCCAATCAGCATGGCCGCACCGGGTGTGGACCATGCGGTCAACACTGGCGCCCGATAGCGCAGCGACAGCGCGATCGAGCTCAGGCCCATGCCGAGCCCGAGCGCCGCCATCCACGAGCCGATCTCGGCCGGGCTGGCACCGAGCGCGGCGGCGGCCTGGAACACCAGCACGGCCGAACTGGTGTAGCCCACCAGTACCGCGACAAAGCCGGCGACGATCGCCGAAAGCGACGCGTCGCGCTGCAATCCTTCGAGTAGCCGCAAGGCTGTCGTCCGCTTCAGCGCTGTCGCAGGCGCGGGAAGAACGTGGAGATGCAGGCGGCAAGATTGAGTTCGGCGTCCTCCCGCACCTTGGCGAAACACTCGGGCGCGAGGTCGATGTCGTTCCACATCATCGGCTCGATCCGCGCCAGCGCGACGTCGCTCGGTTCGTCGTAACGGTCGGCATGGACGATGGCGTTGGCGATATGGAGCAGGGTGGCCTCGACCGCCCGCTCGCCCCCGAGGCGCGGCACGAGCTGGGCGCCGATCACATCGGCGAAACAGGACGGCAGCTTCCAGGCGTCCATCAGGGTGGCACCGACTTCGGCATGATCGCAGCCGATGATCCTGCACTCGGCCAGATGCAGGGGCTCGCCATGGATGCTGGCAGCGCTCTGTGCCTCATCGGCCAGATTCGGAACGGTCTGGTACATCACCAGATGGCCGATGTCAGCCAGCAGTCCAATCACGAACATGCGCTCCGCAGCCGGGTGGTCTGCAGCACGCGCAAGCGCCCGTGCCGCGAGCGCACACATCATGCTGCCGTGCCAGAAACGGTTCATGTCCATATGCTTGGCCTGCATGCCGTCGAACACTGCACTCACCGAGATGGCCAGCACGAGATCGTGCACCTGCTGCAGCCCGAGTATCGGAACCGCACGTTCCACGGTGTCGATCTGCCCGCCGAAACCGTAGAACGCGCTGTTGACCAGGCGCAATACCCCGGCGGTGAGCGCCGGGTCGGAAGAAACCAGGCGAGTAACGTCCATGATGGAGCCATCGGGGGAGTCAAGCTGTTCACGGATCTGGTGATACACCGTGGGCAGGGTGGCAAGTGACTCGACGTGACTGACGATTTCCTGGGCCGAATGCATGGTGTGGGTATTCCGTGTAGGTATTCCGAACTGAGCGGATCAATTATCGACGATCCGCAGGCGCGCGGGAATGCTGCGCTACGAATACGAGTGGCTGATCCGGCGCGAGTTCCGGTTGCAGGGTGACGTGTTCGATGCCGAAGCGGGCCGCGAGCAGCTCGCGCTGGCGCTGCAGGATGGCGGGCCACTGCTGCGCGTCGGCGATCACCAGATGCGCGGAAAGCGCCGGATGGCGCGAATCCAGGCTCCAGATGTGGAGGTCGTGCACCGAGCGCACGCCGGCCACGGCTGCCATCGACTGCCCCACCTCGGGCAGCGACAGATGGTCCGGGACACCTTCCATCAGGGTATGCACCACGCGGCGCAGCAGGGCGACGGTGGAGGCCAGGATCAGACCGCAGATCAGCATGGTGAGCAGGGGGTCGATCGTGACCCAGCCGGTGAATTGGATCACCAGGCCCGAGGTGAGGGCAGCGATTGACCCAAGAATGTCGCCCATCACGTGCAGCAAGGCTGCCCGGGTGTTGAGATCGGACTCGCCACGGGTCAGCAGCCAGGCCACCAGCAGGTTGATCCCGAGGCCGGCGAGCGCGACCAGGGTCACCGCCTCGCCGGCAATCTCGCGCGGATTGCCGAGCCGTACGATGGCCTGCCACAGCAGGGTCGCCACCAGCGCGAGCATCAGCAGGCTGTTGATCAGCGCCGCCAGGCTCTCGACCCGCTTCAAGCCGAACGAATGGCGCACACTCGTGGGCATCAGCGCGAGGCGCGCGGCCAGTGCGGCAAGGCCGAGCGCCATCGAATCGGTCACCATGTGGCCGGCGTCGCCAAGCAGGGCGAGTGAGCCCGACCACCAGCCGGCTATGGCCTCGACCGCGGCAAAGCCCAGCGTCAGACACAGCGCCAGCGGTAGCCAGCGGCTGGCCGAGTGATCGTGGTCGTGGCTGCCGTGTCCGTGCGAGTGAGGGTGATCGTGGTCGCCATGGCCGTGATGGTCATGGGCTTGATCGTGGACATGTGCAGGGTGGTCGGGTGCGGACATAGGGGCACAGGCGGGATGGTCAGAACCTGATGATGCCATTGAAGTGCCCTGTGCGGGCGCTGTCGGTGGGGTAACTCCCGCGCGGCGATTTGCCGCGCGGTCATCAGGTGGGGCCCTCTATCCGCCGATTCCGATGGGCCGGCGTGGGCCGTGGTGGCGTGCCCACTGCAGCGAGGCGCCGCCACCCGCCACCAGCGCCATGAACAGCAAGGCAAGGAGCGCGTTCGGCTCGTGCGGCGAGGGCTGTTCCATCTCCTGGCGCTGAAGCACCACGCCGCGCACTTTCGACGCTTCGGCCGGTGGCGATTCGGTGGCCGGGGAAGGGGGTGCTGCCTCCTGCGGCTGCGGCTGCGGCAAGTCAGGGGCGGTGAGCGATGCTGCTACCAGTCCAGTGGACGGGCTGCGTATCGTGCTTGCGGCGGGCGCCAGCTGCTCGCGGACCCATTGCCGGACCGATGGCAGCTCGCGTGCGAGCGGTGCGTTGCGGGTCAGCTCGTCATACAGCTGCGCCAGTTCGCGGCGGCTTGCCGCATCGGGCGACCAGTGGCCCTGACGTTGCGCCTGCACCAGCCGCTCCAGGGTCTGCGCATAGGCCTGCGGATGGCTGCGCAGCCATTCGGGGATACCCATCTTGTGCTTGTCCTTGACCAGCACGTCGTGGAATCCCTGCCAGTGATCGGGGCGTACCGTGTCTTCGACCGTGGCCTGCCAGCCCCAGATGAACTGCACCGCCTTGAGCACCTGCAGCGTGCCCGAATAGCCCTCGGCCTTCTGCGCCTCGATCCAGCCTGGATGGAGGTAACGCGTCTGCATTTCCGCCGCGATGCTGCGCTGGGCGCTTTCGGTGAACGGCTCGTTGCTGTCCTGCAGCTGGTTGACGAACAGGCGCAGCGGTTCCGCCTTGCCGGCCGTGCGTGCCGCGGCGGCCAGACCACCGAGATACTGGAAGGGGTCGTCCGAGCTCGCCATCGCATACAGGTGCGAGGTTCGCGACAGAATGGCGGCGTCGGTGCGGCGCAACTGCGCACCGAGTGCCTGTGCCGCGACCTCGCCCGGTATGTCTTCGAGCGCACTGCCGCCGAGATAGGGCTGGCTCATGCGCTGCAGGAACATCTGCCCCAGTCTATCGTCGCGGGTACGCAGTTCGTCGTGCTGCACTGCCTCGGAGATGCCGGTGCCGTAGTCTCCGACCGCATTGCCGAACACGCGGGCCTGACCAAGCAGCCGGGCTTGTGCTGCCGGTACGCCCTTCTGTGCGAGCTCGGTGGCGACCTCGGTGCTGTTGAGCGCAATCGCACCGAGCGGCTCGGCTTCGGTGACGGTGGCCACCGCCTGATCGAGGAGTGCCATCAGCGCAGGAAACTGGTCGCGATAGGAGCCGGTCACGCTGAGCAGCACGTCGACCCGTGGGCGGCCGAGTTCTTCAGCCGAAATCAGCTCGACCGAGCGTGGCCGGCCAGCGTCGTCCCACACCGGGCGCACGCCGAGCGCCACCATCGCCTGGGCTTCCATGATGCCCTGGTGCCGGAGGGTTTCGCCGGCCCACAACGATAGCACCATGCGCCGCGGCGGCTGCGCGCCATTGGTCCGGTGCCAGTCGTCGAGCCAGTTCTTGAATAGCAGCCCGGCGACGTTGTAGGCCTGGCGGGTGGGGAGGCGACTGGGGTCGAGCCCGGTCAGGTTGCGTCCGGTGGGCAGGCTCTCGGGATTGCGGATCGGGTCGCCACCATATGCGGCGGGGAGGAAACGGCCGTCGAGCGCGTTCAAAAGGCCATCCATCTCGCCTTCGGTAGCGAGCAGGCGGTCCAGGGTTTGCGCCCGTTCGGCAAGTTCAAGCAGCGCATCGCGGTCGATCTCGCGGCGCGAGGCGCGGTTGGGTACCGCGCTTTCGGGTTCGGGCGGGCGCAGGTCGAGTTCGCTCGCGGCCTGCGGGTCGCGCAGTGCAAGCTCCAGCCAGCGCGCCGGGCGCGAGTTGATGACGTCCGTGTAAGCGATCAGGAAAGTCTCGTCGATATCCTCGCCGAGTGCGTCGAGCAGGGGCTTGCGCACGGCTTGCAGGATGGTCTGGCGGCGCAGCGCTTCGTCCGGGGCCTTGCCGAAAACCGCCAGCCCTTTCGGTTGCGAGCTTTGCGCGAGCTGATCGAGCCACGGGTGCAGGACCTCCATGAACTTCTGCAGGTCGGCGCTGACCTGTTCGCGGCTCCAGTCGAGATCGCGGTGCAGCTGGTGTTCGACGATCAGTTCCACCAGTTGCTGTTCGAGTGCGCTGCGGGTCGGGCCGAGGTCGGCGATCTCCCATTCGTGCATCAGCTGGTGCATCTCGGCCAGCCTGGCCGGGAAACCCGCGGTGGCGAACACCGGGGTGCGGTGACTGACCAGCAACGCCCGGCCACGACGCTTGGCGGTCAGGGCCTCGCCAAGGTTGTCCACGATGTAGGGATAGACCACCGGCAGGTCGCCCAGCGGCAACAGCGCGTCGTCGAGCACGTCGAGTGCGCGCGATTTGCCCGGAGCCCATTCCTGGGTGCCGTGGGTGCCGAAATGGATCAGCGCATCGGCTTGCTGCGCCCACAGATAGACGGCGAGATAGTGGTGCGACAGCGGTTGCTTGCTGCGATGCATGAAGGGGTTCTGACCCAGGCGCAGGGTCTCCTCGCGCGGCGGTTGGGGCAGCACCGACAGTTTGCCGATCTGCAGCCGGGGAATCACGAATACCGGTTTGCCCTGCCATTGCACGACATAGCGGCTGCTGGCCGGTGGGCCCCAGCGGGTTTCGATCCGCTGGCGCACGGCTGCGGGCAGGGTTTGCCACCAGGCTTCGTAATCCGACAGCGGCAAGGCGTCCGCCTGCTGCAGTTGCAGCATGGTGACGAGGTCGGCGTCGGGGTAATAGGCCTTGAGCAGGGGCGGCAGCGCGCTCACCCAGTCGGCTTCGGGCGTGGGTCGGGTGTCGTATCCGGCTGCGCTCAGTGCGCCGGACACCTGTTCCAGACTGCGTGGGACGTTGAGGAAGGAGGCACCGAAATTGGTCCCGCCCGGTGGGTAGTTGTACACCATGGCCACCAGCTTCTTGTCTGCCGCAGGGCGCGTGCGGAGCGCAAGCAGGCGCCTCGCCTTTGCCACCACGGCGTCGGCCTGGCGTTCGATGAGCTCGGTGTGCCGGCCGCGGTCGGCATGGGCGACCACCATCAGGGGGTCGATCGCGCCGGCCGCCTCGGGCTGGACGAGGTAGAAGGGGGTGTCGCCGAGCGCCAGCCCGGCGCTGTCCTGTTCCCACGTCGCGGTGTCGCCCTGGCGGTAGGGCTGGGTGGCCAATACCGGGGTGCCCCAGCGCTCGAACAGGGTCTGCAGCGTGGCCGCCTGCGGGGTGAGCTGGTGGAGCACGATCAGCTGCGGGTGCGCGCTGCGGGGACCGGCCGCCGGGCCTTGTTCCAGCATGGCGGCAAGACCGGCCGCGTCCACCTGCTGGCCGAATACCGCATAGGCAAACAGGCCCTGGCTGGCGAAGCGTCGTAGCCAGTCGTCGAGCCAGTCGGTGTTGCCATTGATGAAGTGATAGCGGTGCACCAGTACCGCGATGGCAGGCTGATCGCTGTAGCGCGGGAGGGTGGCCTGCCACGCGGCCAGGGCACTCGCGTCGTCGAAAAATTCCGCGGCGTCGGGGTGATAGATGCCGCGCGCAGGCCAGGTCCGCGGGGCTGGCAGGTCTGCCAGGTCACGCTTGTCGATGGTGGCGGATGCGAGCATGAAGGCGTGACGGACGTTGTCCTCGCCCCCTGCTCGCAGGTAGTCGCCGATGCCTCGTGTCACGCCATCGGCCACGCCGGGCAGTGCTTCGTTCGCGACCCACACCACCCGGCCAGGGTGGTTGGCGCCATGGACATCAAGCAGCGGACCATAGAGTTTTTCCAGCCGGGTGTATGCGCTTGCATGAGGAACATCGACCCACACCATGTCCGCCCGCTGCAGGGCCTGGGCCATGGTTTCGCGTTGCTCCCCGGTCTGCGCCGGGGTGTCGCGCAGCGGGTGATCGAGATGGCTTACGCTCCAGCCCTGGGCAGCCCCGAGACGCTCGATCATGGCGCTGCGTGCGGCGGGGGTGATGTCGGCCGTCACCCACAGCAGCTTGTACGCGAGGGCGTTGCCGTTCGCGCACAGCAGGGTGAGGCACAGCAGCCGGAGTAGCGTCCTCATCGGCCAACTCCCGCGGTGGGGCTGTCGTCCTGCGCCTTGTCCTCCGGGACATAGATGATGCTGCCGTCGCGCAGACGGTATGCGACGCCGGCGCGCACCCCTTCTCCTTCGCTGACGCCACCGCTGCCCTTGTAGCGGACTTCGCGTCCCTGCTCGGTGACCACGATCTCCATGTCTGGCTCGCCGGCCTTGTGCACCAGCGTGGGTTCGGGAGCCTGTGCTGCCGTCGGGCGGGTGCTCGCCGCCACCGCCGCGAGCAGGGCAACCACCAGTACGAGGAACACGTCGACCAGATTGACCGCCGACAGCATCGGATCTTCGTCGTCTTCGTCGAGCACCTTCAGGTGCTTGAGGCTCACGCCTGCACCCCACGCGCCTTGCGGATGGAGAGCAATTCGGCCAGCAGCCAGCGCCGCCGCACCGAGTAGACCACCAGCCCGACCGCGGCGGCTGCCAACGCCAGCACCACCCCGGCGAAGGCGCCACTGAACACCGCCAGCGCTTCATGGCCCTGGCCGGTGGCCACGCTTTGCAGGGCCGGCCCGAGCGGAATCATGGTCGCGATCAGCCCGAGCATTGGCGTCACCCGGCTGAGCAGGCGCAGTGGTTCGATCTGGCGCAGTACCCGCATCTCGAGTTCGTCCATCGAGTACGCGGCATCGCAGGGCAGGCTGGCGTAGTCAGGCAGGCGCCAGCGCTGCCAAGCCTCCATCAGGGTCATGCCGCCGACCCACAAGGCGTAGACGAAGGCCAGCGCCACGAGGGCGAGGACGGGCCACAGCAGTGCCTGGGCAATCTGCAGAAAACTTGTTTCGATCATGGTCCGGTTTCTCGCGTTGGAGGTCAGAAGGTGATGGCGGGAAATTTCGGCCTGACCGTCAGCGTCTTGCTGCCTGCCGGAGCGGTCAGCTTGACCCTCAACTGCTTGAGTCCGGGGTGATTGCGGAAGGCCGTGAAGTAGACCGACCGGAGCGCTGAAGCCTTGTCGCATTCGAATCTGAACGAATGAACGATATTGGCGATGTCTGCGCTTGGGTCTGCGGTTTCAAGGTCCGGGGAAACGTTCGCCCCGATCGGCGTGCAGACCGCCTCGGGCGCCGGCTCGATGAACTTGTCGAGTTGGCCAAGGCGGATCTTCAGCGCGTCGAGTGTCTGTTGCTGGGATGGGGTCTTGGGTGGGTAGTCGAACCCGAGCAGGCTCTCGAGCGGGAAGTTGAATTCTCCCTTCATGCCGTTGGCGTCGACGACGAGGGTCAGGGTTGCGTGTCCATGGGTGTGGCTGCCATGGCTGAAGGCAGGGCTGGGGAAGGTGCTTGCGGTGATGAGGGCTGCGACGCAGGCAAGCGCTGCCAGAGGCGAGCGGCCGGATTGGATGGTCATGATGATGAACTCGAAATTCGCCCTCACTGTCTTCCCCGACAGTGCGTGGGCACAAGGTTGCCGTTCGCGAGGCGAACGGCAACGACCTTGTTGGCCGGTATCCGGGCTGACGGCACACCTTTCCATCGCCTTCCCGGGCGGGTCTGAACGATCCCGATTCCAGTGGCTGAATGATGGAAGTGACCCGAACATCATGGGTCTGGCCGCTTACCGTTGCGGGGGCAGCGCAGGTTATCCCCCCGACGGCCCTTTGTGGCCGGGGGACGGGACTCCTGCTTCCCGTTGAACTGTGCTCCGGGAAAGGAGACACGAGCACCAACGGCCGCGATGTTAGCGCAAGCTGCAGCGCCTGTCAGTTCGCTTGCCGGAGGGATGAGCGCCGATCCGGGGCTGCAGTCGGTCCGAGGCTCAGTTCCGCAGCGGCCCGCTTTGCTGCGGAGCGCGGATCAGGGCTGGGTTGCGCCTGCCGCGGCCAGCGCCTCCCACCGGACGCGCCATTCCTCGGCTGGCTCGGGTTTTCCGAACAGGTATCCTTGCAGCTTGTCGCATCGATGGCTGATGAGAAAATCACGCTGGGTGGTGGTTTCCACGCCTTCGGCGACGACCTCAAGGCCAAGGCTGTGTGCGAGCGACAGGGTTGCGGCGCAGATTGCGGCATCGTTGGCGTCGGTTTCGATGTCGCGCACGAACTCACGATCGAGCTTGAGCACGTGGATCGGCAGGCGCTTGAGGTAGGCCAGCGATGAATAGCCGGTGCCGAAGTCGTCGATCGCCAGGGTGACACCCAGCGCGCGCAGCGCCTGGAGTTTCTCGATTGCACCGGCAGGGTCGCTCATGGCAACCGACTCGGTGATCTCGAGTTCCAGTTCGCCGTGCTGCAAGTTGTGTTCGCGCAGGACCGCCGCGACCATGCCGACCAGGTCGGGACTGCGCAACTGGTGGGCAGAGAGGTTGACTGCGACCGTGCGCGGGCCGATTCCGGCAGCCTTCCATGCAGCCAGCTGACGGCAGGCTTCGGCGAGCACCCAGCTGCCTATCGCTTCGATCAGGCCAGTCTCCTCGGCGATCGGAATGAAGCGCAACGGGGGAATCAGACCACGCGTCGGGTGGCGCCAGCGCACCAGTGCCTCCACCGCGCAGGGGCGCGCCGCGGGGTCTTCGCGGGTGGCGATCTGGGGCTGATAGTGGAGTTCAAACTGCGCCTCCTCGATGGCCCTGCGCAGTTCGCGCTCCAGCGTCAGCCTTTCGTCGGCGGCGATATTGAGCGCATTGGTGAAGTACTGGATGTTGTTCCGGCCCTGGCCCTTGGCGTGATACATCGCGGTATCGGCATTCTTCATCAGCGTGCCGGCATCTGCGCCGTCCTGCGGGAATACGGCAATGCCGATGCTCGGGCTGGTGTGCAGCCGATCGCCTGCAATGTCGCAGGCCTGACCGAGCAGCTGAAGAATCTTGGTGGCAACCGGCGATGTATCCTCCGGGCAGGCAAGGCCGCCGAGCACAACGACGAACTCGTCGCCTCCCTGGCGGGCGACGATGTCGCTCTCCCGCACACAAGCCTGCAGGCGACGTGCAACCTCGATCAGCAGCAGGTCGCCGACATGGTGTCCAAGGGTGTCGTTGATGACCTTGAACCGGTCGAGGTCGATGAACATCACCGCCACGTGAGTGCCCTCCCTGCGCGCCGAAAGCAGGGACTGGGATAGGCGGATCTCGAGGTTGTAGCGGTTGAACAGTCCGGTCAGGCTGTCGTGATGGGCCAGATGCTCGATCCTCTCTTCCGCCGCTTTGCGCTCGGTGATGTCGGTGAAGCTGGCGATGTAGTGGGTGATCTTGCCCTGGGCGTTGCGAATGGCCGAGATTGCAGCCCACTTCGGATAGACGTTCCCTTCCTTGTCTTGATCCCATAACTCGCCCTGCCAGTAGTTGCTCTCTTCGAGGCTGGCCCACAGTGCACGGTGAGTCTGAGGTGGCGTGCGCCCGGAAGAAAGGCTTTTCGGGTTCTGGCCGACGATGTCCGCGAGGCTGTAGCCGGTCTGACGGGTGAAGGCCGGATTGATGGCGATGATGCGATTGGCGTGGTCGGTGACCATGATGGCCTCACCGCTGTGTTCGAACATCCTGGCGTAGAGCAGCAGGCTCTCTTCAGCCTGCTTGCGTGCGGTGACGTCCTTGAATACCGAAAGGATCTCGCCGCCAGGCAGGCGGATTACATCGTTCTCCACCCAGAGATTGACGGCCCTGTCCGCGTAGGCCGTCAGGGCGACTGATTCACTGATACCGCTGCTTGCAACCCGGCCAATGGCTGCAAAAATTCCGGAGGCTTCCAGTCCCGGAAAGGCAATCCGTGAGGGTTGGCGCAGGACTTTCTCACGCCGAACGCCGGCGATGCGCTCGCCGGCCGGATTGATATCCAGCAGTTGAAATTCGCTGCCGTCGTCCAGCGGGCGGTAGAGCGCCACGCCGTCGTGCATGTGATCGAACATCGCGCGGTAGCGCACCTCCTGGGCGGCGATGATGCGCTCGCTGCGCAGGAAGCGGCGCCCGAGCACCAGCGCCGCCGCGGCCGCCATCAGCAGAAACGCGACAAAGGCCAGAATGGTGGCACGCTGTTTGGCGCGCAGCGGGGCGAGCGCCTCTGCAGCGTCGATCTTCACCACCATGCCCCAGCCCAGCGCGGGCAGATAACGCCAGCTGGCCACCACCTCGACATTGGCATAGTCGCGCGTCACGTCGAGCCCGCGCACCCCGGCCAGCGCCTCGCGCATCGGCTGCGCGGCAAGCACCAGCGGGACGCGCTTGGCAAAGGGCTCGTCGTCAGTGCGTGCGAGAGGAACGGTGTAACGTGCATCGCTGCCATCGACGTAGGCCAATACGGTTTCGCCCGAGCGGCCAAGCCCGGTCCGGTCCGCGACCACCGGCTTCAGCGTACTCAGGTTGACCTGCATCGCCAGCGCCCCGACGGGCTTGCCCTGATCGAGTACCGGCGCGACGACGAAGGCGGCGATCTTGTTGGACGATGGCGAGTAAGGGGCAAAACGGCTCAGGTCAACGTGCAGGGAGCTCATCGCCTGGCGAAACCCGGCGGCCAGCTCGCTGTCGCGATAGGGGCCGCTGTACAGGTTGGTCCCCAGGTCCTCCTCCTGGATCAGGGAAAACACCACGTTGCCCGCGGCGTCGATGAGCAGCAGATCATGAAACTCACCATGCTCGCTCAAGCCGGAAAGCTCGCTGCGGTAGCGTGCGGCCTTGAGCTCGGTGGCGGTGAGTCCGCCACGTCGATAATCTTCCGACAGCGAGAGCAAGGCCTCGCGTACCTGAGTCTGTCCGGCCTGCAGACGCACATCCGCCAGCCGCTCGTTGATAAAGGTATCGATCTGGTCGGCTTTCTTGTTGGCGATCGACGACAGGTTCTGCAGCACGGTGGCGCTCAGTGCCTGCTCGAAGGTGTGAAGGTAGACCCACGCCAGCCCCGCCAGCGGCAATAGGGCAACAAGCAGAAATCCCAGCGTCAGTCGCGTCCCGAGGCTGAGCTGGCTCACGGTGTGGAGCTCCCCGAAAGGCCGCCTGATGACGAGACGGGCACCGGCTCCTGCACCAGCTGCAACCATTCGGCGCGGGTCCGGTACGGCGGAAACGGGGTTGGGCGCACCATGCTTTCGGAGATGTCGGCGATGTCGAATTGGCCGTCGATGCGCGCGTGTCCGACCCGAACGCGGCGCCAGGCATGGCGGGTTGCCATGTCGATCGCGACCACGCCGGAGGGCCCGGCAACGCTGTGGCGCCCGATCACCTGATTGACGCCTTCCGGATCGGCCGAGCCCAGCTCGCGCACCGCGCTGGCCCACAGCCGCACCCCGTTGTAGCTGGCCTCGATCGGATCGCTGGTCACCCGGTCGGCGCCGAAGCGCTGTTTGAATGCCGCGACGAACTGCTGATTGGCCGGACTCGGCAGGCTCTGGAAGTAGCCCCAGACTGCGTGGTGTGCCGGGTGGAAGTATTCGGCCCCCATGGCCTGCAGTTCCGGTTCGGCAATGCTGAACGAAACCACCGGTATCTGTTGCAGGCGTGAGGCCTTGAGTGCGGCGAACAATGGGCGGTTGCTTGCGCCGTTGACCGTGTTCAGGACCACGTCCGGTGCCTTGATACGAATATCCGCGGCCAGTTCGCTGAAATCGGTTGCGGTAAGGGGCAGGTATCGTTCGTTCACGATGACTCCGCCGGTTGCCGTTACCAGATGCCTGATCAGCTGGTTGGCCATGCGTGGAAATACATAGTCGGATCCGATCAGATAGACCCGCGGACCGAAGGTGTCCATGGCCCAGCGTGCGCCCGGAATGATCTGCTGATTGGGCGCCGCGCCCAGATAGACGATGTGCTCGGACTGTTCCAGCCCTTCGTATTGCAAGGGGTAGAACATGAGGTGACGGTTTCGCTCCACCACCGGCAGCAGTGTCTTGCGACAGGCCGAGGTCCAGCACGCGAACAACACGCTGACCTGCTCGTCGCGGATCAACCGCTCGGCTTCGCTGGCTGACCGGTCCCAGTCCGATGCACCGTCGGCAACGAGCAGTTCCAGCGGGCGTCCGATCAGCCCCCCGGCAGCATTGATCTCCTCGACCGCAAGGCGCACGGCGTCGACCAGTCCACGCTCGCTTTCTGCCATCACCCCGCTCAGGGAGTGCACTACACCGATACGGATGGGCTTCGGCGCCGGCGGGCTAAACAGGTAAAAAAGCCCCACCGCGGCAACAAGTGCAAGGAGTAGCGCCCGACTGGCACGAGAGGGCATGTATGAAGGCGTATTGATAACCTTGCCACTATGCCAGTTTCGGGTGCCACGCAGAAGAGCATTGTCACCAAGCGGTGATCGGTGGCAATCAACGCGGCCAGCGCCTTGCGTGTGGGCGTGCAGGGGCTAGGGTGCCGCACCGGACCGGGTCTTCTGCCGTCTACTCCGGAAACACCCTGAAGTAGAAGGCGCGGCTGGCATAGGCCATCACCGGCAGGGTGAGCAGCATCAAGGGCAGCAGCAGTGCGCTGAGCATGATCACCGCGGCAAGCAACACAGCCCAGCACATCACCACCGGAAATCGTCGGAACACGGCGCGTACGCTGGCGACGACCCCGGAGACGAGGTCGGCGCGGCGGTCATAGATCAGCGGGATGGAGAACGCCGAAATGGTGAACAGGATGAAGGCCAGCACGGCGCCCATGAACGAACTGAACAGGAGGAAGTTGGCCACCCGAACATCGACCGGCAACATGCGGGCGAACCCCATCGGCTCGTGACCCACCATGAAGCCGTAGAGCGTTCCCGCATCGGTGAGCCAGATCAGAAACAGCAGCGCGCACACGAAGGACACGACCCAGCCGCCACGCGGCATGCGCCGAAAGCCCTGAGCGATGTCGGCCACAACCGGCTTGCCGCCCGCGCGCAGGATGTCCGACACAGAGAAGAATCCCGCCAGCAGGATGGGGCCGATGAGCATGAATCCGCCTGCGAGCGACAGGCTGAGCGGCGCGATCGAAACGGCTTCGAGGGCGAGAAAGAGCAGGCCGCCGAGGACGACGAACACGGCCGCATAGGCCGCGCTCAGTCCGGGAAGCAAGCGGAACTGGGCCACGCCGGCTGTGATTGAAGCCCCGATATCTCCCAGGCTCACGGGCGCCGGTTGAAGGGACGCGGCAGCCAGCCTGCGGTCCGGACCGTCGGGAGTGGATGCGGGCATGGCGGGCAGTCCTTGGTGGAGATGGAAGATCGCACCAGTCCGGCACGATGTGCGGCGTGACGTCCCGGTCATGGGCGGCGATGTTCGTAGCCTGGCGACGGAGTCATGCCATGCTGATTGTGGTCAGTGTGTGGCGCCTCCGCCTTGATCGAGATCACATTTCGCCAGGCGTAGCGAACGCTTGCCGGCGGCGGGTGTCCGTTGAAGGGTGGCGCTGATCTCGCTCCGCCGTCGGCGGGCATTGCGCCATTCGAACATCGGAATCCCGAGTATGCCGGAACGATCAAGTCCCGAAGTACCCCACGACACCGCCAGCCTGCTACGACTCGTCGACGACCTGCTCCGCGAGCTTCAGCCGCGGGCGCAGGTTCATGCCGGACTCGACAGCCTGTTCGACCGGGATCTGGGGCTGGACAGTCTTGCCCGGGTCGAGTTGCTCGCCCGGGTGGAGCGCAGCTTTGACGTTCGGCTGCCGGCAGAGGCACTGGGTACGGCGGAATCGCCGCGCCAACTGCTGGACGCGCTCAAGGCGGCAGGACATCGCCCGGCCAGGGCCGCGTCTGCGGCGATCCGTCTGGCCGAGCCGGAGGAAGCCGAGGGCCTGCCCGATGGCGCCACGACGCTGATCGAGGTGCTCGACTGGCATGTGCAGCGCCACCCCGAACGCACGCACGTCACCTTTTATCGCACCGAGGACGAGACCGAGACCCTGAGCTACGCACAGCTCGCCGCCGCCGGCGCACGCGTGGCCGCCGCCCTGGCACGCGCCGGTATCCGGCCGGGACATTGCGTTGCGATGATGCTGCCGTCAGGCCTGGACTTTTTCCGTTGTTTTTTCGGCGTGCTGCTTGCCGGGGCCGTGCCGGTGCCGATTTACCCGCCGGCGCGGCCCGCCCAGCTCGAGGACCATCTGCGCCGCCAGGCGGGCATCCTGCGCAACTGTGAGGCGCGCGTACTGATCACGTTTGACCAGGTGCGCCCGCTGGCGCGAATGCTGGCAGGGCTGTCGCCCGCCCTCGATCGGGTACTGAGCCCGGCCGAGCTTGATGCGGCGCCGATGGCGCGAATGCCGGTCCGGTCCGAGGAGCTTGCGCTCATCCAGTACACCTCGGGCTCCACCGGCGACCCGAAAGGGGTGACGCTCAGTCATCGCAACCTGCTCGCCAACATCCGGGCGTGGGGGCAGGCGATCGAGCTGGGCTCGACCGATGTGGCGGTGAGCTGGTTGCCGCTCTATCACGACATGGGGCTGATCGGTGCGTGGCTGGGCAGCCTCTACCATGCCTGCCCGCTGGTGCTGATGTCGCCGCTCAACTTCCTTGCCCGGCCCGAGCGCTGGCTGTGGGCGATCCATCACCATCGCGGCACAGTGACTGCAGCGCCGAACTTCGCCTTCGATCTGTGTGTCCGGCGGCTGGCCGACCAAGCACAAGCCGGGTTGGATCTGTCGAGCTGGCGCCTGGCGGCCAACGGTGCCGAGCCGGTGAGCCCCGATTCCATGGCCCGTTTTGCGGCTGCCTTTGCGGTTTATGGACTGCGGCCGGAAATCCTCACCCCGGTTTACGGCCTTGCCGAATGTGCGGTCGGGCTGGCGGTGCCGCCACCGGGCCGCGGGCTGCGCGTGGACCGCGTCCGGCGCGATGCCCTGACGCTCCACGGGCGGGCTGAACCCGCTGTCCCCGACGACGAAAGTGCAATGTCCTTCGTCTGCTGCGGGCCAGCGCTGGCGGGGCATGAAATCCGTATTGTCGACGGCGCCGGCCGCACACTGCCCGAGCGCTGCATCGGCAGTCTCGAATTTCGCGGGCCTTCGACCACGGCGGGCTACCACCGCAATCCCGATGCCAGTGCCGGGCTGTTTCACGACGGCTGGCTGATTTCCGGCGACTATGCCTACCTGGTCGCGGGTGAAGTTCACATCACCGGTCGGGTCAAGGACATGATCATCCGCGGCGGTCGAAACTTCTACCCTTACGATCTGGAACAGGCGATAGGCGAACTTGCAGCGGTGCGCAAGGGTTGTGTGGCGGTGTTCGGCATACCCGGCCCGAAGGACGTCGGCGAACAACTGGTCGTGGTCGCCGAGACGCGTGCGCTCGACGACGACACCCGTCAGGCGCTGGAGCACCGCATCATGGCCGCGGCGGTGGACCAGATCGGTGTGCAGCCGGATGTGGTGGTGCTGGCACCTCCCCACGCGGTGCTGAAGACCTCAAGCGGAAAGATCCGCCGTGCGGCGGTGCGCGATGCCTATCTGAGCGGGAAGTTGGCCGCATCGACGCGGGCACCTTGGCTGCAGATCCTGCGCCTGCAGGCTTCCAGCCTGGGCGGGCAGCTAGGTGCCGGCGTTGAACGTGGCGGCAAGTGGCTTTACGCAAGCTGGGTTTGGGCCTGCTTCGGCCTGCTCGCGCCGATTGCCGCGCTCGCTATTCTGATCCTGCCCATGCCCGAGCTGCGTTGGGCTGTGGTGCGCGCGCTCGCGCGCCTGTTCCGCGTCCTCAGCGGCTGCCCGCTGCGGGTGGCGGGGCTCGAACACCTGCCCCCCGGTCCTTGCGTACTGGTCGCCAACCACGCGAGCTACATCGACGGTTTTGTGCTGGCTGCGGCCCTGCCGCGGCCGGTGGGCTTTGTGGCCAAGGCCGAATTCAAGGCGAATCCCCTGATGCATGCGCTTTTCTCGCGTATGGGTGCGCGTTTCGTGGAGCGTTTCGATTCGCGCAAGAGCGTCGAGGATGCACGGACGCTAACGACCGGCGCGGATGCGGCACATCCGCTATTGTTCTTCGCCGAAGGCACTTTCAATGCGCAGCCGCAGCTTCAGGCCTTTCGGCTTGGCGCCTTTCAGGTAGCGGCGCAGAACGGCCTTGCGGTGGTGCCGATTGCGCTTGCGGGTACGCGCCAGGTGCTGCCCGACGGTTCGTGGCGTCCTCGGCGGGGGCCGCTGACGGTGACCATCTGCCCACCCGTCGAATCGACGGGCACGGACTGGCAGGCCATGCTCACGCTGCGCAATGAGGTGCGCAGCCGTATCCTGGTGCACTGCGGGGAGCGCGATGGCGGCTGAACCGCCGCACCCTTGACGGAGGCGTGCTGCAACGGCCCCGACCGGGATGGTCGGGGTTTTAACTGGCCGGCAGCGGTTCCACCAGATCGCGGTAGGCGTGCCAGGTGGCATGGCCGATGATAGGCATCAAGACCACGAGCCCGACGTGGAAGCTGAGAAAGCCGATGAGGGTCAGCGACACGAGCAGAAAGGCCCATACGATCATCGCCGCCGGGTTGCGCACCAGCGCTGCGATGCTGGCGAGCATGGAGCTGATTGCGTCCTGGTTGCGGTCGAGCATCAAGGGGATGGAAACCACGCTGACCGCGAACGCGAGGGTGGCGAAAATCAGCCCGACGCCAAAGTAGACCAGCAGGAACTCGATGTTCTCGAACGCCAGCAACTGAGCGAGAAAGCCCGACAGGTTGGGCATTTCGTTGGAGTAGAAGAGGGCGAACACCACCAGTGACGCACGTGCCCACACCAGAAAGACTACTCCGAGCACCACCGCGAAAATGCCGATATTGCCGGCGTTGCGTTTCCACACCGTGAGGGTCGGTGCCAGTGAGCAATCCTCGCCGAGTTGATGGCGGCGACTGATCTCATACAGGCCCATGGCGAGGAAGGGGCCCAGAAGCAGAAAGCCCGATGTGAGCGCCGCAGTGTATTCGTAGGCATGCTCGAACACGAAGGTGACCAGCAGACCCATGCCGGCGAAGCAGAAGCCGTAGAACAGGCTGGGAATGGGGCAGGACTTGAGGTCGCCGAGTCCCCGCGCGATCCAGCTGAACGGTGCGGAAAACGGAATATCGCGGACCGTGGGGAAGGGGAGCCCCGCGGCATCGTCAAGCTCGGTATCGTTCGGCTGCGACATGTCTCTCTCCAGTCGGGTTTATTTTAGAAACTTCCCTATCGCATCGCTGAGGGCCCTGGGCGATTCGGCCATCATCGCGTGGCCTGCGCCCGGCAGCGTCATCATACGCGCACCGCCGGCGGCGTTGACCAGTGCATCGCATAGGGGTTTTACCGCACGAGCCGGGGTCATCTGGTCGCGTTCGCCGCACACGAGCAGCGTGGGGCAGCGGATCGCGGCCGCCACCTCCAAGCCGTCGAGCCAGGCGTTGCAGGCCTGCAGATCGGTTGCGAGTACGCCGGCGGGCTGGCGTTCCATCAGGCGCTGGTTGGTGCCAGGCAGCGAAGTGCCGGGCGTGGCGCTGGCCCCGAGCTGAGCGGCAGGGCTGTAGGACCACTGATTGATCATGGCGTGGGCGCGATCGCGATCGTCACGGGCCGCATCGATCAGTACCGGGGCAACCGGCATCGGCGCCACGCTACCCACCAGCACCAGCCGCTCGACCTGGTCGCCTGCCTTTGCCGCAGCGGCAAGCGCGATCAAGGAGCCCATGCTGTGGCCGACAAGGCGCATCCGGGTGCAGCCGACCGCGTCGGCCAGGTCGAGCAGCCAGCTCGCCATCGCGTCGATGTCACGCAGCGGCGTGCCGTGCGATGCGCCATGCCCCGGCAGGTCGGGCACGAGTACGCCGTAGCCGTGATGGGCGAGGTGGCGTGCCTGGTAGTTCCACACGCTGTGGTCGTGCCCGGCGCCGTGGATAAGGACCACCGTCGGCAGTTCGCGGTCGAAGCTGCGTCCTCCGGTGTAGATGCGGGTGAGCTGGTGATTGACCGGGATGTCCATGGCGCTCAAACCTTCAGCAGTTTGCCGACCGCGGCCAGACCGCGCTCGAGATCGGCGAGCAGGTCGGCGATGTTCTCCAGCCCGACCGACAGCCGCACAGTGCCCTCGCCGATGCCGGCTGCGGCGAGATCGGTGGCGGACATGCGGAAGTGGGTGGTGCTCGCCGGGTGGATGACCAATGACTTGGCGTCGCCCACGTTGGCCAGGTGCGAGAACAGGCGTAGCGCGCCAATAAAGACCTTGCCGGCATCGCGACCTCCCTTGAGCTCGAACGACAGCACCGCGCCGCAGCCATCGGGCAGGATCTGCTGCCCCAGCGCATGGTCCGGATGCGAGGCGAGTGCGGGGTAGGCCACTTTTTCCACCAGCGGATGGTCGGCCAAGTGCTGGGCGACCCGGACTGTGTTGTCCACATGGGCACGCATGCGCAGCGGCAGGGTTTCGAGCCCCTGCAGGATCTGGAAGGCGTTCATCGGCGACAGGCAGGCGCCGAAATCGCGCAGGCCTTCGCGTCGGGCACGCAGCAGGAAGGCCGCAACCGGTGACTCCTCGGCGAAGTCCATGCCATGGAAGCCCTCGTAGGGCTCGGTCAGGGTGGGGAACAGGCCGGAGGCCTCCCAATCGAAACGACCGCCGTCGACAAGCAGGCCGCCGACCGCAACGCCGTGCCCGCCAATGAACTTGGTGGCCGAATGCATGACCAGATCGGCGCCGAGTTCGAGGGGGCGCTGCAGTGCGGGGCTGACCAGGGTCGCATCGATCAGCAGGGGCAGGCGGGCAGCGTGCGCGATGGCGGCCACGGTGGGGATGTCGAGCACGTCCAGGCCGGGGTTGCCGATCGACTCGCCAAACAGCAGCCGGGTTTCGGGCCGGATGGCTGCGCGCCAGGCGTCGGCGTCGCGCGGGTCGACAAAGCTGGTGTGGATGCCGAAGCGGGGCAAGGTGTAGGCGAACAGGTTGTGCGATCCGCCATAGAGCGAACGCGAGGCGACGATATGCCCGCCACAGCCCATCAGCGTGGTGACCGCAAGGTGCAACGCGGCCTGGCCACTGGCTACGGCCACCGCGCCAACGCCGCCTTCGAGAGCGGCAATCCGCTCTTCGAGCACTGCGTTGGTGGGATTGGAGATCCGGGAATACACATGGCCGGGCTGTTCGAGATTGAACAGTGCTGCGGCCTGGTCGGCATCCGGAAAGACATAGCTGGTGGTGAAGTGGATCGGCGTTGCGCGCGAGCCGTGGGTGGCGTCGGGGGATTGCCCTGCATGCAGGGCGAGCGTCTCCCGACCGAAAAGTCCGGGTTGGGCCATGAGTGTGTTCTGCCTGGTGGTCGAGCGGGGCTTAGGCGAGGTCGTCGGGTTCGATCAGGCGCTCGATGACCGAAATGCGATCCTTTAGCGCCAGCTTGCGCTTCTTCATGCGCCGGATCAGGAGCTGGTCCTCGATGGGCGCCGCAACCAGCCTGGCGATCGCCTCGTCGAGATCGCGGTGCTCGGTGCGCAAATCCTCGAGGCGCAACTGCAGGTTGGTTACGCTGTCGAAGTTGTCGTCATTCATCCTGTCGTCGTTCATTCAGAACCCGCTCGAGTGCTGGCGCGGCGGCGCCGTTTGTCGGTCCATCTCTGCGGCTATGGTATGCGGCGGGTGGGGCGATGACAATGGTGACAGCTTGCCGTTGTGGGCATCCATCTGCTTTCTCCTGCTTTATCCGTTAACATCGTTTGTTTGCCGGCATTCGGAAAGGCGATCATGAACAAGGCATTCGTCAGGGAAGCAGAGGGCGACGAGGACGAGGACGCGCTTTCGCCCTCGCTGCGCCTGCCGCCGGGCAGCAAGAACTACATGACCCGGCGCGGCTACCTCGCCCTGCGCGAGGAGCTCGACCAGTTGCTGCGCGTCGAGCGCCCGAAGATGGTCGAGACTGTCGCCTGGGCGGCGGGCAACGGCGACCGCTCGGAGAATGGCGACTACATCTACGGCAAGAAGCGTTTGCGCGAGATCGACCGGCGCCTTCGCTTCCTGATCAAGCGCATCGAGAACGCCGAGGTCGTGGACCCGGCTGCGCAGCAGAATGTGGACCAGGTCTTCTTCGGCGCCACGGTGACGATCAGCGATGTTGATGATGCCTCCGGCGCGGAGCAGACCTGGCAGATCGTCGGCGTGGATGAGGCCAATGCCTCGGCTGGCATGATCAGCTGGATCTCGCCGCTGGCAAGGGCGTTGATCAAGTCGCGCGAGGGTGATGTAGTGCGTTTCATGAGCCCGGCCGGGGTGCGCGAGATAGAGATCGTCGAGGTTCGCTACAACTGATTGCGGGCGGGACTTGAAAAAGCGGGTGGGTGGCCCAATCTGCAGGTCACACTTTTTCACCACCGGAGACGCATCAAGATGTCCAGCGCCCAGACCGCCGCCGAAACCCTGAACTTCCAGGCTGAAGTGAAGCAGTTGCTTCACCTGATGATCCACTCGCTGTACTCGAACCGCGAGATCTTCCTGCGCGAGCTGATCTCCAACGCCTCCGACGCCAGCGACAAGCTGCGCTTCGAGGCGCTCGACCAGCCGGCCCTGTTCGAGGGTGACAGCGATCTGAAGATCCGCGTCGCATTCGATGCCGACGCCAAAACCGTCACCATCAGCGACAACGGCATCGGCATGAGCCGCGACGAGGTCGTCACCCACCTCGGCACCATCGCCAAGTCGGGCACCCGTGAGTTCTTCGGCAAGCTCACCGGCGACCAGAAGAAGGACGCCAACCTGATCGGTCAGTTCGGGGTCGGTTTCTACTCTGCTTTCATCGTGGCTGACAGGGTGATGGTTCAGACCCGTCGTGCCGGCCTGCCAGTCAGCGAAGGCGTGAAGTGGGAGTGCGCCATGACCGGCGACACCGCGGGCGAATACACCGTGGAACCGATCGAGAAGTCCGGCCGCGGCACCGAAATCACCCTCCACTTGCGCGAAGGCCAGGAAGACCTGCTCTCCGGCTGGAAACTCAAGAGCCTGATCCGCAAGTACTCCGATCACATCGTGCAACCGATCGTGATGAAGAAGGAGGAGTGGGACGAGGAGAAGAAGGCCCAGGTCGTCACCGACGAGGACGAGACGGTCAACCAGGCCAATGCGCTGTGGGCCCGGCCGAAGAGCGAGATCGCCGACGAGGAGTACACCGCCTTCTACAAGCACGTCGGTCACGACTACGACGAGCCGCTGGCGTGGACCCATGCCCGGGTCGAAGGCCGCCAGGAATACACTCAACTGCTTTACGTGCCCTCGCATGCGCCGTTCGACATGTGGGACCGCAACGCGCGCCACGGGGTGAAGCTCTATGTGAAGCGCGTCTTCATCATGGACGACGCCGAGAAGCTGATGCCGACTTACCTGCGCTTCGTGCGCGGGGTGGTCGATTCCGCCGATCTGCCGCTGAACGTGTCGCGCGAGATCCTGCAGGAGTCCAAGGATATCGACGCCATTCGCCAGGGCTGCACCAAGAAGGTGCT
Source organism: Azoarcus sp. (assembly GCA_030656215.1). Classification (GTDB taxonomy): domain Bacteria; phylum Pseudomonadota; class Gammaproteobacteria; order Burkholderiales; family Rhodocyclaceae; genus Parazoarcus. The sequence continues at coordinate 34,549 of JAUSOD010000085.1, forward strand.
GGCCCTGCTTGAAGGCCTGGCCAACAGCGACGAGGCCGCGGAGAAGGAGAAATACGCCACCTTCTGGAAAGAATTCGGCAAGGTGCTCAAGGAGGGTGTGGGCGAGGATTTCGCCAACAAGGACAAGATCGCGGGGCTGCTGCGTTTTGCCTCGACCCATGCCGACACGACCGACGAGGTGGTCTCGCTTGACGACTACATCGCACGCATGAAGGAAGGTCAGGACAAGATCTACTACGTCACGGCCGAAACCTTCAACGCGGCGAAGAACAGCCCGCACCTCGAGATCTTCCGCAAGAAGGGCATCGAAGTGCTGCTGCTGTCGGACCGGGTGGACGAGTGGGTGATCGGCAACCTGACCGAGTTCGCGGGCAAGCCGCTTGCCTCGGTGGCCAAGGGTGGGCTGGACCTTGGCCAGCTCGAGGACGAGGCCGAGAAGAAAGAGGTGGAGCAGGCGGCCGACGAATACAAGGAGCTGCTGGAAAAGATCAAGACCAGCCTCGGCGAACGGGTCAAGGACGTCAAGGTCACCTTGCGACTGACCGATTCGCCGGCCTGCCTGGTGGCCGACGAGCACGATCTGGGCATGAACCTCGGGCGCATCCTCAAGGCAGCCGGCCAGAGCGCGCCGATGTCGAAGCCGATCCTCGAGATCAACCCACGCCATCCGGCGGTGCTGCGTCTGAAGTACGAAGACAAGAACTTCGATGACTGGGCCGCGGTGCTGTTCGACCAGGCTCTGCTCGCCGAAGGCGGCACGCTCGACGACCCGGCGAGTTTCGTCAAGCGTATCAATCAGCTGATGTTGGCGATGAGCGCTAGCTGATCCACCGGCACGGCCCCGCATCCGGGGCCCGTTGCTACAGCGGTATCCGGGAGGGCTGTTCGCGATAATGCGGGCAGCCCTCCCGTCGTTTGTCGGCAGCCCTTGGGTGCTGTGCGGGTAAACGATAGTTGCTTGTGGGTTCGGATGACGGAAGACTGAGGGCAGGCCAGAATAACGAATAAACAAATCTGCTACGCATCATCGTGTGCGAGCGCCGCAGCCCTTCGGAAGGAAACATGAGCGAGTTCATTCTCGAAACGATCGGCCTGACCAAAGAGTTCAAGGGTTTCGCCGCGGTATCCAATGTGGATCTCAAGGTCCGGCAGGGCGATATCCATGCCTTGATCGGTCCGAATGGGGCAGGCAAAACCACGGTGTTCAACCTGCTCACCAAGTTCCTTCCACCCACGTCGGGCAGCATCCGCTTCGAAGGCAAGGAGATTACGCAGGAAGCGCCCGCCGTTACCGCCCGCCGCGGACTGGTGCGCTCGTTCCAGATCTCTGCCACCTTTCCGCATCTGACGGTAATGGAGAATGTGCGCATCGGTCTGCAACGCAAGCTGGGTACCGAATTCCACTTCTGGCGATCGAAGAAATCGCTCGACGTGCTCAACGATGACGCGATGGCCCTGCTCGAGTCGGTGGACCTGAAGGAGTTCGCCGATACGGTTACGGCCGAGATGCCTTACGGGCGCAAACGTGCGCTGGAAATCGCCACCACGCTGGCGCTGGACCCGAAGATGATGCTGCTCGACGAACCGACCCAGGGCATGGGCAACGAAGATATCGGACGTGTTGTCGAGCTGATCCGCAAGGTTTCGGCCAATCGCAGCATCCTGATGGTCGAACACAACCTGTCCGTGGTCGCCAATCTTTGTGACCGCATCACGGTGCTCACCCGCGGCAGCGTGCTTGCCGAGGGAACCTACGCCGAGGTGTCGAAGAACCCCAAGGTGCTCGAAGCCTATGTGGGCTCCGACGACATGAACGATGCCCACCACTGACCCCGGCGGTCCCCACCCATGACAAGCGCCTTCAACCCCCATGCCGAGATGTTGCGGATCCAAGATCTGCATGCGTTCTACGGCGAATCCCACATCCTCCACGGCATTGACCTGCAGGTCGCACGCGGCGAATGCATCACGCTGCTCGGACGCAACGGTTCAGGCCGGTCGACCACGCTGAAGTCCATTCTCGGGCTGGTTGGCCGCCGCAGCGGGTCGATCATGGTTAATGGCAAGGAGGTCATTGCCGAGCCCACCCACCGCATGGCGCGTTACGGCGTCGGTTATGTGCCCGAGGAGCGCGCGATCTTCGCCTCGCTCAGCACCGAGGAGAACCTGATGCTGCCGCCCGAAGTGGCAAGCGGCGGCATGTCGGTGGACGAGATCTACCGCATGTTTCCCAACCTGCTGGAGCGTCGCAACAGCCCCGGCAGCAAGCTGTCGGGCGGCGAGCAGCAGATGCTGGCGATGGCGCGGGTGCTGCGGACCGGGGCCAAGCTGATGCTGCTCGACGAGATCACCGAGGGTCTGGCGCCGGTGATCGTCAAGAAACTCGGCGAAGTTATCACCGAACTCAAGACGCGCGGTTTCACCATCGTCATGGTGGAGCAGAACTTCCGCTTTGCCGCACCGCTCGCCGACCGGCATTACGTGCTTGAACATGGCGAGATCATTGCCACCATCCCCGCGGCAGAATTGGCGCAAAAGATGGACTGGCTGCATCAGACGCTCGGGGTTTGACCCGGGTGGACATTCAACAGGACGGAGACAAAAGATGCAGATCAAGAAACTGACGACGCTTGCTTGCGCAGCCGCATTCGCTGCCCTTTCGGGTGCAGCGAATGCGCAGATTTCGGGTAACACGGTGAAAGTCGGCGTGCTCACCGACTTGTCCGGTACTTACTCCGACCTTGCAGGCTCGGGCGCAGTGTTAGCAACCCAAATGGCGATCGACGATTTCATCGCTGAAGCCAAGCCCGCATTCAAGATTGAAATGGTCTCCGCCGACCACCAGAACAAGGCCGACATTGCATCGAACAAGGCGCGCGAATGGTTCGAGCGTGAAGGGGTCGATGCCGCCACCGAGTTGGTCACCACCTCCACCGCGCTTGCGGTGATGAAGATCGCGAAGGAGATGAACCGCATTGCGCTCATGAGTGGTCCGGCGTCAACACCGATCACCAACGAGCAGTGCAATGACGTCTCCGTGCATTACACCTATGACACCTACGCTTTGGCAAATGGCACCGCGAAGGCGGTGACCAAGCAAGGCGGCGACACGTGGTTCTTCCTGACGGCGGACTATGCCTTCGGCCAGGCGCTGGAGCGCGATTCGTCGGCGGTCGTGACCGCCAACGGCGGCAAGGTGCTTGGCTCGGTACGCCATCCCTTCCCGGCGTCGGACTTCTCCTCCTTCCTGCTCCAGGCGCAGGCCTCCGGGGCGAAAATCATCGGGCTGGCCAATGCCGGCGCCGACACCACCAATGCGATCAAGCAGGCGGCGGAGTTCGGCATCACCCCCAAGCAGTCGCTTGCCGGCTTGCTGATGTTCATTTCCGATGTCCATTCGCTGGGCCTGAAAAATACGCAGGGCATGTACCTGACCACGGGTTTCTATTGGGATCTCAACGACGACACCCGGACCTGGTCGAAGCGCTTCTTTGACAAGCAGAAGCGGATGCCGACGATGGTGCAGGCCGGTCAGTATTCTTCTGTGCTGCACTATCTGCGAGCGGTCCAGGCGGCCGGCTCGGACGATTCGGCGAAGGTCATGGCCCAGATGAAGAAGACCCCGATCAACGACTTCTTTGCCAAGAACGGACAGATCCGCGAGGACGGCCGGATGATTCACGACATGTACCTGGTGCAGGTGAAGAAGCCCGACGAGTCCAAGTATCCGTGGGACTACTACCACGTTCGCCAGACCATTCCGGCGGCCGAGGCCTTCCAGCCCTTGTCGGAGTCGCGTTGCCCCCTGATCAAGAAGTGAGCTGAGCTCGATCCCGTCAGCCAATCATGTCGCACCGGGGCGCCACGTCTGGCGTCCCGGTGCGGGAGTTCCATATGGAAATATTCGGTGTCTCGAGTGCCCTGTTGGGCAGCCAGTTGCTGATCGGGCTGATCAACGGCTCGTTCTACGCCATTCTCAGCCTCGGCCTGGCGATCATCTTCGGCTTGCTCAACATCATCAACTTCGCCCATGGCGCGCAGTACATGATGGGGGCTTTTGTGGCGTGGATCGCGCTGACGAAGTTCGGTATCAACTATTGGGTCTCGCTGTTGCTGGCGCCGATCGTGATTGGCGCACTGGGCGTCGTTATCGAGCGCACCATGCTGCGCAAACTCTACAAGCTCGATCATCTGTACGGCCTGCTTCTTACTTTCGGCCTGGCCCTGATCTTCGAAGGTGTCTTCCGTGACCAGTACGGCATCTCGGGACAGTCCTACGAGGTACCCGAACTGCTCCAGGGCGGGGTGAACCTCGGCTTCATGTTCGTGCCTATCTATCGCGCCTGGATTGTGGTGGCAGCGTTGACGGTGTGCTTCGGTACCTGGTTCATGATCGAGAAGACCAAGCTCGGGTCCTACCTGCGTGCCGGCACCGAGAATCCGCAGATGGTGCAGGCGCTGGGTATCAACGTGCCGCTGCTGATCACCTTCACGTACGGTTATGGCGTGGCCCTGGCCGCGTTCGCCGGGGTGCTTGCGGCGCCGGTGTATCAGGTGAATCCGCTGATGGGCTCCAACCTGATCATTGTCGTGTTCGCGGTAGTCGTCATCGGCGGCATGGGTTCGATCATGGGCTCGATCGTCACCGGTCTCGGCCTCGGTCTGATCGAGGGCCTGACCAGGGTGTTCTATCCGGAAGGGTCTGCCGTGGTGGTCTTCATCATCATGGTGATCGTGCTGCTGGTCCGGCCTGCCGGCCTGTTTGGCAAGAGCTGAGGCAAAACCGAGGATACGCAATGCACAAAAATTCGATGTTTGCTCGCGCCACACCCTATCTGTTCGGTGCCTTGTTCATCATTGGTCTCATCGCGCCGTTTGCGGTGTATCCCACCTTCCTGATGAAGATCCTGTGTTTCGGTCTGTTTGCCTGCGCTTTCAACCTGCTGCTCGGCTTTGCAGGTTTGCTGTCCTTCGGCCATGCGGCCTTTCTGGGGACGGCAGGATACGTGTGCGGCATGCTGGTGCGCGATGTCGGGGTAACGCCCGAGGTGGGCATCATTGGCGGTACGGTGGCGGCGGGTTTGCTGGGCTGGGTTTTCGGTGTGCTGGCGATCCGGCGTACCGGCATCTACTTTGCGATGATCACGCTCGCCTTGTCGCAGATGGTGTATTTCCTGGTGCTCCAGATCAAGGCGACCGGCGGCGAGGATGGCCTGCAGGGCGTGCCGCGGGGAAACCTGTTCGGCATCATCGACCTGTCGAACAACCTTTCGATGTACTACCTGGTGTTCGCGGTGTTCTGCATCGGTTTCTTCATCATCTACCGCACCATCAATTCGCCTTTCGGCGAGATTCTCAAGGCGATCCGCGAGAACGAGCCGCGCGCCATATCGCTGGGCTACGATGTGGCCAAGTTCAAGTTGCTCGCCTTCATCATTTCGGCCTCGCTCGCCGGCATGGCCGGCGCCACCAAGACGCTGGTGTTTCAGCTCGCATCGCTCACCGACGTGCATTGGCACATGTCGGGTGAGGTGGTGCTGATGACCCTGCTCGGTGGCCTCGGAACGGTGCTTGGCCCGCTGATCGGTGCGGCCACCGTGGTATCGCTGCAGACCCAGCTTGCCGATTCGGTCGGCTCGTGGGTGACGGTGATCATGGGCGTGATCTTTGTGTTGTGTGTGCTCTTGTTCCGGCGTGGCATCGTCGGCGAACTGCAGGCACTCATTCGGCGTGCCGGCATCCGCTGAGCGGGACGAGCGATAGCAGGTCCTGTCGTGCCACCGCGCGGCAGCGCAGGAGTCTTGAATCAGGCTGGGTGCAGGGCGCAAGGCGCAGGGGTTGGGTGCAAGGTGGGCGAACCGGACTCCGCGGATCGCCCACCACTTTTTTCATGCCGGACAGGGAGTTGACGAGGTTCGAGTGATTTCATTTCCCCGGGGCGGATTGGCGGTGGTCGTGGGGGCGAGCGGTGCGCTCGGCAAGGCGCTGGCCGACGGACTCGAGGCCGGTGGCCACTTTGACGAGGTGATCCGCCTCGGACGCCACACCACGCCGGCGCTCGATCTGCTGGATGAAGAGTCGATCGAACAGGCCGTCAAGGTGCTGTCCGGGCGTCCGGCACCCCTGCGACTGGTGATTGACGCCACTGGTTTTCTTCATGGCGAAGGCATGCAGCCCGAACGGAGCTGGAAGCATCTCGATCCGGTACACCTGGCCCATTCCTTCGCCATCAACGCGATTGGTCCGGCGCTGTTGATGAAGCACTTTCTGCCGCGGCTCGCGCGCGATGGCAAGTCCCTGTTCGCCAGCCTGTCGGCGCGGGTGGGCAGCATCGGCGACAACCGGTTGGGCGGATGGTACGGATATCGCGCGTCGAAGGCGGCGCTCAATCAGTTGCTGCATACGGCTGCGGTCGAACTCGGGCGCAGCCACCCCGCCGCGGTCTGCACTGCGCTACATCCGGGTACGGTCGAGTCTTCACTGTCCGCCCCATTCGCCCGCACCGGACTTGAGGTCCAGTCTCCGGTGCTGGCCGCGGAACGTCTGTTGGCGGTGATGGATACACTGACTGCTGCCGAATCCGGCGGGTTCTTCGATCACCGGGGCAGGGAGATTCCTTGGTAGAGAATGAGCAGACTCTGAATAATTGAGTCGGGAGACGAGCATGCAGGCAGGATTCATCAAGGCTGGCCGCTTTCCCACATGGATCCTGTTCGCGCTCGCATGCGTAGTTTCTGCCGGTGCCTTTGCCCAGCCCATGGCGCCCGAAGCAGGCCGGACCGATTACTGGCTGACCTTTTTTGCACTGACGACGCTGGTGCTGCCGCTGCTTGTGTTCTGGTGGGGGCAGCGCCGCCTGAAGGCCGAGCGCGCTCGTGCGTTGGCAAGCATGGTGGCGCTTTCGCTTAGCGAGGCGCGCTTTCGCAATCTGTTTGAACACACACCGGCGATCTCGGTGCAGGGCTACGACTCTCATCGCCGGGTCATCTACTGGAACAAGGCCAGCGAGCAGTTGTACGGCTATTCCGTGCGCGAGGCGCTCGGCCGCCAGCTCGAAGACCTGATCATTCCGGATGTCATGCGCGAAGGCGTCGTTGCCGCGGTGAATGGCTGGGTGGGGGGCGGGGCGGGGATCCCTGCGTCGGAACTGACCCTCAGGCGTCGCGATGGATCGCCCGTTCATGTGTTCTCGAGCCACATCATGTTGCACACCGGTATCGGCGAACCGGAGATGTACTGCATCGACATCGATCTGTCCGAACGCAAGCTTGCGGAGCAGCAGTTGCGCAAGTTCTCGCTTGCGGTCGAGCAAAGCCCGGCGAGCATCGTGATCACCGATCCGGACGGCAATGTCGAATACGTGAACGAGGCATTTGTCCGGACCACGGGCTACACCCTGGGGGAGGTGATCGGAAGGAACCCACGCATACTTCATTCGGGCAAGACCCCCCCAGAAACCTACACTGCGCTATGGGCCGCGGTGACGCGAGGACACGCGTGGAAGGGCGAGTTCATCAATCTGCGCAAGGATGGCACCGAGTACATCGAATCGGCTACCGTGACGCCCGTTCGCGAGGCGGATGGCCGGGTCAGCCATCTGCTCGCGATCAAGCAGGACATCACCGAGCAGAAGCGCGCCGAAGCGGAGATCAAACGCCTCTCCTATTACGATGCACTCACCGGATTGCCGAATCGCACCCTGCTGCTTGACCGGCTCGGACTGGTGCTTGCGGTGTCTCAGCGCCAGTCGCGCCAGGATGCGCTGATCCTGTTCAATATCGATCGCTTCAAGAACCTGAACGATGCCCGCGGACACGCGCTGGGCGACCTGTTGTTGCAGGAGGTGGGGCGACGGATCGGCGGGCTTCTGCGTGAGGGTGACACGCTGGCGCGCCTCGCTGCCGACGAGTTTGCCGTTCTGTTGCAGGCGCTCGACGTCCATCGCGAAGATGCGAGCCGGCGCGCATTGTCGGTGGCCGAGAAAGTGCACGTCGCGCTGCGAGCGCCGTTTGTGCTCGGTGAGGAGACGGCCTCGATCACCGCCAGTATCGGAATCACGCTGTGTCCGGACGGGGCGTCGGACTCGCCGCAGGAGATCTTTCGGCGTGCGGATACGGCCCTGCATCGAGCCAAGGCTGCGGGCGGCAACCGCAGCGCCTTCTTCGAGGTCGCCATGGGCGAAATGGCGCAACAGAAGTTCAGGACGGAACGCGAACTCCGGACTGGGATCCCCGCCGGCGAGCTGCGCCTGTTTCTGCAGTCGCAGGTGGATGCGCAAGGCAGGGCGGTGGGTGCCGAGGCCCTGGTGCGCTGGCAGCATCCGGAGCGGGGGTTGCTTCCGCCCGGGGTGTTTGTGCCGGTTGCCGAGCAGTCGGACCTGATCTGCGAACTTGATGCCTGGATGCTGGCGGGTGCATGCCGGCTGATGGCGGAGCAGGAGTCGCTGGGCACTCCGCTGCGACTCTCGGTCAACGTCAGTCCCCGCCATTTTCGCCAGGCCGATTTCGTGTCATGGGTGCGCGACCTGATTGCCACCAGCGGCGTGGACCCGTCCTACCTCACGCTCGAGGTGACCGAGGGCTTGATGATCGACGACATCGACAGCGTGGTTGCCAAGATGACCGCACTGACCGCGCTCGGCATTCACTTCTCGGTCGATGACTTTGGTACCGGCTACTCGTCGCTGGCCTACCTGAAGCGATTGCCGATTCATGAACTCAAGATCGACCGCAGCTTCGTCCAGGATGCACCGTGCGATCCGGGTGATGCGGCGCTGGTCGACACCATCCTCGCCGTGGCCCGCAACCTGCACTTGCACGTGGTTGCCGAAGGCGTGGAAACGGCGGAGCAGGCCGCGTTCCTCAATGCCCGTTGCGCGGTGGTTCATCAGGGTTATCTGTATGGCAAACCGCAGCCGACAGAGGTCTGGCTTGCAGCCTGGCGGGACGAGATCGATCGACGCAAGCAGGGAGACTTGAGCGGGACGGTCACGGTGGAGGACGCGCGGGGGTGAGGCAGGCAGTGGGAAGGCTGGGCACGCAGCGGCGGCGGCAAGCGGCCGTGCCACCTTAGTGCATCGAGGTCGGGCGTGCACGCTCATGGTGCATGAGCGTCATGGTCGGCCCGCGGTATTCGCCGGATTCGGTGGGATGACGGTGAGCACGGACGACGGCACGCAGCTTGCGTGATCACCGCTTCCGGTCATGGCTGTCAGTACGATGTTCGCAAACCTTCACCAGCTTTCTCATCACGCCGCGTGGCGTCGCCAACTCGAGATGTTGCTCGAGTCGGCGGGCGAGGGTATCTACGGTATCGATCTGGGCGGACGCTGCATCTTCATCAACGGTGCCGGTGCCGGCCTGCTCGGGTACGCAGCGGATGAAATGCTCGGCCGCAACATGCATTACCTGATTCATCATTCCCATTCGGACGAACGCCTGATGCCGGTGCATGATTGCCGCATCTTCAATGCGTTCAGGGAAGGGCGCGGCTGTCGGGTGGATGACGAGGTGCTGTGGCGCAGGGATGGCACTTGCTTTGCTGCCGAGTATGCCTCCTACCCGATCCGCGACGGCGATGCGGTCGTGGGTGCGGTAGTGACTTTTTCCGACATCACCGC
>JAUSOD010000101.1 GCA_030656215.1 Azoarcus sp.
TTGCTGTACTGCTCGGCCAGGCGCTTGATGTTGGCCGCGTCGAGCAGCATGCGCTCGACCATCACCACCAGCTCCTTGCCTGGCTCGGTCAGGCCGAGCAGGCGCTTGCCCTTGCGCACGAAGAGCTCCACCCCGAGTTCGTCCTCGAGATCCTTGATGTGCTTGGACACGCCGGATTGCGAGGTGAACAGCGCATTGGCCACCTCGGTGAGATTGAAGCCGCGCCGAACCGTCTCGCGGATGATGCGCAGTTGCTGGAAATTCATTGCAGGACTCCACCCACGACTTCACGTTCGAACAGTTTCAGCCGCGAGGGCATCAGCCGCACCGCCTGGCCTTGGGCAAGCCCCAGCTCCAGGACCCGCGCACGGGTGATCTCGACCTCGAAGTGCTGGCCGGTCGCGCCGTTCAGGCCGTCGAGTTCCACCCGCGCGGTCACGCCGAAGGCAAGTATGCGGCTGATCCTGGCCGCTACGCCATTGCCGGCCTCGCCGTCGATGACGATGTCCAGTTCGTGCGGACGGGCAAAGGCGACCACCTCGGCACCGTGGTCGAAATCGTGCGGCATATGCGACAGCACGTCTTCGCCGACCTGCACCGTCTCGCCCTCGATGCGGCCGTGGAACAGATTGACCGAACCGAGAAAGCTGTAGACGAAGGGGGTGGCCGGATGGCGATAGACCTCTTCCGGGGTGCCGATCTGTTCCACCTTGCCGTGATCCATCTGCACCTCCCGGTCGGCCACTTCGAGCGCCTCTTCCTGGTCGTGGGTGACGAAGATCGAGGTGATATGCAGTTCGTCGTGCAGATTGCGCAGCCAGCGGCGCAACTCCTTGCGCACCTTGGCGTCGAGCGCGCCGAAGGGCTCGTCGAGCAGCATCACGCGCGGCTCGACCGCCAGCGCGCGGGCCAATGCGATGCGCTGGCGCTGGCCACCCGAGAGCTGCGCCGGAAAACGGTCGGCGAGCCAGTCGAGCTGGACCAGCTTGAGCAGGTCGTGCACCTTGGTCCGGATCTGCTTGTCGGACGGGCGCTGGCTGCGTGGCTTCATGCGCATGCCGAAGGCCACGTTGTCGAACACGGTCATGTGGCGGAACAGGGCGTAGTGCTGGAACACGAAACCGACCTGGCGCTCGCGCACGTGGGTCCCCGAGGCGTCCTCGCCGTCGAGCAGGACCTGGCCCGAATCGGCCGACTCGAGCCCGGCGATAATGCGCAGCAGCGTGGTCTTGCCGCAGCCCGAGGGACCCAGCAGGGCCACCAGCTCGCCGGTGGGAAACTCCAGTGAGACCTTGTCGAGGGCGACGAAGCTGCCGAACTGTTTGTGGATGTCCTTGACCTGGATACTCATGATGCATCGTCCCGATTGGCGTCTTTGTGTGATTGCGCAGCGCGGTTTTCAACCCAGGTCTTGATCACCAGGGTGACCAGTGCCAGGACCGCGAGCACCGAGGCGGCGGCAAAGGCCGCAGCGAACTGGTATTCGTTGTAGAGAATCTCGACATGCAGCGGCAGGGTGTTGGTCTGGCCGCGGATGTGGCCCGACACCACGCTGACCGCGCCGAACTCGCCCATCGCCCGCGCATTGCACAGGATCACCCCGTACATCAGGCCCCACTTGATGTTGGGCAGGGTCACGTACCAGAAGGTCTGCAGGCCCCGGGCGCCGAGCACCACCGCGGCCTCCTCCTCCTCGCGCCCCTGCGCCTGCATCAGCGGGATCAACTCACGGGCGATAAAGGGGAAGGTCACGAACACGGTGGCCAGCACGATGCCGGGGACGGCGAAGATGATCCGGATGTCCTTGTCCGACAGCCAGGAGCCGAACCAGCCCTGGGCGCCGAACAGCAGCACGAATACCAGCCCGGCGATCACCGGCGACACCGAGAATGGCAGGTCGATCAGCGTGATCAGGAACTGCTTGCCGCGAAACTCGAACTTGGCGATCGCCCACGCCGCGCACACCCCGAACACCAGGTTGAGCGGCACCGAGATCACCGCCGCCAGCAGCGTGAGCCGGATCGCGGACAGCGCATCGGGCTCGACCAACGCGGTGATGTAGGTCTCCCAGCCCTTGCGGAAGGCTTCGACGAATACCGCGATCAGCGGCATCAGCAAGAAGATGACGAAGAAAGTGAGCGACAGACCGAGGATCAGCCATTTGACCAAAGGCGTCTCGCGCGTCGCCGCCCGCGATTCGAAGCGGTGGGCGTGGTCTCCACCCAGGTGAAACGCGCTTGCGCCGGCCATTACCGATCCCTCCCGGTACGCTTGGAAGTCCAGGCTTGCAGACCATTGATGACCAGCAGCAGGGTGAAGGACAGCATCAACATGACGGTGGCGATTGCGGTGGCGCCGGCGTAGTCGTACTGCTCGAGTTTGGTGATGATCATCAGCGGGGTGATCTCCGAGACCATGGGGATGTTGCCGGCAATGAAGATGACCGAGCCGTACTCACCCACCGCGCGGGCGAAGGCCAGCGCAAAGCCGGTCAGCAGCGCCGGCAGCAGGATGGGCAGGATCACGTGGCGGAAGATCTGCCAACGGCGCGCACCGAGACTGGTCGCGGCCTCTTCGAGCTCGGTATCGAGATCCTCGAGGATGGGTTGCACCGTGCGCACGACGAAAGGCAGGCCGATGAACACCAGCGCCACCAGGATGCCCAGCGGTTTGAACGCGACCTGGATGCCCAGTGGGTCGAGGTACTGCCCGATCCAGCCGTTCTTGGCGTAGAGGGCGGTCAGCGCAATGCCGGCCACGGCGGTGGGTAGCGCGAACGGCAGGTCGACCAGCGCGTCGACCAGGCGCTTGCCGGGGAAGGAATAGCGCACCAGCGCCCACGCCAGCATCAGGCCGAACACCGTGTTGATCGCCGCAGCGAGGAGCGACAGGCCGAACGACAACTTGTAGGTGGCGACCACACGCGGCGCGCTGACCACGTTCCAGAACTGGTCGAGACCCAGTTCGGTGGTCTTGAGAAAGACCGCCGACAGCGGGATCAGCACGATCAGTGAGAGATAGGCCAGGGTGAAGCCGAGCGTGATGTTGAAGCCCGGCAGTACCCTGAAAGTCTTTGCTGCAGCCATCATTTTGTCCGGTTCTGGTTGATGCCCCGGAGTCTATTGATCGCGCCCGAATTCCATAAACAATAAAAAACGTGATGTATATGCAATAAATTGCTAAACGGGCTGGGTGCCGCGTAGCAGGGTAGTGCGGGTTGCTCCCTTGCGCAGGCGAGCCGGGCATGTGCAAGGGATTGCTTTGCGAGGCTGCTCACGGATGGCTCAGCGAGCGTAGATCTGGTCGAACACGCCGCCGTCGGCGAAGTGTTTCTTCTGCGCCGCCTGCCAGCCCCCGAGATCCTCGATGGTGATGAAATTGACCTTGGGGAAGCGGGCGACGTGGGTGGGGTCTGCCAGCTCGGGCTTGCGCGGGCGGTAGTAGTGCTTGGCCGCCAGCTTCTGGCCGACCGGCGAGTACAGGTATTCGAGGTAAGCCTGGGCGGTCTTCCCGGTGCCGCGCTTGTTGGTTACTGCGTCGACCACTGCGACCGGCGGTTCGGCCAGGATGGAGACCGAGGGCACCACGATTTCGAACTTGTCCGGGCCGAGCTCATTGACCGACAGAAAGGCTTCGTTTTCCCACGCCAGCAGCACGTCGCCCAGCCCGCGCTGGACGAAGGAGTTGGTTGCGCCGCGTGCGGCTGGGTCGAGCACCGGTACGTGCTTTAGCAGTTCAGTGACGTAGCTGCGTGCCGTCTCTTCGCTGCCGCCGGACTTTTTCAGTGCGTAGCCCCAGGCTGCAAGATAGTTCCAGCGCGCACCGCCGGAGGTCTTGGGGTTGGGGGTGATGACTTCGACGCCGGGTTTGACCAGATCCTCCCAGTCGCGGATGTTCTTCGGGTTGCCCTTACGCACCAGAAACACGATGGTCGAGGTGTAGGGCGCGCTGTTGTGCGGCAAGCGCTTCTGCCAGTCGGCGGGCAGCTTGCCCGCCTTCTCGGCGATCGCATCGATGTCGTAGGCCAGCGCGAGGGTGACGACGTCGCCCTCCAGCCCGTCGATCACCGAGCGCGCCTGCTTACCCGAGCCGCCATGCGACTGGCGCACGGTGAGGTCCTCGCCCGTTTTTTCCTTCCAGTACCTGGCGAACTCGGCGTTGTATTCGTGGTAGAGCTCGCGGGTCGGATCGTAGGACACGTTGAGCAGCGTGGTCTGGGCGTGGGTGCTGCCGATCAGGCCTGCGCCGAGTGCAAGCGCCAGCAGGCTGCGGTGGATGAGGCTGAGCTTCATGGTTTTCTCCAGTCGTGTGAGTTTCGGTGACAGGAGAAATCTAGCGGCCCGACGATCCGGACCAAACCAAGAAGATATGGATTGCTTATTCCCGGACCGCAAGTCCGGCGTGCGTCTTCCGGGCGATGGTTTCAGCTCAGACGAACAGCCTCGCGAGCCATGCGACGGCGACCAGCAGTACGACCACGCCAAAGCCTGCCTGCAGCCATCGGCCCGGAATCCGTGTGGCGAGGATGCGGCCGATCAACATGCCGACCCCGGTGGTGACGATGAAGGTCCAGCCAAGCAGGTTGATCTGCCCGCCGTGAAGCAGGGTGCCGATCACGGTGGTGGTGGAGACAAGGGCAATCACGGCCAGTGAGGTGGCCGCGGCAGCTTGCATTGTCAGGTCTGAGAACTGGCGAAAGGCGGGCACGATCAGAAACCCCCCGCCGACACCGAGCATGCCGGTGAACAGACCTGCCACGCTGCCAATGCCGGCAAGCGTCGCCGAACATCGGGTGTTCCAGCGGAAACGGCCGGTTTTTGGGTCGAGCGCGCACGCTCGTGAGCCTGGTTGCGGTTCGCCGTCGGTGCCGTGGGCGGTGCGTGCCTGGTGCAGCATGCGCGCGGCGATCAACAGCATGATCGTGCAGAAGATCACCACCAGCAGCGTCTGCTGCAAACGGTGCGCGAGCCATATGCCCAGTGGTGCGCTGAGGATGCCCAGGCCCGCCATCAGCAAGGCCGCCCGGTAGCGCACCTGGCGGTTGCGCAAGCCGGCGACCGCGCCGAGGCTTGCTGCGGCACCCACCGCGATCAGCGACACCGGTGTGGCATCTGTCAGGTTCATGCCGAGGCCCAGCATCAGCGCGGGTACCGCCAGCACGCCACCGCCGGCGCCGGTCAAACCCAGCACCAGTCCCACTAGAGTGCCGAGCAGCGGTGCAAGCCCGATCAGTTCGGTCATGGTGCGTGGTCGATCACAGCAGGTTCAGCGGAATCTTGAGGTAGCTGACCCCATTGTCTTCGGGCGGCGGCAGCCTGCCGGCGCGGACGTTGACCTGCACCGCGGGCAGGATGAGGGTGGGCATGGCAAGGGTCTGGTCGCGGTTGGTCCGCAGGGCGACGAATTCGGCCTCGGACACGCCGTCCCGGATGTGGATGTTGTGCGCGCGCTGTGCGGCCACGGTGGTCACCCAGTGCGGGGGGCGATCGTCGGGCGGGTAGTCGTGGCACAGGTGCAGGCGCGTATCCGGCGGCAAGGCCAGCACCTTGCGGATCGAGCGGTAGAGTGTGGCCGCATCGCCGCCCGGGAAGTCGCAGCGCGCGGTGCCGTAGTCCGGCATGAACAGCGTGTCGCCGACGAAGGCGTCCGCGCCGATGACATAGGTCAGACAGGCGGGCGTGTGGCCGGGGGTGTGCAACACGCGCACCTCCAGTTCGCCGATCCGGAACTCCTGTCCGTCATCGAACAGCGCGTCGAATTCGACGCCGTCGGTGTTCATGTCCTTGGCGTTGAACACCTTCTTGAACACCTGCTGGACCTCGCGTATGTGCGTGCCGATGCCGATTTTGCCGCCCAACGTTTCCTTCAGATAGGGGGCGGCGGACAGATGGTCGGCGTGCGCATGGGTCTCGAGCAGCCACTCTACCCGCAGGCCCTCCTCGCGGATGTGGGCGACAATCCGGTCGGCACTTTCGTGCGAGGTGCGCCCGGCCTTGGGGTCGAAGTCGAGCACGCTGTCGAGGATGGCCGCCACGCCGGTGGCGGGGTCGGACACGACGTGGCTGACAGTGAAGGTGGTGGGGTCGAAAAACGACTTGATGTGGGCGTTGTTCATGTTAGTTCCTGGGTACGGGGCGGCGGTCGCTCGAGCCTGCATGAGCAGCTAAAGGGCCGGCCGCCCCGGGGTTCTAGCGATGATCGTCAACCTCCTCCCAGCCGCTGATCATCGCCTTGATATGCGCGAAAATCGTGTGCCCGGTGGTGGTGAGATAGACGTGGATGAAAAAGAAGGCCGTCATCATGAAGGCGCCTACCGTGTGGGCGACGGCCACGCCTTCGAGTGAGAGGTACTGGTTCAGCCCGAGCACGCCCCAGTCGCCGTAGAACAGGTAGAGCAGTCCGGAGATCCATATCAGTGGCGAGATGAAGGCGAGCAGGGCGAGGTAGGCCAGGCGCTGCAACGGGTTGTGCTTCTGCCCCGGCGTCTTGCGGAAGGGGTGCGGCACGTCCCTGAAGATGCCAATGGTGTAGTAGCTGACCATCGCCACCACATTCTTCAGCGACGGGAGGTATTGTCGCCATTCGCCGGTGGTGAATTGCCAGAAGATCGTGAACGCCCACAGGGTCAGCAGGGTCCACGCCGCCAGGGTGTGAATATTCACTGCGCGGCCGAAGCCCAGCAGCTCGTAGCTGCCGTGCACCTCGAAGCCGGTGATCATCATGGTGATGATCAATGCGGCTTGCGACCAGTGCCAGAACCGTTCGTACCGCTTGTAGATGTAGATGCGCTGGGCGTTCATTTTGCATGCCTCCGGCGGCGGGTGATGATGCGGACGAGCCCGTGAATCAGGCCGGTACCGATCGATCCGGCGATGAGCAGGCTGCCGGCGATATCGACCCATGCATTGCGGTCGCGGCCCGGCAGGTAGATGTCGGTGATCTCGTTGAGGCGCCCATCGGTGGCTCGGGTGTGACATTCCTGGCACTGAACGGCTTTCTCTTTCGGCGCCACCATGTGGGTGATGAACCAGTTCATGCGGGTTTCGATGAAACCGAACTGCCCGCTGTAGGGCAGCCCCGCGGTGTCCATGCCGGCCTTGATCGATTTCTCGTAGTCGAAGTTGGTCCAGAACGAGGTGTCGTCGTCGCCATAGACGTGGTTGACCACCAGGGTCTTGTTCACCGTGTCATAGGGCTGCTTGCCGTGCATGACCTTGAACGGCCAGATGCGGGCGTTCGGATCCTTCGCCGAGCCTTCAACCCGGTTCAGCTCGAGCACCGTGCTGTCATCGATCGTGTCGGTGATCGCGATCTGATTGACCACGCCGTTGTACCACTTGTAGCTCGGGCGCACGTTCTCGCCGTACTCGAAATCGCCCTTCTCGGCGGAGTAGCTCAGGTGTCCGTGATCGTCCTTGATGAACAGCGGCTTGCCGTCGGCCCCGCGCTTGCCCGCCGTCGACCAGTCCCACAGCATCTTGGTGGCGATGCCGCCGCGGGCGAATTCGGGGATGTGACAGGTCTGGCAGGCTACCTTGTCGGCATGGCGG
The DNA here is from genome assembly GCA_030656215.1 of Azoarcus sp. Lineage (GTDB taxonomy): Bacteria > Pseudomonadota > Gammaproteobacteria > Burkholderiales > Rhodocyclaceae > Parazoarcus. The sequence continues at coordinate 7,551 of JAUSOD010000101.1, forward strand.
TTGAGCCGGGCCTCGTCATGCGGAGTGACGCCGTGACAGGACTCGCAGGTGGCCCGGTTGTGGTCGTCCTTGGGCAGGTCGAGGCCGTGCGGGTCTTTGGACGTTGCGGCGTAGCGGCTGCCCGAGGGCTGATGCTCGTTGAAGGTATGACAGTCGGCGCAGGCCATGTTGGCGCCATCGCTGGCCATGTGTACGTCGAGCTCCCGCGACGGTTTGAGCAGCGAGGTGTCGAGGTCGCCGTGCTTGACCGCATCGCCGCCGCCGCCGTTGAAGTGACAGGCGCCGCAGTTCTCGCGCCCCGGTTTGCCGACGTGCTGGGCGATCTTGGTCAGGTCTGGAGGCTGCACCATCTTGCCGCTACCCTTGGGCATTTCTCGCGGCTCGTAGAGCGGGTGACCGGCGTCGGTGGCGATCTTCTTGTAGGTGCCGGTGGTGTCGTGGCAGGCGAGACAATCCACGTTCTCCTGTTTGCTGAAGTCGTAATCCTTGTCGGTCCACCCATAGCCGGCATGACAACTTGTGCACCGGGGTTCGTTGGAGACGATAGAGCCGCAGAAGTTATTGGCGGCGTGCTGCTTGCCCAGCTTCTTGCCGGTGGTGGGGCTGGTCGTCTCCCAGGTCCAGTGAATGCTCTTCATTACCTGATGCCCGGCCTTGTTGTGGCAGCTGAGGCAGGCCTGGGTCACCTCGGGGCCGGTCATGAAAGGGCCTTTCAATGCGTCGAGCGCACTGTGGTCCGTGGTGCTGGCAGTGCGGGACTGGGCCGACGACATAGCTCCCGGAAGCGGGCTTGTGGTCGGGCTTGCCATGACTGGCGACTGGCACAGGAGTGCTGCCACTGCCAGGCCGGCACCGATGAGTCTTCTGGCCTGTTTGATCACTATGTCTTCCTCCCCGGTCTGCAATGTGACCGCATGTATTCAAATATTATTAAAGTCTTATATTTGATGTCTGTCGAGCTTTTCATGATCCGGATCACAGGCCGGGCTGCGCCTGCCCGGACGCTTGCCATGGTCGTCAGCCCGGCCACTGAAGACTGAGCACCGCCAGCACGATGCCGGCCAGGCAGGCAGTACCCGACAGGAGCCAGCGCCAGGCCAGGAATCGCGGGCGAAAACCCACGCCCGAGACGAAGCCGGCGCTCATCGCCCAGAACAGGGCCATCGCCGCCCGGTGGTCCGCGCCGCCGCCCGGGCCGGACAAGGCGCCGGGCCAGATGGTGATGCCGACCATGATCACGATTGCCGCGGCCAGCGGCAGTATCCGGATCCGGCCGTGGCGCTCCGGCGCCGGGCCGGAAACTTCGATTTCAGCTTGCGCGGGGTTCGTGACCATGACGGGCCTCCTCGGTTTCGGCATCGGTCGGCGTGCGACCGATCTGTGCGCGGGCCTCTTCGTGCTCGCCCCACAGGGTGTTCAGAATGGCCAGCAGCACCGCGAAACCGATGCCCAGTACCCAGGCGAAATACCACATGATGTTCTCCTTGTTTGTCCGGCCCGAAGGGGTTCGGGGTGGCCTAGTAGGCCGAATGTTCGTTCTCGCGGATGTAGGCGAGGGTGACCTTGCCCGCCATCACCTTGTAGGCCCAACTCGTATAAACAATGATGAGCGGCATGAAAATCAGCGTGGCCCAGAACATGATGCCGAGCGTGCGGTGGCTGGAGACGCTGTCCCACACGGTGAGGCTGGCACTGGGCAGCGTCGACGAGGGCATGACGAAGGGGAACATGGACACGCCGGCGGTGCCGATCACACCGATGATGGCGATCGAGGAGGCGACGAAGGCGCTGAGTGTGCGTCCCCTTGCCACCAGCACCAGCGCAAGCAAGCCGCCGAGGTAGGCGAGTGCCGGGACGATCATCGTTGCCGGGGTGTTGCGGTAGTTGTCCAGCCAGGCGCCGGATTGCTGCACGACCGTCTTGGACAGCGGGTTGGGCAGCGCAGCGGGGTCGATCACCGAACTGATCGCGTAGCCGAAGTTGCCGTTGGCGATCCACACCCCGGCGGCGGTGAAGCCCGCGAGCATCAGCACCCCGAAGATCAGTGCCGCGCGGGTGGAGCGGCGCTGGATCTCGCCTTCGGTGCGGTGGGCGAGGTAGATCGCACCGTGGAAGGTGATCATTGCCGTGCTCACCACGCCGACGAGCAGTGCGAATGGGTTGAGCAGGCCCCAGAACGAACCGGTGTAGTACGAGGCCAGGTTGTCGTCGAAGTGAAACGGTACGCCCTGCAGCAGGTTGCCGAAGGCCACGCCGAAGATCAGCGGCGGCACCGCGCCGCCGATGAACAGGCCCCAATCCCAGGTGCTGCGCCAGGTCGGGTTATTGATCTTGCTTCGGTAGTCGAAGCCCACCGGACGAAAGAACAGTGCCCACAGTACGGCGAGCATGGCCCAGTAGAAGCCTGAGAAAGCCGTTGCATACACCAGCGGCCAGGCGGCGAAGATGGCGCCGCCGGCGGTGATGAACCACACCTGGTTGCCATCCCAGTGCGGGCCGACGGTGTTGATGACGACGCGGCGCTCTTCGTCGTTCTTGCCGACAAAGGGTAGCAGCGTGCCCACCCCCATGTCGTGCCCATCCATGATGGCAAAGCCGACGAGCAGCACCCCCACCAGTAACCACCAGATGAGTTTCAGGGTTGGATAATCGAAGATCATGATCGTGAATCCTTATGTTCGGAAACGTAGGAAAAGCTCAGCGATGGTTTCAAGCGTTCTTGTAGATGCCGTTATCCGGTCCAGGCACTGGTCCCGAGCACAACCGCCGTAGGGCGGACCTCGGTCCGCCGCAGGAGGTGATTCGGGCACCAACGCCAGGCGCGGGCAGTTGTGGCCGACTGAAGTCGGCCCTACGAAAGACAGTGCGCCGGCCCCGCCGATCGGACAGCCGCCGTAGGGCGGACTTCAGTCCGCCGCAGGAGGTGATTTGGGCACGCGCTTTCGCTGGCGTTCGCGTCATGCGTGCACCGCCTCGTTCATGTAGCGGCCGGTGCCCAGGCTGCCGGGGCCCTGGCGTGCGAACTTCACCATCAGATACATCTCGACCACCAGCAGCAGGGTGTAGAAGCCGACGAAGCCGGCCAGCGAGCCATAGAGGCTTTCCACCGTGAGCGTCGACACCGACAGGTGGGTGGGGAGCACGCCGTAGATGGTCCATGGCTGGCGGCCGTATTCGGCCACGAACCAGCCCATCTCGGAGGCGATCCACGGCATCGGCAGGCTCCACAGCGCCACCCGCAGCAGCAGGCGACGGCTGGCGAAATCTCCCTTTACCGAATGCCACAGGCTCAGGCCGAACACCACCAGCATGAAGAAACCCAGCGCGACCATGAGGCGGAAGGTCCAGAACATCGGGGTGACGCGGGGCATGGTGTCGCGGGTGGCGCGGTCGATCAGCTCGGGGGTGACGTCGTCCATCGAAACCACATACTTCTTGAGCAGCAGACCGAAGCCGAGGTCGGCCTTGACCGCCTCGAAGGCGGCCTTGGTGGCGTCGTCGGTCTGGCCCTTGCGCAGTTGGTCGAGCAGCCTGACTGCTTCGATGCCGGTGACCACGCGCTCGCGGTTCCTGGCCAGGATGTCCTTGATCCCCGGGATTTCCTTGTCCAGCGAGCGGGTGCCGATGATGCCCATCACCCACGGAATGTGGACCGCGAAGTCGTTCTTCATTCCGGCTTCGTCCGGGATCGCGACGAGGGTGAAGCCGGCAGGGGCGGGCTCCGTCTCCCACATTCCTTCCATTGCCGCGAGCTTGGTTTGCTGTGCTTCGCCGACGGTGTAGCCGGATTCGTCGCCGAGCACGATCACCGAGCATACCGAGGCGAAGCCGAAGGCTGCCGCGATGCGGAAAGAGCGTTTCGCGAATTCGACGTCGCGCCCCTTGAGCAGGTACCACGACGAAATGGAAAGTACGAACATGGCGCCCGTGGCATAGCCTGCGGAGACGGTATGCACGAACTTGGCCTGCGCGATCGGATTCAGCATCACCGCCCAGAAATCCACCAGCTCCATGCGCATGGTCTCGTAGCTGAACTCGGCGCCCACCGGGTTCTGCATCCAGCCGTTGGCGATCAGGATCCATAGCGCCGAGAAGTTGGTCCCGACTGCCATCAGGATCGTCACCAGCAAGTGCTGCTTGCGCGAGAGTCGATCCCAGCCGAAGAAGAACAGGCCGATGAAGCTCGACACGAGGAAGAAGGCCATCAGCCCCTCGATCGCCAGCGGGGCGCCGAAAATATCGCCGACGTAGTGCGAGTAGTAGGCCCAGTTGGTGCCGAACTGGAATTCGAGGGTGATGCCGGTGGTGACGCCGAGCGCGAAGTTGATCCCGAACAGCTTGCCCCAGAAGCGGGTCATGTCCTTGTAGACCGGCTTGCCGGTCATCACGTAGGCGCTCTCCATGATGACCAGGATCCAGACCATGCCCAGGGTGAGCGGCACGAACAGGAAGTGGTACATCGCGGTGGCGGCAAACTGCAGCCGCGAGAGGTCGACGAGTTGTTCACTGATCATCGTGTTCTCCGGTAACGGGGGGTTGAGTTCTAGTATTGGCGGGGGCGATCAGTTGAGCGGCCATGTGCCCGGTATCGACCGGCACCTTCGCGTCGCGGACGAAGCCCCACCACAAGGCGGTGATAAGGGCGAGCTTGATTACGACGACCCAGACCAGCTCGCGGACGAGGCGATGGTCGGAGACGGGTGGGGCTGGCAGTTGCATGATGGACTCCATGGCATGATGGGCTCTCTATACAAGAGCCGTGCCAGGCTGCCTCAGGCGGATGTAGTCCTTTTAAAACAGAGTATTAAGTATTGGTGGCGGCTGTTTTGATGGCGCTTCCGCTGCCGTGGCAGCATAATCTGGCAGTGTTCTGTCAGGAGTGTCGGTCCCATGTCCAAGTCCCTTGCGCCCGTTTCCGGGCCGCTGCCCGAACTGGTTTCCTTTCTCGAAACCCTGCCCGAGCCTCACATCCTGTGTGATCGTCAGTACCGCGTGATCGCGGCAAATGCGGCCTATCGCGCCACCTTTGCGACCGGGCGCAGCGTGGTCGGGCGCACCTGTTACGAGGTCTCCCATCACTACAGCGTCCCGTGCGACCAGGCCGGAGAGTCCTGCCCGCTCGCCCGCGGCTTGAAGTCGGGGCAGCGCGAGCGTGTGCTTCACCTTCACCACACGGCGCGCGGCGAGGAGTACGTGAACATCGAGTTGTCGCCCGTGCGTGATGGCAGCAATGAAATCGCATGGTTCATCGAAAAGATGGAGCCGATGACGGTGGCCCGCGGTCTGTCCGATCATCGTGGTCTGGTCGGGCG
>JAUSOD010000102.1 GCA_030656215.1 Azoarcus sp.
CTTACGGTCACCTCGCGTCGACTCGGACGTCTCATCGAGGAGGTCGAAACGACCCCGCAAGTACTGCTGACCGGACCTGCCGAGCGCATTCCCGGTCCGGGTGAGGCGGGGTTCCAGGGGCGCCAGGCGCCTTAAGCAGCAAATCAGTCACAGTGACGAAAAGGCATCATGCAACGCTTTCTGCACCGATTCATCCTGCCGACCTTAATCGTGCTGCTGAGCGCCTGCAATGGCATCGGCATTCCACCCAAGCCGGTCGCCATCTACGACCTGGGACTGATAGCCTCGCGCTCATTACCGGCCGATGCAGTTCCGTCCCGGATTCAGTTTCTGGCGCCGACGTGGCTGGAAGTCAGCGCGATGCAATATCGGCTCGAATGGGACCAGCCACTGCGGCGGCGGGCCTTTGCCGATAGTCGCTGGGCGGCCAAGCCGCCGGAGATGCTCGCACGCGCACTCGATCGTGCCGTGCGCAGCAATGGCACGGCCACTAGCGAGTGCCGGCTGCGTATTGAGCTCGACGAGTTCATCCAGATCTTCGAGGCGGAGGACCGCAGTAAGGTCGAACTCGTTGCGCGCGCGAGCTGGTTGCCGGCACGCAGCGAGGCGGCGCTGGCGCGCAAGGAGTTCCGACTCTCGCAACCCGCCGATCCTACCGCGGAGGGCGGTGTTGCCGCCTATCGTGAGCTGGCCGCACAGTTTTCCGATCAGCTCGCGCTGTGGTTAAGCGAGCTTGACCCACCGCGTACGCAAGCGTTGAATAAGGATATGGGCTGTCGTGCGTGATTCATGATGCGCACCCCATGGTGATGGGATATCAACTGGAACACCGACTCGAATAATTTGGCAACGGGAGAGATGATGACCGAGAGCAAGCTGTCGCCCTACGATGCGGACCTTGAGAAGAACGCCGCGAATCATGTACCGCTCACGCCGCTCACCTTTCTTGAGCGCAGCGCTTACATCTACCCTGACCGGGTGGCAGTCATCCATGGCCGGCGCAGCTACACCTGGCTGGAGTGCTATTCCCGTAGCCGTCGTCTCGCCTCGGCATTGAAACAGCTCGGGGTGGGCAAGAACGATACCGTGGGCGTGATTCTGAACAACACCCCGGAGATGTTCGAGTGCCACTTTGGCGTCCCGGCCTGCGGCGGGGTATTGAATACGATCAACACCCGACTCGATGCCGAAGGGGTGGCCTTCATCCTCAATCACGGTGAGTCGAAGGTGCTGATCACCGATCGCGAATACTCGCGCATGGTCAGGAAGGCGATCGAACTGGCCGATCGCCCCGACATGATCGTGATCGATGTCGATGACTCGGAGTACACGGGGCCGGGCGAACGTGTCGGCACCCTGGAGTACGAAGCGCTGCTCGAAACCGGCAATCCGGATTTCATGTTCGAGCAGCCCGGCGACGAATGGGACGCCATTTCGCTCAATTACACCTCGGGCACCACCGGCAACCCCAAAGGCGTCGTATACCACCATCGTGGTGCGTATCTGAATTCGATGTCCAACATCGTGTCGTGGGGCATGCCGCCCCATGCGGTGTACTTGTGGACGCTGCCGATGTTCCACTGCAATGGCTGGTGCTTTACCTGGACCATGGCGGCGAATTCAGGGCTCAACGTATGTCTGCGCCGAGTGGATCCGCGTCTGATTTTCGATGCGATTCGCGAACACAAGGTCACCCATTACTGCGGCGCCCCGATCGTGCATTCGATGCTGGCCAACGCGCCCGAGGCATGGCGCGAGGGGATCAACCACAAGGTGGCGGGGCTGGTTGCGGCTGCACCGCCCCCGGCCGCGGTGATCGAGGGGATGGCGAAGATCGGCTTCGACATCACCCACGTCTACGGGCTGACCGAAACCTACGGCCCGGCCGCCGTGTGCGCAAAACACGATGAATGGGCCAATCTGACACTGGCGGAGCAGGTGGTGAAAAATGGCCGCCAGGGCGTGCGCTATCACGCCCAGGAAGGCATTACCGTGCTCGATCCGAACTCCATGGAGCCGGTGCCCTGGGACGACCAGACCATGGGAGAGATCATGTTCCGCGGCAACCTGGTGATGAAGGGCTATCTCAAGAACCCGAAGGCCACCGAGGAGTCCTTCCGTGGCGGCTGGTATCACACTGGCGATCTTGCGGTCATGCAGTCTGATGGCTACGTCAAGATCAAGGATCGCTCCAAGGATGTGATCATCTCCGGTGGCGAGAACATTTCATCGATCGAGGTCGAGGATGCCCTGTACCGACATCCGGCGGTAATGGCGGCCGCCGTGGTTGCCGCGCCCGATGAAAAATGGGGCGAGGTGCCGTGCGCCTATGTGGAACTGAAGGACGGTGTCACCGTAACCGAGGACGAGATCCGCGCGCACTGCCGCGAGCATCTAGCCGGGTTCAAAGTGCCGAAAAAGGTGGTGTTTTGCGCTCTGCCCAAGACCTCGACCGGCAAGATCCAGAAGTTCGTGCTGCGGGAGCAGGCCCGCTCCACCGCGTCATTCGAATAGCGCTGCTTGTGCTTGATGCACCCGGGATGGCCGAAGTGGATGGTACGCGCTACCATGTTCGTCCGTTGACGTTAACGTAAACAAAAAAGGAAGAGACATGAGCGCCATCCCGCATCAAGCCGACGCACCCATACTGTTGCGCAGCGATCAAGGCGGCGTCACCACGCTGACGCTGAACCGACCATCCCAGTTCAACTCCTTGTCCAAGCCGATGCTCGAAGCGCTGATCGCCGAAGTCGATGCCATTGCACACGACAGCAGCGTGCGTGTGGTGGTGCTGGCGGGCGAAGGCAAGGCGTTCTGCGCGGGACACGATCTGAAGGAGATGCGCGGAAATCACACCCTCGCTTTTCAGCAGGAGTTGTTCCGCCTGTGCGGAAAGTTCATGGTGAAACTGACCGAGATGCCGCAACCGGTGATTGCCCGCATCCACGGCATCGCCACTGCAGCGGGTTGCCAACTGGTGTCGATGTGCGACCTGGCGGTGGCCGCGGACGTGGCGCGCTTTGCGGTATCGGGCATCAATGTCGGCCTGTTCTGCGCCACCCCCAGCGTCGGTCTGTCGCGCAACATGGGGCGCAAGCAGGCCTTCGAGATGCTGGTCACCGGCGATTTCATCGATGCACACGAGGCGCAGCGGCGGGGCTTGGTCAACCGGGTGGTGCCGCTTGAGCAACTGGATGAAGAGGTGGCACGCCTTGCTGCGGCGATCGCGGCCAAATCGCCGATGGGGATCAGCATGGGCAAGCAGATGTTCTACCGGCAGCTGGAAATGGGTATGGATGCGGCCTATCAGATGGCAGCCGAGACCATGGCCTGCAACATGATGACCGAGGATGCCGTCGAAGGTATTGACGCCTTCGTGGCCAAGCGCAAGCCCGAGTGGAAGGGCCGCTGAACGGGCAACAGCGCACCGATCATGCTGATCGATACCCACCTGCACCTCGACGCGGCCGAGTTCGATCCGGACCGTGACGAGGTGCTGGACGGGTGTCGCACGGTCGGGATCAGTGGTTTCGTGGTGCCGAGCGTGGATCGCGACAGTTTCACTCGTGTGGCGATTCTGGCCGACGGGAACCCGGATATCCACCCGGCGTTCGGCATTCATCCGCTATTTGTGGATGCCGCCGTGGAGGACGACATCGCCTTGCTCGAAGCCAGACTGCAGTCCGGTCGATGTGTGGCAGTGGGAGAAATCGGGCTCGATCACTACGTAACCAATGTCGACCGCGACCGACAGCAGCACTTTTTTGTAGCGCAGTTGCGCCTGGCTCAACGCTTCGAACTGCCGGTGATTCTTCACCTGCGACGCGCACAGGATGAAGTCCTCAAGCAATTGCGACGGATCAGGGTTTGCAGCGGAATCGCGCACGCCTTCAATGGCAGTAGGCAGCAGGCTGATGCCTTCATCTCGCTTGGCTTCAAGCTCGGTTTTGGCGGGGCGATGACGTTCGAAGGTTCGCAGCGCATTCGACGGCTGGCAACTGAACTTCCGCTGGAAGCGATTGTGCTCGAGACCGACGCGCCCGACATGGCGCCGGCCTGGGGGCAGGGCAAGCGCAACGAGCCGGCCAACGTAGTGCGTTTCGCGCAAGTGCTGGCAGATTTGCGCGGAATTACTGTTGATGAGGTCATCACCGCGACCGGGCGCAATGCAGTCGCAGCGCTGCCGGCGATAGCGCAATGACAACGACCCCTATGTTGTGTTCCAGAACTCAGCCGCGACAAGTTCAACGCCTTGCAAGCTTGATGAACTCAGGTGACTGCGTGTGCCGATCGGGCAATGAGGTTAGCAATATCGCGCTTGAGGCGGGCGACATCGGTGTCGAATTTTTCGTAGATCATCAGCGATACACCGAACACGTAAGCGTAGAGCAGCATGCAACGGCTCGACGCTTCCTCCATCGGGACCCCACAGGCCAGAAACAGGTCGCGCGCGCAACGAAGCCGCACGTCATCGACTTCGGCAACGATTGCGGCAGCTTCGGCATCTCGCCGTGCCCAGTCGCGCACTGCCAGCTCAATCATCATCCCGCGCCGGCTGCGACTGGCGCTGTAGACATCGATGACGTGATAGATCTGGGCAAGCTCATTACCCTTTTCGGCGGTCGTCTGCTTGATGATGTCTCGAATCCGGCCGTCTTTCCACTGCTGCAGCACGGCAATCAAGAGGTCGCGACGATCCTGGAAATGCCAGTAGAAGCTACCCTTTGTCACCTTCAGACGCTTGGCCAGCACTTCGACCCGCAGGCCGGCAATGCCTTCCTCAGCCAGGACCTCGGTTGCACCATGGACCCAGGCGTCGCGGTCGAGTTGAGTGCGTGGTTTGGTGGTGTTTGTCTCCATACGGAATAGTATTGACGATTCTTCGTCCATACGCTACCGTACGCGCTCCATACTTATCCGTATGGAAAGATTCCTGCGGGCATTGCAAAGGGTGTCATTGAGCACCCTCGGTGACATAATGACCCGGTTCGACCCTACTGTGGTCGGATGTGGAGACAACGAACAAACAAAGGAGCGCGGCGTTGAAAATTCTGGTCCCGGTCAAACGAGTCGTTGACTACAACGTAAAGGTCCGCGTGAAGGCGGACGGTAGCGGCGTGGATATCGCCAACGTGAAGATGAGCATGAATCCGTTCGACGAGATCGCGGTGGAAGAGGCGGTGCGGCTGCGCGAAGCGGGTGTGGCCACCGAGGTGGTGGCGGTGTCGTGCGGGGTGCTCGCCTGCCAGGAGACGCTGCGTGCCGCGATGGCCATCGGTGCCGACCGCGGCATCCTGGTCGAGACGGATGTGGAACTGCAGCCGCTGGCCGTGGCCAAGCTGCTCAAGGCCCTGTGCGACAAGGAAGGCCCGGCGCTGGTGATCTGCGGCAAGCAGGCCATTGACGACGACGCCAACCAGACCGGCCAGATGCTGGCCGCGCTGCTGGGCTGGCCGCAAGCCACCTTCGCCTCCAAGCTCGCCCTCGAAGACGGCCAGGCCAAGGTCACGCGCGAGATCGACGGCGGCCTCGAAACCCTGGCGATCAAGCTGCCGGCCGTGGTCACCACCGATCTTCGCCTGAACGAGCCGCGCTACGCCACGCTCCCGAACATCATGAAGGCCAAGAAAAAGCCGCTCGACAAGCTCACGCCGGCCGATCTGGGTATCGATGTCACCCCGCGTCTTGCCACGCTCAAAGTCACCGAACCTCCGAAGCGCAGCGCCGGCGTGCGGGTACCCGACGTGGCCCAGCTGATCGAAAAGCTCAAGAACGAAGCGAAGGTGATCTGACATGGCAATCCTGGTCATAGCCGAACACGACAACCAAGCCATCAAGGCCGCCACCCTCAACACCGTCGCTGCCGCAGTCGCAATCGGTGGCGAGATCCATCTGCTCGTCGCCGGTGCGAACTGCGCCGCCGCAGCCGAAGCCGCCGCCAGGATTGCCGGTGTGGCCAAGGTGCTGCTCGCCGACGCCCCGCACTACGAAGCCCAGACTGCCGAGAACGTCGCCGAACTGGTCAGGGGTCTCGCTGCCAGCTACAGTCACGTGCTGGCACCCTCCACCAGCGCGGGCAAGAACATGCTGCCGCGGGTCGCCGCGCTGCTCGACGTCGCCCAGATCAGCGACATCGTCGCGGTCGAAGCGGCCGACACCTTCGTGCGCCCGATCTACGCCGGCAACGCGCTGGCCACGGTCAAGAGCGCCGATGCGATCAAG
>JAUSOD010000103.1 GCA_030656215.1 Azoarcus sp.
CCCCTTGCCGCCGTGCGACAGCTTGTGGCGCGCCGGGATGCGTGCGGCCAGCTCCACCAGCTCGTGGTCGAGAAAGGGCACCCGCGCTTCCAGGCCAAAAGCCATGGTCATGTTGTCTACCCGCTTCACCGGGTCGTCGACCAGCATGATCGTGGTGTCGAGCCGCAGCGCCTTGTCCACCGGATCGTCGGCACCAGGCGCGTTGAAGCTGGCGGCGACGAAGGCCGCGCTGCAATCCACCCCCTGGTAGGCCGGACTCACCACCCGCGAATACTCCTCAAAGTCGCGGTCGCGGAAGGCGGCCAGGTAGTCGGCCACCGGGTCGGCACTGCCGGCAAGTTTCGGATACCAGTGGTAGCCGCCGAACACCTCGTCCGCGCCCTGCCCGCTCTGCACCACCCGGCTGTGACGCGACACCGCCTCGGACAGCAGGTAAAAGCCAATACAGTCGTGGCTGACCATGGGCTCGCTCATCGACCCAACCGCCTCCGGCAGACGCCGCAGCAATTCCGCTTCGGGCACGAAGATGCGCTCGTGCACGGTGCCGAACTCGCGCGCCACGATCTCCGCGTACTCGAACTCGTTCCCTTTCTCGCCGCCCACGTCCTCGAAGCCGACGTTGTAGGTGCGCAGATCCTTGACCCCGGCCTCGGCCATCAGGCCGACGATCAGGCTCGAATCCACCCCGCCGGAGAGCAGCGCACCCACCGGCACGTCGGCCACCAGGCGACGCTTCACCGCCGCGCGCAGGCCATCGAGCAGGATCTCGGTCCACTCCTCGAAGCTGCGCGTCTCGTCGGCCGCATCCTGCGGATACACGAGCGACCAGAAGCTGCGCTCGGAACGGGTACCGTCGGGCGCGATGCTCATCAGCGATCCCGGCGCGAGCTTGCGCACCCCGGCCAGCAGGGTGTGCGGCGCCGGCACCACGGCGTGGAAGGACAGGTAAAAATTGAGCGCCGCCGGATCGATCGCGGTATCCACCCCGCCCGCGACGAGCAGCGCGGGCAAGCTGGACGCGAAACGCAGCCCGCCCTTGATCTCGGCGTAGTACAGCGGCTTGATCCCGAGCCGGTCGCGCCCGAGCAGCACCTTGCCGCTGTCGCGCTCCCAGATCGCAAACGCGAACATGCCATTGAGCCGCTGAACGAAATCCGGCCCCCAGGCGTGATAGGCCTTGAGCAGCACTTCGGTGTCGCCGTGGGAATAGAAGCGGTAGCCCTTGCCCTCGAGTTCGCGGCGCAACTCGGGGTGGTTGTAGATCGCACCGTTGAACACGATGCCCAGCCCGAGCTCGTTATCCACCATCGGCTGCTGGGCGGACTCGGACAGATCCATGATCTTCAGGCGCCGGTGTCCCCACGCCTGGGCACCCTGCGCGAACACGCCGCCACTATCCGGTCCGCGGCTTCGCTGCAGCTCGTTCATCCTCTCCAACGCACCCAGATCGGGCGCCTGCCCGTCGAATCTCACCTCACCAGCAATGCCACACATTGAACTTCCTTGTTCCGACTTACGGCCGACTATTCTAACAAATTTAATTTGTACAAATTTTTTAAGCGCCAAGCTCGGCAGCAGTCGGGCAATCGTCGCGTGTACGCTCAAGCATAGACCCCGAGCGCCGCAGCGCCAGTTACGGAACAACTGGAAACGCCGCATCCTGACATCGGGTACGTTATCCTTCGCGCCATGCCCAGCCCGCCTCCCCCGTCCGAAGCCCCTGCCGACACACCGCCCTCCTCGCCCCGCTTCAGGCGCTGGCGGCGGTATGCGATCGAAGCGGCGATCTTCATTGCCGTCCTGTTCGCCATCCAGGCATGGCAGGCCCGCGACGTGCCCGCGGGGCCGGCTCCCGACTTCGAAGCCGCACTCGCCGACGGTAGCCACAGCAGCCTCGCCGCCTGGCGCGCCACCCACGACGGAAAGGTGACCGTGCTGTATTTCTGGGCGGATTGGTGCCCGATCTGCAAGGCACAGGAAGGCAGTATCGAGTCGCTGCGGCAGGACTGGCCGGTGCTTACCGTCGCCATGCAGTCGGGCGACACGCCGGCGGTGGCGAAAGTGCTCGCCACCCGCGAGCTCGACTGGCAGACCGCCATCGACAACGACGGCCGCATCGCCGCAAGTTACGGCCTGCGCGGGGTACCGGCCTTCGTCGTCATCGCCTCGGACGGCAGCATCCGTTCGGTTGCCGTGGGCTACACCACCGAAGCAAGCATGCGCTTGCGACTGTGGTGGGCCCGCCTCACATCTTGAACAGACAACACTCAAACACCCACGCACGGAGTATTTCCATGAGCCTCATGGCCCAACTCAAGAAAGATTCGCTGATCGCGCGCAAGGCCGCCGACAGCGTGCGCGCCACCCTGCTGAGCACCCTCATCGGCGAAGCCGAGATGGTCGGCAAGAACGCCGGCAACCGCGAGAGCAGCGACGACGAAGTGCAACAGACCATCCGCAAGTTCCTCAAGAACAACCAGGAAGCGCTCGCGGTGATCAAGGACGAAGGGCGGCTCGCGATCCTGCGCGCCGAATCCGACATCCTCGGCAGCTATCTGCCGGCGATGGCCTCGGAAGCCGAGGTCAAAACCTTCATCGCCGAAACCGTCGCTGGCCTTGCTGACCGCAGCCCCAAGTCGATGGGTGTGGTGATGGGCGCACTCAAGTCAAAATACGGCACCAACTTCGACGCCAAGCAAGCCAATGGCTGGGTGAAGGAAGCGCTGGCGGGCTAATCCTGCCGTACGCGGACGCGGCCCGTGACTGCAGCGGCGGTCCTCAGGCCGCGCAGTTCGCTGCGATCTTTGCACCATTTTTATACTCGGGCCGCTAACATCCACACGCCCTTGACCTTCCGCCGTCATTCCGGCCCCTCATACCATAGACACGGGAAATGCCAATGAGAAAGCCGATGCCGGCATCGTGTCGCTGACGGGCGGCGCACGTTTTGCCAGCGTGGTTCCGGTAACCCTCTCCATCACCGAAGCCCGCCCGCAGCAGCGCTGAAGCCCACCATGAGATCCCTACTACACCCCACGCGCACGGTGGCTTTGGCATTTCTGTTCGCGATTGCGCTCGGCACCATCGTCCTGATGCTCCCGGTCTCCCATGGCGAGGGCAGCGGAGCCCCTTGGCTGACCGCATTGTTCACCGCCGTGTCGGCGGTTTGCGTGACCGGCCTGGTCGTTGTGGATACCGGCACCTACTGGTCCACCTTTGGCCAGTCGATCATCATGATCCTGTTCCAGATCGGCGGCTTCGGCATGATGACCGCCGCGACCTTGCTCGGCTTGATGGTCAATCGATCCCTGCGCCTGCGAACGAAGCTGATTACTCAGGTCGAGACCCATACACTCGGCCTGGGCGACGTCTCCAGCGTGGCCAGGCTGGTACTCGTGGTGACCTTCGCCTCGGAAATGGTCATCGCAGCCCTGCTTACTCTCAGGCTACACCTCGCGTACGACCTGCCTTGGGGCGAGGCCGCTTGGAGCGGTCTGTTTCATGCCGTTTCGGCCTTCAACAACGCAGGCTTCTCCATTCACCCGGACAGCCTGATGCGTTACGCAAGCGATGCGCTGATCCTGTTGCCGGTGATGGTCGCCATTGTCGTCGGCGGTATCGGCTTTCCCGTTCTGCACGACTTGCGCTTCAAAGTCCGGGACCCTCGCCACTGGTCGCTGCACACCAAGCTCACGCTGTGTGGCACGGGAGCACTACTGCTTGGCGGCTTTGTTGCCGTACTCCTGTTCGAGTGGACAAATCCCAGGTCCCTTGGCGCGATGGCCATCCCGGAGAAGCTCCTCTCAGCCGCTTTCGCCTCGGTCTCGGCACGAACCGCGGGGTTCAACTCGATCGACATCGGTGCACTGACTCATGAAAGTTGGGCGCTGCACTACTTCCTGATGTTCATCGGCGGGGGCAGCGCCGGGACGGCCGGCGGGGTGAAGGTCGGTACGGCAGTCATCCTGATGCTGCTCGTTGTTGCCGAGATTCGCGGGCGCAGCGATACCGAAGCATTCGGACGCCGCGTCGGCCCCTCTGCCCAGCGTCAGGCGATCACGGTGCTTGTACTCGGCAGTGTCATGATCGTGGTCGGGACGCTGGTCATCCTGCGCACCACGGACTTTCCCACCGATCAGGTCATCTTCGAGGTCATCTCGGCATTCGGCACGGTCGGTCTGTCCACCGGCATCACGGCCGATCTGCCGCCATCGGGTCAGCTCATGCTGAGCTTGCTGATGTACATCGGCCGGGTCGGCACCATTACGCTTGCAGCGTCGCTGGTATTGGGCGAGCGGCGTATGCCCTTCCGCTATCCTGAGGAGCATCCAATTGTTGGGTAGATTATTTACGGAGCAGTTCGCCTTTTCGAAAGGCGACAGTGTGGTGGTCATCGGACTGGGGCGATTCGGCAGCTCGGTCGCACAGTCCCTCATGCGCCTGGGGCACGACGTCATGGGGATCGACCGCGACGCAGAGCCGGTCCAGGAGTGGGCGGACCTGCTGACGCACGCGGTTCAGGCCGACTCGACCAATGTTAACGTCATACGACAGATGGGCGTTGCCGATTTTGCCCACGCCATCGTTGGCATCGGTACCGACCTTGCCGCGAGCCTGATGACCATCATGGCGCTCACCGAACTAGGCATCAAGGACATCTGGGTCAAGGCGATGACCGCGGAACACGGGCAGATCGCCCAACGTATCGGCGCCCATCACGTGGTCTATCCCGAAGCCGACATGGGCGAGCGGGTCGCACACCTCATCACCGGCCGGATGATGGACTTCATCGAGTTTGACGATGGCTTTGCCATCGCCAAGATTCACGCACCGGTGCCAACACACAATCGCACGCTTACCGAATCGGGTGTGCGAGAGACCTTTGGTGTGACGGTGGTCGGGATCAAGCGTGCCAAAGAGGATTTTCAACACGCGACTCCCAGCTCCCGAGTCCTGCCCGGAGACTTGTTGATCGTGTCCGGCCCAACCCGCAACATCCAGGCGTTCGCGGGGAGCACCAAGGACCGGTAGACCGGACGGCAAGGAGCCGACCAGCCTGGTAGACCGACCGGGCGCGGACGAGCGATTCCTGTCGGACGTTCGTACCCGCGTTGTTCGGCAGCTTTCTGCGCAAACCTGGCCTAAATTGGAATATTGGACCGAGACTCCACCTGCGTGCGTCGATCATCGCGCTTGATGCCTGATGTGTCCGGTTACTGCGAACTGCGACCAGGAGCGGTCATGCGGGACGGCCATGGAGGAAACGGCGTTGAAGGCAGATACGCTGTTCAGCTGTACGCTGAACAAGTAGCCCTGCTCTACAGGAATGCGCCACTGGCCTATTCCGTCACACTGCTCAATGGCGCAATCCTGGCACTTGTTCAGGCTGCCCATGTCGCCCCTCACACCGCGCTTGCCTGGTATGGAGCGCTTGTCGCGGTGACGGCGTTACGCACTTGGTTCGTCCGGCGCTATGCCCGCCTCCGTCCGCATCCCGACGCAGCGCAGCGATGGAGTCACGCGTACCTGGCAGGTGCCGCCCTCGCCGGCATCGTCTGGGGGGCAACAGCCTACGTCATGATTCCGAGCGACTCTGTCGCGCATGAGGTATTCGTCGCCTTTGTCCTCGCCGGTATGTCCGCCGGCAGTGTCACGGTCCTGGCATTCAGGATGGAGTGCTGCCTGGCCTTCCTGTTGCCAGCGCTGCTACCGCTGGCGATGCGCTACCTCACCCTTGGCACCACACTGCACATCGTCATGGGCATCATGACTTTGATCTTCCTTGTCAGCACGTTCGTTTCCGCATTGAATTTCCATCGATCGGTTCGGACCTCCTTGATCTTGCGCTTCGACAAGCGCGAACTGGAAGAGGAGAACCGGCGGCGCGAGCGTGCCGAACAAGCCCTGTTGCTGGAGAAGGATCGGCTCCTTACGGTCCTGAGCTCGATCGGCGAGGGCGTTGCCTTGATCAGCGCCGACGGCTGTATCGAATACCTGAATCCGGTTGCCGAAACACTTTGCGGCCGCAGCTCCAGCAGCGCGCAGGGTCGTCCAGCAAGTGAGGTGTTCGAGCACTTCGATCGGCATCTGCACCACCGCACGAGCACGGCCATGGAGGACACGCTACGCACCGGCAGTCCGGTTACAAAACAGACGGCCATGGTCCAGCCGGACGGCCATCGGCGGGTCATCGAAGAGCTGGCAACCCCACTTTTCGACTACCACCACGAGGTGGTGGGCGCCGTTTCGATTTTGCACGACGTAACCGAAACACTGCTGAAAGAGGAACAACTGGCCTACGCCGCTGATCACGATGCGCTCACCGGGCTGCCCAACCGCAGCCTGTTGAATAGCCGTCTGAACCAGGCAATTGCCCGTGCGCAACGCAGAAATGAAAGCTTTGCCCTGTTGTTCCTGGATTTGAATCGCTTCAAGGAAGTCAATGACACGATGGGGCACGCTGCCGGCGACGCAGTCCTGGTAGAGGTCGCCCGGCGCCTGACCGACACCGTGCGCGAGGAGGACACGATAGCGCGAATGGGCGGCGACGAATTTGTCGTGCTGCTCGAGGGACCGAGCCAGCAACACGACGTAAATGCCATCGCCGACAAGATCCATCAGATCCTGCGCGAGCCTTATCCGCTGGGTACGCAAATGGCGACCATCTCCGTCAGTATCGGCACCAGCTTGTTCCCCGACCACGGCCGCGACCCCGACGCGCTGCTCGGGCACGCCGATACCGGCATGTACGGCGAAAAAAGAAAATAGCTGTCTGTCTCAATGCTGTTTCTGCGCCCATCGCGGAGTCGCGCCAGGCTAACGACGTGGGCGCGCGTCCGGATGGGCAGTGCCGGTGCGCTCGCAGGGCCTTCCGCGCTCAGCCGCCGGGACGGCCCGGGGCGAGCGACGACTCTACCGGTTTGCCCGGGCAAAGTTCCGTTGCGACCGCGGACTTCGGGTCGTCAGGCGGGATCGGCAGACCGGGGCACTGACATTGGTAATCGATCTGCGGCGAGATCCACTCGCGCCATTCCTTGCGGCTCAGATTGCGCGGGACCCGGGCGCACAGCGCGTCGGGCCATGCATCGGGAGCGGGCCACAGGTAGGGCGTTCCGCTGCGGCCGACGGATACGATGCGCCTGCCATCGCGGCTGAACGCGACGCCCCACACCTCGTCGGTGTGGCCCTGCAGCGGCGCGCCCAGCGGCCGGCCGGTCCGGGCATCCCACAGCCGCAGGGCCGTATCGATCTCGAGGCTCAGCGAAGGCAAAGCGATGCCAAGCGGGCCACCGCTGGCGGAAACGAGGTAGCGGCCGTCGGCACTGAAGGCGACGCTCGACACCGGTCCCCGGTGCCCTTCGAGGGGGCCGCCGATCGCGCCGCCGCTGGCTGCATTCCACAGCCGGAGCGTGGTGTCCGAGCTGCCGGAGACGATGCGGCTGCCATCGGGACTGAAGGCCACCGAGCTCACCGCGCCTTCGTGTCCCATGAGTGGCTGGCCGATGGGCTGTCCGCTTTCCGCATTCCACAGCCGCAGCGTCTTGTCGCGGCTGCCCGAGACGATGCGGGCGCCGTCCGGGCTGAAGACCACGCTCGCGACCTCCTGCTGGTGTCCCCGCAGTGGCGCACCCAGGGCCTCGCCGGTGCTCGCATTCCACAGCCGCAGGGTGTTGTCCCCGCTACCCGAAACGATGCGGCTGGCGTCAGGGCTGAAGGCCACGCTCGTCATGTGCGGGCCGCCCTGCGTGCCCAGCGGCGCGCCGAGCGGTGTACCAGACTCGGCATCCCACAGGCGCAAGGTGCCGTCGTGGCTGGCGGAAGCGATGCGCTTGCCGTCGGCGCTGAAGGCGACGCTCGACACCCAGTACATATGTCCCCTGAACGGCTTGTCGTCCTGCGGCTGACCGGTCGTCGCGTCCCACATCCTCAGGCCGTTGCGCAGATTACCGGCGACGACCCGGCTGCCGTCCGGACTGAAGGCCACGCTCGACACCTGGTGGTCCAGGCCCCCGAGGGGTGTGGCCAGCGGCTGGGCCACCCGCGTATCCCACAGACGCAAGGGCTCGCCGTTGGCGCTGGAGACGACCCGGCCGCCGTCGCCGCTGATGGCCACGCCAAGTACCGGGTTACCGTGACCTTCCAGCGCCACGCCCACCGGATTGCCGCTGCCGGCATCCCACACTCGCACCGTCCGGTCATCGCCGCCTGAAACGATACGGCTGCCGTCGCCGCTGAAGGCCACGCTGCGCACCTCACCCTGGTGGCCCTTGACCGGATTCAGCAAGAGCTCCCCGGTGGTGGATGCGTCCCACACCAGCAGCGCCCCTTCGTCGGTGCCGGCCGCCACCTTGTTGCCTTCGGCGTTGAAGGCCAGACTTCGTACCCTGGTCGAGTACAGCCCCTGAAGTGGCCACGCGGCCGCCTGGCCAGTCGCGACGTCCCACTTGCGCACGGTGGCGTCGGCACAGCCGGCGAGGACGTGATCGGCATCGGGGAAGGCGACGCCCAACACCGCGGCCTCATGCTTGCCGAACGGGCCGCCGATGGCCCGCCCGCTGGTGGCGTCCCACAGCCTCAGCGTCCTGTCGTCGCTGCCGGAGGCGATGCGTCCGCCATCGGGACTGAAGGCCACACTGTTGATGGCGCCGTCGTGCCCTTCGAGCGGCTCGCCGATGCGCCGGCCGGTTGCGGCCTCCCACAGCATCAGCCGCTTGTCGCTGCCGCCGGTAACGAAGCGGCTGCCTTCCGCGCTGAACGCCACCACGTTCACCGGACCATGATGGACTTCGCCCTCGAAGGCCAGCGAGCGGCCGCTGTGCGTGTCCCACACCTCCACCGTGCCGTCATTGCCGCCAGCGACGACGCGGCTGCCGTCTGGAGCGAAGGCGACGGCACGAGGCGCTTCATTGATGCCCACCGTGCGAAGCTTCAGGAGCTCGCGTCCCTTGAGCACATCGAGGATCTCCCGGTCCACCGCGCCTGGCGAGCTGCGGGCGCCTGCCAGCAACTGCAGCAGCGCGCGCTCGTCACCTCCGTCGAGGGCGCCCGCCAGCATGGCCCTGGCCTCCGCCGCCAGCCGCAGCGCATTGGCCCGCACCGACGATTCCGTCGCCCGCTGCTCGGCCCTGGTGGCTTCGTCCCACATCCACAAGGCGACCCCCGCAACCACCAGGGCGACGGTCGCCACCACGATCAGCTTCCGCCGCCACGCACGCAGCCGCCGTGCCGCGGCCTCCGCATCCTTCCTGGCCTGCACCTCGACTTCCGCGCGCTTTTCCTGCTCCGTCGCAATCCGGCGGGCGGTTTCCAACTCCTCCTGCCGACGTTGCTCCTCTTCCGCCCGCCGCGCATCCTCGCGCGCTCGCGACGCCTGCAGGAACACCTGGCAGCCCTCCAGTTTTCGGGTGAATCCACGCCTGGCCGCCAGATCTTCGGCAATCCCCAGGCGTTCTGCCGCCATCAGCCAGGCATCCTTCCGCCCGATCTTCTCCCATGCCTGCGCCGCACGCTCCAGCACGTCGGCATCCTTGAGATATTCGCGCTCGGTCGCCAGCCAGCCCGAGAGTACGTCCCACTGGCGCAGCAGCGCCTCATGGGCAACCTCCACCACCGGCTCACCGTCGCGCTGGTCGGTGAGCAACAGCCGCCTGTCCACCAGCGCCTGGATCAATTCGTGGCTGTCCGGCGGCAGGTCCGCCAGCCGCGCCGCACGGCGCATGGGCTGGTCATTCTGCGGGTTGATGGCGGCGAGCCAGGGCACGAAGGCGGCTTGGAGCAGTTCGAGCTGCCGCTTGCGCTGTGCCGGGTCGGCCGCCAGCACGGACTCGACCTCGGTCTTGACCACACTCGCCAGCCCGCCCATGACGCGGTAGTCCTCCACCCGCAGCGCACCGTCGCTGCTCCAGTCGCGGTACAGCCGGGCCAGGGTCAGGCCCAGCAGCGGAAGGGTGTCGGCCCCCTGGGTACATTCCTCGACCAGCTGGTCCACCAAGGCCGGCTCCACCGTCAGCGGCTCACCGGCCTCGGTGGCACGCCGCGCGGGGCCGGTGATGACCTCGCGGAAACGGGTGGAAGGCATCGGCTTGAGATCATCGAACACCACACTCTGCAGGCCCGCCAGTTGGGGGGCAGCCTGCAGCGGCTCGTAGCGGTCGGAGCGAATGGTGAAAGCGACGATCATCGGCACCGGCGCCAAGCCTTCCACACCCGGCCCGGTCGCGCCCAGCACGCTACCCACCAGCTGCAGGAAGATCCGGGCCTCGTCCCCCGCGTCGGCGCTGAAGAGTTCCTCTGCCTGATCCACCGGCAGCACCAGCGTGGGCGGCGGGGCGCCGTCGGCAGGATGGAGCAGGCGCACGGCCGCGGCGTCCTGCAACTGCCGCAACAAGGCCGCCAGCTCTGCAGGTCCCTGCTCGCTGCACAGCCGCGCCCGAAAGTGCCCCGGCGCAGTGGCGGGCAGGTTCAATGCCACCTGCGCCCGTCGCAGTGCCTGCGCCAGGCCGCGCTCGCCGGTCAGCGGCGCCCGTCCGGGCCGCACCGGCGCCAGCGTCAGGAAATGCCGATCGTCGCGGGCCAGGCGGGGCAGCAATCCGGCACGCAGGAACGACGACTTGCCCGCGCCGGAAGCGCCCAGAATGACGAACAGCCGCTTGTCGAGGCTCGCGCGCATGCCGCGCAGGACGTCGAGCCCGCGCAGAATCTCCACGTCGCGGCCAAAGAACACCGCCGCGTCGCAGGGCTCCAGCGGCTCCAGGCCACGGTAGGGGACACGCTGCGGATCGTCCACCGGCGGCCAGGGAAAGAAGCCCGCCTCCAGCCCGGCGCGACGCAGGCCGTCGCGCAGCCGGAACAGGCCGTTGGCCAGAAAGTCGATGCGGTCCTCGGCTTCGCGATAGATGAACCGGACCGTTTCGGTGCTGCCGGAACCCACGAGCGGGCATAGCTGCCACTCCGCCGTCATCTCGGCAGGCAACTCGCCGAACGCCACCTCCTTGAGCACCACACCGACCACGCGCTTGTTCAGGCTCTTGGCGAGCAGGAACTCCGCCAGACACCACTTGGACTTGGCCCACGCCGGGGAGACGACGAACACCACCGCCTCGCAGCGATCCGCCGCCTGCCGCAGCGCGTCCTGCCAGCGCTCCCCTGCCGCCAGGCCACGTTGCGGATCGATGTCGAGGAAGACATCATTCCAGCCGTTGTCGGCGAGCCACTGCTTCAGGGCGACCGCCTCGCGTTCGTCGACGCTGGAGTGGCTGAGGAAGATGCGGGACATGGCGGACGGTCGTTCCGATTCGTGGTTTCCGATCACAAGGCTGCGGCGAGCCGAAGCGTTTCCCTCGACCCTGAAACCTGCCGAACGCTATTTCTTGAACAGCTCATCAAGCGGATTCGATTTCTCCGTCGGGTTCACGGCGACCCGACGGCAGGAGAATTCCTCTTCGATGTTGTCGCGGTAAAAACTCCACGCCGCGCTGGAACCCGACAGCCGACGCCAGATCTCTTCGCCGACCCCCGCATACTCGATCGCGCTGCCATCGTCGAGTTCGACCCGCAGGCTGCGTGCCTGCCGATCGTATCCAACCGCGCGCAACCTACCCGAACTGACGCGTTTCATCTCCATCACGGCCTCCTGCTGTCTCTCGTCCAACCGACACCCGGGGCATCGACACGGTCTCGCCATTCAAGCATCGGCCAAGCCGGGGGCGTTGGCAAGACCGCCCTTAAGGGGGCGCGCAGCCCGAAACGGTCGGGTGTGCCCCACGCCCGCGCTGAACCGAACCCCGTTGCACCGGTCAAGCTTGTGGCGGCTGTGCTGCGCCTCGACTTTGACCGGAGGATGGCTTGCGCCGCTCGCTACTGTTGATGATGGTATTTGCCCTGCTTGCGCTTCCCGTGGCCGTCTACCGGCAATGGCTCGACGTGCCGCCGCGCTGGAACCCCTGGGCGCCACTCGATATCACGGAAACGCCGAACCTGCTGACCTCGTTCAAGCTCTGGCGCCTGCAAGACGATCCGGCGCTGTGTCGGCAAGCCCTGGACACCTCTCCACTGCGCTATCTCCCCCTGCCCGACAGCAGCGCGGATGCCGACTGTCCGCTGGAGAACGTCCTGCGGGTGCAGGCCTCCGAACTTAAATTCAACAGCAGCTTTGTCGCCACCTGCCCGCTCGCGGCGGCCTTTGCGCTGTTCGAGCGACACCACCTGCAACCCGCCGCACAAGCGGTTTTCGGACAGCCGGTGACGCTGGTCGAGCATGTCGGCAGCTTTGCCTGCCGGAACGTCGCGGGCAGCCAACGGCGCAGCCAGCATGCGTCGGCCAATGCGCTGGATATCGTCGGATTCCGCCTGCGCGATGGCCAGCGCATCAGCGTGTTGCGCGACTGGACGACGGACGGCGACGAAGCCCGCTTCCTGCGCCAGGTGCACGAAGGCGCCTGCGCCAGCTTCAACAGCACGCTCGGCCCCGACTACAACGCCGCCCATCGCGATCACTTTCATGTCGACATGGGCCTGTACCGCATGTGTCGCTAGCTCGCCGTAAACCATAGCGGGGAAAAAGCCGCTTGCCCTTGACACATTTCGCGCCAGCGGTCGCACAATGCCTGACCCTTGGGAACCCGAACCGCCCATGACCCAAAGACAGCCCGACACCCATCTCTTCTGGCGCGACCCGGCGCTGCCCTTCATCGAGGCGCGCGCGGTCGATGACGGCCGCAAGGTCTGCTACGACCGCCATGCCCACCCAACCTTCTCGGTGGGCGTCGTCACCGGCGGCGAGTCGATCTACTGGAACCAGGGGCGACAGGCGAACATCCGCGCGGGAACGGTCGTGCTGATAAACCCGGAGGACGTGCACGCCTGCAACCCGAACGCAGATCTCGCCTGGTCGTACCGCATGTTCTACGTGGATGTAGCCTGGCTCGCGCGCCGGCAGCACGGGCACGAGGGCGCCGATGCGCGCGACTTTCGCCCGCTGGCCACGATCGTGAGCACCGACGCCGGCCTCTACCGCGGGCTGAACACCCTGTTCGACACCCTTGCCGATCCCGACAGCGACGTGCTGTGCATGGAAAGCGCAGCGGTCGATTACTTCGACACGCTTTGCCGCCGGCTCGATCCAGTCAGCGACGATCGCGACCAGCCGCCGAACCACCGGCTCGACCGCGCCGCCGACTTCATCGACGCCCACTGCACCGGCGCGCTGCAACTCGACGACATCTGCGCCGCATCCGGGCTGTCGCCCTCCTACCTGATCCGGGCATTCAAGACCCGCTACGGCATGACCCCGCACGCCTGGCTCATCAACCGCCGCATCCGCTACGCGCAGACCGAACTCAAGCTCGGACGCCCGATCGCCGACGTCGCACTCGCCGCCGGCTTTGCCGACCAGGCTCATTTCCAGCGCCAGTTCAAACGCCACGTCGCCGCCACCCCGCGGCAATACATCACACCTCGGCGCTAGTGGTTAGCACTACACCAGACCGGATCGAACACCACCCCGGGGCGGGTTGAAAAAAACCTGAAAATTTCTTGAACCGGATCAGCAAGATGGTGCGACTCAGGGTCAGATGGGGCAAACAAGCAAGCCTTCATCTGGTAGCCAAACCCCAAGTTCGTACCACACCCAATCAGGAGATCCATCATGCGCACTTCCATCGCCAAAGCC
>JAUSOD010000006.1 GCA_030656215.1 Azoarcus sp.
AGCCAGAGTGCCCGGTTGAGCCGGACATTCTGGTCGATGCCCTGAACGGGGCGCGTGCGCTGCTGGCGCCCGTTGGCACTTCGGCCGGTCAGGCCGCCTTTGACGAGGTTTTCCTGGACCCGGTTGAACGTGGACCACAAATCCCGATCGTTATCGTCGAAGCGACGGGGACGCAGGACCTGGCTCTCCGTGATCGGCTGGACCTTGCCAGGCCCGTCGTACTTGAGGATCAGGGCCGATCTGGCGAAGACCTCGGCCTCGCCGTCATCGAGCGTGATGGTACGCATGGCGTCGCGCGAGTCCTGCACCTTCTCGAAGCCATGCAGTACCTCGTAGGCGCCGTCGATCACGTGATCGGTGACGTTACCCTTGTGAGGCACGCGCACGTCGGCGAACGTGTCGCCGCACACCAGGCCGTTCTGGCAGACGAAGCGGAACATGCCCGCCAGCATCTGGTAGCTGCTGGTGCCATCGTGCGAGTTGAGCAGGATGATCTCGTTGGCCTCGGCGCCGTTGATCTGGCTCGCGTGGCGAAGGCGCAGCATGTGCTTGGTGTAGTCGCGGCGGTCCTCCTGGCGCACGCGCGTCTGGCACACCATGAACGGCTGGAAGCCTTCCTTGCGCAGTTCGGTCAGCACAGCCGCGGTGGGGATGTAGCTGTACCGCTCGGAGCGGCTATCGTGCGGGGTGTCCGCGAAGATGGAGGGTGCGACGGTGCGAATCTGGTCATCGGACAGCGGATGACTCGAACGCAGCACTGGGGAGCGAGAAGCGAAGCGGGATGCGAGCTGCATGACGATCTCCTTGGATGAGAGACCGGAGTCCCGCCCCACCGGGGAGGAACCCCGGCGGGTGGTGGAACGCCGCTGCCGCGGCGGTTGGAATCAGGGCTTGGCGAGATGCCAGTCCTGGGACAGCGGAGCGAACTCGTAGCCCAGCGCACCGAGACGGTCGCGCTGCTGACGCAGGTCGCGGCGATCAACGGTGGCGTCGAGCTTGACGACATCGCCCAGCGGCCAGAGCGCGCCGAACAGCGTCGCATCGTCTGCGTCGGCCGAGGCCTCGGGGAATGCGGTGCTGGGCTCGCTGCCGAACGGCGTGGTATCGACCAGAGGATCGCGCGGGTTGTGCGACTTCGCCTTGGGCTTGGCCTTGGGGCCGGCCGGCCCAGGCGCCTGCGCTTCCTCGTCGATTGGATCGACTTCCTGTGGACTCAGCCTGCGAGCGTCGTCGCGGCTCAGGGCATCAATGTTGGACAGGGTCATTCCGCCCAGGAGGGCGCGAATCTCGATGACCATGCGGCCGCTGGCGTTATAGGTGGAGGGGCGAATCTCGGCGATGACGAAATCACCGTCGTACTTGCCCTCGGCGTACTGATCGAGTTCGGCGTTCTTCACGACGAATTCGCCGATGGAAGTCGCCAGGCGGCCAACGTTGAAGTGGCCGTTCCTGCCGTGAATGGTCTTGATGGCCAGTTGGCCGGGGAGGGTGATCATGAAGGTCTCCTGCTGACGATGAGAAGGCAAGGCCCCGGGGCGCAGGGCCTTGCGGATCAGAACGACTCGGCGGTAGCCAATGCGGGGGCGTCGGCGTCGCCGGGAGCTTCTTCAACGGACTTGGAAGGCTCCTGTGCCGAGGCCTGTTGCGCGACCGGTGCGTCGGACGTCACAGGGACTTCCGCGTCGCGCCCGTCGCCATCGGTCGGCTTCGGCTCGGCCTTGTAGACGAGCTTGCCGTCGACCTTGATCCAACTGATGAACAGCAGGCGGGCCTTGAGGCTCACACCCTGCTCGCCGGCACGCTTCCCCTTGGAGTAGGTGAAGGTGTCGGTCCACAGGTCGCCCAGACGGAATCCGATCATCACTTTCTTCTCGGCCTCGACGGCATCGATGCAGCGATGAACCAGGTGCTGCGCTTCCGAGCCTGATACGCGCGTATCGAAACGCACGTACGAGACGTCATCGCTGGGACCGTTCAGGGCTGCGATGTCGCAGGCCAGGAACACATCACCTTTCTTGGGCTTCACTTCGCGGATGCGATTGAGATACCCGAGGCCGGTGATGTGCAGATCGAAGTAGGACTTTTCGGTGGACGTGGTCATGGTGAATCTCCTGGAGAACAAAGAGGCGGAGACACACCCGACCCAGGCGGGGAAGGTGTGGAACCCCCGCGTGGGTTGATGGAGCAGCTTGGTGGCATCACCATCGAAAATCGATGGGCGTTCGCGCGTGGATGCCGATGCGAACGGGCGTGATCAACGCGGTCGGAACCGCGTCGTAGCCTTGATGATCGCGGCTACCTGGGCATGCTGCTGACGGAAGTCAGCGGAACACGGTGGGAAGCGTGGCACCAACATGGCTCCCGCGAGAGCGGATATTGGTATTCGTCAACGCCCGCATTGGTGGAGGTTCCGTGATGAAGCGTCCTGACGCGGGGATGGCGACTCGTTGTCTTTTCTGTGGCCGGCTAGAAGCGGCAGTTCCGGCTGCTTCGGGCTGAAAGGCTCCGCCAGATGAGATAGCGCGATGCCGCCAGGGCAGCATCTTCAGTGCCTACGGAGTCGCGACGTGCTCCGCACGTAAAGCGCGGTCCCGCCCGGCCGGGCAACAGGCAAGGCGCCATAGCCCTCCTGCGTCCATTTCACTCTCCAGCTTCCTGTTGATCTGTGAGATAATTTATATAGTCCGGTTGTATATCGTAATGTTTATATATAAATCAATGATATAGTTAAATGTTGGACGAAATGAAGGAAGAGCAATCAGATTTAGTCCAAGTGGTTCGTCTGGCTCTGGCCGAGCAGACGGAAGACGTGCGCCTGTTCGCAGCCCGACTGATCCGCAAGTACCGTGGCACGGCGCCCGATCTGGCTGAGCAGCTTGATCTGTACTTGAGGTCGAAGCCGGCGCGCAGCATCTCTCCCATGCGCAAACTGCCGCCCCCGCGCGCGGCTGCTCAAGCCATGCCGGTCGACGACGAGTCCCGCCTCTCGCTCCTGAAGGAGTTCAAGGTCGAGCAGACGAAGGGTGCGCCACTGCTGTCTGGTGACGTCGAAGATATCTTGGGGCAACTCATCGCGGAGCGCTGGCAGAGCGACCGACTGCTTGCCATGGGGTTAACGCCCACCCGCTCGGCCATCTTTGTAGGGCCGCCGGGGGTCGGCAAGACGCTCACAGCCCGCTGGCTGGCCGCGCAGTTGAAGGTGCCGCTGTACGTGCTCGATCTGACCGCCGTGATGAGCAGCCTGCTGGGGAAAAGCGGTACCAACCTACGGGCAGCCATCGACTTCGCTAAGCGCGAGCCTTGCGTGCTGCTGCTGGACGAGATCGACGCTATTGCCAAGCGGCGCAGCGACGACACCGATGTGGGCGAACTCAAGCGCTTGGTCACGGTGATTCTGCAGGAAGTCGACGAATGGCCTGCCAGCAGCGTGCTGCTGGCCGCCACCAACCACCCGGAACTGATCGATCCGGCGCTGTGGCGCCGCTTCGACCTAGTGGTTCAGTTCAAGACGCCCGATGAGCAAGCTGTCAAGGAAGCCATCAAGCGTTTCCTGGGGCCGGACTACGCCCTCTTTGCCCGTTGGATTGAAATCCTGGCGTTTGCATTCGCCGGGCACTCGTTCAGCGACATCGAGCGCGATGTGCAACGCTTCCGGCGCGCCGTGGCTCTGGGCACGACGACCGATGCCGATCTGGTCGAGGACTTCATGAAGGCACGCGCCTTGGCCCTCGACAGACAGGGACGGATCGACTTGGCCGTGATGCTGGCCAAGCAGACCCGTCTGTCCCAGCACGCTATTTCCGGCATCACGGGAGTGAGCCGGGACACGATCCGCAAGTACACCGCGGAGTCGCCCGCAGCAGGAAAGACTGCGCCCCGAAGAAAAGGCTGACGCATGAACCAAACCAATTTCCTGATCGGGCGTGGCGAACTTCTGACGCACGACATCGTTGGTCCAAGGCGCAAGCCCGGCAAGGCCGAGGTCTACACCTTCGCGCAAGCGCGGGAGCTATTGATTCCTCAGTTCCGCAGTGCCGCCCAGGCGCTGGATGAGCTGCCGGCCGACGCCTGTCCGGGCGATTTCGCGGTGGCCCGGCTGATGATGAATCCCAGCTTCATTGCTCGCTCCTACTTCCCCACGGGCCTGTTGCGCAGCACGGGCCTGGAATCCATCGGCAGCCGCACTGTCAAGGTCAAGCCAAAGGCGTGGACCCGCAAGGGCGAGCCGCAGGAGACCACGACCACCGAGCTGTTCGTTGCCGGCAAGCGTCAGGCGTTCCGCAACCTTTCGCAGTGGACAGAAACCATCGACGCGCAGTCCGACGAGGGCGACGACCTTGTCCACATCGAACAGTTCGCAGCCTTCGCACCAGCGGAGCGCATCGTGAGCCTCGGCGGACCGAAGGATCGCTTCTTCGAGGTGGGCCTACATCTGTTGCCCGACGAAGACCCGGGCCTGATCCAAAAGGCCTTTGTGAAATTCGCAAAGCGGGAGGACGTCAAGGTCCACAGTGAAGTCGACTTCGTCGCTGGCAACCTGTGGTTCGTACCGATCGAAGGCAAGCCGCGTAATGTTGAGAAGCTGGCTAGCTTCACCTTTGTCCGGGTCATCCGACCGGTGCCCAAGCTACGCGGCATTCGCCCATTGCAACGCAGCGGCGGACCGTCGGTGGGATGCAACCTTCCCGCCGAGCAGGCGCTGTCGTCCGAGCCTCGCGTCGCTATCCTGGACGGCGGCCTGCCCAAGCACCATCCGATCGGTCCCTGGCTGCGCTCGTATCGCAAGCTCGACGAAGATGCTGAGGATGACCCGGATGGTCCGGAACACGGCTTGGGCGTGACATCGGCCGTTCTGTTCGGCCCGATCCAGCCCAATGGAACGGCAGGCAGGCCTTTCGCTCCGGTGGACCATTTGCGTGTGCTTGACCAGGAATCGGGAGGTGAAGACCCGTTGGAGCTATATCGCACGCTCGGTTTCATCGAACAGGTCCTGTTGTCGCGGTCTTACGAGTTCATCAACCTGAGCCTGGGGCCGGACCTTGAAGTGGAGGATCAGGAGGTTCATGCCTGGACATCCGTCATCGACGAACTTCTCAGCGACGGCGACACGCTCATGACCGTGGCCGTGGGCAACAACGGTGAACGCGACCGCGAACTCGGTTACAACCGGGTGCAGGTTCCGTCGGACTGCGTGAATGCACTCTCGGTCGGCGCGGCCGACGACACCGGTGCGGGCTGGGCCCGCGCACCCTACAGCGCAATCGGGCCGGGTCGCAGCCCCGGCGTCGTCAAGCCGGACCTGATGGCCTTCGGCGGCAACCCGGCGGCCAAGTACTTTCACGTCCTGGCGCCGAATGCGAAGCCGGCCCTGACGCCGCAACTGGGTACCAGCTTCGCGGCGCCATACCTGTTGCGCAGTGCGGTCGGCATCCGTGCAATCCTGGGCGGCAATCTGACGCCGCTCGCCATCAAGGCCTTGCTGGTCCATGCAGCCGATCCCGGCGAACATGACCCGATTGAAGTGGGTTGGGGCAAGATTCCCGAGGACACCCTCGACATCATCACGTGTCCGGATGGCGTGGCCCGCGTGGTCTATCAGGGGGAGCTTAAACCCAGCAAATACCTGCGCGCCGGCCTACCGCTGCCCAAGGAAGGACTGACGGGCAATGTCCGCCTGAAAGCCACTTTCTGCTATGCGTCGCCCACCGATCCACAGGATGCTGCGGCCTACACGAAGGCCGGCCTCGAAGTCGTCTTCCGGCCCAACGACGAAAAGATCAAGGATGGCAAGAGCAACGCGGACACCAAGGGCTTCTTCGACTTGAAGAAGTTTGCCACCGAGCAAGAGCGCAGATCGGATCAGGGCAAGTGGGAGACCGTGCTGCACGGTGCCAAGACCTTTCGTGGTTCCAGTCTCAAGAACCCTGTGTTCGACATCCATTACAACGCTCGCGATGGTGGTGGCCGGGCCACTGGCCCCGAGAAGATCCGCTACGCGCTGATCCTTTCAGTCGAAGCACCGAAGCACGCCGATCTCTACAACGACATCCTGCGTGCATACGCCAAGACGCTGGTGCCGATTCGGCCGCAGGTGTCGCTGCCAATCCGCATTCGATGATCTTAGCGGGATCCAAGAAGCAAGCCGTGATGTAGCCAGGACCACGTAGGAAGAGACCGATGCCGGAACCGTTGAAGAGCAAAGACAAACACGGGGCGCCCTTCACGCGACCGCCGGAGATTGAGGCCTGCCTGGCAAGGTTGGAGTCGGTTGATGCCGTGGCGCGCCTGCAGGTTTTCGCCATCACGTCGAGGAAGAGCAAGGGCTATGTTCCATCGGAAGCGCTGACACATTTTCTGCGTCGCGCCTGGGCTGTCGGTGCCCAGAGCGAGTTCAAGCAGATCTTCGAACTGCTCATGAAGCGAGTCGGGCAGTCCCTCTGTTCAACGATCTCGGACTCCCGCATGGCCGGGGCTCAAAGCATACGCGAAGAGATCATAGGCCGACTTGCCGAGCGAATTGCCAAGGACTGCAACGGCCGCTTCGCCATGCTGGACTTCTTTGAAGTGAGGTTCGACCTGGCTTTGGCCCGGTTCCGCAAGACCGTACTGAGACAGATCGGTCCGACCTCGGTGGTCACCGTACCGCTCTCCACGGACGGCGATGAAGGTCAGGACATTTCTCTGGAGGTTGAGGCCGCCGCGGCCGACTTCCTTGGAGGTGCCCCCGAAAAGATTGACGACCCGGCTTTCCGGTTGGAGTTGGACGCTGCGATTGATGCGTTACCAGACGATCAAAGACGGGTCGTGGGCTTGTTGCGACAAGGCTTCCAGATCGACTCGAAGGACCCCAACATCATGACTATCGCCAAGATGCTGAAGTGCGATGAAAGAACCGTACGGAATCGCCGAGACCGTGCGTGCAAGACCCTCAGGGCAGCTCTTCAGGAGGATGCATGAGCACTCCAAAGCCTTTCGCCGCGGACGAGGAGTCGGTGCTGATGGCGTTCTCGATGGAGCCTAGTCATGGCCGGGAAACGCTCGAGCGCTACATCAGGGAATACCCGCAGCATGCGACTGCGCTGATCGACTGTTCGATCGACCTGCTTCATGAGCCACCTGCAGACGATGTGTCGGCCACCGTGGTGTCGGACAGTGCGGTGGCCAAGGCTTGGCAACGGTTTGAGCGGGCTGCCCAGCAGCCCAACGCAGAGGTCGCGAACCCGTTTGCCAAGCTCAATCAGACCGGCTTCAAGTCGCTCGCGCGGAGCCTGGATGTCAGCAATCTCTTTCTGATGCGCGTGCGAGATAGGGCCATCAGCGCCGCTACCATTCCTGCCCGATTCGTCGAGAAGCTTGCTTCAGAGTTGGGCGCCACGGCGCACGCTGTGGGAGCGTATCTGCAGGGGCCACCGGGCATGGTCTCCGGACACGCTTTTCGATCCAGCGTGAAGCCTAGCGTGGGAGAACAGATCACCTTCGACCAGGCCGTCGCGACTTCACAGCTGACGCCAGAACAGCAGGCGACACTGAAGGCGTTGTCGGGCTAAGCGATGGACGCCACCGAGGCCACGCGCCAGGAAGCAGAACGCATGCACCGGGCGAATGTCGAGGCGGGTGGCGATCCGACTCGACCCCTGGAGTTTGTGCTTCGGGAAGTGACGAGTCGCGGCTTGGACGTATACGCGCTGCAAGAGGGGGATTCGCAGCTCAAAGGAGGCCGAGCCACTTTCGATAGCCAAGCAGGAAGCATCCTCTATGAGGATCGCGGATCGGAGTTCGAACGTGCCTTTCTCATCGCACACGAGCTCGGCCATGTCGTACTGGAAGGTGGCACGCTCGACGTGGTGACGGTTGACGTCGAGCCCGATCGCTCGATGGAGGATGCGCCGGTCGGTGTTGATCGCGTACTTGACTACGGAGCGCGAGAGCGGCGCGAAGTCAAGATGGACCTCTTCGCGCGAGAGTACCTGCTTCCGCGCCCTCTACTGCGCGGGTTGCATGTCAATGAAGGGCTGACCTCCGTCATGATCGCGACGCGCTTTGGCGCGCCGCTCGCCGTCGTGCAGCAACAACTGCTGGACGCGCTATTGCTGCCGCTGGCCGACGAGCATCAGCCCGTTGACTCTGATGCGGTTGCAGCATCGCTTATCCCGGACCCCACCCAGATTCGGGCGTCCGCACATCGTGGCCTGGCGTTCCAGTTGCAGGCAGGGCCGGGTACCGGCAAGACACGAACGCTCGTTCGCCGCATCGAAGGACTGCTTGCGGACGGTGTCGATCCCACCACGATCTTGGTTCTCACCTTCTCCAACAAGGCGGCCAATGAACTGTGCGAGAGGATTGCCGCGAGCGATCCCGTCGCGGCGGCAGCGATGTGGATCGGAACGTTACACGCCTTCGGTTTGGACATCGTTCGCCGCTTCCACGACCGACTGGCACTGCCGGCGGACCCGCGCTTGATCGACCGGATGGAGGCCATCGAGCTCATGGAGGACGAGTTTCCGCGGCTCGACCTGAAGCACTATCGCAACCTCTGGGATCCGGCCCTTGATCTGAGCGACATGCTGAGCGCGATCTCGCGCGCCAAGGATGAGGTCATCGATGCTGCGGGTTATCGCGCACTCGCGCAGTCCATGGCGGTCCGGGCGGGCACCGACCAGGACGCGAAGGTTCGCGCGCAGAAGTGCCTGGAGGTGGCCACGCTCTTCGAGGCGTACGAACGGCTGCTGGCTTCCCAGCAGCTGCTGGACTTCGGCGATCTGGTTGCGCTGCCGGTCCGTCTTGTGGAGGGGAGCGCCGAGGTTAGGGACGCACTGCGTGCTCGTCACCAGCATGTCCTCGTGGATGAGTACCAAGACGTTAACCGTGCCTCAGTCCGGCTCCTGAAGGCCATCGTCGGTGACGGCCGCAACCTGTGGGTCGTCGGCGATGCGCGCCAGTCCATCTACCGCTTCCGCGGCGCATCCTCGACGAACATCGCGCGCTTTGCGGTGGACTTTCCCGGCGCGCAGGCCGCCCAGCTGGGCATCAACTACCGCTCCGACGAGTGCATCGTCGATGTGTTCACCGAGTTCGCGCGCGGGATGCAGGCATCCACCGGTGCTTTGCCGCTGAAGTTGAAGGCTGACCGCGGCACCCAGGGCGAGCGGGTAGAGCTTCGCGTTGCGGAGTCGGCTGACGACGAGATCTCCGCGCTCGCCGCGTCGATCACAGCCCTGCACGAGCAGGGCATTGCCTACGGTGCTCAGGCGGTGCTGTGCGCATCCAACGCGCGCCTGAACGCCATTGCCGAAGGGCTCGAGGCCAGGGGCATTCCCGCGCTGCACCTGGGCAGC
This sequence comes from Azoarcus sp., assembly GCA_030656215.1. GTDB lineage: Bacteria > Pseudomonadota > Gammaproteobacteria > Burkholderiales > Rhodocyclaceae > Parazoarcus. Next base: position 9,336 of record JAUSOD010000006.1, read on the forward strand.
CTTTTCGATAGGCCGGAAATCAAGGATCTCTTGGCCCTGCTGTCGCTGGCAACCGACCCGCGAGCGGCCGCGATAGTGCGGGTGGCAACCATGGCTCGGCACCAAATGCCGCTACAGGATGTCATGCGGCTCGTCAAGCACCTGCGGGCGGCGAATCCAGCTTCGCTGGCATGGTCGGCAATGCATGGCGAGGTGGACGGCCTCGCAGATGGCAGTCGAGAGGCGCTTGTTCGCCTGTCCGCGCTCTTTGCGGGCGTGAACGCGTCAACGAACCCCTGGGCGTTGCTTGCTGGATGGACGATCGACGATCTCGAAGTCGCGAAGACGCTGTATCGGACTGGTGATGCGCAAAGCCGCATGAAGGGTCTGGCGATCTGGCAGTTCCTGAACTTCTGTCGCCGGCAGCCAAGAGGGCAGGGTGTACCAGTGCTTCGGCTGCTTGATCGCATCCGGCGCCTAGTGCTGCTCTCAGAAGATCGTGGACTGAGCCAGCTGCCTCGCAGCGCCGAGAACATTGACGCAGTGCGCCTGATGACCATCCATGGGAGCAAGGGGTTGGAGTTCGAGGTCGTTCACCTGCCTGGCATGGTGACTTCCGGCTTGCCTCGCAACAATGTGTCGCCACGGTGTCTTCCACCGGACGGTCTGATCCATGGTTCGGAGGGGCTGACTGGCATGGAGGCTGTGAAAGCCGGCCACGATGAGGAAGAAGAGAGCTTGTTTTTCGTGGCGCTCTCGCGGGCGCGCGACAGGCTGCAGTTGTATGCCTACGCGAGGCAGGCTGATGGGCGTGCGCGCAGCCCTTCCAGATTCGTAGCCCCGATCGAGCGACTCCTTGCCCGTCCTGCCCACGTGCCGTTGCGGGCCGGTCCGACGGCAACGGGCGTGCCCCTGTCCATCACGTGGCAAGGGCGCCCTCAATGGACCGACATCCAGGTCAACCTCTTCGAGCGTTGCCCGCGCCGCTTTCTGTACACGCACGTACTGAAGCTCGGTGGTCGGCGAACCGAAACGGCGTTCATGAAGATGCACAACGTCGTGAGCGAGGTGTTCGAGTGGCTGAAGCGCGAGCACGAGACGACGAGTCCCACGATCGACGAGCTGGCGGCGCGCTTCGAGGAAGCTTGGCGCTACAAGGGGGCGACAGCGCACGGCTACGCGGAGGACTACCGGCGCATCGGCAAGCGGCTCGTCGAGTTTCTCACCGAGAGCCGCAGCCGCGGAGTATCCGCGCCGGCACCTCCGATTTCGTTGGGTTGGGCGGAGGGCGAGATCCTGATCAGCCCCGATGGCGTTGCCCATGGAGACGGCGGATCCGTCACGGTGCGGCGCGTCAAGACGGGCAAGCAGCGCTCGAACGCCTTCGATGACATCGAGTACACGGTGCTTCATCTTGCTGCCGTTCAAGCCTACGGCCCGCATGCGCAAGTTGAGGTGACCTACCTGACCAGCGAAACCATCCAGCCGATGGAAATCTCGTCGCGCAAGCTGGAGTCCAGGCGCAAGAAGCTGCAGTCCTTCCTTCAGGAGATGCGGGCCGGGCAGTTCCCCGCGAAGCCCGAGGCGCGCAGCTGTCCGAGCTGTCCGAGCTTCTACCTTTGCGGAGATTTGCCTGGAGGGGCGTGGGAGCAAGAGAAATTTTGACCAGCCTTTCCGGTGTGGGTTTGTCTTGCGATTGATTGAGTAAGGGGCACCAGAAAACCTGCAATCCCGCAGGCGATGGCTCCCCCAGAAAGGTGATCAATATGCAAACCCAAACCCACGGCGGCGATGACCGCTCCGATGTTGAGGATGTCGCGGCCGCAATCCGCGAAGGTCGCAGCCTGCGCCCGGCGGCGTTCTACCGGATTGTCGTCATGGACGACCAACTCAACGAGCGCCACGTCGATCTCACGGATCCAGTGCCGACCGCGCGCCAGATCCTCCAGGCCGCCGGCTTCCGCCCGGGCGATGGCTACAGCGTCTACGCGATCCTGACCTCCGGCGAGTTCGAGGACCTGCGTCTGGACGAAACCTACGATCTGCGCGGCCGCGGCGCGGAGCGCTTCGTCATCTTCCAGACCGACCGCGCGTTCAAGTTCACGATCGACGATCGGCAGCTGGAGTGGGGCAAGCCCAGCATCAGCGGCCGCGTGCTCAAGGCGCTCGCCGGCGTCCCGCCGGAGACCTACGACGTCTATCTCGAATTGCGCGGCGGGGGCCAGGACACCCTGATCCGCGACGGCGACCTGATCGACCTGAGCAAGCCGGGCATCGAGCGCTTCATCACGCTGATCCGCGACACCACGGAAGGGCTCCTCGCGCTGCCCGAAGCGGACCAGCGCTATCTGAGCAGCCACGGGGTAATCTTCGAGATGGTGAGCGACGGCACGCACACGGGCGTTGTCTTCAAGCAGCTGCCGCTGCCCGCCGGAAAGTTCAACCACGGCGCAGTCGACGTGCTCGTCCTCCTGCCGTCTGGTTATCCTGATGTCGCGCCGGACATGTTCTATTGCGACCCTTGGCTGACGCTGCAAAGCGTGGGGCGCTATCCGACCTGCGCCGACCAGGCCCACGCGTTCCAAGGCCGCAACTGGCAACGCTGGTCGCGCCACAACACGGCCTGGCGGCCCGGCATCGACGGCCTGCACACCATGCTCAAACGGATTGAGCACGCCCTAGCGGAGGCGAAGTGATGTCTCCGGCTGCTCTGGACATTGTCCTGCTGGAGCCGCACGAGGCGGCCCTGCGCTCGCTGCTGCGAAGGAACGACGGGTCTGAGGCGTCCGCCTATGTGCTGTTCGGCAGGGCAGATATCTCCGCAGACCCGTGGTCCGGTCTACCCCGCATCAGGCTGATCTCGCACGAGGTCGTCCCCGTCGCGGCCGATGAGATGGTCTCGGCCTCCCCGGTCCACGTCACGTGGTCGACCCGTGGCTTCATGCATATTCTCGGCGGTGCAAAGGAGCGCGGCCTGGTCGCGGGCCTAGTGCACACGCATCCGAACGCGGCGGCATTCTTCTCCGACCAGGATGATCGAAACGAGGCGGAGCTTGCGCGAACAACGTTCAACAAGGGCGTTTCCGGCCTGGCCAGCATCGTGTTCGGCCATGAAGGCGCTATTGCGGGCAGGCTCTGGATTGCCCCCGGCGAGACGGTCATGGCTTCATCGATCTCGCTGGTAGGCGGCCAGATCAAAATCGCTCGCGCAGATGGCGCGGCCGACGAAGATCAATTCCTGGCGCGGCAGGCCGCACTCTTCGGCAGGGGGTTCAATCCAATCGTACGAGGGTTGCGGATCGGTGTCGTGGGCTGCGGCGGTACGGGGAGTGCTGTCGCGATGCTTCTGGCGCGGCTGGGCGTTGGTTTTCTGGGACTGGTGGACAACGACATCATTGATGTGACCAACCTCAACCGCGTGCATGGCTCGCGCGCCGCAGACGTGGCCGCTGGCCTCGCCAAGGTAGACATCCTCGGACGCGAGATTCGCGCGGCGGGCCTTGGCACCCAAGTCGCCACCAAGAAGGAGTGGGTCGGCCATCCTGATCTACGCGACTTGCTACGCTCCTGCGATGTGGTGTTCGGCTGTACCGATGACCATCAGGGACGCCTGACGCTGAATCGGCTGGCGCACTACTACGGCATTCCCTTGATCGATGTTGGCCTGCGCATGCGCGCGGCACGCAGCGGCGCGGACTACGACATGACGGGGCGTGTGTCGACGATTCGCCCCGGCAATCCATGCCTCATGTGTCTAGGGGTGGTCGATCCGCGCCGCGCTGCGGCCGAGGGGCTTCGGCGCAGTGACCCGGCCGAGTTCGAGCGGCGCAAGGCGGAAGCCTATGTAGACGGCGGCGGCGACCCTGCGCCCGCCGTAGTCACGTTCACCACAGCTACTGCCTGCGCGGCCGTCGATGAACTGATTCAGGGGCTGACCAGTTACCGGGGCCCCCAGGGCATGACCCACAACAGGATTCGCCGCTTCGACCGGGTGGAGGATCGGGCCATGACCTGCCGGCCTGTCGCTTCTTGCCCGGTTTGTGCCAGCCAGGCGAGCTGGGGGCGCGGCGATGTCAATCCATTTCTCGAAGTGATCGGCTAACCATGAAGCGACTTGTCGCTCGTGCGCTGCGCCGACTCGGGTGGCTGCGCTACGACCTGCTCGTTTCACCGGTCGCTCAGCATCCGGGCAAGAATCCCGTGCCGCCGGGCGAGCTGTGGCTGGTCGTTGACAGCGGAGTCAAAAAGTGGGCCTGCATGAGCTGCCCTGGAGGTTGCGACGTGCAGATATCGCTCTCTCTTAACCCTGATCGACGGCCCCGCTGGTCTGTTGAAACGGACTTCTGGGGTCGGCCTACCGTATCGCCCTCCATTCACCAGTATCGGGCATGCTCCTGCCACTTTTGGGTGAGGAATGGCGTGATTGAGTGGTGTAGGTAGGAAGCGCCCGTGCCCAATTTGACGCAGAAATGCGCGTCGTTGCGCGTTTTTCACCACCCATCGGTCGCCCTTCGTTTAAGAGCGCTGTCAAGCGACACGAAGAATTGACCTCGCATTGAATCTCCGTGTCGCTTGACGGCTTGGTCCTATCTCGCCCAAGGGGCACGAAGGCGAGGTGCCCATTGTAGGAGCTGACGAAGATCAGGGCGCGTTCATTAAACGTCTGGGGATGAAACGTCCTCGGAACGGGGCTGGGAATGTGGAACGGTCAGTTGCCGTTCGGCATTGGGGCCACGACTTGCAATGACAGGTGTGTCACGGTCGCGGACACTTCGAGGTCGTTCGCACTGTGCAGGATGAGCGCAAAGACACCTTTGCGCGGATCGAAGAACTCGCCGAAGTCGTCGCCACCGAACTCGGCGCGCGCCAGCTCCCACCAGTCATCGAATGCATCGACATCCGGATTGCAGCCAACGGCGTAGACAATGAGCTTCTGGCGCCCATCGGGCCTGTGCTCGCCACGCTCGGCCAAGAAATACACGCCCTGATCCTTGACCAGGACGACGTGACACTGGTTGGCCACTGCCTCAAGGAGCACGGGCCGCAGCTCGGTACCTTTGAATCGAACAGACATGGATGTGATCTCCGGGGATAGGAATACAGGAGGGCCACCCGCCGAGAGGACGGGAGGCCGAGTGGAGCTCAGTGCTGGACAGACTTGCGGCCGGACAGGCATTGAACGCGGATACGCCGCCAGTTCCCGTCGTCGATCAACCGTTCCAGCGTCTCGCCGAGCGCATCGAAGAACACCTCACCGATCCGCTCGACGAGTTCGCCGTCGCGGTGCAGTTCCACCTCGTAAAGGTCGAGCCTGCGTTCGTACAGGACCGTGACGCGCCCCTGGAACTTCGCTGTGGTCACCGTGAAGCCAATGGAAGGCGGTGTCGCGATGATGTCGCCGGGCAACGGATCGACCCAAGTGAAATCCCGTGCGCCGGCATCCACCAGCAGATGGGTGATGCGCCGGAAGCCGTCGGGAGCGGGCAACTTTTCCAGCTGCTGGATTAGCTCCTGCAGTTCGGGACAGCGGGGCTGGGGGATCGGCAGCTTCGCCGGTGCGGAACCAAGCACGAACCGCTGCACCGTGTACGGCTTGCCGTCGCCAGTGAATGCCGTTTCCTCCTCGGGAGTGTCTGCTCGCAGGCCGTCGAAGCGGCGTCGAGCGTAGGGTTCGACGTGTACCTTGGCGCCTTCGTCGGGCACCTCGGTCACGAGCCCTCTGTCGAGCACCGCGAACTCGGCCCGCCCCGTCTTGACGACGATGGCCTCGTCGGTCCTGGCGATAACTTTGCCCTCGAAGGGCTTGGGGTCGATGTGAAAGCCCAGCGTCGAAGCCTTGGGCTGGCCATCGAAGATGTTGAACTTGAACGTGCGGACGTTGGAAGGCACATGGCCGCGAACGAGTGTCGGCATCTGTGCGCGGATGGCTTGGGTATCCATGGGAGACTCCTTGTGGCAACCAAGGGACTCCTGCCCGCAAGGGGGGCATGTCCCTTGGGGGTGAGGTGGATGGACGCTGCATGCGTCCGGGGAAAGAAACGGCCAGCGCGGTGATCCGCACCGCAGTCTCGAGGGTCTCGACTGCCTGGGCATGCTGCCGGCAACGCCAGCGAACATGCGGGCAGCGTGCGGCAAGCGCGAGCGTCAGTCGTCCGGGAATCGGAAATGTGTTGCCTCCGCGTTCCATGAAAAGGAAGAGCCCCACATGAGGGCTCGAAAGGGGCTGCTACTCGTCTGCGTACAAGGACAATCCGTCCAGAGCTTTTGCATCGGCATCGAAAACCAGCATGCGAACGTCGGCGAGTGCCGCCAGGTGCAGTACCTCCACGAGGGACTCTGGCATGCCCTTGACCCGGTGCTCCTGCCGCAACTGCTCGGCGGTAATGCCCTCGACAAGCTGCAGGTTCGCATCCGTCCAGGGGGTGGCGATCAGCTTCACGCCGATCGCGGGGCTGTATGGGATGCGAAAGGCGACGAACAGAAAGCCGCTCGGCGTGGCGATGTCCGCCAGTTCGGCGAGAAAGCGGTCTGCCTCGGCGGTGAGATGGGCACTGCTGATTTCCCAGCACCGGCTGTAGAAGCCGGTCTCGAAGCTCAGTCGCCGCACGACTGCCCGCGCAGCCTCTTCCGAGTAGGTGTCGCCGACGTGCACGGGCTGGCCGAAGTCGTCGCCCCTGACGGCATAGACCACGGTGCGCACCATGCCCTCGGTCTGGCATTGGGCCTCCAGGTCGTCGGGAATGTCCTGGCCTTCAGTGATCAACGCAAAGTCATTGCTGAAGGTGCAGGGAAAGCGCGCGACCTGGTCATCAGTCAAATGCGCCTGGCTGGGATGCAGCGGTCGCCAGACCGGCGGGCAATCGTCCTCGTAGGTGATGCACAACGAGCGGTCGGTACGCAGGCTCTGGTAGCCACGGAGGAAAGGGTTGGAATCTGGGGACATGGGATTTCTCCATCAGAGGAAGTGGAGCCCATTTCCCTGCTGGGGAGCAAGCCCCAGCGGATGGTTGAAGAGATGGTGAAAGCAGGGGGGACACGGCCTCGAATGGAGGCGCATGTCCCTCGCGGGTGAGAAACGGAACGGGTGGCAATGAAGCGGATCGGGGTCACCAACCACTGTAGTTCAGCATCAGATCGGCGATGACCTTGCGGCGCTCAAGATCGAGGCCTCCCAGATCGGAAAGGCCCTCGAATCCGCAACGCTCGAGCATCGCGCCGCCATCGCGTGCGTTGTAGACGCTCACCATCGCGGACAGGAACATGCGCTGGCCGCTGCTCATGACGTCCATGGCGTCGTTGAGCAACAGGACCTTGGGGCGCAGATCCCATTTGCTGGTGGCACGCTGCAGGCCTTCGGGCGTGCCGTCGCCGAACCATTCGGGGCCGGCGATTTCCGCACCGCGCTTCCACGCTTCAAAGAAAGCGTGCGGTGCTTCGGTGAAATGCCGTTCTTCCGCGGCGATCTGATCAAGTAGGTCTTGGGGCAAAGACTGGTTCATGAGATGCCTCCTGGATAGAAAGAAGTCAGGGGTGGATGCGTTGCTACCAGCCGTCTGTTGCCAGGGCGCGGTCGGCGGCGGGGTGAGAGCGGATACCCGAAGGGTTGAACACGAACAGCACCGGCGTCGTGAAGACGCTCGTCCGCGGCGGGCGATGCGAGACGGACTGGTTCGATCCACGCGGCGAACCGCGTTGCAGCCTTGAAGACCGGAGCTGCCAGGGTATGGTGCTGACGACTGTCAGCAGCGCATGGCAGCAGGATGGACGCGACGCCTCACAGGCGTCTTGAGGGAATGCGCATCGCACCCGGTACGCATTGCGTTGCCGCAGTGAGCCGTCGCGATACCGATCGGCATC
>JAUSOD010000011.1 GCA_030656215.1 Azoarcus sp.
CACCACCTTTGGCGATGCCGCCCTGTTCGTCGCTGGCAAATCGCCGGGCGCCGAGGGTGACCGCCTGGTAGATGCGCACCCGCTCGCCGATCACCGCGGTCTCGCCGATCACCACGCCGGTGCCATGGTCGATGAAGAATCCGGCGCCGATCTGGGCGCCGGGGTGGATGTCGATACCGGTTTGCGAATGGGCAATCTCGGCCAGGATGCGGGCAATCAGCGGTACCTGGAGTTGGTACAGGGTGTGCGCCAGGCGGTGGTGGATGACGGCCAGCACGCCGGGATAGCACAGCAGGACTTCGTCCACGCTGCGCGCCGCGGGATCTCCATTGAACGCGGCCTGGACGTCGGTGTCGAGCAGGCTGCGCAGGGCCGGCAAGCGGCTGGCGAAGTCGCGCACGATCTGCGCCGCACGACTATCGACGTCGTTGTCGTTGGCCGCGTGACGAGCCTGGTAGGCAAGTTCGAGCTGGACCTGGTGGAGCAGGGCGCTGAGCGCGGCGTCCAGGGTATGGCCGACGTAGAAGTCCTCGCCCTCCTGGTGCAACTCGGGCGGCCCCAGCCGCATCGGGAACAGCACCCCGCACAGCGCATCGGCGATATCGCGCAAGGCATCGCGCGACGGAAACTCGCGTGCGCCGAATTCGCGCTGGCGCTGCTGGGCGCTGCGCCAGCGCTCACGCGCTTCGCGCAGTTCGCCCACGATGCGGTCCAGGTCCCAGCTGGGCGGCTTGTCTGCCAGTGGGACAATGTGGGCGTCGGGCTGTCTCATGCAGCCAACCCTGCATCATTGAACAGGCCTTCGAACAACACCGAGCTCAGGTAGCGTTCGCCCGAGTCGGGCAGTACCACGACGATGGTCTTGCCCTCGTTCTCCGGCTTGTGTGCCAGACGCACCGCCGCGGCGACGGCCGCGCCGCTGGAGATGCCCGACAGAATGCCCTCGTCGCGCGCCAGGCGGCGGGCGTAGAGCACGGCGTCCTCGTTGCTCACCTGCTCGATGCTGTCGACCAGCGACAGGTCGAGCACCTGCGGCACGAAGCCGGCGCCGATGCCCTGGATCTTGTGCGGGCCGGGCTTGACCTGCTCGCCAGCACGGGTCTGGCTCAGCACCGGACTGGCAGTGGGCTCGACCGCGACCGACTGGATGGCTTTGCCCTTGGTCTGCTTGATGAAGCGCGACACGCCGGTGATCGTGCCGCCGGTGCCGACCCCGGAGACCAGGATATCGATCGCGCCCTCGGTGTCGTTCCAGATCTCCGGCCCGGTGGTCGCTTCATGGATGGCCGGGTTCGCGGGGTTCTTGAACTGCTGCAGCAGCACGTACTTGTCGGGATCGGACGCGGCGATCTCTTCGGCCTTCGCGATCGCGCCGCTCATTCCCTTGGCGCCTTCGGTCAGGACCAGCTTCGCGCCGTAGGCGACCAGCAGCTTGCGGCGCTCGATACTCATCGTCTCGGGCATGGTCAAGGTCAGCGGAATCCCCTTGGCCGCGGCGACGAAGGCGAGCGCGATGCCGGTGTTACCGCTGGTGGGCTCGACCAACTCCTTGCCCCGACCGAGCAATCCGCGTTTCTCCGCATCCCAGATAAGGGCCGAGCCGATGCGGCACTTGACCGAGTAGGCCGGGTTGCGGCCCTCGATCTTGGCCAGCACGGTGGCAGGGGCGCCGTCGGTGATGCGATTGAGGCGCACCAGCGGGGTGTGGCCGATCGACTCGGCGTTGTCGGCAAACCAGTTTGTCATGGTTGTCATCCTTCAAGTGGCGGTTCGAGTAAGTGTGCGATTCGGGGGGCTCAGTCCTGCACCCAGGGCAGTCCGGCATGGCGCCAGCCATTGAAGCGTCCGCGCCGGCTCTGTTCGTCGAGGTCGCCCTCGAAGCCTTCGAGGATGTTGAAGACGCTGCCGAAACCGGCTTTGGCAGCCGCCTCCGCGGCAAGGGCGGAGCGCTTTCCGCTGCGACACAGCAGCAGCACGGTGGCGTTCTTGCCGACACGCGATTCGAGTTCGCGCACGAAGCGAGGGTTGCGGGTGAGCGAGGTGCCGGTTGCCCATGCAACGTGCACCGTGTCGGTGATCTGGCCGACGAACTTGCGCTCTTCTGCGCTGCGCACGTCTACGATGACGGCCTCGCCGGCGGAGAACAGTACCCACGCCTCCGCGGGGGTCACGCCTCCGGCATAGGGCAGGCCGGCATCCTGTGCGTGGACTCTGGCGCGGGCCAGAATGGGGGGCTCGGGCGGGCGCACGCTCGTGCCGTCGGCGGCGATGCCGGCGGGCGCGGGGCGGGATGTTTGGGGGTGTGCGCTTGCAGTTGCAGTCATGGGGCCTTCCTTGTCGGCGTGTTTCCAGTGCGTCCGGCGAAGCCGGGCAGTTTCTCCGGGCAAGACTAGGTGCGACTCGACCCGCGGTGACTGAAAATTACATCCGCAAGCGCATGGTGCGAACCAACAAAAAATCAGATCGATTCCCGAATTTCTGGAATGGCACCTTGCGTACTCTCAGGGCGGCGCCTCAGGGGCGTTCTTCCTGTTTCAGGTGGAGCGAACTGCGGGTCTGATGCCGGATCCGCGCCAGCGCGCCGCGGCGCCCCCTTCGTGAGGCCTGATCGCCGATGCTGCCCAGCGGGAGATCCTCATGCGCGGCCTGCATGGCATACAGCAGGTCCAGACCGAAGGGCCAGGGACCGTAGCCAGCGTCGGTGTTGATGTGGCCTGCTGCGCCGAGGTCGACAAATTTGCTACCCCACCGCTCAGCCCAGTCCTGGGCGATGGTGATCGGTACCCAGGGATCGTTGCTGCTGCCCACGACCACGCTGGCGAATCCAAGATAGTCGTCGGGGAGCCACGGGGCGATGGTCTTCTCCGCCGGCTGAGGCTGTTCGGTGACCGCGCCGAGTGGGGTGAAACGCTGGGGGTTGGCCGGTGCGACGAGCAACGCACCAGCCACTTTCTCCGGACGGTCGGCGGCTGCGACCACGCTGGCAAGACAGCCAAAGCTGTGTGCGACCAACCACACCGCGTTTGGCGATTCATCAATTTCGTCGCGGACCCGTTCCGACCAGCGTGCGAGTAGTGGGAACTCCCAGTCAATTCCGCGGACTCGGCGTGCTTCAGGAATCTGGGCTTCCAGCCAGGATTGCCAGTGCGATTCTCCGCTGCCGTGGTAGCCCGGTACGATCAGTGTGGTGTGGTGCATGCGCAATGGATCCATGTGCAGGAGGTCTATGCACTCCTGATGAAAGAATGAGCTGTGAGGCTGGAACTTAGCGTGTGGAATGCCGGGTTGAAACCAAGAAAATCCGGATTGCTTATACTCATTCGAATGAATGGATCGCGGGTGCCGTCACTCGATTCCCGCCAGTGTCAGCAGCGCGGGATTTATCTTTCTGCTGCTCGGCAGCGCAGTCCACTGTGAGATCGAGCCGAAGTAGCGGACAGCTTTCAGGCGCGAATCGGCGCCGAGGGTGAACCAGTGTTCCGCGCCGCGGGGTACGTTGAGCAAGTCACCCGCGCCCACTTCGAGCAGAAACTGGGAATCGTCGCTGGCGACGAAACCAAAATAGCCGGTGCCGGCGACGATGTAGCGGACTTCGTCGTCCACGTGGGAATGAAAGGCAAGGAACTTGCGTCGCAACTCGGCCAGATCGGGCAGGTTTTCGTGGAATACCACGAGGTCGTGCCCGGTCTGGCCTTCAATGGGCAGCCATTCATCCAGGTGAGCATCGATCGCGCCGAGCAAGGCGTCCTGTCCAGTCTGGTCAAGCACGGGCGCGTCGAGTAGCGCGGCAAGGCCCGGTTCGCCGGGGAGTTGCTTGAGGCGCAGGCGTGCGCCCACCGCTTCCATGCTGGATTCGATCGTTCCCCGTTCGAGTTCGATCCGGCCGTCCGGATAGAGCAGTCTGGTCATGGTCCATCACTCCTGTCTGGCCCGCCGCTGCGCCCGGGAGCGTAGCGGCGGGAGTCTTGTTACTGCAGGTAGGCGGGGCGGGCGTAGCCCTGGAAGTGCTTGTCGAGCACTGCCCGGTACTCGGGTGACTGGAAGGCGGCGACGATGTCTCGGGTGACTGGCAGGTCCTTGTCGGCGGTGCGCACTGCGACCACGTTCAGGTAGTGGTCGGGGGTCTTTTCCAGCACCACGGCTTCGGTCAGCTTGAGACCGGAGGCAATCGCGAAGTTGCCGTTGATGATAGCGAAGTCGGCGTCGTCCAGCGTGCGGGGCAGTTGCGCAGCCTCGACCGGGATGAACTTGATCTTGCGCGGATTCTCGGCCACGTCCTTTTCGGTGATCCGCAGCGGATCCACGCCCTGCTTGACCTTGACCAAGCCGTTCTGTTCGAGGAAGACGAGCGCGCGGGCCAGATTGCTGGGATCGTTGGGCAGGGTGATGCGGTCGCCGTCGCGCAGTTCTGCGAGCGTCTTGCGAGACTTGGAGTAAAGGCCGAGCGGTGCGATCGGGGCCTTGATCACATCGCTCAGATCCAGACCTTTGTCCGCGGAAAACTTGCGCAGGTAGATCACGTGCTGGAACAGGTTGGCGTTGAGCGAGCCCTGGGCGAGGGCAAGGTTGGGCTGGACGTAGTCGTTGAATTCGACCAGCTTCACCGTGTAGCCCTTGCTCTCCAGGATCGGCTTGATGCCGAGCTTGAGCTGGTCGAAGTTGGGGCCGGCGGTGGTGCCCAGCGTCAGAGCCTTCTTGTCCTGGGCGAAGGCGCCCGGCTGGGCTGCGACGATGCCAATGGCGAGCGTGGCGAAGGCGAGGGTGCGAAGCAATTTCATCATGAGACCTCTTGGGAGTGGGTGGCAGAAAGGGGGTGGATGCGCGATCAGCGCTTGTCGACATGGCGGGCCAGCCACTGCCCGAGCAACTGGATGCCCTGCACCATGATCACCAGCAGGATGATGGTCGCGATCATGACGTCGGTCTGGAAGCGGTAGTAGCCGTAGCGGATTGCAAGGTCGCCGATGCCGCCACCGCCGACCACGCCTGCGACCGCCGAATACGACAGGAAGCTCACCGCGAGTACGGTCATCGCCAACACCAGCCCGGAGCGGGCCTCGACCAGCAGTACTTGGGTGACGATCTGCCGCGGGGTGGCGCCCATCGCTTCGGCGGCTTCGATGACGCCGCGGGGCACGTCGCGCAGGGTTTGCTCGATCAGGCGGGCAAAGTAGAAGATTGCCGCCAGCGACAGGGGCACGCTCGCCGCCAGCGGGCCGATCGAGGTGCCGACGATGTGGCGGGTGAAGGGGGATACCGCGACCAGCAGGATGATGAAGGGGAAGGAGCGGAAGACGTTGATCAGCGCGTTGGCCAGCAGATTGAAATGGCGGTACCGCGCCAGCACCTGGCCGCGGCTGGTGAGGAAGACCACGATCCCCAGGCTGCCCCCGATCAACACCGCGGCAGTGAGGCAGATCGCCATCATCAGCAGGGTCTCGTTGATGGCCTTGGCGATCTCGGGCAGGAGCTCGATGATGTTGTCAAACATGGGCGGCCTCCCGTTCGTGGGCATGGGGGACATAGCCTTGCGGTGCTGCATTCTCGCTGCCGCCGCCAAATTCGCTCAGCCAGCGGGCCAGTTGCGAATCCGGCGGAATGTGTCCGTCATTGAGCGACACACGCTCGACGACGCGGCCGGCCTCCATCACCGACACCCGGTGACACAGGCGGCGGACCACGCTCATCTCGTGGCTGACCAGCACGATGGTCACGCCGAAGCGGCGATTGACATCGGCGAGCACGTCGAGCAGCGACTGTGTGGTGCGCGGGTCGAGCGCCGAAGTCGGTTCATCCGCGAGGAGCACGTGCGGTTCGGGTGCCAGCGCGCGGGCAATGGCGACGCGCTGCTTCTGTCCGCCCGAGAGCTGGGCGGGGTAGGCGCTTGCCTTGTCCGACAGACCGACGAAGGCGAGGCAGGCGTCCACGCGCTCGCGGATCCGAGCCGCCGACTCGCCCGCAATGCGCAGCGGGAAGGCGACGTTGTCAGCCACGCTGCGGTTATGCAGCAGGTTGAAGTGCTGAAAGATCATGCCGATCCGCCGGCGTGCGGCCCTCAGGCGATCGGGCGACAGGGTGGTGAGATCCTCGCCATGAACGACAACCTGGCCTGCGTCGGGCTGCTCGAGCAGATTGATCAGCCGCAGCAGGGTGGACTTGCCCGCGCCCGAAAAGCCGATGATGCCGTGGATCTCGCCCTGGGCAACGTCGAGGTCGGTCGGCTCGACACCGACCTCGATGCCATCGATACCGGCAAAGCGCTTGCTCACGCCGTGCAGGCGGATGGCGGTTCCGAAAGGAGAAAGTGTGCCCATGAGATTGTCTTCGTGTGTCCTTGAAGCAACCCACTGTAGCAATCGTTGGTGCAGTGCAAAACGAATGCTTTCTGCTTTGCTATCCGTGTTTTCTGCTGAGGAACGCTCCGGGAATTCAGCTATGGGAACGCGGGCTGCATCTTTATGTAGCGGGGTGATTTGCTTAGTGGGGTCTTCTGACACCCGAATGCGGTGTGCCTGAAGTTAACATTTCAATATGGATGTGGTTTCAACTATAACGTGATGTAACATCTGTCACGCTATTCGTCCCCTGTTGAGCAAGGAGTCCGTTTTTTGAGCTATCTTGCTCTTTTCGTGAGCCTGCCTACCAAGGCATCGACCGGCCGCATGCGCGTGTGGCGTTCCGTCAAGGCGCTGGGCTGCGCGACATTGCGCGACGGGGTCTATCTGCTTCCCGACTCGGCCGACAGCGCTGCAGCACTGAATGAAGGGGCGGCGCAGGCGGCGCAGGCTGGGGGCAGCGGTGAGGTCTATCGACTGTCGGGGTGTGACGAAGGCCAGGTGGCTGCGCTGCGCGCCCTGTTCGACCGGGGCGAGGAGTACGCCAGCATCGCGGAGGAGATCAAGAGCCTCGGACAGAGCCTGGCATCCCTGGATGGCGCAGCCGCGGCGCGCAAGATCCAGTCGCTCGGGCGCCGCTTCGAGCAGGTGGCGCGCATCGATTTCTTCCCCGGCGAGGCGCAGCGGCAGACCTTGAGCCTGCTCGACGACCTGCGCGATGCGTTCACCCGCCAGGCTTCTCCCGATGAACCGATCGCCCGCCAGGCCGATATCCCGAGGCTGGATCGCATCGACTATCGGGGCCGTACCTGGGCCACGCGGTCGCGTCCGTGGGTAGACCGGCTCGCTTCCGCGTGGTTGATCCGGCGCTTCATCGACCGGGACGCCCGTATCGTCTGGCTGGCGAGTTCCCCCGACTGCAAAGCCGATTGGCTCGGCTTCGATTTCGATGGTGCGGCGTTCAGCCACGTCGGTACCAAGGTCACCTTCGAGACGCTGCTGGCGAGTTTCGGACTTGATTCCACCCCTGCGCTGGCACGCCTTGGCGAGCTCGTGCATTGCCTGGACGTGGGTGGGTTGCCGGTGCCGGAAGCGCCAGGCATTGAATCGCTGCTCGCAGGCTTGCAGGCATCCGAACCCGACGACGACGCGCTGCTTGCCCGCGCGTGCGAAGTCTTTGACTGGCTATTGAAAGGTTACGAGGACAAGACGTGAACGCCCCAACCCTAGCGCAGGTGCGACCCGCCCACCCATCGTTCCGGGAGGCACTCATCTATTGGCTCAAGCTCGGCTTCATCAGCTTCGGCGGCCCCGCCGGGCAGATCGCCATCATGCATCAGGAGCTGGTGGAGAGACGGCGCTGGATTTCCGAGCACCGTTTCCTGCACGCGCTCAACTACTGCATGCTGCTGCCCGGTCCCGAAGCGCAGCAGCTCGCCATCTACATCGGCTGGCTGCTGCACCGCACCTGGGGTGGAATCGTTGCCGGCGTCCTGTTCGTGCTGCCATCCCTCTTCATCCTGGCGGCCCTCACTTACGTTTATCTGGCCTTCGGTGACCTGACCTTCGTGCAGGGGGTGTTCAACGGCATCAAGCCGGCGGTGGTCGCCATCGTCGTCTTCGCCGCCTGGCGGATTGGCTCGCGGGCGCTCAAGAACAAGGTGCTGTGGGCGCTGGCGGCAGCCTCCTTCATCGCGATCTTCATCTTCGGCGTGCCCTTCCCCTATATCGTCCTCGCGGCCGGCATCCTGGGCTTGATCGGCGGCAAGTTGATGCCTGACAAATTCAGGGTAGGTGGCGGACATGGCGCCTCAGACAAGGATTATGGTCCCGCCCTGATCGACGACGACACTCCGCCCATCCCCCACACCCGTTTTCGCTGGTCCTATCTGATCACCCTGCTGATTGTGGCGGTGGCGCTCTGGGGCGCGGCCATGGCCTTGCTGGTCAACCCGGTGTTGCAGGACATGGGAGAGTTCTTCACCAAGGCGGCACTCGTCACCTTCGGTGGCGCCTACGCGGTGCTGCCCTATGTCTATCAGGGCGGTGTCGATCACTATCAGTGGCTGACCGGCACGCAGATGATCGACGGCCTGGCCTTGGGCGAGACCACGCCGGGGCCGCTGATCATGGTGGTGTCCTTCGTCGGCTTCGTGGGCGCCTGGACGAAGGAGATTTTTGGTCCCGACGCCCTGCTGCTCGCTGGGTTCGCCGGTGCGTCGGTGGCGACCCTCTTCACTGTCCTGCCCAGCTTCGTGTTCATCCTGGCCGGTGCGCCGCTGGTGGAGTCCACCCACGGTGACCTGAAGTTCACCGCGCCGCTTACCGCTATCACCGCTGCCGTGGTGGGCGTGGTGCTGAACCTTGCCCTGTTCTTCGGCTGGCATGTAATCTGGCCGAGGGCGACCGAAGCCGCGCCCTTCTCCGGAGGTTTCGAATGGTTCTACGCCCTGATCTCCGTGGCTGCCTTCATCGCGCTATGGAAGTACAAGCAGGACATCATGAAAGTGATTGGCGCCTGCGCCACCATCGGCCTTGTCTACACCCACCTTGCGTGAGGACAGGCCATGCCCGGCGAGGAAAGCCCCTGCTTTCGATCCGACGAAGCTGAAGCTCCGGCGTTCGAGATCAACGGCTGCAAGCGCGAGGACATGATCGCGAGCGGCTCGATGATCGTGCACGAGGTCTACGTCGATTCCCACGGCGGCGCGGGGGGCGATCCCGGTGGAGCGCGGTAAGTGATGCTGCTGCCCGCCGGCACCGCGCCCGAGGCGCGCCGGTTGCTGATCGGCCGGGCACTGCGGGCCTTCACCGACGGCTTTGTGGCCATCCTGCTGCCGGTCTATCTACTCGCGCTCGGGCTTGGCAAGTGGGAAGTCGGGTTGATCAGCACCGCCACCCTGCTCGGGTCGGCGCTGGCGACCCTGGCCGTCGGCCAGTGGGGACATTGCGTCCCGCGGCGCCGGCTGCTCCTTGCCGCCGCCTGGCTGATGGCTGGCACCGGTCTGCTGATGGCCGGCCTGGGGGGCGTTGGCGACTTCTGGCCGCTACTGCTCGTCGCCTTCGTCGGCACGATGAACCCCAGCTCCGGCGATGTCAGCGTCTTCCTGCCGCTGGAGCATGCCTGGCTGGCCGATTCGGCCCAAGGCGAGGTGCGCACCTTCCTGTTCTCGCGCTACACGTTCGTCGGCGCCTTGTGCGCCGCGGTCGGTTCGTTGGCGACGGCCATCCCGCAATTTCTGACCGACGCCGGCATGGCCGAGTTTGACGCGCTGCGCTTCATGTTCATCATCTACGGGCTTACCGGCGTCGCAATCTTCTTGCTGTATCGCAGCTTGCCTGTCCACCCGCCCCAAGGGCAGGCGGCACCTTCCACGCCGCTGGGGCCTTCACGCGGCATCGTGATCAAACTGGCCGCGCTGTTCTCGATCGACGCCTTCGCCGGTGGATTGCTGGTGAATACGCTACTGGCCCTGTGGCTATTCGAGCGCTTCGACCTCTCGCTCGCCGCTGCCGGCCAGTTCTTCTTCTGGGCTGGCCTCCTCTCGGCGGGCTCCCAGCTTGCTGCACCCTGGGTGGCGCGCCGCATCGGCCTCGTCAATACGATGGTGTTCACGCACATCCCGTCGAGCGTCTGCCTGATCCTCGCGGCCTTTGCCGACAGCCTCCCGGTGGCGCTCACGCTACTGTTCCTGCGCAGCGCCCTGTCGCAAATGGACGTTCCGACACGCTCAGCCTTCGTAATGGCGGTGGTGACGCCTGCCGAGCGCGCCGCAGCGGCAAGCTTCACCGCCGTACCGAGAAGCCTCGCGGCCGCGGCAAGCCCGGCCATCGGCGGTGCGCTGTTTGCCGCCGGCTGGCTGGCCGCGCCGCTGGTGGCCTGCGGGGTGATAAAGATTGCCTACGACCTCGCGCTCTGGCGGTCGTTTCGGCGATACGGGAATTAGGCTACGGTTTCTTCCGTTCTCGGAGGCAAGCCCTGGTGGGTGGGAGTCTGATGTTCGGCGTCGGCTGGGGTCTGGCAGGTCTCTGCCCCGGGTCGGCCATTGTCGGACTCGGTCTGCGCTATGGGCCGACACTGGTCCTGGTGCCGGCCCTGCTTGGCGGTCTGTGGGTTGGTGGGTTGTGGCTGGGACGTGGTCGGGTGACGCCTCGCTGATTCCATGCTTTACCCGACTGCAAGCGTGTCCTGGTCGTGCTACCCGGAAAATGAACGGGGCCCCATGGGTGACAATCAGGCAGCTTTGCGCCGGCTACGCGAGGTGAGCGAGGAGGTATCACTTTCGTGGTCGGATTCGGCGCTCGCTCCGGTCTCGGCCAGTTTCGCAACAGATTGATATCGCCTCTCAGGATCGAACAACCCGATCACTGATTGGGCAAGCTCCCTGACGTAGGTCTCTCCGTGGCGGGAGAGTTCATTCCGGGTGCGGGACGAAATTTCGTGGAGGCTATGCGACCAGTCGATTGCGTGTTCCAGACGTGGAATAACGAACGACTGTCCCACGGAGAAAATCTCGTCTGGCCCTTGTGCCTGTGCAAGGGAAAGAGCGCCGGAAAGGCTGTCTCTGACCAGTGTGCGTGCCGCGTCGATGTTGAGGCTGGCGAATTGCTCGATCGCGGCGAGGTTTGCCTGTGCGATCGCAAGCGCGCTACTGATGGCGTGCTGACGGAGCGAAGCGAAATGATCGTTGCTGAGCGACATGGAGGACTCCCGAATGGCGGTTGAGGCGACGTGTTAAGCCGGAATTCATGCAGGTACTTGAATCGAACGCTGAGTGGCTCTTGTGATCCAGCCCCGCATTCGATTCGAGTATGGCCGTCGCTCAATGTCTTTTGAAATAAGGATTTGAGGAATGCAAATCAACGCGGCAGAGGGGAGCTCAGCGTCGGATAAAACCCCTGAATTCAAGCTGTAGGTCAAGTTGGCCATCGGTGTTCGCTAAACTGGTCGCGAAGACGGCGCTTGTCGATCTTGCCGGTGGCGGTGTGGGGGATGGCCGCGATGATGGCCAGGTCCTCGGGAATCCACCATCTGGCCACCTTGCCGCTGAAGTGAGCATGCATCTCGTTGCGTTCGAGCGTGGTGCCCGGCTTGAGCACCACGGCCATCAGTGGACGCTCGTCCCACTTCGGATGTGGCACGGCAATCGCCGCAGCTTCGAGTACGGCCGGGTGGGCCGACAGGATGTTCTCCAGTTCGATCGAGCTGATCCATTCGCCGCCCGACTTGATCACGTCCTTGGCGCGATCGGTGATCTGCATGTATCCGGCCGGGTCGATGGTGGCGACGTCGCCGGTCCGGAACCAGCCGTCGGCAGTGAAGCCATCCCCCGGCGCGCGCCCGAAGTACTGGCGTACTGCCCATGGCGACCGGACCACGAGTTCGCCGAAGGAGGCTCCGTCATGTGGCAGCGGGCTGTCGTCCTCGTCGAGGATGGCCAGCTCCACGCCGGGTAGCGGACGGCCCTGCTTGTTCCGTCGCACTGCGGTGGCAGTCGGATCGAGGGTGGCGTTGTCGGCCTTGGGGGCGTTGACCACCCCGATCGGGCTGAGCTCGGTCATTCCCCACGCGTGCAACACCTCCACACCGCGCTGGGCGAAGGCATCCATCATCGACGGTGGGCAGGCCGAGCCGCCGATCACCAGCTTGCGCAGGCGGCCGAGTCCTTCACTCTTGCCCGCGATATGCTGCAGCAGGCCAAGCCATACAGTGGGCACGCCGTTCGACAGGGTCACGCCTTCATCGACGATCAGTCGATGCAGCGCCGGGCCGTCCTGCAGCGGGCCGGGCAGGACCAGGCTGGCGCCGGTGAGCGCGGCGATGTAGGGCAGGCCCCAGGCGTTGACGTGATACATCGGCACCACCGGCATCACCACGTCGCGCGCGGAGACGCCAAAACTGTCGGGCAGGGCGCAGGCGTAGGCGTGGAGCACGGTGGAGCGGTGGCTGTAGAGCACGCCCTTGGGGTTGCCGGTGGTGCCCGAGGTGTAGCACAGGCCGGACGCGGCCGTTTCCTCGAGTTGGGGCCAGGTGAAATGCTCGCTGTGACTGTGCACGAGGTCTTCGTAAGCATGCAGTTGAGCCGGAAAATCGTTCGGTAGTTCGGCACGCTCGCTCAACTGGATGTAATGGCGCACCCTGGGCACGCGTGCGACCAATCGGGCTGCGATATCCGCAAACGAGGCGTCGAAGAACACCACCTCGGCGCCGGCATCTTCGAGGATCCAGGCGATCTGTTCTTCGAACAGACGCGGGTTGATCGTGTGGCACACGGCGCCGCTGCCGGACACCGCGTAGTACAGCTCGAGGTGACGGTGGGTGTTCCACGCCAGGGTCGCCACCCGGTCGCCACGGTTGACGCCGAGGTGGGCGAGGGCATTGGCCAGCTGCCGGCTGCGGCGATGCACCTCGCGCCAGGTGGTGCGATGGAGCGGACCCTGCGGGTCTTCCACGCGGCGGCTGACGATGGGCGTGTCGCCGTGCTGGCGGTCGGCATGGGCGATAAGACTGGATATGAGCAGCGGTGTCTGCATCATCAGACCAAGCATCGGGTTTTCTCCGGGAGCGGAAGGGTTCGGTTGTCGGTGGAATTGCCCTTAGTGATTTGTCGGCAATTCCACGGACAGAAGGACAAGCACGAGGATGGCTGCGACACACAGCAGCACCCGCAGTGCGCGGTCCCCCGGAACGCGAAGGTCTCCGGGGGCCGGTACGGTGGCGTCGGCAAAGGGGTTGCGATGAGGGGCGGGATGATCCGCCTTGACCCGGCGTGTCATCCGGCTTGTACCTCAGCGCACGGGCAACAAGGGGCCATCCCGATCAGAGCAGGGCATCCGCCCAGATGTTCTTTGCCCAGGCCTGCGCATACTTGCCTTCGAGGTCGTTGGCCACCGAGGACAATCCGCCCGCCCCTTCCACCGCAACCAGGGTCTTCTTTGCCGCGTCGTACTTGTGCACCGAGGCCACATGCACGACGTCGGTGTCGGAAACGAAGCTGTAGCAGGTGTTGGCGATGATCGGGTGCGGGTTCACCTCCCGCCCGGTGATCAGCGCGATGACTGCATCGGCCGCGATCTTGGCGTGGTTGTTGGCCATGAAGCCGGACTTCGGCATGCCCGGCGCAGACAGCGTGGCATCGCCCAGAACGTGGACGCCCTTGACCGCGAGCGACTCGGTGCTGAGCCAGTCCACTCCGCACCAGCGATCGTTGGCGGTGATCAGGCCGGCCTGCTTGGCGATGTCGCCGGCGCGCTGCGGCGGGACGACGTTGAGCACGTCGGCCTTGATGTCCTCGCCGAGCAGCTTGAGGGTGAGCGTGCGGGCATCGACGTCGATCAATTCGCTGTTCGGACGGTACTCGACGATCCCCGGATAACGCTCGCTCCATGCCTTGGTGAACAAGCCTTTCTTGGAGGTGATATCCGGGTTCGCGTCGAGCACCAGCACCTTGGATCTGGGTTTGTGCTGCTTGAAATAGAAGGCCACCTGTGCGGCGCGCTCGTAGGGACCCGGCGGGCAGCGATACGGGGCCTTGGGGATGTGCAGGGCATATACGCCGCCGTCACGGATGGATTCGAGCTGTTTGCGCAGCGCCACCGTCTGGGGGCCGGCCTTCCAGGCGTGCAGCACGCGGGACTGGGCTTCGGCCGTGG
Organism: Azoarcus sp.; assembly: GCA_030656215.1. Taxonomy (GTDB): domain Bacteria; phylum Pseudomonadota; class Gammaproteobacteria; order Burkholderiales; family Rhodocyclaceae; genus Parazoarcus. The sequence goes on from JAUSOD010000011.1 coordinate 13,989, forward strand.
CCAAGCCGGGGATCTGATCGTACAGGAAGGCGATGCCGGGGGAGACGATCAGTCTGTCGTAGGCGAGCGGGTCGCCGTGTGCCAGCCGCACCTGGCGTTTGTCCGCGTCGACCGCGACCGCAGTGTCACGCACCAGTTGCACGCCATGGCGCTTGACCAGGTTGTCATACCCGGTGGTGAGTTCGTCGATGGTCCTGGAGCCACCGAGCACGAGGTTGCTCAGCGGGCAGGACACGAAGGCCGGGTTGGGTTCGACCAGCACCACCTCGATCTGCGGTGCCCACAGGCGGATGTACTTGGCCGCCGTGGCGCCACCGTAGCCGCCGCCGATCACCACCACCCGTGCAATCGGTTTGCGCTGGCCAATTGCAGCACAGCCGGCCAGTGAAAGTGCGCCCGCAGCGCCGGTCGCCTTGATGAAGTCGCGTCTGCTGAAAGAAGTCATGGTGTATTCCCTGTGGGTCACGGACGCTGTCTGGAGAAGTAGGCCGCGAGGCGGTCGAGTTCCTCGTCGGTATAGCCCTTGGCGTGCTGATGCATCACCGTGGCCGGTCGCGTCCCGTTCTTGAACTCCTTGAGCAGAGTCGCCAGCTTGCCGCGATCCTGGCCGGCAATCGCCGGCATACCACCCACGCTGGCACCGGCTGAGCCATGGCAGGCCGAGCAACTCGCAGCCCAGCTGCGCACCTGCGTGTCTTCCTCTGCAGCGGCCGGCCCTCCTGCCAGCAGGGTGCTGCCCAGAAGTGCGGCGCACAGTATGTGTATTGGCTTACTCATGATCGATGCCTCTTGGATAGAATTGGCTTTGCCTCGCGGCCGCGGCGCAAGGCCGGGCGGCGGTGTCAGTAGCGCAATGCTAGGGATGAGTCCGTCTGCCGAGAACCAAATAATGCTGCAAAGCTATCCGTAATTTGTGCATTGCGGAATATCGGTCCGGGTCGGATGTGATGCTCAGGCGCGATGCAACCAGCGTTGATACAGCCACCGGGCGCCGTGGTCGAGCAGGAAGCCGAGAAAGCCGATGATCAGGATGGCTGCCATCAGGTCGGGGTACGCCAGGCGGTCGCGGGCATCGAGGATGAAATAACCCAGGCCGGCCGACACGCCGAGCATCTCGGCCGGTACGAGGATGATCCAGATGATGCCGATCGCGAGCCTCACTCCGCTCAGGATGTGTGCGGTGATGCCAGGCAGGATGACCCTGAAAATCGTTTCACCACGGGTGGCCGACAGACTACGTGCGAGCAGTAGCCAGTTGCGGTCGAGCTGGGTGACGCCCGCGGCGGTGTTGAGCAGTATCGGCCATACCGCGGCGAAGGCTAGCAGAAAGTACACCGGGGCGTCGCCCACGCCCAGCACCATGACTGCGATCGGCATCCATGACAGTGGCGAGATCATGCGCAGGAACTGGAACAGCGGCGTGGTGGCCGCTGCGAACAGGCGCGATATGCCGGTCAGCACGCCCGCCGGTATGCCGATGGCGAGCGCGAACAAGAGGCCGACCGCGACCCGCTGCAGGCTGACCAGAATGTGTTCCCAGAGGATCGGGTCGAGCACGAGGCGCCCGAGCGCGCGAAAGGCTTCGAGCGGGGCAAAGTGCGCCAGGATCGGCGTGTTTGCGGCAAGCACCGCAGTACCGGCCGCCCACAGGAGGGCAGCCAGCGCGAGGCCGCCGAGCGGCAGGAGGATGCGTGATGGCACGTCCCTTACACCACGATCGTTTCGCTGCGCAGCAGATTGGCCGGCAGGCCGAACACCTGCGGGCCACCCACCGCATTGATCGCCTCGCGCACGAAGCGCTCGTCGATCAGGTCGCGGGCGACGAAGGCGGGGTCCAGTTTGGCCAGGAAGCCGGTGTCGCCCTCGACCTTGGTCGTGGCCAGGCTGCGCACCAGTTCTTCCGTGTACGACGCGAACGGCCACGGCTGGAAGTCGATGCGGCGCTGGTGCCAGCCCTTGTTGCGCGCTACACCACTGGCCTCGTAGCGGGCGTAGTCGGTGGCTGACAGCACCTTGGCGAGAACATCCACCGAATGCGGCGTGTAGCGGTTTTCTCCCACGCCGGACAGCAACTTGGCCGCCTCCAGCTGATTGTTGCGCGTCCACAGCTGGGCCTTGACGATGGCGGTGGTGACCCCTTGCGCCCATGCCGGTCGTTCGGCGATATCGCGCTCCGACAGGAAGGTGACGCAGCAGGCGTGATCCTTCCAGACGTCGCCGGAGAAGCGCAACACCTTGCCCACCCCCATGGTCTCGGCGAGCGCGTTGAACGGGTCGGCGACGATGAAGCCGGCGATGCCCTTGCCGGCCAGTGCCGACACCATCTCCGCCGGCGGCAGCACCACCAGATTGACCTCGTTGGCGGCCACCGCGCCGCTACGGCCGCGCGTGACCGCATTCAGGCCGTTGGCGGCGAGCAGCTTCTGCAGCAGGATGTTGTGGATCGAGTACCAGAACGGTATCGCCACCGTCTTGCCGCCGAGGTCGGATACCTTGTCGATATCGTGGGCGACGGTCAGCGCCGAGCCGTTCATGTGGTTCCACGCCACCACCTTGGCCGGGAAACGGGTGCCGTAGCGCACCCAGAGTGTTGCCGGCGACAGCAGGTGGATGACATTGACCTGGCCCGCAACGAAGGCCTCGACGATCTGTGCCCAGCTGCGGAACAGGCGCGGTGCCTCACTACGCAGGCCCTCGGCCTCGAACAGCTTGCGTGCATGGGCGATCAGCAGCGGGGTGGCGTCGGTGATCGGCAGATAGCCGATCTTGACCGCGACATCATCGCCGCGGACGTTCAGCGCCTGCGCATCACCGCTGCGCAGCAGCGGTGCGGCAAGACCGGCGCCGGCGAGGGCGGACAGGCGCAGGAAGTCGCGTCGGGTCATGCCGCAATCGCAGTTGGAAGTGGTGCAGATGTGGGGGGTGGCGTTCCTGTATTCCATGATGTGCGTCTCGTGTCAGGGATGGGTCGGGATGGCGGCGGTGTTTTCACGCAGCGCGGCAAGGATCTGCAGGCGCAGGGCGGTGAGCGTGGCGGGGTGGCGTTCGCGCGGATGGGGGATGTCGACGGGCCATTCGTGGCTGATCCGGCCGGGTTGCCCGCTCATCAGCAGGATGCGGTCCGCAACCAGGATGGCTTCGTCTATGTCATGGGTCACGAGCAGCACCGCCGCATGCCAGCGATGGACCACCTCCACCAGCAGCGATTGCATCTCGGCCCGGGTGATCGCGTCGAGTGCCGAGAACGGCTCGTCGGCAAACAGCAGCTCCGGTTCGCGCGCCAAGGCCCGCGCCAGCGCCACCCGCTGTGCCTGGCCACCCGACAGTTGGGCGGGCCAGGCCTGCTCGCGTCCGCTCAAGCCCACCGCGTCGAGCGCCGCCTGGACCCGCACCCGGCGCGTGTCGGCGTCGGTCGCTGGCTGGTGCTTGAAATCCAGTCCGAAGCGGGCGTTGTCGAAGACATTCAGCCATGGCAGCAGGCTGGCCTGCTGGAACACCAGCGCGCTGCGCGGATGCGGTCGGGCAAGCGGCTGCCCGAGAAAGCGCACGCGACCGGCGCTCGGCGTCTCCAGCCCGGCGAGCACGCGCAGCAGGGTGGACTTGCCGCAGCCACTGCCGCCGAGCAGGCACAGGATTTCGCGCCGGCGTATGGTGAGCGACACCTGGTCGAAGATCGGTCCGGTGCCGGCATAGGCAAAGGACACCGACTCGGCGCTCAGCGCTGTCTCGGTGCCGGGCGGTGCCAAGCCCGATGCGAGCGACTGCGGCGCATTCATGCCGCGCATGTTCCTGCATGCTTCGCCAACTCGCCCTGCAATTGGGTGAGGCTGGGCGTGATCACCGGAACGAAGGCGGCCTCAAGCCAGCGCCGGGCAAAGTCGCGGTTGTGGTCGAGCAGATAGGCACGGCCACCGGTGGCATCAAGCTCGAGTCCGAGCGCGACCTGCACGATCTCCGCGAGACGGATGCGGATCCTGAACAGCGCTGCCGGATCGGACCGGAAGCGCTCGGTGGCAAGCCCCTCGCGCACGCTGCCGACCACCGACCCCAGCTCGTTCGCCACGGTCTCCGCGCGCGGCAGCAATACGTCATGCGCGCCCTTGCCGAGGGTTCGCGCGGTCTGTAGCGCAGCCCTCGCCAGTCCGATCGACATGCCGAGCTGAAGTGACAGGAAGGCCGGACGTACGTGTGGGCAGAACGTACGCGCATCGGGGTGGATCACGTCCTCGGGGCCGATCTCTACCGCGTCGATCGCGATGGCGGCGGTGTTGCTTGCGCGCAGTGCCACCAGATCGAGGTCTGCGCTGCGCCTCACCCCCGGCAGTCGGTCGGTGAAGGCGACCACGGCGGGGGCTGCGCCATTGTCGGGCGCAACCGCGGCGGCGACCACGAAGCCGGCCTTGCGCAGATTGGTGACCCAGGGCAGATGACCGTTCAGCCGCCAGCCGCGCTCATGCGGGGTGGCGGCGATCTGGATCGATTCGATACCCGAGAGAAACTTCATGGCGTTCGACAGTCCGGTCGCACCGGCGAACTCGCCAGCCAGCAAGGCCGGCAGCCAGCGCTCGCGCAAGCCGGCGTTGGGGCTCTGCAGCAGGTACTCGATGAAAGTGCGCTGCCCCCAGAACACGAAGGCGGCCGTCAGCGAACGTTCGGCGACCGCGGCGATCGCCTCCAGCGCATCGAAGGTGGTGCCGCCCGCACCGCCAAGCGCCTGTGGCACGCCGATGCGGAACAGCGCCTGGCGACCCAGTTGCGGCACGAGCGAATCGCCGTCGGTGGTGCCGGCGTTGAGCGCCTCGGCGTGGTCGGAGAACCAGCCCAGGCCGGATGTGATCGAGTCGGTCGCGAGGGGGGTGGGGAAGGAGGTCATGCTTGCAGGACTCCGGGACGGAAGGCTTGAAGTTGCGGATTGATCTCGTTCCTGGCTAGGTTGTTGGCGAAGTTGCACAGGGTGGCGAGGCTCACTCCAAGTACCACTTCGAGCGCCTGGGCCAGGGTGAAGCCGGCGTCGGTGAAGGACTTCAACTCGCCGTCGCCCACCGCGCCGCGGCTGACGATCACGGCACGGGTGAACGCGGCCAGTGCATCGTGGCGCGGCTCGCCGGTCGCCCCCCGTTGCTGCAGGGCGAGCACCGTGCTCGGGTCGAGGCCGGCCTTCCTCAGCGCGATAGCCGAATGGCCGGCCACGCAAAATTCGCAGCCATGCAGGCTGGCCGCGGTGATCTGGACGACTTCGCGTTCGACCAGCGTCAGGCTGGCGCGAGCATTGATCTCGCCCACGGTAAAGTAGGTTTCGATCGCCGCGGGGGCATTGGCGAGTACGGCAACCAGATTGGGCAGGAAGCCGTTGTTGGCGATCGCGCGCTCGACGAACGGGGTGCTGGCGTGGGGGGCAGTTTCAATTGTTTGCAGGGGCAGGCGGGACATGGCGTTCCATCGGTGAGGATTGATGCATCGATTGTCGCGACACGGGGCGCTGCGCTCTACGCCCTGCCGTCGCAGATTCTTGCTCGATCGTCCACCGCCGCGGATGGATCGCCTGCTGCAGGGGCGTCGGCCGGGATAAGGTCTCAGTGCAGCTCAAGCAGGCGCGGGTCACGCCTGGCGCCCGTATCGGCGGCGCTTCGGCGCGCACGCTGATAGGCACCCGGCTGCTCGCCGATGACCTTCTTGAACGCGCGGGTGAAGGCCGCCGCCGACTGGTAACCGACATGCTCCGCGGCCCGGGTCACGCTCTCGCCCTGGCGTAGCCGGCGGGCGGCGATGTTCATGCGCAGCGACAGCAGGAACTGCGCCGGCGGCAGGCCGCAGATATCCATGAAGTGCTTGAAGAAGCTCGAACGTGACATGTTGGCCATCTGCGCCATGTCCTCCACCGACCAGTCACGGCCGGGGTCGCGCAGCAGGTGGTCGACCAGGGGCGCAAACTGTGGCCGGCTCGCCACCGCCCACAGCCCGGCCTCGATGTCCTCGTGGCCGGCGAGGTCGCGGATCAGGTAGAACAGCAGCAGCTCGGTCAGGCGCTCGATCAGGGGCGAAGGCTCGGCCATGTCACGTTCGGCCTCGGCCAGCACGAGGTCGAACAAGGGGGTGATTGCGCGCAATGCCGGCGCATCGGCGTGCAGCAGCAGGCAGTCGGGGAAGGATTCGCGCAGCAGCTCGCCGGGCAGTCCGCGAAAATCGAAGAAGCCGCAGGCCAGGCTGGTGCCATCGGGGCGGACCGGCAGCATCGCTTGCATCGGCCGAGGTACGCAGGCCGGGCCTGGCTGGCGCTCGGGCGTCAGCGAATGTGGCCGGTCGCGCAGCAGGAACACCGCATCGCGGGGGCCGAGTTCGATCGGAGCGCGGTTTTCGAGGTGCAGAAAGCAGTGCCCGCGCAGCACCAGGTGAAAACTCGCGCGTGCCCGTCCGGCGGTCGAGGCGCGCCATGAGCCGCAGTACTGGCCGACGTGAAACACGGTCGTCTCCAGCTCGAGGCCGCTGACCAGCCAGTTTACGAGTCGATCGGTATCCTGCTTCATGGTGAGGAAAGGGCGTGTCGGGCGCCATTGACTGTCGAATGTACGATTCTCCGTACTGGGCGAACAAACTGAACCAAGAAAATCAGCAGAGCTTTGCGCGGAAGGTGAAATCGCGACCACCGCCTACTCGCCTTGAGGGCTGATGAGGCCAAAGAAGGTGAAGCCGTCGAGGCAACGACGGAGCGCAGGCTCCCGGCGAGCCGGGTCGCGCTGCGGCGCACGGTCCCCCACGTGCAGGAATATGCATTTCGTAAATCCTTGGTTCCGGCGCAGGCAGCTTTCCTTTACGGTGAAGGCACATTTCTCTCCCGCAGGTTGCCGTGCCGCTTACCGAACTCGTGCACTACTTCAACAAACGCAACCGTCTCGACTGCGGCGGGGATGGCGCGGATGTCTTCGAGATCGTCGATCGACGGGTGCGTGCGCACCTCGGCGGCCGCGTTCTCGGCAGCATGTATCAGCCGGTGCTGGATCGGACCAGCGGCCGGGTGATCGGCCACGAGGCTTTATTGCATGCGCTCGACGGCGAGGCGCCGGGGCTGCCCGCGCAGTCGGTCTTCCTCGATACCCGCGATGATGGCCACTTGGTGCGGGCAGACCGGCTGGCCCGCACCCTGCACGCGCTCAATTTTCTGCTCGAGCGCGAGCAGCAAGGCGGCTTTCTGGCGCTCAATGTGCATCCGCAACTGATCCGCTCCGTACGCGACCATCACGGCCACGTCTTCGAGTCGGTGCTGTCGCGCTGCGGCCTTACCCCCGACCGCATCGTGCTGGAGCTGGCTGACGACGGCTTCGAACCGCCTTCGGTGCTGGCTGCGGCGATCGCCGAGTACCATGAACGCGGCTATCGCATTGCCCTCGACAATTTCGGGCGTCATTCATCCGATCTCCAACGGCTGGAGGTGCTGTCGCCGGATATCGTCAAACTGGATCGCAACCTGATCCGCGACGACTGCCACCTGAGCCTTTCCAGGCGCGTGGCGAGCGGTCTTGCAACCGAGATCCGCAGCTTGGGCATGTACGTGGTCGGCCAGGGCATTGAACGATCGCAGCAGCTTGAGTTAGCCCGGGATGCGGGGGTGGATTGGTTGCAGGGCTATCTGATCGCAGCGCCGGCGGCGGGCTGCCAGCCCATCACCCGACCGCAGCGTGTTCGCGTGGCGGCCTGAGGCCGCAATCGACCGTCGCGCGATTTTCGGGAGTGTTCAGGTCGGCGTTTCGCGCACAAGTGCTGCGAATTGCTGGGCGATATCCATTCCTTTTTCGCTTACGCCTGCTGCGTATCCAAAGCAGTCCCGATTTCATCGTCCTTCGGCTTTAAAGCGGAATTTCTGCAATGCAAATCACGGCAGATCGAGCTGCGGTCAAATCAGAATAATTCAATTCGAATTGGCCAAGGATTGGGTCAATATGCCTGCATTGGCACTCTCCACTGACGAGTGCTGACAGCGCGATGCGAGCCTCCCGGTTCAAGTCGGATTGCGAATCAGCGACCACCAAGGGGTGGTTCGACCAACAACGGAGATCAATTTATGGCAATACGTCCCCTTCACGACCGCGTCATCGTCAAGCGCCTCGAAGCCGAGCGCACCACCTCCAGCGGGATCGTCATCCCCGACTCGGCGGGCGAGAAGCCCGATCAGGGTGAGGTCCTTGCAGTGGGTCGCGGCAAGATCCTGGACAACGGTGAAGTCCGCCCCCTTGCACTCAAGGTCGGCGACCGCGTGCTGTTCGGAAAGTACGCCGGTCAGGCAGTCAAGGTGGATGGCGAGGAACTGCTCGTGATCCGCGAGGAAGATATCTTCGGTGTGATCGAGGGCTGATCAGGTCTTCTGAGTCGATGCGCGCCGGTTTGCCGGCAGCAAGCAACAATACTGAACTGGAGTTGAAGAAAGATGGCAGCAAAACAGGTTTTATTCGGTGATGACGCGCGGGCGAAGATCGTTCAGGGCGTCAATATTCTCGCCAACGCAGTCAAGGTGACACTGGGGCCCAAAGGGCGCAACGTGGTGCTGGAGCGTTCTTTCGGCTCGCCCACGGTGACCAAGGATGGGGTGTCGGTCGCCAAGGAGATCGAGCTCAAGGACCGGTTCGAGAACATCGGCGCGCAGCTCGTCAAGGAAGTTGCGAGCAAGACCAGCGACAACGCCGGTGACGGCACCACCACGGCAACCGTGCTCGCCCAGGCCATCGTGCGCGAAGGCTTCAAGTTCGTCGCCGCCGGCTATAACCCGGCGGATCTGAAGCGCGGCATCGACAAGGCGGTTACCGCCGTTGTAGAAGAGATCCGCAAGATCGCCAAGCCCACCACCACCAGCAAGGAAATCGCCCAGGTGGGGTCGATCTCGGCGAACTCGGACGAGTCCATCGGCCGGATCATCGCCGACGCCATCGACAAGGTCGGCAAGGAAGGCGTGATCACGGTCGAGGACGGCAAGAGCCTGGCCAACGAACTCGAAGTGGTTGAAGGACTGCAGTTCGACCGCGGCTATCTGAGCCCGTACTTCATCAACAATGCGGAGAAGCAGGTTGCCGAGCTCGACAACCCCTACATCCTGCTGTTCGACAAGAAAATCTCGAACATCCGCGATCTGCTGCCGGTGCTCGAGCAGGTGGCGAAGGCCGGCCGTCCGCTGCTGATCATCGCCGAGGATGTCGAAGGTGAGGCGCTCGCCACGCTGGTGGTAAACACCATTCGCGGCATTCTGAAGGTGGTGGCGGTCAAGGCGCCGGGTTTTGGCGACCGCCGCAAGGCCATCCTGGAAGACATCGCGGTGCTCACCGGTGGTCGGCTGATTGCCGAGGAGATCGGCCTCACGCTGGAGAAGGTCACGCTCGAGGATCTGGGGCAGGCCAAGCGCGTCGAGGTGAGCAAGGAGAATACGACCCTGATCGATGGCGCTGGGAGTGCCGATACGATCAGGGCGCGGGTATCGACGATCGATGCCCAGATCGGCGAGTCGACGTCCGACTACGATCGCGAAAAGCTGCAGGAGCGCAAGGGCAAACTGGCCGGCGGGGTGGCGGTGATCAAGGTCGGCGCGGCAACCGAGATCGAGCTCAAGGAGAAGAAGGCACGCGTCGAAGACGCGTTGCACGCCACTCGTGCTGCGGTCGAGGAAGGCGTGGTGGCAGGGGGCGGTGTCGCGCTGCTGCGCGCACGCAGTGCGATCGTGGATCTCAAGGGTGACAATCATGACCAGGATGCGGGCATCAAGATCGTGCTGCGCGCGATCGAGGAGCCCTTGCGTCAGATCGTGACCAATGCGGGCGATGAAGCCTCGGTCGTGGTGGCCAAGGTGCTCGAGGGAAGTGGCAATTTCGGCTACAACGCGGCCAACGGCCAGTACGGTGATCTGGTGGAGCAGGGGGTGCTGGACCCGGCCAAGGTGACGCGGTCGGCGCTGCAGAATGCGGCATCGGTGGCCTCACTCATCCTTACCACCGACGCACTGATAGCCGAGATCGACGAGGATAAGCCCGGTGGAGGTGCGGCGCCGCACGGCGGCGGCGACTTCGGCGGTCACGGCTTCTGATTGGCAAGACGCGGGTGCGGGCATGCCCGCCCTGTGCAGAGTGAACAGCGGGCGTTACCGATCGGAGCGCCCGCTGTTCTTTTGACCGAGCCGGCAAGCCGATGCCGAAGCCCGGTGCAGTGGCTAGAGGCGGTCCGGCTAGAGGCGGTGGGGCTAGAGGTGGCGCGCGAACGCCTGACTCAACTCCTCGCCGTGCAGGAACACCTTGAGTTCGCCTGGCTGCAGCGCGTGCCATGCTTCGCCCTCGGTCAGGGGCTGGGTTGCGACGACGGAGTAGCGGTCGTCGGCCTGATTGAGCTGGGCGAGGTTGACCTGGACGCCGCAGTCGATCAGTTTCACCGTGCAGAAGGGCGCCTGACGCACGGAGTAGTACAGGCTGGTGGAGCAGTGCGCGAAAAGGAGTTCGCCATTGGTCAGCAGGTAGTTGAAGGTTCCGTGGCTCGCGAGTTCGGCCGTGATCCGGCGCAATGCCAGATAGAGCGTCGGCGTCGAGGGCTCCGAGTCGCCGAAGCAGGTTCGCAGGCCATCGAGCAAGGCGCAGAAGGCCGCCTCCGAATCGGTGCTGCCGATCGGTTTGAAGTGGGCATCGGCGGGCGTGCGGAATCCGGGCAGGTCACCATTGTGCGCAAACACCCACTGGCGGCCCCAAAGCAGCCTGACGAAGGGGTGGCAGTTCGATAGCGACACTTCACCATGCGTCGCTTTGCGCACATGCGCGATCACGTTGCGTGCCCGTAGCGGCATGCGCTTGATGCGTTCGACCAGCGACGAGCCCGCCGCCGGCTGGTCGTCGAGGAACAGCTTGCAACTGCGTCCCTCGTGAAAGGCAATGCCCCAGCCGTCGGCATGATGGTCGGTTTCGCCGCCACGGCGCAGGAAGCCATCGAGCGAGAAGCGCAACGAGGTCGGCTTATTGCCGCTCATTCCTAATAGTTGGCACATGCTTGAGTGAATGTCCATGAACCGGGATACGGTGCCTGCATCATGCGTGAGCGAGCGCACGCGATGAACCAAGGAAAACTGCAAAGGATATCCAGTGTGCGCGGAGTGCTGCCGCCTAGGCAGTGGGCGCGCAATGGCTGCTGCCCGCGCAGCAGTTCGAGTGACCGCCATCGGAAGGTGGTGCCGGAACCTGTGCTTTGGGGGCACCTCTTGTCCAGCTAAAACAAGTGCTTGAAGGCGAACTGGTGGCCTTTCGGCCCACGCTCGCGTCATGGCACGAACGCTGCTCATGACGTGCACGCGTTTTGGTCGGCAGGCGCTCGGAGACCCGCTCCTGCACGATGTCGGCCAAGGCAGATCCCAGACAAACCCCCAGGAATTGCGATATGCACTTGAATCGAATCGCTGCAGGCGCATGCCTGCTGCTTTCTTCCATGGCCCTCGCCCAGCAGGCTACCGACCCGGCCAAGCCGCCACCCCCGACGAGCTTTTTCGTGACCAGTACCGGAGTTGGCAAGGGTGCCGATCTCGGCGGACTGGCTGGTGCCGATGCGCACTGCCAGAAGCTGGCTGCCACCACGACCGGTGCGAGCAAGACGTGGCGTGCCTATCTCAGTACCCAGCAGGCGAACGGCCAGACCGCAGTCAATGCGCGCGATCGCATCGGTGAGGGTCCCTGGTACAACGTTCGTGGCCAGGAGGTCGCCAAGAGCGTGGCGCATCTGCATGGCGATGTGCACGAGGAAGCGCGATTGGGCAACAACCTGAGCCGGCGTACTGCACTCAATGAAAAGGGAGAGTTCGTCAAGGGTTCGGGTGATACGCCGAACGAGCATGACATTCTCACTGGTTCGCGTCCGGACGGCCGGGCTTTCGACAACGCCGCCGACAAGACTTGCAGCAACTACACCAGCAGTGCGGCAGAAGGCTCGGCACAGGTCGGCCACTTCGACCGCACCGGTGGTGGCAACGTATCGTGGAACTCCGCGCACGGCAGTCGTGGCTGCGGCCAGGAAAACCTGGTTCGTACCGGCGGCGCGGGCCTGCTGTATTGCTTCGCGGTGAACTGAACCCCGGGGGCGACTCGTCCAAGGCTGTGGCCGATCTCCCGGATTCCGAATAACAAAATGAAAATAACTTCGTTCCGTCTGCGGGCTCCCTTCCGTAGATTCTGGTTTCCACTTCAAAAACGCACTGGAATTGATCACATGAACATCAAGAATATTCGTCGCAGCCTGGTTGCCGTCGCGCTTGGTGCTGCACTGTCCGGCACTGCCTTCGCTCAGGTATCGCTGCTCAACGTGTCCTACGATCCGACGCGTGAGTTCTATCAGGAGTACAACGCGGCCTTTGCCAAGTACTGGAAGGCCAAGGCCGGTGAAGATGTCACCGTCAAGCAGTCGCATGGCGGCTCCGGCAAGCAGGCGCGCTCGGTGATCGACGGCCTCGAAGCCGACGTGGTGACGCTGGCATTGGCTGGGGACATCGATGCCATCACCAACAACGGGGGTGCGGTTGCGGCCGGTTGGCAACAGAAGCTAGCGTTGAATTCCTCGCCCTACACCTCGACCATCGTGCTGCTGGTGCGTAAGGGAAACCCGAAGAACATCCAGGATTGGGACGATCTGGCCAAGCCGGGTGTGGAAGTCGTGACGCCGAACCCGAAGACCTCCGGCGGCGCGCGCTGGAACTACCTCGCCGCATGGGGGCACGAGCTGCAAAAGCCGGGCGGCACGCCGGCTAAAGCCCAGGAGTTCGTCAAGAAGATCTATTCCAACGTAAAGGTGCTTGATTCCGGCGCACGGGGTTCGCTCACCTCCTTTACCGAACGCGGCATCGGCGACGTGCTGATCTCATGGGAGAACGAAGCCTATCTGGCGCTGAAGGAGCTGGGCGCCGACAAGTTCGAGATCATCACGCCGAAGGTCTCGATCCTGGCCGAGCCGCCGGTCGCCGTGGTCGACAAGGTGGTCGACAAGCGCGGCACGCGCAAGGTTGCCACCGAATACCTGCAGTACCTGTACTCGGCCGAAGGCCAGGATCTGGCCGGCAAGCACTTCTACCGTCCGACCGACAAGGCGGCCATCGCCAAGTACAGCGGCCAATTCAAGCCGGCCAAGCTGTTCGGTATCGATGAGGTATTCGGCGGCTGGGCCAAGGTTCAGAAGGAGCACTTTGGCGACGGCGGGGTGTTCGATCAGATCACCGGCGCAACCAAGTAAGTCTTCTTGATTTGATCGTCTCCTCGGCAGTGTTGGCCCACCCGGTGTATGCCGGGTGGGCCTTTTTTCTGGTGCGGTATTGCGATATGTGCCGTCACCGCAATCGGAGCGAGGGCTCATTTGGATGTTGCGCTGCAACCTGTGCTGTTTCCGGATTGCTGCGCAATCAACACTGCCGAAGGTGGTAGCAGCCTGCAAGCCGCTGATCTGGGGCCCGTCTGCCGCTGGTCCGGATGTTGCTGATGGGGTTGAGTTTGATTGGCGGGCGCAGTGTCCGCCGTATTTGTGTTCTCGACCCGACCGACCTCAAAGCCGCCAAAAACCCTCATGTGGATCGTCAGCATCGCCCTGCGCCGCCCCTACACCTTTCTGGTGGCGGCTTTGCTCATCCTGTTGTCGATGCCCTATGTGCTGCGCAACATCTCGACCGACATCCTGCCGTCGATCGACATCCCGGTGGTAGCCATGCTGTGGCAGTACAACGGCCTGTCGGCGCCGGAGATGGCCAGCCGCATCACCCGCTCGGCCGAGCGCTCGATGACGCAGTCGGTGGACAACATCGAGCGTACCGAGTCGATCTCGGTGGCGGGTGGTGCGGTGATCAAGGTGTTCTTCCAGCACGGCACCGACATCCGGACTGCGCTGGCCCAGGTGCTCGCGGGCAGCAATGCCGCCTATCGCTCCTTGCCGGCGGGGGTGTCGCCGCCGCAGGTGGTGCAGTATTCGGCCACCGACTTGCCCCTGCTGCAATTGGGGGTGTCGAGCTCGGTGGTGCCCGAGACCGAGGTCGGCGAACTGGCCAACGATGTGGTGCGCAATACCCTGCGTACCAAGCGCGGGGTCGAGCTTACCGCGCCCTTCGGTAGCCGAAACCGCCAGTTGGCGGTTGACATCGATGCGGCGGCTTTGCTCGCGCGCGGCATCACCCCGGCCGACGTGGTCAGCGCGATTGCCGCCCAGACGCTGGTGCTGCCGACCGGCAGCATCAAGATCGGCGACACCGAATACGATGTGGCGCTCAACGGGTCGGTGTCGTCGATCGCACGCATCGGCGAGATTCCGATCCGCAGCGTCGATGGCCGGACGGTGTTGGTACGTGATGTCGCCTCGGTGCGCGATGGCGGCGGGACGCAAAGCACCATCGTGCGCCAGAACGGCGAGCGCGGCATCCTGACCTCGGTGTTCAAGGTGGGTGGTGTGTCGACGCTGGATGTGGTCGATCACGTCAAGCAGGAACTCCCGCGTATCCTCGATCGCATGCCCGATGGGGTGGACGTCAAGCTGATGTTCGACCAGTCGCTGTTCGTCACCGCCGCGATCGACAATGTGGTGCACGAAGCGCTGATCGCGGCCAGCCTGACGGCGGCGATGATCCTGCTGTTCCTGGGCAACTGGCGCACCACCTGCATCATCGCGGTGTCGATTCCGCTGGCCATCATGTGCTCGCTGATCGTGCTCTACCTGATCGGCGAAACCCTCAACCTGATGACCTTGGGCGGATTGGCGCTGGCCATCGGCATCCTGGTCGACGATGCGACGGTCGAGATCGAGAACGTCGAGCGCCATCTGGCAATGGGCAAGAACCCGCATCAGGCCATCCTCGATGGCGCGGCCGAGATCGCGGCGCCGGCCTTCGTGTCCACGCTGAGTATCTGCATCGTGTTCGTGCCGATGTTCTTCCTGACCGGTGTGGCGCGCTCGCTGTTCGTGCCGCTGGCCGAGGCGGTTGTGTTCGCGATGATCGCCTCCTATGTGTTGTCGCGTACGCTGGTGCCGACCCTGGTGATGTACATGATGGCATCGCGTCATGGTGCCCACTCGCAGCCTCCGGTGTCGGCGGCGATGCGGCGCCTGCACGGTATCCACCTGCGCTTCGATGCGGGTTTCGAGCGTTTTCGGCAGCACTATGTGGTGCTGCTGGCCAGCCTGCTGCGCCAGCGGCGGCGCTTCGGTGCGGGCTTCTTCGCGTTCTGTGCGCTGTCGCTTGGCCTGGTGCCCTTGCTTGGGCAGGATCTCTTCCCGGCGGTGGACGCGGGGCAGATCCGCTTGCATCTGCGTGCACCCTCGGGGACGCGGTTGGACGAGATGCCGAGGCTGGTGGACCAGGTCGAGGCGGTGATCCGCGAGCGCATTCCGGCCAGCGAGCTGGGCGATATCCTGGACATCGTCGGCGGGCCCTATACCACCCGCAATACCCTGTTCGGCAACTCGGGCACGGCCGAGACCGCCGATGCCGAGATCATGGTGTCGCTCAAGCCCGGGCACCGGCCGAGCCGCGACTATATCGCGGGCTTGCGCGCCGAGTTGCCGCATCTTTTTCCCGGCATCGAGTTTTACTTCCAGCCTGCGGACCAGGTCAGCCAGACGCTCAATTTCGGTACCCCGGCGGCCATCGACATCCAGTTCAGGGGCGGGCGCCCGGAGCAACTCCAACCCCTGGTGGTGGAGACCAATAACCGTCTGCGCGCGATCCCCGGCATCGTCGACGCTTACGTCTATCAGCGTTGGAGCAAGCCGGTGCTGGCGCTGGAGATGGATCGTTCGCGCATGGAGCCGCTGGGGCTGACCGCGCGCGACGTGGCCCAGAACCTGATGATCTCGCTGTCCGGCAGCATGCAGACGGCGCCGGCCTACTGGCTCAACCCGAACAACGGCAACACCTATACGGTGGGGGTGAGAAGCCCGGAGCTGGCGCTCGATAGCCTCGATGCGCTGATGCGGACGCCGGTGGGCGGTGGGCAGCGCAGCGAATCGTCGCAGGTGTTGGGGAATGTCGCCTCGGTTACACGCACTTCGCAGGCGCCCATGGTGACGACCTATAACTCGGCCAGTGTGCTCAATGTGTTTGCCAGCGTGGATGGGCGCGACCTTGGCAGCGTGAGTCGCGAGATCGAGCACCTGCTCGACGAGATCCGTCCCCGCCTGCCGCGCGGGGTTGAGCTGGTGTTGAGCGGCCAGGTCCAGACCTTGAAGGACGCGTTTTCCGGCCTCGCGCTGGGTATCGTGGTGGCGGTGGTGCTCGTCTACCTGCTGCTGGTGGTGAACTTCCAGTCGTGGAGCGATCCGCTGATCATCATCAGCGCTCTGCCGGCCGCGCTCGCAGGGATTGCCTGGATGCTGTTCCTGACCGGCACCACGCTGAGCGTGCCTGCGCTGACCGGCACCATCATGACCATGGGGGTGGCCACTGCCAACAGCATCCTGCTGGTGTCCTTTGCGCGTACCCGCCTGGCCGAGGGCGTGCCGCCGGTCACCGCCGCCCTGGAAGCGGCGGCAACCCGGGCACGGCCGGTGCTGATGACAGCGTTCGCGATGATCGCGGGCATGCTGCCGATGGCGATTGGCGTCGGGGCGGGGGCGGAGCAGAACGCTCCGCTGGGGCGTGCCGTCATCGGTGGCCTGATTTTCGCGACTGCCTCGACCCTGTTGTTCGTTCCCCTCGTGTTTGCCGCAGTACATACCTGGCTGGAGCGCCTTTCCGCACGTCGCCCCCTTGCGCTGGCATGAACCCCAAAAAGAGATCCAGATATGAGCCCTGACCCGACTACGCCGCCCTTTGCCGTTCATGGGGGCGGGCACACCCTTCGATATGCGCGCCTGTGCGGTGTCAGTTTCCTGGCGCTGCTGCTCGTCGGCGGGGGTGTACGCCTGGCGATCGAGCATCGTGAAGCCCAGGCGCTGGAAGTCCGCACCCAGGACAGCCTGCTGCGCTCGGTCGCCACCGTGCAGGCACGCGAGGGCGATGCCACCCGCAATGTGGTACTGACCGCGACCCTGCGCGGCAGTAGTGAGGCCATCCTGCATGCGCGTAGCGGCGGCTATCTGGCGGCCTGGCACAAGACCATCGGCGACAAGGTCCGCAAGGGCGATCTGCTGGCGACGATCGAAGCGCCGGAGCAGGAGCAGGAACTGGCCCAGTTGCGCGCGGCCCGCGAGCAGATCCAGGTCCGGCTCACGCTGGCACGCCAGACCCTGGAGCGCTGGGAGGCGCTGCGTCTGCTCGATAGCGTCGCCCAGCAGGATCTGGACGAAAAGCGCAGCGCGGTGGCGCAGGGCGAGGCTGATCTTGCTGCTGCCGTAGCCAATGTCCGCAGGCTGGAGCAGATGAAGGCGTTCCGCCGCATCGTCGCCCCCTTCGACGGCATCATCACCCGGCGCAACGTCGACGTCGGTGACCTGATCAGCGCCAATGGCAAGGAGTTGTTCTCACTGGTCCGCACCGACCCGCTGCAGGTCAGCTTGTGGGTGCCGCAGGTCTATGCGTCCGAAATTCGCCAGGGGCAGGAAGTCGATATCCGCGTACCCGAGCGGCGGGGCGAGCGCCTGCGTGCAAAGGTTGCCCATCTGGCCGGCGCGCTCGATCCGCTGACCCGTACCCGACAGGTCGACATCGTACTGCCGAATCCCGACGGCGCCCTTATCCCCGGTGCCTATGCCGAGGTGGCGCTCAAGCTGGCAAGCGGCTTGCCGTCGGTGCTGGTGCCCAACGGGGTGCTGCAGACCGGCAAGGATGGCCCGCGCGTATTCGTCGTCGATGCCGAGAATCGGGTGTCGATCCGTGCGGTCGAAATCGGGCGCGACCTCGGGCGCGAGATCGAGGTCTTGTCCGGCATCGCCGCGGGCGAGGTGCTGGTCAGCAGCCCGTCTGACCTGCTGGTGGATGGCGAAGTGGTCAATCCGCGCGCCTTGGCGAGTGCGCAACCGGCACCGCCTGCTGCAGGGCGGCCTGCCGTCGGACGTGCTCCGTCCCCGCAGGGTGCGCCGGGCTGAGGTGGATCGCGCTTTACACCGACTTTTTTCGATATGGAGATTTCTATGAAGCGCTTGTTCTTTCCGTTGGCTGCCGCAGCATTCATTGTCAGCTTTTCCGCCACGGCGCAGGCCGGAGCGCTCACCGAAGGGCAGTGGACGGCGTCCCGCTGCGGCCCGAAGCCGGCTGTTGCTGCGCTGGATCTGAGTGACCCCGATGCCTACAACAAGAGCGTTGGAGCAGTGGATACCTACCGGCGCTCGATCCGTACCTATCTGGATTGCCTGGTGCAGGAAGGGAATGCCGACATCCAGTCGATCAGCAATGCGATCAAGCTCGAGCAGCAGGCTGCGGCGACCGCCAATGAGAAGATCCTGACCGATGTTAAAGCGGCCGATGCGAAGTTCGAAGGTGGGGGTAAGTAACTCGGAGGGGAGGCTGACAGCCTCGCGTTGATCGTACGCCATCGAGTTGCAGGCCCGACTCGATATCGAAAGCCTCGTAGCATTCACTAAAGCCCGCCTCTCGATACCGGCTGTTATGGCAGACGCGGGTATTGAGAGGCGGGCTTGATCCGCTTCAGCTCTGGGACTGTTCAGGGGCCCGTTCGCCATGCGGACAAACTACAAAGAAAAAGGCCCGGGCAAGCCCGGGCCGAAAGGCCCTGAAGAAACGCTGCTGTCAGTGTCGATTGATTAGAGCTTGCCGGAGAACATCAGTCCGAACCAGCGCGGATTGGCTGGGACATAGCTGTTCCATGTCTGCGATTGCACGGTATCGTCGTCGAACACGTTCTTGACCAGCAGGCTCAAGTCATACGACTTGTTGCGTGCACCCAGGCCGATGGCGACGTCGGTAACGCTCTTTCCAGGGACCTTGCTGTAAGAGGAAAGCGAGTTGTCCGAGTTGTAGCTGGTGTTGTAGGCCGTGTTGAAACTGACGTGGAACTCCTTGTCGCCAAGAACGGGGCGGCGGTAGTCTGCACCGATGTTGAAGGTGAATTTGGATGCGCCAGGAAGGGTCTTTCCGGACAGATCCCGATACGGATCCGCGCCGGCGAACCCGTTCTCGGCCGGCTGGGCGGCGTTGGGGAAGTCCTTGTAGCGCGCATCGGTGTAGGCGCCTGAGAAGCGGATCGTGGTGTTCCGGATACCGGCATAGACGCCGTCGAACTCCACGCCCTTCGATTGAACCTTGGGTACGTTGCCCGTTGCGGTGGCATAGCGGGTTTCGCCGGCCAGCAGGGAGTTGTACTCGTCGAACACCCGCACCGACTGCTGATAGTCCTTGATCTTAGTCAGATAGAGGTTGGCGTTCAGGATCAGGGTCTTGTCGAGCAGGGCGGACTTAAAGCCGACCTCGAAGGAGTTGGTCTTCTCGCCGTCGATCTTGTTGGAGACCCCGTTCGTGAGCTGGGATATTCCGGCCTTTTCACCGTACTGCCACGAGGTGTAGAGGTTCAGGTTCTCGTTGACCTTGTAGGTCGGGCTGATCACGAACGCGGGCTGAATTTCCTTGAAGGGTTCAGCTTCCGTCTTGTTGAACACGACTCCGATCGCGGAGGCGCGTATCCGCTTGGCATCCGCAACCTGCTGCCGCTGAGCGGCTGTAAGGCTGCCATATGCGGCCCCCGGCGTGGCGGTGATGGCGGTACCGAAGTACTTGTTGGCCACCTGGTCTGCAAGGCCCAGTTGTGCGGCCGTGTTGGTGCCAAGGCTACCGTTGGCGGTCGAGTCAAACCCACCGAGTTGCACGCCATTGACTTCGACGGGGTTGAGCTCTGAGCCGTTGCCGTTGTCGCGGATGAAGGTGGAGCCAGTGTTGCGCCTGTCTTCCCGGGTGAAGCGGATGCCGGTGGTCAGAGTCAACGGTTCGCTCAGGTGCCAGTTAGCCTGCCCAAAAATTGCCGCACTCTTGTTTTCGATTGTCTGATCGCCGGTGGGGCTGTTGTAGGCCATCAGCAGGCGGTCGAGCGAGTTCTGCATCAGGTAGCGACCGGCGCCATCTGCATCCAGGCGGTTGTACTGAGCGGTGGTGGCAAACCATGCGCCGGCATCGTTGCCCCATTTCCGACGGTATTCGACGTTGTTGTCGACCTTCATCAGATACAGGCCGGCCTGATAGTCAACGAAGCCGCCCGTATTCGAACTCAGGCGCAGCTCCTGGCTGATCTGGCGATAGTCATTCCAGAAGCCGCCCGCGTTGCGGTAGATGTCGAACGGAGTGCCATCGTCGTTGGTGGCGTCGAAATGGTAGTCGCGGAAGGCCGTGATCGAGGTCAGGGTATGGTCGCCGAGGTTCCAGTTGAGTTCGGCGGAGGCCCCCCGACTGCCAGTGACAAGCGGGCGCACGGTGTCGTTGTTGACCGAGTCGTTGTCGAGATAGTTGTTCAGATAATTGTAGGTCGACTGCTGGGTAAACCAGCGTCGGCCGAGTCGCGTCGACGCATCGGTGCCGAGCGTATTGACTGAACCATCGGCATATCGCGTCGGAGTCGGCGTATTGATGCTGCGCCCGTTCGTGGTTTCGCCCGCACGCGGTACCAGTTCGAACGCCAGCCGTGCGCTGAAGTCCGGGCTCGGGGTCAGCAGGAACTGCACACGGCCGGAAGCGCGGTCGATGTTCTGGTAGGTGATGTTGCGATTGTCCCTGTTGTTGATGTCGCCTTGACCCTTCTCGACCACGAAGGAGCCGCGCCATGCAAGCAGTCCGTCCACGACCGGCCCGCCAGCTGCGAGCTTGCCAACCAGGCGGTCGCGCTCACCGAAGGTCAGCGAGTAGTCGGCGCTGGGGGTGAAGGAGGGCTTGCGCGTGACCACGTTGATGACACCCAGGCTAGTGTTTTTGCCCAGCAGGGTGCCCTGCGGGCCGCGTGTGACCTCCACCGCTTCGACGTCATGGAAGTTGTAGCTGGAGGTCAGTGCGTTGTAGGCGTAATTCACGCCATCCACGATGACGCCCACGCTGGGGTCCTGCGCTTCGGTCTGGCCCTGTTTGCCGATACCGCGAATCGAAAGGCTGCTGGTGCGCTGGTTGCCGCGGTTCAAGCTGATGTTACCCACCCGTTGGGTGATTTCTGCGATATCGCTGGTGCCGGTACGGTCGAGCTCGGTCCCGGTGACTACCGATACCGACAGCGGAACGTCCTGCAGACGCTCGATGCGGTTCCGGCTGCGGACGACAACCGTGTCGAGGGCTTGCGGCTCCTCGACGAGATCGGCTTGCGCCGCCTCGGGCCCGGTCGAGGTCGTGCCGGCAGCAGCGGGTGCGATGCCCGTCTTGGCGGCTAGCTCCTGCTCGGTCTTGTCGAGGGCCTGCTTCAGACGCACGATTTCCGCCTGAAGCTCGGAAACGGCTTTGTCATCCGCTGCATGAAGGGGGTGCGCACTTAGCAGGGCAATCCCGGCAAGGACGGCGGCCAGTGGCGAGAGGCGAAATGGAATGGAGCTGTTCGGGGGGGCGGAGCGTCGGCTTCCGGTCGGTGCTGTTCTGGTCATGGGCTTGCTATTCACAATTGAAGTCAATGGTGGAGGCAAAGTTCGCAATACCTGTGCCATCGCAATGGAGGGCTTGGATTATTCTCCGCGCATGCTCTTGATGTACGCCGTAAGCCTCTATTCGATAAGGGTTATATGGTTATTTGATCTGCATTTTGCGGGGGCCTCAGAAGATCAATGCAAGATCTCGCTCGCCGCCTTCGCTGTTGACGCCGGAGCAGCGCGCTTACAGTTGTGCTGCGCAACAAGCATCGCACTCGCATGAGTCTCATGTTCGGTGACGTGTCATTTGATGGAGCCGGTGTACCGGGCCTCCGGTCCGGTTTGCCGAACCTTGGGTAGGTGGCCGTCAGGCTGCGATCTGCTGCCGTGCGCCTGCTGCGGGCTAAACACTTGGATCGGAACCCTGTTGCGCTGGCAGCAGGCAAGCTCTGCTTCATCTCGCTACAGAGGCGATGAAGCACCCGCCCGCCTAAACCGGATGCCGGCGTGGAAGGCTATACATATCAACGTGTTGATAGCATTTCCCGACATGGTGTTGCGGTGCAGGGAGCCACGCCGGAGGCCTTGGCACGACCGATGCTAAATGTCTTCAGACGAATGGCTCCAATCCTGCGGCAAGGCACTGAACCGGCTTGGTCCTCAGGTGGCAGACATGTTCATGCGACGGGCTGACTACATGCCCATATGTACGTCCAGCCGAACGGACGGATCAACTATCAAAGCGAAGTGACCATGATGAATCTGAAGAAATTGACTGTACTCGTGCTCGCCCTTAGCGCCCCGCTCGCGTTTGCCCAGCAGTCGGCCAGCAGCGCGGGTGCGGGTCAGCAGGCCCGTCCCGTCGAGCAGTTCAAGACCCCCAAGCTCGATCGTGCGCAACTGGATGCGCTGCTGGCAAAGCCTGGTGACGTCGTCTTTCTCGACGTGCGGCGGCCGGATGAGCTGACCAGAATCGGTGGTTTTCCGGTGTACCTCAGCATCCAGACCCCGGATGTCGAGAAGTACCTGGCCTATATCCCGAAGGATAGAAAAATCGTTCCCGTCTCCAATCACGCCGTGCGTGCGCAGCGCACGGGCGATCTGCTCACGAGCAAGGGCTTCAAGGTAGCCGGGGCTGCCGGCGTGCAGGACTATGAAGCGGAAGGCGGCACGCTGCTCAAAGTCGAGCCACGTGCTCCGCGCGTGGCCGGTGCCCCTGCGGCTGCCCCCGTGGCTGAGAAACGGTGAGCTGACGAATTCGATCGAGGACTTGGCCCGGGAAGTCTTGAGTGGCCTTCCGGTCCAGTGAAATGGAGTGTTTCATGAAAATGAAGATTGCTTACCTGGCCGTCGCCTGGAGTATTGGGTCGGTCGTTGCCATGGATGTTTCCGCAGCCACCGAGCCTGCAGCCGAAACTGCCGGCGCGCGTGCGCGCCGGGCAGCCCAGGCGCAGCAGCATTGGGCCTACGTTCCCGTGAGCAAGCCAGCCATCCCGCAGGTTGAGAACGCACAGTGGGTACGTACGCCGATCGATGCGCTGATCCTGGCTCAGCTTGAGGCCAAGGGGATCAAGCCGTCTGCCGACGCCGACCGGGCGACGCTGATCCGTCGGGTTACGCTCGATACTTGGGGGCTGATTCCCACGCCTGAGGAGGTCGATGCATTCGTCAACGATCAATCTCCCAATGCCTATGAAAAGCTGGTTGACCGCCTGCTCGAATCGCCGCGCTACGGCGAGCGCTGGGGGCGCCGCTGGCTCGATCTGACGCGTCACGCCGACAGCGACGGCTACAACGCCGACGGCACCCGGCCGAATGCCTGGCGCTATCGCGACTACGTGATTCAGGCGTTCAACAGCGACAAGCCGTACAACGTATTCATCAAGGAGCAACTCGCCGGCGACGAGCTATGGCCCGAGCGCAAGGACGCGCTGGTGGCGACCGGCTTTCTGCGCAATTTTCCGGACGAGATCAATGCTCGCGATCTGAATCTCAAGAAGCAGGAGATCGCCAACGACCTCACCGACACGGTGAGCGAGGTCTTTCTCGGCACGACGGCCAATTGCGCACAGTGCCACAACCACAAGTTCGACAAGTTCAGCCAGAAAGAGTACTACCAGCTGCAAGCCTTCTTCTCCAACGCGAGCTTCCGTGACGATGTCCTTCCGCTGAGCGGCAAGGCACTCGAGGACTACCAGCAACGGCAGGCGAAGTGGGAGGAGGCGACCAGGGACGTACGTGCCCAGATCGATACGATACTGAAGCCATACATCGAGAAGGCTGAAGCGGACCGACTGCTCGGCTTCGTGCCCGAAACTCGGGTGTCGATCACCAAGCCGGAGGCCGAGCGCAGTGCGTACGACAAGTGGATCCACCACCGCAACCTGTGGACCATGTCGGGGCGCACCCGCAATGCGGCCAACAATCTGCGCCGCGACGACAAGGCCACCTATGCAAAGTACGAGAAACTCACCGCCGAACTGAAGACCTTCGACGGACTCAAGCCGGTGGATCCGGGCTTCCTGTCCACCGCGTTCGAGCTTGGCAAGGAGTCGCCGCCGACTCACGTGCTGTTCAAGGGGATCTACGACAAGCCCGAAGAAGAGGTTCAACCGGGCTTTCCGTCGATGCTCACCAACGAGCAGCCGGTCATCGTGCCGACCGCCAACTCGTCGGGCCGGCGTACCGCGCTGGCCAACTGGATCGCAAACTCGGATAACCCGCTAACTGCTCGCGTCTTCGTGAACCGGGTCTGGAACCAGTACTTCGGTCGTGGCCTGGTGAACACCGTCGGCGATTTCGGCAAGATGGGGCAGAAGCCGGTCAATCCAGCCCTGCTCGACTACCTTGCGGACACCTTCGTCAAGGGTGACTGGAGTGTCAAGAATCTGCAGCGCGAAATTCTGCTGTCGAGCGTCTACCGTCAGGCATCCGATCATCGTGGGGATACGCTGGCTGTCGACCCCAAGAACACGCTGCTCTATGCCTTCCCGCGGCAACGTATGGATGCGGAGCAGATCCGGGATTCGATCCTCTATGCGTCCGGTCTGCTCGAGGAAAAAATCGGCGGTCCGTCGGTGTTTCCGCCGATTCCCGCCAACTTCGACAACCGAAATACGTGGAAGGTGTCGGACCGGCTGGCCGATCAGCACCGTCGCAGCGCCTATGTCTTCATCCGGCGCAACACGCCCTATGCTTTGCTTGACACCTTCGATCTGGCCAATCCGAACCTGGTTCACGGCACGCGTGAAGTGACCACCACTGCACCGCAGGCGCTTGCGCTGGCCAACAGTGAGCTGGTGCTGGAGTGGTCCAAGGCGCTGGCGGGGCGGGTGATTCGTGAAGCTGGCGATAGTGATCTGGCGCGGATCGAGCGCCTGTACAAGATCGCACTGGGTCGGGCACCGGATACGGTCGAGAAAGCAAGCCTGCTCGCCTTCCTCGACCGTCAGGAGAAGGTGTTGGTCGCGCAACGCGAAGCGGGTAAACCTATCCAGACCCCGGTCGGAGCCAAGGATACGCCTGCGGTCGTGGCGACCGTGGAAGGGCTTTACAAGACGCTTTACGGACGCACGCCGGACAAATTCGAGCGTTTGGCGTTGGTGTCCCACCTTGATAGCCAGCAGGACAAGTTCGCCAAAGCCGAACCGGGGGACGACTCCGAGGGGGCGATCCCGTTCAAGAGCGATCTCAAGGGGCAGTCCAGAAGCAGCCGCGAGCGCAATGCCGCCTTTGTCGACGCGGTCCATGCCGTGGTGAACTCCAACGAGTTCAGCTACCGCTTCTAATTCCAATAGAGAGAAGGAGTCATCATTCCATGAGCAATAAGAATTCGCGTCGTAACTTTCTGGTCAACGCAAGCTACGGCCTGGGCGGACTGGCCGTGACGGGCATGCTGCCGGGCGGTGGGCTCATCTCTGCGGTCAGCGCTGCCGACTTCGTCGATCCGCTTGCGCCGAAGAAGCCGCACCATGCCGCGAAGGCCACCTCGGTGATCTGGTTGCACATGTCCGGTGCCCCCAGCACGCTGGACCTGTTCGACTACAAGCCCGAACTGGTCAGGTTGCACGGACAGCCGCTGCCCGACTCGTTCGCAAAGAACCTCAAGACGGCGACCGACGGCGGCGTCGGCGCCTTGTATGCAACCAAGCGCACGTGGAAGCAACATGGCGAGAGCGGTGCGTGGTTCTCCGATCTAGTGCCGAACCTGTCGAAGTATGCCGACGATATCGCCTTCCTGAAGGGCAGCAAGACCGAGGGCAGTACCCACGTCATCGCCTCGCTCAAGCTGCACACGAGCGGGCTGGTGCCGGGACGTCCGGCTCTCGGTTCGTGGATTCAGTACGGGCTCGGCGCCGGAAACCCCGATCTGCCAGCCTTCGTGGTCCTGCAGAACGGGACGAGCAGCGGCGGCGGCGGGCGCAATCAGGTGATCTGGAGTTCGGGCTTCCTGCCGGCGGTGTACCAGGGAACCGGTTTCCGCCAGGGTGACTCTCCGATCCTGCACCTGGACCGTCCCGCGGCGGTGTCGGATGCGGGGCAGCGCCAGACCCTGGACCTGCTGGCCGATCTGAACCGGCACCACGCGTCTAACTATC
Source organism: Azoarcus sp. (assembly GCA_030656215.1). GTDB lineage: Bacteria > Pseudomonadota > Gammaproteobacteria > Burkholderiales > Rhodocyclaceae > Parazoarcus. The sequence continues at coordinate 40,040 of JAUSOD010000011.1, forward strand.
CGGCCGATACCGAGCTTGAAGCCCGCCTGCGTTCCTATGATCTGGCCTATCGCATGCAGAAGTCAGCGCCCGAGGCGGTGGATCTGTCCAAGGAGACCGATGCGACCAAGGCGCTGTATGGCCTCGACGACGAGTCTACGGCGGTCTATGGGACCAACCTGCTGCGTGCGCGTCGTCTGGTGGAGCGTGGTGTGCGTTTCGTGCATGTCATCTCCGGATCACCCGATGACAGCCTGCCCGACTGGGATGCGCACCGCGAGATCGAGAGAAACCACGGGGTCATGGCCAAACTGGTGGACAAGCCGATCGCCGGTCTGCTCGCCGACCTGAAGTCGCGTGGCCTGCTCGAATCCACGCTGATCGTGTGGACCTCGGAGTTTGGCCGCACGCCTTATGGACAGACCGGCGACGGGCGCGATCACAACCCGTGGGGCTTCACCTCATGGATTGCGGGGGGTGGGGTGAAGGCCGGCATCACGCACGGCGCGACCGATGAGATCGGGCTGCGTGCTGCAGAGGGCATCGTCGACACCTACGATCTGCAGGCCACCATCCTGCACCTGCTCGGCCTGGATCACCGTCAGCTCACCTTCGAATACCAGGGCCGGCAGGAGCGCGCCACCACGGTGTTCGGTGATGTGGTCAAGGAGGTGGTTGGCTGACGCCACCCGCCGCAATTGGACACAAGACCAGATCGGCCCGCGGGGCCGATCTGGTCGGGGGGATTTCAGTCGGTTGTCCTGCTTTCGCGAAGCCCGTGTTTGCGGGCTGATGCGAGCGGACGCCGTTGCCGGTCACAGAGTACCTCTGTGAGACATTCAAACGGGAGGCCAGGCTTCTTTGGGAAGCGTGATGCATCGGGGTAGCGTATTCATGAATAGGAAGATCGTCCGGTTTTCGATTGGCGCTGCATTGGTGTGCGGCTTGGTGTCTGCGCAAGCTTCGGTGGACGAGGACTTCATGCGTTATGTGGAGGACGTGTACAAGAGCGCGGACAACAACGTGGCGATGAAGGACGCGGCGGCGGCCACCAAGGACGCCAAGGAGCTGGTTGAGCTCTTTGGCGAAATCGAGGCTCACTACGTGAAGGAGGCTGACGAGGAGGATGGTCTTAAGCTGTCCCGGCAGAGTGTCGAGCTGTCGTCGACCCTGCTCAAAGTCCTGTTGGCAAACGACTTTGATTCGGCGTCCTCGGTGTCGAGAGACATCGCCCGCACCTGCAAGAGTTGCCACAACATCTATAAGTAGCATGTTCCCCACAAGCGAGCAGGACCCCGTGAGGCACGGTGTTGGTGCCCGTTCGCGTAACAAACGAGAGTGATGTCATGAAACGATTTGTGCTTGGTTGCGTGCTTGCCTGCGCGGTGGCGCTACCCGCCTCTGCGGCGCTCAAGGAGGGTTCGGTGGCCCCGGATTTCCGCGCCCAGGCGTCGCTGGATGGAAAGGCTTTTACCTTCTCGCTCAAGGAGTCATTGAAGAAGGGGCCGGTGGTCGTGTACTTCTATCCGTCGGCCTACACCAACGGGTGCAATCTTCAGGCCCATACCTTTGCCGTCAATCACGACAGGTTTGTCGCCGCTGGTGCGACCGTGATCGGCGTGTCGCTCGATAGCATCGCCAGACTCAATGAATTCTCGTCCGACCCCGAGCACTGCGCCGGCAAGGTGGCGGTGGCTTCGGATACGGATGGAAAGATCGCGCGTGCGTACGATCTCGGCATCCGGGACGCGAGTGCCGGGAGGAAGGACACGCGCGGACAGGAGATCGACCATGGCTTTGTCGAGCGCACGACCTTTGTCCTGACGCAGGACGGGCGGGTTGCGGCAACCATCAGCGGCATCGCACCGGTGACCAACGTCGAAAAGGCACTCGAGACGGTGGAACGGCTTGCCGCCCGCAGCGCTTCCGTGGCGAAACCCTGACGGTACAGCTGTTCAAGCGGCATGGGGCGCGTGCGCGGGTGCGCGCTCGCGCCCATCCGGCTCCTTTGGTGATCAAGGTGGCCGGTACCGAAATTCCTGGATATCCGATCTATGCATGGCAAGTTTCTGCTTTTCCTGGTGTGCGCGACATTGCTGACGCAACCCGTCAGCGCCCAGACGGTGCTCGAGTTCGATATCTGGATGCAGGTCATAGACCGCAAGAGCCAGAGCATCCTGCGCAATATATCGGCCAGAGATGCGGAGGCGAGCGCTGCAGATGCACGGGAACTGGGCAGGCTTTACAGGCTGATGGAGGGCTATTACGAGAAGCTCGGTGATGCAGAGGACGCGGTCATCTCCTCGTACGAGGGGCGGGAGCGGGCAGCGCAGGCCGTTGGGGCGATTGAGCGAGAGGACTACGCGGCGGCGTGGGATTCCGCACTGTGGATTGCCCGCGATTGCCAGAACTGTCACCTCAAATACAAGCCGATCAAGCGATGAAGGCAGTGCCGTGCCGGAACGTGCACGAAGTTAGGGAGACCGATGATACGAAGAATGACAAGGGGTGGGCTTGCTGTCGTGCTGGCCGCATTCGTGGTGCTGGGTGTTGATGGTGCCCGCGCGACGGACGTCCGACCAGGGCAGGAGATCGCGGCGGGCGACCCGATTGCCGGTAAGGAAAAGTCGCAGGCCAACGTCTGCCAGGAGTGCCACACAGCCGATGGCAACAGCACGCCGCCCGAGTACCCGAAGCTGGCCGGACAGCATGTGGGATATCTGCACAAGCAGCTGCGCGACTTTCAGTCTGGGCAGCGCAAGCACCAGGTCATGAATGCGATGGCCGATTCGATCCCGGATGAGGACCTCGCCGATATCGCTGCGTACTTCTCCACCACGCCGGTGATGCGTGGAGCGGCCAGGGTCGAGAGTCCGGTCGGCAAAGCGCTGTTCCTGAACGGGGATGCCGCGCGAGACGTACCGGCCTGCGCCGGTTGTCACGGTGCAGACGGCAAGGGGCTGCACGGCAGCGACTCTGCTGGTCCGGTCATCGGCGGTCAGCATCGTTTTTACCTGCGCGCTCAGTTGCTCGACTGGAGGGGAGGTGTGCGCACCAACAGCGAATCAGGGGTGATGAACTCGGTCACCCGCCAGCTTACGGCGACCGAGATCGAGGCGCTCGCGGAGTATCTCGCGGGCTTGTAGCGGGGCGCTTCGGTGCGGGCGGAGTTCGTGCCGAGGCGACTGAATCGAGACATATAGATAGGTGGCTGAGACTCCATGACCAAGTACGTTCTCAATATCAATGGTGCAGCGCAGACGGTGGACGTCGTCCCGGATACGCCGCTGCTGTGGGTGCTTCGTGACACGCTTGAACTCGTCGGTACGAAGTTTGGCTGTGGCGCGGGTCATTGCGGTGCCTGTACCGTCCATCTGAATGGTGTGCCGACGCGTTCGTGCATGACACCGGTTTCCACCGTGGGGCGCAAGCAGATCACCACCATCGAAGGGCTCGATGCCAGGGGCGCTCATCCGCTGCAGCGCGCGTGGCAGGAACTCGATGTGCCGCAGTGCGGCTACTGCCAGGCGGGTCAGATCATGACTGCAGCGGCCTTGCTGCAGGAGAACCCGAATCCGACCGATGAAGAGATTGAAGGTGCGCTCGCCGGAAATCTCTGTCGCTGTGCGACCTATCTTCGTATCCGCGCCGGTGTGCGGCGTGCGGCCGAGCTTGCGAAAGAGGAGAAGTCCGCATGACGACCACCAAACACCCGACCAGCCCCGGCCGTCGTGATTTCCTGCGTAAGTCCGCGTTCGGCGGTGGCGCGCTAGTGCTGGGCTATTTCACTGGCGGCTCCGGCCACGCCCTGGCGCAGATTGCCAAACCTGCAATGCTGGCCGAAGGTGCGGAGTTCAAACCCAACGCCTTCATCCAGATCGGGAGCGACGGTGTTGTTACGCTGGTTTCCAAGCAACCCGAAATCGGCCAGGGTATAAAAACTTCCCTGCCTATGGTGATAGCGGAAGAGCTTGAGGTGAGCTGGAAGGACGTGGTCATTGTCCAGGGGGACCTCGACCCCGCCTATGGCAGCCAGAGCGCCGGTGGCTCGCGCTCGACGCCGACCAACTACACCGAGTTTCAGCGCCTTGGCGCCACTGCACGAACGATGTTGATTGCGGCGGCTGCCAGTATCTGGCGTGTGCCGGTTGCAGAGTGCTACGCTGCGGACAGCGCCGTGCATCACCGTACGACCGGGCGCAAGCTCGGCTATGGGGCCTTGGCGACAACCGCCGCCACGCTGCCGGTGCCCGATGCGAAGGATGTCGTCCTGAAGGACCCGAAGGACTACAAGCTTCTGGGCAAGCGTATTGGCGGGGTGGACAACCCTGCCGTGGTGACCGGCAAGCCCCTTTTCGGCGTCGATGTAAAGCTGCCGGGGATGCTCTACGCGGTGTACGAGAAGAGCCCGGCATTCGGTGGAAAGGTCGTGAGTGCCAATCTCGATGCGATCAAAGCCCTGCCGGGGGTGCGCGATGCCTTCGTGATCGAGGGCGGCAACGATCTGCGAGGACTGCTTCCAGGGGTGGCCATCGTTGCCGAGTCGACCTGGGCGGCTTTTAGTGCGCGGCGTCAGTTGAAGGTGAGTTGGGATGAGGGCCAGGTTGCGACCGAGAGTTGGTCGGGCTATGCAGCCAGGGCCGCGGAGCTGGCCAAGCTGCCGGGCGCAGCGGTATTGCGCAAGGACGGCGACCCGGCGGCTGCGCTTGCCGCTGCCGCGAAGACGGTCGAAGCGGCCTACAGCTATCCTTTCATCTCCCATGCCAGCATCGAGCCGCAGAATGCCACGGCATGGTTCCATGACGAAATCGTGGAGCTGTGGGCGCCTACGCAGAACCCGGCGACCGGCCAGAACCTGGTGTCCAGTACGCTCGGGATTCCGAAGGACAAGATCACGCTGCACATTACCCGTAGCGGTGGCGGGTTTGGGCGCCGTCTGAGTGCCGACTACATCGTCGAGGCGGCAGCCATTGCGCAGCGCGTGAAGGCGCCAGTCAAGCTCACCTGGTCGCGCGAGGACGACCTGCGTCATGACCACTTCCGCGCCGGCGGCTTTCACTTCCTGCGCGGAGGGGTCGATGCAAAGGGAAAGTTGGTCGCGTGGCACAACCACTTCGTCACCTTTGCCAACAGCGTGGTCCGCGACGGCAAGGCCAGCCTGCAGACCGGTAGCGGCGGCAGTCTCGGTGGCGATGAGTTTCCCGGTCGCTGGGTGGAAAACTGCCTGCTGGAGCAAACGCCGATCGAATGCGGTGTGCCGATGGGGCCCTGGCGTGCCCCGGGCAGCAACGTGTTCGCCTGGGTGTTCCACAGTTTCATCGACGAGCTGGCGCATGCTGCCGGGCGCGATCCACTCGACTTTCGTCTCGAGCTCCTGGGCGAGCGCGATGTGGTGCCGGGCACCGGCGAGCGGGGCGTGCCCTACAACGTCAGCCGGATGAAGGGTGTGTTGCGTGAGGTGGCCAAACGGGCGGACTGGGGCCGCAAGAAGCTTGCGCGCGGGCAGGGGCAGGGCATCGCCTTTCACTTCAGTCACCTCGGCTACGTCGCGCAGGTTGCAGACGTGAGTGTGTCGAAGGATGGTGTGCTCAAGGTGGATCGGGTGGTCGTCGCGGTGGATATCGGCGCCCGGATCGTCAATCCGAGTGGCGCGGACAATCAGGTGCAGGGCTCGGTCATCGATGCGCTCGGCGCGCTGATGTACCAGGAGCTGGACATCGAGCGCGGCCGCATCGTACAGAGCAATTTCCACGATTACCCGATGATCCGCATCGGCGATGCACCGCCGCGTATCGACGTGCATTACCTCGAGACAGACTACCCGGTTACCGGTCTGGGCGAACCCGCGTTTCCCCCGCTGGCGCCTGCCGTGTGCAATGCGATCTTCGCCGCTACCGGGCATCGGGTGCGCCAGTTGCCACTGTCGCGCACCGATCTGCGCTGGAGCTGAAGCCATGGACAGTCTGGATCAACAAGTGCTGTCTTCCGCTCGGCGCTGGGCTGCGGACGGCTACTGTTTCGCCCTGATCACCGTGGCCCGGACCTGGGGGTCGGCGCCGCGCCCGCCGGGCGCGTGGATGGCCCTGCGCGAGGATGGGCTGGTGCAGGGTTCGGTGTCCGGAGGTTGCATCGAGGACGATCTGATCGACCGCATCCGGCGTGGCGCACTCGGCGGAGAGGCTGACGAGCGCAGCCCGTTCCGGCTCGACTATGGCGTCACGGTGGATGAGGCCCGGCGCTTTGGCCTGCCTTGCGGGGGAACGCTGGAGCTGGTGGTCGAACCGCAAGCGGATGCGTCGCTGCTGGCGGAGCTCGAAAACCGGATTGTTTCCGGGCGGCTGGCGAGTCGCACCATCGACCTGGTGAGCGGTCAGGTCACCATCGGCGATGCGGTGCGGGGCGATGCGCTGGCGTGGGATGGCTCGCGGCTGACCACGCGGCACGGCCCGCAGTGGCGCTTGCTGATCATCGGTGCCGGGCAGATCTCGCGTTACTTGGCACAGATGGCCCAGGCGCTCGACTATGCGGTCACGATTTGTGATCCGCGCATCGAATACAGCACCGAGTGGGACGTGGCGGGTGCGCCTTGGGTGGCCGGCATGCCGGACGATGTGGTGTTGGAGATGGCGCTGGATCCCCACAGCGCCGTCGTCGCGCTGACCCACGATCCCAAGCTTGATGATATGGCCTTGCTCGAGGCGCTGAAGTCGCCGGCCTTTTACGTGGGTGCGCTTGGCTCCCGGATCAACAACGAGAAGCGGCGCGAGCGCCTGCTGCAGTACTTCGACCTGACTGAGGACGAAGTCAATCGTCTGCATGGCCCGGTCGGTCTGCGCGTCGGGAGCCGCACCCCGCCCGAGATCGCGATCTCGATCCTGGCCGAGATGACGGCGGTCAAGCATGGCGCAGCATACGCCCTGCCTGGCACCGGTCGGACGGATTCGACCATCGAAGGTGTCGCGCGCCGGTCATGACTGACGGTATTTCCGGCATCCTGCTGGCGGCGGGACGGGGGCGACGGTTCGGCAGTGACAAGCTGCTGCAGCCACTCTCGGATGGCACGCCCATGGCTGTCGTCTCGGCGCGCTCCCTGCGCGCAGCCTGCGCGAGGTGTGTGTGCGTGCTTCGGCCAGAACAACGATCCCTCGGGCGCTTGCTCCGGGCAGAGGCATTCGAGGTGTATTTTCGTTCCGAAGTCGATCTCGGGATGGGCCATAGCCTGGCGAACGCGGTGAGCGTATCGATGGACGCATCAGCATGGGTGGTCGCACTCGGGGATATGCCGCAGCTTGCGACCGGCACGGTCGTCGGTGTTGTGGCGGCGCTCCGACAGGGTGCCACGCTCGCCGCGCCAACGTTTCGTGGGCGTCGCGGTCATCCGGTAGGTTTCTCCGCCGTCTGGCGCGAGCAGCTCCTTGCCTTGCGTGGGGACGAGGGGGCACGTGCACTGCTTGCTGAAAATGCACACTTGATCAGTGCATTTCCTTGTGATGACGCTGGTGTCCTGCTCGATATCGACACCCCCGACGCGCTGGCACGGATTGCACAGCGCCGTATGCAGCAATGACAGGCCAGGGCTACAGCGAGGCGCGCTTAAGGATTCGCGTGTCCAACCACTGATCGAGCAAGGCTTTTTCGTGACGTAGAATTTCAGAGGGCGGGTAGGTGTTGAGCTTGAGGAAATAGCTCATGTCGCTGAGCGACTCTTCACCTTCAAGGACCGTCATGCCGCCGCGCTCAAGCCGATAACGCAGCATGATCGTCGGCCAATCGGTCCTCCCGTCGATCACGCGCACCTCTTCCAGATGGCGGCCGATCCGGCGCACATGGCCGGCGAGATCGATGTCAATGATGTCCACATGCAGTACCTCATTCGCGGCAAGCGACTTCCCGGCGAGACGCTGGAGGTGACCCGCGAGCGCGCGCAGGTTTTCCGCCGATTCTCGGTCGCCGTAGCCGCTGTCGGTGTAATGCTCGGGCGCGATGAAGTCGACCGTCGCCGTTCCACCGTAAGCACCCGGCAAACTCACCTGTCCATGGCGCGGTAGTCCGCTGAAGATCGTGTCCACTAATCTTGGTGGTGGACACTATGGACGTCGTCATCCCGCGCCGGACCCGGCGCACGCACAGCGAAGCATTCAAGGAGTCG
>JAUSOD010000012.1 GCA_030656215.1 Azoarcus sp.
CCGTTTCAGTACCTCGCGGTTGACCGAGACCGAGCACCACGCAACCGTGGCGTTGACCAGCACGCTGACCAGTGCCGGATGCTTGAGCGCATCCAGCTCCTCGTCGCCGAAGCCCATCGCCTTGCAGCGCCGCAGTTGGCCGTTGCGCAGATCGTGCAGCGCCTGGGCAATGACGGCTTGATTGAGCGGATGGGGTGACGACATGGTGGTCTCCCGCGCTCAGGGTTCGTCGCCCAGGGCGACGGATGCCGCACCGGTCTCCAGGTCCAGCAGGCGACGCGCCAGGCGCAGCAGCCGGAACAGCTTCACCAGGCCGGCGTCACTCAGGCGCACGGACGTTCCATCGCCGCGCAGCAGCGGCGCCAGGTCGTTGGCCAGTCGCTCACGATCCAGCCCCGGCGCAGCTGCCCGCGGCGCGCTCAGCGCATGCAGCAGCGTCAGCACGGAACGAGCGAGGGCCGGGAGGTCTTTTGTCTGGAAAATGGCGGTAGTCACACAGATGAAGCCGATGCCGCTCTCACTGGGCTCGATGTGCTCGGCGACCGCCGCCTCCTCGGCGATCTCGCGAGCGAACTGTGCGGTATGCACCCGGAGCCGGTCCGGCATGTCCAGTCCGGGCTCGATGTACCAGACATCCGATATGGGGTAGAGCCCGCCGACCTGCACGGGAATCGCGCGCAGCGCGTTGGCCTCGAAGTCGGGCAGCTTGTCACCCATCTGGTCGGCCACCAGGCGCTGGATGGATTGCAGGCGTTCAGTGGTTGGCGCAGGCGACACGATGTGCCCCTGCAGGCGTTCCGCATCGCGGTCGGCCGGTACTGGTTGGGCGCCGACTCCCTCAGTTTGCGCATTGCCAAGCGCGAGCGCCGTAGCAGTCCGTGTCGGGGGAAACTCGGCAACGGGTCCAGCCGGCGCGCCCGCCTGCTGTGCCGGTGTCGCCGCCGGCGGTGGCGAGGAAGGCCTCGGCGCCGCCGGCATGTCAGGTGCCGCTGGGCTCGCCGGCGATGGCTCGCGGGTCAACGCCCGCTGCCGGTTTTCGCTGTCGTCGATTTCCAGGCTCAGCGTGTCATAGTCCGCCTCCAGGAATTCGGCCATCTGGCCCACCAGTTCGTCCTGCACCCGCTGGAGCGAGAAGCCATCCGGCTGGGTGTCGAACAGCGCCAGCACGTCCTGGAATAGCGTGGCGAAGTCCACCGACACGTCGCGGCCCAGCGCACGCCGCCCCCACGTGCGCTCGCACGCCTTGCGCAGCACCGCGAGACGTTCCACCTGGTGCCTGCCCAGGCCGCCGTATAGCACTGTCGGTATGGCCGGTAGCAGGTAGCGCACCGCGTCCTGCATGCGGCTGATGTGGGACTGCTGCACCGGGTAGCCATCGGCCGTCAGGCGTCGTGCCAGCTCGGACTGCGACAGCGCCTGGCCGCCGCTTTCCTGCTCGTAGAGATCGCGAGCCTTCTCGATGCCCAGGGCCCGCTCGATGAAAGTCAGCCCGCCACGCAGTTCGTTCTCGGCCAGGTGGCCGGTCAGCGCCACGATCTCACCACGCTGAGGCCAGGGACGGAACAGGCACACGATGCGGAAGAAGCGTTCTTCCTTGGTCTCGCTCCACAGCTCGCGCAAAATCGCCAGGCGCGTGTTGCCACCGTTGCGGATGATGTAGTGGGCTTCGCCCGGACGGCGCGTGATCGCCGGTGGCGCATCCAGCCCGCGCTGGCGGATCGAGGCCTTGATCTCCTCGTAGGCCGGGTTACGCGTCACGCGCGGGTCGTGGTCGTAGGGGCGCAACTGCTCCAGCGTCACCACCGTCGGCGTGTCCGCGATGGGGTCGCTGAGGGTGGCAGCCGTGGGGCCGCTGCGCTCGAACCCGGATGCCATCAGCTTGGCGGCCATGTCCTGGGGGGTCAGTTCAGCCACGGCGGTTCTCCTGCGGCGGTATCCCGCTGCGGGTGGTCTGGGCCTGCCGGTCGGCGCGGCGAAGCTGCGCGCGGGCGTTGAGGCCGGCGCGGTGGTCGCTTGCCGTCGAACTGGTGTAGATCGACGCGCAACCCTGCTTGGTGAATTTGAGATGACCGCCTTGGGTGCGCACCACACGCCAGCCTTCATCCAGCGCAAAGTCGATCAGCGCGCGCAGCCGCTTGTGGCCGCGCGCCAGGTCATGCGCGTTTGCCATGTCCATCGCTCCCCACCATGCCTCGCGCTTTGGGGCGGCCGGTTACCTGCGCGAACAGCTCCTGCCACTGTGGAAACAACTCGCCAGCCAGCGCCCGCATCGTCTCCAGCGCTGCGGGCGCGTTGCGGCCCACCTGTTGTCGGTACTCCACCCGATGCACCGGCAATCCTCGCGTCGCGGCACGTGGATAGGCCTCGATGGCCGGAACGTCCGTCGCCAGCACCCGTACACCGGTTTGCCCCTGAAACATCTGTCGCAGCGTCTGCTGGATCAGGCGTGCATTCGACGACACCGGATGCACCCGGTTGATGAGCAGATGCAGCGGCGGAGGATCGATGCCCAGGTGCCGGTACGGCCTGATGTCCTCGAACAACTGCAGCGTGCCACGCCGCAGTTCGCGTGCCGCCAGGATTTCCGGCGTCACCGGCGACAGCGCGATACTCGAGGCCAGCACTGCCATTTCCAGCAGCACGCTGCGCGCGCCCTGCGTGTCGATCAGTACCAGGTCATAGAACGGCGCCAGGGCCGGCAGAAGGTGGCGCAGTCGCAGGCGCCCGTCCGGCGCGTGCAGCAGCAGTGTGTTCAGTTCTCCGCGGACGTCGTTAGACAGCACCAGGTCCAGCCCAGTGATCGCGGTGCGCGACACGAGTTGCTCGATGCGGCGCTCGTTGAACGCCAGCATCTCGTAGATGCCGGCCGGCGCCCGCGCGGCCAGCTTGAAATAGCTCGACAGCGTGGGCTGCACGTCGAGGTCCAGCAGCAGCACGCGCAGCCCCGCATCGGCCACGAAGCCGCCCAGGTTGGCCGCCGTCGTGGTCTTGCCCACGCCGCCCTTTGTCGAAATGATGGACGCCACCTGCATGGGCTTCTCCTCGTCGAATGGCATGAACCGGGAAGAAGCGTCAGGCGCGCCCTTTGAGGCGTTCGGCGATCCACTGTTCGACCTCCACCGAGTCCCAACCCACGGCGCGCACGCCCAGGCGCATGGCCTTGGGGAACTTGCCTTCCTTCATCAGGTTGTAGATGTGCGCGCGCTTGAAGCCGGTCTTGGCCTCGACTTCCGCGCGGCGCAGGATGCGATGCTCGGCCGGTGCCGGTGCCGCTGGCATGGTGATCTGCGAAGACATGAGAGGCACTCCTTGACGTTCGTTGGCGTTGTCCGGAAAGAGCCTCGCATTCAATCCATCGTCGCGGCTGAAAGCACTGTAATGGCAGATTGCGCCACTGCAATTGCAGTGAGCGGCGTTGCGCTCAGCGCGATGTCTCCAAGTGGCGCCGTGCCTGGGCCAGCTTGGCCCACAGTGTCCGTTCGCTGAGGCCGGGTCGCCCTTCGTGATGGGCCAGCAGTGCGCTCACCACGGCATCCATGTTATGGAACGACGAGTACGCCATGCCCGACGGCGACTTGCCCAGCAGCAGCGAGAGCAACCCGCCGATGATGTTCAGGTAGGTCGATTCGCTGCGCAGGCCGGGCTCGCGCGCCTGATTGCCCTCGGTCACCCGCTTCGCATGGTCCTTCACCAAGACATCGTGTTCCGCGCGCAGCGTTTCGTGCATCTGGGCCAGCTCGGCGAACTGCACCTTCGCGGCTTCCCGTTCGACCAGCAGTACGCTGAGCGTCTTGAGGTCGACGGCCGGATGCAGGGCGCGTTCGATGTCGTCGAAGAGAAAGGCCGGCTTTTCGCCCGGGTAGTAGCGGGCCACCCACGCCTTCAGGTCGACGTGCCGTACGGTCAATTCCGGGTCGCCGAGCGACGGGCGCTGCGTCGTGAGCACGATGCCCGCCTTGCCATAGGGAAGCTCCCCATGCATCAGCGCGTCGAAGATGCGTTCGGCGTACAGGCGCAGCAGCGGCCAGCGGGGAAAGTCCTCCAGTTCGGGTACGGGGCGCTGCCCCAGCGTTTGCTGAATACGCTGCTCGAAACGGATCAGGCCGCACCAGCGAATCGCGGCCTCAATCGGTCGGTAGTACGTTTTTGCGCCAAAGGCAAAGCAGCTCGATTTCGGCATATCGCGCCCTTTCCATCGTCGGATCGAACCCGGCAACACGTTGCCCGCACGGTGGCCGCGAGTGCCCAGAAAATCGGGATGAAGCGCGGCGCCGGATGGCATCGTGAGGGCCGGCCGCGCATCGGCGAAGCCGCCGATGCCGTAGGGAGTGACGGGCTGATTGCAACTTGTGATGCCCGATAAACATCCACCATAATGCGAGCGCAAGACCTTGTTACCGGCACAATGTTTCGATGCCCGCGCACCCGCCCGCATCAGGTAGGGATGCCGCGCTTTACCCGGAAATTACGGCACAGTTTTGGTAACTATTTATATTGGGTAAAGACCCAATGCGTCAGCCGGATGAGCCGCTTTGCACCCAGCAAGCGATCATGCGTTGCGCATCACACCACTGACCTCGTCCGCCAATACCGCAGCCATGCCCTGGTTGTGCCAATTGCAGCGTGTGATTACGCGGTGGAAAATGGTCCTCGCCAACGTGATTGCGATGCAATTCGGGTCCATCGCGAGACCGAAAACGAATCGTCCAAGTCGACGGGTGGTCATCACAGCGAAGGATGGCGGGTCACCTGCAAACGCCCGACGCGCTCCACACGCTCAATGAATTGCATCAACGGTCCGGTCGGCTCCCCCGCAGGCCGCAGCAGGTAAGTGGTCAAGGTAGCACTCTGGTCGGCCAGCGGACGGACCACCACCTCTGTTTGCCGGCAACTCGCCAGGTGTGCCGTGCTCGAAAAGCCCACCCCGTAGCCCGCAGCCACCAGGGTCAGCATCAGGCCATGGGTGGTGACGTACTCCGCCACCTTCGGTTGGGCTGCAACGGAGCGCAGCAGGCGCTCGCACTGCCGACTGCTGTCCTCGCAGACCTCCGGATGGCACAGCACCAACGGATAGCTGACCACTTCCGCCAGCGGCACCTCCTTGAAGGCCAACAGCGGATGCCGCGCCGGCACGGCCACGACAAAGGGGTCTTGCCACACCGGCGCGGCAACGATCTCTTTGCTTACCTCGTCGGTCAGCGCCAGCCCCGCATCGAACAGGTCCATGCTCAGGCCGTTCAGCAGTTGGTCCAGTGTCTTCTCGAACAGGCGGATGCTCACATTCGGCGCTTCCTCGCGGCACAGGGCGAGCAGAGCTGACAGGCGCGCAGGCCCGATGCCATCCGACAAAGCAATGCGCAGAGTTCCGTGATACCCCGCTGCGGCGGCACGTGCACTGGCTTGCGCCTGCTCGAACGCGAGCGCGATGCGATAGGCATCCTTCAGGAAGATCCGCCCCGCACAGGTTAGGCCAGTACCGCGCGGCGTACGCTTCAACAGCGTCACGCCCAGGTCCGACTCCAACTGGTGGATCGTGCGCGACAGCGGCGACTGCTCGATGTGCAGGCGCTTCGCTGCCCGGCCGAAGTGCAATTCCTCGGCCACTGCGATGAAAGCCCGAATATGTCGCAGGTCCATGGCTCTCCCCATCCATTATGCGTTCCATATACCGAGCTAAGGCTCATGACCCATGGATCAACACAAGCGCGTAGCCGCGGAACCGTCCGCTTCATGCCCTCGGTGATGACGTTGCGCCCTGCCCGGAGGGGTGCTGCCTCGAAGGCCATCACTGTCCAGAAAAATCCGCTTCGATCCGTAGATCGTTGCTTGATAGCTCATATTCAAGAACAATTTATGGTATTTCGCATTAACGATATCGTCATGTTCTGCCTTGCGGCGGTACGGGTAGGTCGTCGTACGGCGTGATGATCAGGTCATGGGCGCTTCGGACTACTCGATCCCTCCCACGGATGCGATCCTCTGCTGCGACCACCATGACTGGTTGCAGGGGTGGTTACGTCGTCGCCTGAGGAGCGCAGCGGCGACGGTCGAATCGCTGCGGAGCCGCTTGAGGCTCGCGCGCGCGTGATAGAAGGAGGCGCTATCAGCATGCCGATTGAACTTCGTGGGTCCGACCAGCCGAACCAGAAGAATGCAAACAGGAGGCCGTGATGGAACTCAGATTGCTGCGCTACTTCGTTGCGGTGGCGGAAGAGTTGCACTTGTCGAGGGCAGCCGAGAGACTGGGCATCGAGCAATCGCCGGTGTCGCGTGCCATGCGTGATCTCGAACGATTGCTGGACGTGCAGTTATTCGACCGGCGTTCCCGACAGACGAAGCTGACCTGGGCCGGCCAGGTACTGCTTGTCGAATGTCGGCGCGTGCTGGCCACGGTGGAGCAGGCGATCAAGGCCACCAAGGCGGCCGCGGAGGGCTACCAAGGAACGCTGCGCATCGCCATCTGCGACAGCTTGGCGCAGCCGCACATCGCCACGCTGCTGGCGCGTAGCCGGGAGGACGAACCTGAACTGGAAATCCGCGTCGTCGAGATGCCGTTCTCGCAGCAGCTCAAAGCCCTGCACAACGATCTGCTCGATATCGGCTTCGCGCTCTCGGATGCGGTCAACAACGGCCTCGTCGCCGAGGCGGTCTGGACCGATCCGCTGTCGGTGATCGTGCCGGCGCGCCACCCTTTGCTCGCCCACGGCCACGTCAAGCTAGATGACGCGCTGAAGTTCCCGGTGGTGCTGTGCCACCCGGAGGCGGACTCCGGCTGCCACCACCAGATCCAGACGGTGCTGGAAACGTCAGCCGTCGCCCCCAAGGTGGTCGACTACGTGACAAGCCTGGGCGTAATGCTGACTCTGGTGGGCGCCGGCTACGGCATCGGCTTCGCGATCGCCTCACAGGTGCGGACCCTGCAGCGCTCGGACATCGCGATCCGCCCCCTGGCCGGCATCCCGTCGAAGCTGTCCACCTACCTGCTGCGCCGGCAAGGCGAATCCTCGGAGGCGGTGAAGCGGTTCATACGAAGGGTGAGGGACGAGGCCGCACCGGACGACACGGAAGCCGATGCCTGAGCTACCCGGCGCGGCTGCTCGCCCCAAGGGGACCGCTGGCTACGCTCAAAGCCAAACCCATTCGCGCTGGCTCTCAATGGCACTGTCTGGCCCGCATTGGATCATCCGGCCCGGGTTGTGTTGACCAAGCAGTGGAATTGCGTCCAAAATCAAGTCCATCTCGGTTCGCCGAGTGCGAAAAAGTCGTTGTCAATCAACGAGTCGGGAACGTGATGCAGTTCCCTTCGCCCGCTCCACTGCGTTCTATCGATTTTGTGTCCCTTGAGCTACATTTACGGCCCTTTAAGTCAAAATTGACTCCCGAGGGCTACAGTGACAACGTTCGCTGATGTAGCCGAGATGCTCAAGAGCGCGCTCCGCGAGGCGCGCTTGAGCTAGGATGAACTCGCCCAGCGGGCAGATGTTTCGCGCACGACCGTGGAGCGCATGGAAAACCTGGCTAAGGGCGACATGAGCTTGGAGGCCTAATTGCTGCAATAAGTGCGGCCGGCATCTCCAACCCAGAGCCTTCGGAGCAGCCCAGGGTCGCGATAGGTCGGCCCAAACCGTGGGCTCCGGTGCGGCGCAAACGCCAGCTTTACGGAAATTCCGATCGCTGCGGATAAACCCATCCGACATGGAAGACAAAGGCATTGAGCCTTTCAAGGCCTGTACCTGGAGAACCTTACTTCGCCAGTACGATTCCAGCCTCCGACCTGACTCAGGTTCAGAAGCCAAGCCGCCGTGTATTCAGTCACGAGTTAGATGTAAAACAGTCGGCGATTCATGGCGTCTAGCCTACGCTCGATGTACAGTTTGATCCGTACAAGGGCAAACCGGGAGAAATCCCGGGACGCAAAGCCAACGGACCTTACCTCTTCAGAGGAAGGTGGCCGGGTTGCCGCAGACGTTTTCGAACTTTTCGAAGCGTCCTGTTCTGCCCTTGCGTCGTCTGTAGGCAAGGGTATGAACCAGATCCTATCTCCATGCGTGCTGCCGGTTTCGTTGATTGAGCGTACGTTGTCTCGACGTTCTGGCTTCTTCATGGGCAGGCGCACGCGCCTAATGCCGAGACCGCAATTTATTGCCACGAGCACCGGGCCTCGTTTTTTGCGCCTGCTGATCACTTTCTGTGCGCTTGCCTTTACGGCCCTCGCGAGCGCTCAGGATGTGGGCGGTCGCCATCACCTGCAGAACAGCAGTTTTTTCGACGCCACCTATTTCGTTGAACTGCAGCAAGGCTCCGAACTGTCGCGTCTGGCGTCCGGACTGCGCGGGGGCGGCTATGAGCTCTCGGGCGGAGCAAGTGTGAAATTCAACAGTTGGTACAAGGCCGATTGGGTGGATACCCGTCTCGGCTGGATGACGCTGCTGACACCCGATGTTGGCCTTACCTTCGGCTTCAGCACCGGCGAGCGCGGTGAAAAATATGAGATCCAGCCGAGTTTGCGGCTCGGGCTCCTCGCCCAGAGGTCGATCGGCAAGGGCACACTCTTGTCGTTTCGCGCCAGCACGACGGTCGGCGGACAGTTGCGGGAGAGGACCTGTACCGCCGACTACGGCGCGATCGGCGGTATGCAGAAGGTCAATTGTCGCCTCGCCGCGTCGACGCTCGCGCCTGAAGACACCCTCCAATACTTGATGAATCGGCAGCCGCACGACCGCCATCAGATCGCCGTCATGCTCACTCGGCGTTTTCAGTGAGCACTTGCACCACGGAGTAATGCAATGCACCCCGCATTCAAGCTAATCGCAATCGGCGCAAGCGTTCTTTTGTCCAACAGCATCCACGCGCAAACCCTACAGTCCTGGATGAGCCCCGAAGTGAAGAGGGCTTGGGACCAAGGCTACAAGGGACAAAAGGTTACCATTCACGTTGTTGACGATTTCCGCAGTGGTTCGCGTTTCTATGGCAATCTCGGCACCGGCACGCTGCTTAAACGCCACGGCGAATGGACGCATCTCGAGGCCTCGTTGCTGGCGCCCTCGGCGACGATGAAGTCGATCGATTTCACCTCCAACTCTGCCGTAATGCTGGCGAGAGGCCTGAACGTCGTGAACCTGAGCTATGGCATGTTTGCGGCAGATGGCTATTCCAGCTCGCAGATCCGCTGGGATAAGCAGGAGAGTTCAATCATCTCCTTCGCGTCGAAGGGTTCGGCGGTCATCGCAAAGGCTGCGGGTAACGACGCGGTTGCGGTTGGCACTGCGAACTCCGCAGGGCACGTGGATTACCTCAACCGCGCACTGGTCGGCAAGCAATCAGCCATTTTCGTCGGCGCCCTGGAGCGTAACGGAACGGTCACCTCGCCTGCCTCGCTGTCATGGTATTCAAACTACGCAGGCAACGATCCGGCTGTACAACGAAACTTCCTCGTCGTTGGGGTGGAAGGTCACAAGACGAACCTCTATGGCACTTCCTTCGCGGCACCTGTGGTGAGCGCGTACGGCGCTATCGTGGGCAGCAAGTTCAAGTCGGCAACGCCGACCCAGATCACCAACCAGCTACTGAACACAGCGCGTACAGACACCATCCGCAATTATAAACAAGCGGTTCACGGTCGTGGCGAAGCGAGTATTGCCCGCGCCTTGGCTCCGGTTTCGATTCGCTGAGGCCGGGTACGTCAAGCAGTTCCCCACAGCTCACCGGACTAAAGTTCAGACGCGCAATCCACTAGTTAACCCTGATCCCCGTTCTCGGCTGAGTGCGTGCGGCGAGATCGGTATCGGTTTTCAGGATGTCGGCCATGTCGCCGACGATTTGGGCGGCCTCGCCGAGCAGTACGTCCTTGGCGGACTTACGTGACGCCTCGGCGGCGAGTTCTGCCCGCAGGCTGCGCTCGCCGATCTGCAAGCCGTCGTCGCGCAGTTCGGCGATGGCTTCCTCCTCGCCGCTGCGCGCCAGGCTACGGGCCTTGAGCCTGGCTTCCTGCTTGGCACGCTCCTGGCGTCGTTCGGTCTCGTTGAGCGAAATCTCGCTGCGCTTGCGCACGCTGTCGAGCTCGGCAATATCCTCCAGCAGATAGCCGTATTCGATATCGCCGGCGACCCGTGCCGCATGGCGCTGCTGCAGTGCGGGCAAGAGCGCTACGGTGCTGCCGGCGGGATTGAACGCGGCGGCGCCGATCTGCGTCCATGGCAGCGCATTATCGAAGCTCGATTCGCCGAAACGCGTCGCATCCATGGGCGAGGGCAACGCGATATCGGGTGCGACCCCGCGTAACTGCGTGCTGTCGCCGGTGACGCGATAGAACTGGGCGATGGTCATCTTCAGATCGCCGTATTTCGGTTTTTCGCTCTTTGCCATTTCGTCGAGGCTGAGCAGGGTCTGTACCGTGCCCTTGCCGAAGCTCTGGTCGCCAATGATCAGGCCGCGACCGTAGTCCTGGATCGCAGCGGCGAAAATTTCCGAGGCCGAGGCCGAGGCGCGGTTGATCAGTACGCCAAGCGGGCCGTCCCACACCAGGCCGGCATCTTTATCGTGCTCGACCCGGATCTGGCCTTGTGCGTTGCGCTGCTGGACCACCGGGCCGGTATCGATGAACAGGCCGGTGAGCTTGATCGATTCGTCGAGCGAGCCGCCGCCGTTGTTGCGCAGATCGATCAGCACGCCGTCTACGTTTTCCGCCTTCAGTTCGCCCAGCAACCTGGCGACGTCGCGCGTGGCGCTGCGGAAATTGCCATCGCGGTTGCTGCGCGCGTCGGCGTCCTGGTAGAAGGTTGGCAGCGTGATCACGCCGATCCGCTGTGCAGTCGGCCCCGCCCCGGTCTGGATGACAGACTTGCTGGCGGCCTGCTTCTCGAGGTTGATGGTGTCGCGCACAAGGCTGATGAGCTTGTGCTTGCCGTCCGGCCCGGCGTCGGCCGGGAGAATGTCCAGTACCACGGTCGTGCCCTTGGTGCCGCGAATCAGGCCGACCACATCGTCCACCCGCCAGCCGAGCACGTCCGCCATCTGCGCCCCTTCGCCCTGCGCTACGCCGACAATGCGGTCGCCGATGCTCAGTTGGTCCGACCGCGCGGCGGGTCCGCCGGCGACCAGTTCGCGGATGGTGACGTAGTCATCGCGCTCCTGCAGCACCGCGCCGATGCCGACCAGCGACAGCTTCATCGAGATCGCGAAGTCTTCCGAGGCGCGTGGCCCGAGATAGTTGGTGTGGGGCTCGATCGACATCGCGTAGGCGTTCATGAACAGCTGGAAGACGTCATCGCTCTTGTTGCGCAGGGCGCGCGCCTCCATGTTGTCGTAGCGCTTGCCGAGCGTATCGCGGATGGCCTTGTCGTCCTTGCCGGCGAGCCTCAGCCGCAGCCAGTCGTTCTTGACCCGCTTGCGCCACAGTTCGCGAACCTCGGCCTCGGAGTTCGCCCACGGCTCGTCGGTTCGCAGGTAGCGATAGCTTTCCGCGCGCTCGAAGTCGAATCCGCCGGCGAGCAGCTTGCGGGCCTCGCCCAGGCGTTCGCGAACGCGTTGTTCGTAGCGGCTGAAGATCGCGAACGGGATCTCGAGGTTCTGCTGCAGGATCGCGTCGTCCAGCGCGGTGCGTGCGGGCGCGAATTGATCGATATCGGCCTGCACGAAGAACACCCGCTCAGGATCCAGCGTCTTGAGGTAACGGTCGAATATCTTGCTCGACAGAGCGTCGTCCAGCGGGGCGGCCTGGTAGTGGTAGCGCGACAGCAACTTGGCGCTGACCCCGGCGGTCTCGGCGTGGGCTTGCACCGGTTGCAGTGGTGCAGAGGCCGACGGCAGGTTCGCGGCCTGTGCGGTCGCCGTCAGCGTCAGCAGGATCCACAGTAGTTTACGGTTCATGAAGCATGCTCCTGCGCGATAGTCGAGAAATGCCGGTCTTCCCCGGTCACGCACCGGGTTGAGACGGTGCGTGACCGGGGAAGAAGGTGGTTCGTGGCAGATTACCAGCCGGGCCGGATGCCGTGGTCGGGTTTGCCGCAGGACGGCTGCTTCCAGCCTCGCCCAGGTGATTGCCTCCGGCAGGATACTGAGAAACGATCGTCGAGACTGTATCGGAGTGTGGGGGCGCCGCGTGGTTCCCGCTGTTTGCTGCATGTAACGGGCTTGTATCGCCGTCGTATCGCCGGGGCAATCGAGATTGCCGCTCGCAACCCGCGACCTATACTCGGTCCATGGGTGATCGAGCGATGAAAACGACCGACATGACCGTGGCGCGGCTCTCCGCGCAGTTGAACTCGCTGCGCCGGGTGGCGCTGGCGGTTGCGCATCCGGGGGGGCCGGGGCTTTATGACGAGCTCGTCCGGGAACTGGCCGCGAGCCTCGAGGTGGCGGTGGTCTTCGTCGCCGTGTTTGCCGACGATGCGTGCAGCGTCATGCGCACGCTGGCCGGGGTCATCGACGGGCGGCCTATAGCGACTTTCCAGTACCCGCTGGCGGGTTCGCCGTGCGAGCGCGTGGTCGGGCATGCCTTTCGCTATGTGGCCACCGGCCTGAGCGCGGAGTTGTCCGAGGTCGACGACGAGATGTTCATCGAGGCCGGCATCGACTCCTATGCGGCGTTTCCGCTCAATGACAGTGCGGGCAAGCCGCTCGGTTTGCTGGCGGCCATGGACCGTAGGACGATTGCAGGCGGCGATGCCGGGCACGCCGAGGCGATGCTCAAGATTTTTGCCGTGCGCGCGGCAGCCGAACTCGAACGGCTCGCTGCCAGCGAGGCCTTGCAGCGATCGGAGGCAAGCTACCGGGCGATTTTCGAAACCGCCGAGGACGCGATCTTCATCCACGACTGGGATACCGGCGCCATTCTCGATGGAAATCCGAAGGCCTGTGAGACCTACGGCTACAGCCGTGAGGAGCTCAGGTGTCTCTCCGTGGCGGAGATCAGTTCGGGGGTGCCGCCGTACACCGCGGAGGATGCGCTGCGCCATATCCAGCTTGCAAAGCTTGGCCGCTGCGAGCCTTTCGAATGGCATCGCCGGAGCAAGGACGGCAGCCTGAACTGGGACGAGGTGCGTCTGAAGCCGGCGATGATCGACGGGCGCCCGCATATCCTGGCCTTCACCCGGGATATTACCGAGCGGCGCGAACGCGAGCTTGCGCTCACGCGTAGCGAGGCACGCCTGCGGGCCACGGTCGAGGCCGCGTTCGATTGCATCATCGGGATGGATGGCGAAGGTCGCATTGTCGAGTTCAATGCCGCCGCCGAGCGGGTGTTCGGCCATCGACGCGCGGACGTGCTCGGACGCCTGCTGGCCGATGTGATCCTGCCCGAGCAGCATCGCGCTGCGCATGCGCGCGGTCTCAGGCACTTTCATGCCAGCGGGCGCGGGCCGATGCTCGGTCGCCTGGTCGAAACCACCGCGCTGCGCGCGGATGGCAGCGAGATTCCGGTTGAACTCGCGATCAGCGTTGCAACCGTACCCGAGGGCAGCATCTTTGTCGGTCACCTGCGCGACATCAGCGCCCGTCGCGCCGCCGAGGCCGAACGCAGTGCCCTTGAAGCCCAACTGCGACAGGCACAAAAGATGGAGGCGATCGGCCAGCTCACGGGTGGTATTGCGCACGATTTCAACAACATCCTGACTAGCGTCATCGGTTACCTCGTCCTCGCCGAGGAGCACGCGGAGACCCTTGCCGATGCCACCCTCATACGCCAGCTCGGTCAGGCGCAACTGGCGGCGCAGCGGGCGCGCGACCTGATCGCGCAGATGCTCGCATTTGCCCGTCGCCAGCGCGGAGAGCAGCGGGTGCTGGCGCTCGCGCCGCTGCTGCGGCAGACGCTGCAACTGCTGCGCCCGACCTTGCCATCGTCCGTCGAGCTCGACAGCAACGTTTCTGCAGCGGACGCTGACGACGGTGCCTTGTGCGTCTCGGCCGACCCGGTGCAACTCGAGCAGGTACTGTTCAACCTGTGCATCAACGCCCGCGACGCAATGGACGGGGCGGGTCGCATCCGGGTGCAACTGCAGCGCTACGGCGGAGGCCCCTGGCATTGCGCGTCGTGCCGGGCCCGTATTGACGGCGGGCGGTGGGTCGAGTTCAGCGTGGCTGACAATGGTTGCGGCATCGATCCCGCGATGCTGGAGCGCATCTTCGACCCATTCTTCTCGACCAAGGCGCCGGGGCGTGGCTCGGGGATGGGGCTGGCGATGGTGCACGGCATCGTGCACGACCATGGCGGCCACGTGCGCCTGAGCATAGTGCCCGGCGCGGGCTCGGTGTTCAGCGTGATGTTGCCCCTGGTCGCCTCGCCACAGGTGGCCGTTGCAGACGCCGCCCAGGTCCATGTCGCGGACCAGCCACGGCCGCTGCACGGGCGGGTGTTGCTGGTCGAGGACGATCCGATGGTCGGCGACTTTCTCGCCGAGCGCCTCACCGGCTGGGGACTCGAGGCGGCCTTGCTGCGCGAACCGCTGGCCGCCGCGGCTTGGCTCGACGATCCGGCAAACGACATCGACTTGCTGCTCACCGACCAGACCATGCCGCAGATGACCGGACTTCAGCTCGCCCGGCACGCGTCTTCAGTGCGCCCCGGTTTGCCCGTGGTGCTGGTGAGCGGCAATGCCGAAGCCTTCGACGCCGACGAGCTGGCGCGAAGTGGCGTGCGGGTGGCACTGACCAAGCCGGTTGCCGATCAGCGCCTGCGCGAGGTGCTGCGCGAAGCCCTGGCGCTGCCTTCCGTGCGCTGATTTCGACAGTCCGGCGCGGGCGGTGCCGGGTCGCCTCCGCCTCCTGTCGATAGCGGCCGGATCAAGGTGCTCAGGTTTCGGCGCGCAAGGTGGTCGGCGCCGGCACGGTGAACCGGCTTGCCCGGCGAACCGCCCGCGGCAGGACCAATGTTGCGGCGATCAGCGCAAGTGCGATGTCTACCAGCCACAACAGAGTGTCGTCGCCGGTGGCTTGTGCCGCCCAGCCCCCGAACCAGATTCCGGCAAAGGCGCCGACCTGATGGACCAGCATCACTACCCCGAACAGGGTGCCCAGCCGCTCCACACCGTGTTGCTCGGCGACCAGCTGCGAGGTGGGTGGCAAGGTCGCCATGTGGCTGATGCCCATCACCATGGCGAAGCCGATCATCACCTCGGGCGTGGTCGGCAGCAGCAGTAGCGCGGCGATGCCAAGGGCGCGCAGCATGTACACGCCGGCCAACAGTGATCCTGCCGCGTAGCGTTTCAGGGCCAGTCCGATGGCGATGCTGCCAACGATGTTGGCGGCACCGGCAACCGCGATCCAGGTGCCGGCGATCGAAGCCGGCATGCCGCAACGCTCGATCACCCCCGGCATGTGCACGGCAAGGAAGGAAATATGGAAGCCGCACACCCCGAAACTCGCCGCCACGCGCCAGAAGCGCCATTCGCGCAACACATCGGCCACCGGCTGTGAGGGCCGAACGGTGCGTTGCGCTTGCGCACGGCGGAAAGGCCACGCCAGCGGCACCGCCACCAGGCTGAGCAAGGCGGTGGCGACCAGCGCCCAGGCCCAGCCATGGCTGTCGATCGCCCACTGGGTGGCGGGTCCCAACAGCAGTTGACCAACTGATGCACCGGCGCCGATCACGCCCACCGCCAGTCCCATCCGTGCGCCCGGCATGGCGCGGCCCACTTCACCAACCAGCAGCCCGTTGCTGCCCACCGCACTCCCTGCGATCGCGCTGACCACCAGCGACAGCATGAGCACCATCGACACCGGCCACAGCGCGGGCAGGGCGGTGGACAGCGCGAGCAGAAAAGCGCCAGCGACGATGACACGGGCGGCGCCGAAGCGGTCGGCGATGGCGCCAACCAGCGGCTGGGCAAAGCCGATGCCAAGCTGGCCGGCCGCAAGGGCGAAGCTCAGCCCGGCCAGGCCAATGCCGGAGGCGGTGTTCAGCGGCGACACGAACAGGCCGAAGGCCGAACGGCCGCCGGTGATCAATCCCATCAGGATCGCGGCGGCGATCGTCAGACGCCATGCAGCGGCGTTCATGATGGCGATCTCCGATCAACGGTGCGCACGATCCGTCGCCGCGAGCGTTCGGCCTGCCCTTCGGCTTCGGCCCAGCACGAGGCGAACTCGGACGGATGGATGGCCAGGTCGCGCAGGCTTGCCCGGTCGAGCTGACGCAGGACGGCGATGTCGCGCGCGCAGCGGCGCGCCCGGCGCCATGCCTGCAGGCGGCGGCGTGCGGCGTGCACCAGGGCTTGCCACAGCGAAGTGCGCATGGGCTGCTCGCGCGCAGCCTGCTGGATGCTGGGGGTATTGGAGGTATCGGGGTTGCTGGGGGTGTTCATGATGGCGTTCTCCTTCGGTCCGGCGGGCCGGCTCGCCTCTCGGCGCGACCGGCCCCGGCCTGATTCAGGCGGGCGGCGCTCAGGCGGCCATGGGCAAGGGCACTTCCGGTTGCTGCGGCACGGCGTAGGTCAGTGGTGCCAGTGCGTTGTGGATACGCCCTGCCTGCGCGTCGTCGAGCAGCGAGAAAAGCACTTTCTGGAAGCGCGGCTCCATGACTCCGGAGACGATGTACTGCCAGCGGTAGGCCTTGAGCACGGTGGCGTGGATGTGCTCGAGCTGCGCATCGGTGAAGGGGGTGGTGGCGACAGCGGTGAAGTAGCGGGCATCGGCGGCGGCCTGTGCCTGCAGGATGCCGTCCACCGCGCCGACCAGTGCGATCAGGTCGTCCACCGCGGCATCGCGCTCGGCCGGACTCAGCTTTGCGTCTTCCCGTACCAGCTCGATCTCGTCGAGGATGGCGTGCTGCGACTCCTCCTTCCAGTGGAACAGGAACACGTCCTTCCACAGTTCGGAGAGCTGATCCTGCGGCGCTATGCTGGCGCGGTAATGGGCCTGGGTGAACAGCTCGATGTCGAGCGTCAGTGCCAGTACCGCCCAGGTGCTCTTGCCCAGCACCGCGGTGGCCACCGCGTTGGGGTCAGCGGTCCGCACGTAGCCGGCAGGCATGTCGGCGGACATCATCGCCTCGAGGCGGCGGAAAAGTTCCTGGTGCTTGAGTTCCTCGTCGGTCATGCGCACCAGTGCTTCGAGTGCCACCTGGTCGCCGAGCCAGTGCTCACGGCTGATCTCGAGCACCTTGGCGCCGATGAAGCGTTCGGCCAGGCCGAAGATGTAGGCGTAGCTGCGGCCCTGGACCTGGCTCAGCAGGCGTTTGTCGGCCGAGTTCAGAAAACCGATTTCATTGACCAACGACAATCCAGCTGGCAGGAAGCTGCGGGTGTAGTCAAAGTGGCGTCCGCGAATCACATCGCGTTCGATCTCCCAGCGCACACGCTGCGAAACTTCGATAACGCGGGCGTAGCGGCTGTCGATGGTTGGCGTGCTGGTGGACTGGGCGGCGGTGGACTGGGTGGCGGTGGACTGGGTGGCGGTAGTCATGGCTTTGTTCCTCCGGTGGTTTGCCCCCGGTGGCATCCGGCCGCCGGGCGTGGTGCAACTTTGGGCCACGGTGGTATTCGTCCGATGTCAGTCGATCGCCGCTTTGTTGTGCTCGTGTATCCGCGCTGTGCCCTTGCGCGATCTGCGTTCCTGTCTTGTATTCGGGGTATTTCGTGCGCGTCGTAGCGGTGGCAAAATCAGCCTCATGAACACGAGCGCCAACCTGTTGGTCGTCGACGACGACGCTGCGGTGCGTGCGATGCTTCTCGAGTACCTCGGCAGCCACGGCTATGCCGTGCGCACGGCGGCCGATGGCGCTGAGATGCGCACCGAGATCGAACGGGCCTTGCCTGATCTGATCCTGCTCGACCTGCGCCTGCCGGACGAGGATGGGCTTACGCTGGCGCGTTATCTGCGCGAACACCATGATGTTGCGATCGTCATGGTGACCGCATCGGGCGACATCGTGGACCGGGTGGTGGGTCTGGAGGTGGGTGCGGACGACTACCTGGCCAAGCCTTTCGACCCGCGCGAGCTGCTTGCCCGGATCAAGAGCGTATTGCGGCGGATGCAGACCCGGCCGCAGCAGGTGGCGCCGGCCCCGACCCCGAACGCGGCGGTGAGCCCGCCGAGCGGTCGCCAGCGCTTCGGTCGCTGCGAGATCGAGCTCGACTCACGGCGCCTGTTCGACTGCTCGGCGGGTGGCGCAGAGGTGCCGATGACTGCGATGGAATACGAACTGATCTGTGTGTTCCTGGCCAACCCTAACCGGGTGCTGTCACGCGACCAGTTGCTGATGCATACGCGCAAGCGCGAGTGGGAGCCTTTCGATCGCTCGATCGACATCCGCGTCGGCCGTCTGCGGCGCAAGATCGAGCCCGACCCCACGGCTGAGCCAAGCTGTATCAGGACGGTGCGTAACGCCGGCTACATGTACGTGCCTGAGCGCTGATCCGGGCCAGCGGCCTGCTTGCGCGCCACGACTGAACAAGCTGAGCAAGAACAAGGTGTGCGCCTCGCCGGACGTGTACGATGCTCGCACCAAAGGCGTCGCCTCGGGCCAGGCTTCGCGCCGTGCCGACCGAAGCCGTCAAGCTTGGAATGTCGATCGACTCGCGTCGTTCGAGCTTGTCCCAGCAGTGAAATCATGAAGGTCCGTTGCGTCGGTGGCGGGCGGGAGAAAGGGGCATGGACAGGAACTCGATTCTCAGGACGATCGCGAACGAAGTCCGCAGCGGCGACATCAGCTTTCCGACCAGCGTTCAGGTCGCGCTCAAACTGCAACGCGCACTTGATGACCCGGATTGCCATGTCGATACCGCAACGCAATTGATTCGCGCTGAGCCGCTGCTGTCGTCAAAGGTGGTCGCGATGGCGAATTCGGTGGCCTTCAACCGGTCGGGGCGCGAGATCGCCGATGTACGCACGGCCGTGTCGCGCCTCGGTTTTCGCACCATCCGTTCGCTGGCGGCGGGCGTCGTGACGCGACAGTTGGCGGGTGATCGTTCGGCCGCCACCAGCGCCCTTGCCGCCCGGCTGTGGGAGCACACCACCCACGTCGCCGCACTGGCGCGGGTGATTGCCGCCCGGCTGACCCATCAGGACCCCGAGACTGCCATGTTTGCCGGCATCGTGCACGAAGTCGGCGGCTTTTACCTGATCTCTCGGGCCAAGGATTACCCGGTGCTGCTCGACGAGCGTTTTTCGGTCGAGGAAGATAGCGGCGAAGCCGAGGTCGGGCGCGCCGTCCTCGCTGCGCTCAAGGTGCCCGATGCCGTGGTTGAAGCGATCGAGGTGCTGTGGCAGGGTTTTCTGGCGATACCGCCGAGCACGCTTGGCGACACCCTGCTTCTGGCCGAGGAGCTGTCGCCGGTTGCCTGCCCGCTGAGCGAGCTTGCGGGTCAGGCGCCGGTCTGTCGCGCCGCAAGTATCGACATGGTGATCGGTGCGGACACGCTGAGTGAAATTCTTGCGGAGTCGGCCGTGGAAGTGGAGTCTCTTGCAAGTGCGCTGCGCGTCTGACCACTACGCGGAGTCTCGTCATCTTTCTCTGCCATGTATAGCAAGGCTGAGCGCGCGCGTTGCGTTTTTACCGGTACTCCGCTGGCCGCTCAGTCGTTGCGGACGACCGGTTTGAAACGGGGCAGCAGCAGATAGACTCCGAGTGCGAGCCCGATCTCGATCGCACCCACCGAGATGAATACGGCCGCATAGGGGGTATCGGTGATCGACTGATACAGGGCGAGCAATGCGCTGCTGATGAGCGGGCCACAGGCAAAACCGAGTGAGCCGGCCAT
This sequence comes from Azoarcus sp., assembly GCA_030656215.1. Classification (GTDB taxonomy): domain Bacteria; phylum Pseudomonadota; class Gammaproteobacteria; order Burkholderiales; family Rhodocyclaceae; genus Parazoarcus. Next base: position 19,695 of record JAUSOD010000012.1, read on the forward strand.
ATTGAATGCGGCCACTGCGCTCGCGCGACAATCGGCGCCCGCGTATTGCGCAACCAGTACCAGTGAGGGGGCATACATCAGTGCCGCGATGACGCCACCGCCGGCCATTGCGACGACCATCCAGTGCTCGGGCACAAAGCCGAGCACACCGAGAAACAGGCCGTAGAGGATGCTGCCTGCAATCATCATGTTCAGCGGGTTGAAGCGTCGGCAGAGGTGCCCGGCGGGCCAGGTCAGCAGCGAAAATGGGATCAGGAAGGCCGCCATCGCCGCGCCGATGGCCGGTGCATCGAAGCCAAGCACGGTGCCGAGGTAGAGCACCAGGGTCGACACGATGAAGCCGACGGTCAGGCGGTCGACAAAGGAAAAAGCCATCGGCACCAGCAACTCGCGATGACTGCGCAAGGCACGCAGGACTTCGGCTGCGGGCAGGCGCCGGCGCACTGTGGCGGATTCGTGCAAACCCATCAGCGCCACCATTGCCAGGCACAGCGACAGTACGCCGCCGCCCAGCGGCACCCACAAGGCATCGTGCCCGCCCAGCCACCCGCCCAGCGGTGCGCCGGTGGCGACGCCCAGGCTGATCGAGGCGCCGACGGCCCCCATCCGCGCGCCGAGCCGGCCCGCGGTGGCATGTTCGGCGCCGAGCGTCATCAGCAGCGACAGCGCGGACATGTGGGCGAAGCCTTCGAGCAGGCGCAGGCCGAGTGCCGCCGGATATGATTCCACCCAACCGAGCGCGAGCAGGAACAGGCCGTTGGCCGCGAGGGCCGCAACGGCGAGCGTCTTGCGCCGGCCGATGCGGTCCGACAGCAAGCCGGCTACGGGCGCGCCGAGCAATGCGCCGAACATGTTGATCGACATGAACAGGTGGCTTTCGAACTGGCCGAGCCCGACGAAGCGTCCGCTGGTGAGCGCCGGCAGCACCGGCACCATCGCAGTCACCGGCAGCATCAGGCAGAACAGCAGGAACAGCGGCAGCCAACTGGCAAGGTGGCCGGGGCGGGCAACAGGAACAATGGACGGAGTCGCTGCAGTCATGAGCCGGGTGGGTTCAGCTGCCACCCGCCTCCGCAGCCGAGTCGGACGGTGCGTCGCGCATCAGGTGCAGCGCAAGCAGGATGCCGATCACCGCGTTGGCCACCGCCAGCACGCCCACCGCCAGCGCAACCAGCGGCAACAGGTCGTAGTTGCGGGCAATCCAGGCCAGCACGGTGGACAACAGGTTAAGGACGATCATCAGCCAGAACGTGGGCTTGCGCGGCTGATAGAGTCTGGACAGCTTCATGATGCGCCCTGGGAAAAGCCTGCAAACCGGTGCCGCAGGAGCCGCTTACTTGCTGATGTAACCGAGCGACTTCGAAATTTCGTCTGCGGTTTCGCGCACCAGGGGGGCACGGTCGGGGTTGAACCGCTCCGAGGGGGTGGACAGCGACAGGCCGGCAACGAGTTCACCGCTGTCGTCACGAATGCCGGCCGCGATGCAGCGTACCCCGGCTTCGACTTCGTCGAGGTCGAAGGCCACCGCGTGGCGCCGGACTTTCTCCAGTTCCTTTTCCAGTTCGGGCAGCGTGGTGATCGATTCCGGGGTGGAAGGTGGCAGGCCGGTGCGGCGGGCGTAGTCGCGCACCTTCTCGGTGCCGTCTTCGACCAGAAAGAGTTTGCCAGTGGCAGTGGTGTGCAGCGGCGCGCGCGCGCCGACGATGTGCACCACGCGTACTGAAGAGCGACCGCTCGAGGTCCGCTCGACATAGACGATCTCGTCACCGGCGCGAATGCCCAGGTTGACGCTTTCGCCGGTGGCGGCGTGCAGCTTGAGCATCGCAGTCATCGCCGTGTCGCGCAGCGAGATGCGTGACTTGACCAGGCTTCCGAGTTCCAGCAGGCGGATGCCCAGGCGATAGATGCCGGCGTCGGAGCGGTCGACGAAGCCGCTCTGGGTCATGGCGCCCAGGATGCGGTGTGCCGTCGACGGATGCAGCCCGGATTCCAGTGCCAGTTGCTTGAGCGACACGGGGTCTGGGTGCGCGGCGAGGGCGTCGAGCAGCTTCATCATGCGCTCGATGACCTGGATCGGGTTCTTCACTTCTGCCGGGGCGGGGGTTTCGACGATCGTTCTGCTGGACACAGGAGCCTGCAAGTTTTCTTAACGGATAAATGGTAACCGTGTAACGTGATTTCGCCTAGTGAAAGGAATCAGCAAGGTCTTATGGATAGGGTGCGTTTCCGAACGCGGCGGGTGCTTCTTTCGCGGGCTGTCGCGCCCCGATGATTCAGGATGTCCGGCGCGGCTTCGACTGGCCGAAAGCGGCGCTCAGGCGTGCTTTCGGACCGCCATCGCGGGTTCCGATAGGTGATGTGTTTTGTCCGGGATATACTTTTGGCCAATAGTGCCCGGCCGAGCCGGGTTGTTTTTTGCCCAGGCAGCCTGTTCGTCGAGGCGATGCTGTCTGTGATACACCGGGAAACGGAATGAGCCTTGTCCTGATCGTGCTATTGCCGTTCATCGGCGCCATGCTGCCCGCGCTGATGATTCGCGCCGGGCGCAACGCCTGTGCGACGACGACCTTCTCGGTCACCTTGCTGGCTTTCGTGCTGCTGTTGTCCCATGCGCCGGCGGTGTTTCGCGGCGAGGTGGTGCAGGCCGGGTGGGATTGGTTGCCTGCGCTCGGACTCAACGTCAATTTCTTTCTCGACGGGCTGGGCTTCTTCTTTGCCGGACTGATACTCGGCATTGGCTTGCTGATCATCACCTATGCCCGTTTCTATCTGTCGAAAGACGATCCGATGGGCAGTTTCTACACCTATCTGCTGCTCTTCCAGGGCGCGATGGTTGGCATCGTGCTGTCGGACAATATCCTGTTGCTGCTGATCTTCTGGGAGCTGACCAGCCTGTCGTCCTTCCTCTTGATCGGTTACTGGAAACACCTGCCTGAGGGCCGGCAGGGGGCACGTATGGCCCTGGTGGTCACCGGTTCCGGCGGCTTGGCGATGATCGCCGGGATGCTGGTCCTGGGTGACATTGCGGGTTCCTACGAACTGAGCGTGATCCTGCAGAACGGGGAGGCGATTCAGGCGTCGCCCTTGTATGTGCCCGCGCTGCTGCTGATCCTGGCCGGTTGCTTCACCAAGTCGGCGCAGTTTCCGTTCCACTTCTGGCTGCCGCACGCCATGGCCGCACCCACCCCGGTGTCGGCCTATCTGCATTCGGCCACCATGGTCAAGGCCGGTCTGTTCCTGATGGCACGGCTGTGGCCGGTACTGGCGGGCACCGACGCCTGGTTCTACATTGTCGCCACCACCGGTCTGATCACGATGCTGATCGGGGCTTTCATCGCCCTGTTCAAGGACGACCTCAAGGCGTTGCTCGCCTACTCCACGGTGAGCCACCTCGGCCTGATCACGATGCTGTTCGGCCTCGGCACGCCGATGGCCGCCACCGCGGCAGTGTTCCACATCCTCAATCATGCGACGTTCAAGGCGGCGCTGTTCATGAACGCCGGCATCATCGACCATGAGTCCGGCACGCGCGACATCAAGCGTCTGGGCGGGCTGCTGTACCTGATGCCGATTTCCGCCACGATGGCGATGCTCGCCGCGGCATCGATGGCGGGCATTCCGCCGCTGAACGGTTTCCTGTCCAAGGAAATGATGCTGCATGAGGTGGCCAATACGGCGTGGGCGGGGCAAGGCTGGCTGATGGGTGCGGTGGCAACGCTGGCTGCGTGCTTCTCGGTGGCTTACTCGTTCCGCTACATCGCGCATGTCTTCTTCGGACCGGCGCGCGACGACTATCCGCACAAGCCGCACGACCCGCCGGCCGGCATGTGGATGCCGCCCGCACTGCTGGTGGTGCTGGTGGTGTTGATCGGGCTGTTTCCGGACACGGTCGCGGGCCCGCTGGTGTCCACCGTGGCGCGTGCGGTGACCGGGGGCGAGGTGCTCGATTATCACCTCGCACTGTGGCACGGCTTTACCCCTGCGTTGGGCATGAGTGCCGTCGCGGTGGTGATTGGCCTGGTGCTGCTGCGGCGCTACGGACTGGTGCGCGGCTGGTGGCAGGCCGGGCCGCATCCGCAGGCCAAGGAGATGTTCGACGCCCTGATCGCTGCGGCGGTGCGCATGGCGCACACCGTCACCCACGGCTTGCACGATGGCTCGCTGCAACGTTACCTGGCGCTGATGATCGGGGCGATGGTGCTGCTCGGGTTCAGTGTCTATCTTGGCGCACCGTCTGCGCCAGGCACCCGTGTCCTGCTGCCGGTGACGCTGGTGGCGGCAACCGGCTGGCTGCTGCTGGTGGGCGGCTGCGTGGTCGTGGTGCTGCAGCATCGACAGCGTCTGCAGGCCCTGATCGCGGTCGGGGTGGTGGGGCTGATGGTGTCGATCGGCTTCGTTTATCTCTCTGCGCCCGATCTTGCCCTGACCCAGATTTCGGTCGAGGTGGTTACCGTCATCCTGATGCTGCTCGCGCTCAATCTGTTACCCAAGACCACGCCGGCCGAGCCTGGGCGGGCCCGCCACCTGCGCGATGGATTGCTTGCGCTGGCCGCGGGTGCAGGTGTGGGCGGTGCCGCCTGGGCGGTACTGACGCGCGATGCCGAGACGATCTCGGGCTACTACCTTGAACAGGCCGTGCCAGGGGGGGGCGGGACCAACGTGGTGAACGTGATCCTGGTCGACTTCCGCGGGTTTGACACCTTTGGCGAGATCATCGTGCTCGGCATTGCCGCTCTGGTGATCTTTGCCCTGCTCGATGGCGCGATGCACGGTGCTGTGGCACGCAAGCTGGCAAGCTGGGTGCCGGACCAGCCACGGGCTGCCGACCGCCATCCGATGATGCTCGCGGTGGCCACCCGGCTCATGTTGCCATTGGCGCTGATGGTCGGTTTTTACATCTTCCTGCGCGGCCATAACGTGCCGGGCGGTGGATTCATCGCCGGGCTGGTGGTGGCGATTGCGCTGATCGTACAGTACATGGCCAGTGGCTTCGGCTGGGCGGCGCAGCGGATGAAGCTCGACTACCACGGCATGATCGGCTGGGGCGTGCTGATCGCCGCCACCACCGGGCTGGGCGCATGGGTGGTGGGACATCCATTCCTCACCAGCACGATGTGGCACGTCGATCTTCCCGTGCTGGGGGAACTTCATGTGGCGTCGGCCATGTTCTTCGATGCCGGGGTATTCCTTGTGGTGGTGGGCGCTACCATGCTGGCATTGGCCAACCTGTCGCGCATCGGTCGCCGTGCCGAGCATCTGCTGGTCAATGTCGGGCCGATGGATGTCGATCCGTCGGCATCGGCAGCCCGGCCCGTGGAGAATTGAGATGGAGTTTCTGCTTGCAAGTGCGGTGGGGGTGATGACGGCGGCCGGCGTGTACCTGCTGCTGCGCGCCCGCACCTTTACCGTGGTCCTCGGTCTGGCCCTGCTCTCATATGCAACCAACGTGTTCCTGTTTGCCATGGGGCGGCTGGTGATCGATCAGCCGCCGGTGATCAGTGCGCTGGCCAAGGGCTATTCGGATCCGCTGCCACAGGCGCTGGTGCTGACCGCAATCGTGATTTCCTTCGCCATGACCGCGGTCGTGGTGGTGATGGCCCTGCGCAGTTTTCTTGAGAGTGGAACCGATCAGGGCATGCTCGAGCCCGTCCCCCACACGACGCCGTCTGCCGGCGCCGAGGTTGCGGAGGGCAGTCGATGAACCACCTGATCATTCTGCCGATCATGCTGCCTGCACTGATTGCGCCCATTCTGGTCATGGCCGCACGCCATGATCTGGTGCTGGCGCGGGTGCTGTCGGTGGCGGCGGCGGTCCTGATGCTGGTGCTGGCGGTCATGTTGCTGGTGTCGGCTTCGGGCCAGCCGCCGCAGATGTATGCGCTGGGTGACTGGCCGGCGCCATTCGGCATCGTGCTGGTGCTCGATCGACTGTCGGCGTTGATGCTGGTGCTTACCGCACTGCTGTCGCTCGCGGTGCTGATTTATGCCCTTGGCGGCTGGGATGGCCGTGGCCGGCACTTCCACGCGCTGTGGCAGTTCCAGCTGATGGGGATCAACGGCGCCTTCCTGACCGGCGACTTTTTCAACCTCTTCGTCTTTTTCGAGGTGCTGCTGATCGCCTCGTACGGGCTGATGGTGCATGGCGGCGGTGCGGCGCGGATGCGCGCCGGGGTGCAGTATGTGGTCGTCAACCTGGTGGGGTCGTCGCTGTTCCTGATTGCGGTGGGCATGATCTACAGCGTTACTGGCACGCTCAATATGGCCGATCTGGCCGCCCGGGTGCCGGAGGTGGCCGACGCCGATCGTGCCATTCTGCACACCGGCGCGCTGCTGCTGCTGATGGTGTTTGGAATCAAGGCGGCGCTGGTGCCGCTACATTTCTGGCTGCCCGGTACCTACGGTCATGCGTCGGCACCGGTGGCCGCCTTGTTCGCCATCATGACCAAGGTCGGCGCCTACTCGATCATTCGTCTCTTCCCGCTGGCTTTCGGTGCCGGCGCGGGGATCTCGGCCGATCTCGCCGCACCCTGGTTGCTGCCGGCGGCGCTGATTTCGCTGGCGCTGGGCATGGTCGGCGTGCTCGCGGCGCGTCAGCTGACGCAACTGGTCAGCTTCGCGGTGATCGGCTCGATGGGCACGCTGTTGACCGCGGTGGCGCTGTCTTCGCCCCAGTCCATGGGCGCCGCACTTTACTACCTGTTGCACTCCACGCTGGCGGCCGCGGTGCTGTTCCTGATTGCCGGTGAGGTGGGTGCGCGCCGGGGCGGGGCCGACCGTCTCGCGCCGGGGCCGGTATTCGGCGGACGCGGCTTGTTGTCCGGGTTCTTCTTCGTGGCGGCCATCGCCATGTGCGGGATGCCGCCGCTGTCGGGTTTTGTGGGCAAGTTGCTGATCCTCGACAGTGCGCGTGGCGCTGCCAATGCGGTGCTGATCTGGAGCGTGGTGCTGGGCTCATCGCTGCTGTGCATCATCGGTTTCAGTCGTGCCGGCAGTACCCTGTTCTGGAAAACGGCAGCGGCCGGCAAGGACGAAATCGCACCGCCGCCGCGAACCTCAGTGTTGCCGCTGGTGTCCATCGGTAGCTTGCTGGCGGCGCTGTTGGTCCTGACTGCGCTGGCGGGCCCGCTGACCGGCTGGCTCGATGTGACGGCGGCCCAGATCTATCAGCCGGAGCAGTATGTGGACGCGGTGCTGGGTGAAGCAGGAGGACGCGAGTGATGAAAGAGGAAGCCCGCAAGCCGCTCGGCAGGGGCCAGCGCTGGATCCCGCACCCCTTGCTCACGCTGTTGCTGATTGGGATCTGGATCCTGCTGCAGAATTCGTTCAGCGTGGCCCATCTGCTGCTGGGCATTGCGCTCGGCATCATCTTTCCGCTGATGACGGCAAGCTTCTGGCCGGATCGGCCGAACGTCCACAACTACGGCAAGGCCTTGGCCTATTTCGTCATGGTGGTCGGTGACATCGTGGTTGCCAACATTGAGGTGGCGCGGCTCATCCTGTTCGCCAAGGTGGCGGATCTGCACACCTGCTGGGTTCGGGTGCCGCTCGAGCTGACCAGTCCGGAGGCGATCACCCTGTTTGCCGGAACGATCACGATGACCCCCGGGACGGTGAGTTGCGACCTGTCGGCCGATGGCCGCAGCCTGCTTGTGCATTGCCTGAACGAGCCCGACCCCGAGGCGGCGGTGCAACGCATGAAGTCGCGTTACGAAGCGCGGCTGATGGAGATCTTTACATGATCGGATACGCACTAACCTTCGGTTTCGGGGCGATCTCGCTGGCGTTGTTGATGAACCTGTGGTGCATCTTTCGCCGGGCGGGTGTGCTCGATCGGGTGCTGGCGGTCGACACGATGGTGATCAACGTGATCGCACTGATCATCCTGTACGGCATCAATGAATCCACGCCGGTCTACTTCGAGGCCGCCCTGATTTTTGCCATGTTCGGCTTCGTGTCCACCGTCGCGTACTGCAAGTTCGTGCTGCGCGGCGACATCATCGAGTAAGGAGGCATCGTGACCCTGTTCGTCGAAATTCTCGTTTCGGTGCTGATCGTCGTCAGCGCCCTGTTCCTGCTGGTCGGCTCATGGGGCATGATCCGCATGCCTGATCTGATGACGCGCCTGCATGCCCCGACCAAGGCCACCACCCTCGGCGTGGGTGGTGCGCTGCTGGCCTCGATCACCTACTTCTCCGTGTTTGAAGGCCAATTCACGGCTCACGAGTTGTTGATCTCGATGTTCCTGTTTTTGACCGCGCCAATTACCGCACAGTTTTTGGCCAAGGCCCACATGCATCGCAACCTGGACCCCGTGCGCGATGTGCCGCGTGCCGGCGAGCACGGTTGGAGCACCTATGAAGCCCCGGCCCCGTCCGAGGTGGCCGACGCTGGAGATCGCCACCACTGAGTGCTTGGGGGCATAGGTCGTGGAGCATCAGTCGCGGGTCACTTCAGGCTGGTCGCGGGCGAGTGCGTCGCCCAGCGGGCCGGTGATCGGCGTATGACCGGCACGGTGGGCCGAATGCGATACCGCATGTGCGGCCAGCGGTGCCGAGGCCAGTAGTACCACGAGCGCGAAGATGGCTTCCATCGCCACTTCGCCGCTAGTCGCTGCAGCCACGCCGGCCAGCACCAGTGCGGCACCGAGCGATCCGGCCTTGCTTGCGGCATGCATCCGGGTGTAGCAGTCGGGCAGGCGCAACAGGCCGATTGCGCCGACCAGGCATAACAGCGTGCCGCTCAGTATCAGTACTGCGGCAAGCAATGCGGCCAGATTGAGTTCCATGTCTAGCGTTCCTCCGGGGCTGTTTCGGGCGCTTTGTTGGGCACATCTTCCGGCACAACTTCGGGCTCATCGTCGGGCGCTTCGCGGGTGGCGAAAAGCAGCACGAAGGCCGTCGTGCCGATAAAGGAAACCAGTGCCAGCACCACGGCAGCGTCGAGCAGTACCGCCTGGCCGGTGTGCAGCGCGAGCAGCGCAAGGGTTGCGGCACCGAGCAGGGTCAGGGCATCGATCGCCACCACCCGGTCGGGGCCGGTAGGGCCCTTGAGCAGTCGAATCAGGATCACGACCGCGCTCAGGCCCTGCACCGCAAACGCGAATGGAATCAGCCACGCGGCGCCGGCGATTTCCACGCTCATGATGCGCTCCCTTTCGCTGGTAGGCGCTCGGCGTCCATCCACGCGAGCAAGCGACCTTCGATATTGCGCACGCCTTCCTCGATTTCCGCTGCCGATCCGGCGTCGAGCGCGTGCACATAGAGCACTCCACTGGCCGGGTCGTAGTCGAGGGCAAGGGTGCCGGGGGTCAGGGTCAGCAGGCAGCCGATCACGGTGGCCAGGCGGTCGTCGGCGCGCTGCAGCCGGATCGCGACCACGGCCGGACGGGCGTCCACCCGGCGGCCAAGCACGAGTCGGGCGACATCGATACTTGCTTTGAAGATCTCGGCGATGAACCACAGCAGGAAGGTGGTGCCGAGTTCGAGGCGGGTTACGTAGCGGCGCGTGCCAAACAGGTCGCCACTTGTTCTGAGGACCACATAGACCAGCGCGAAGGCCACGACCACGCCAAGCGGCGTGAGCGCTTTGGCGAAGGCGGCGAGCCCGAGGGCCAGCAGCAGGTGAATCGCGGCCATGCTCATCCTCCTTCCACGCCGAGAACGGCGCGAATGTATTGCCGTGGATCGGAAAGCTGGGCTGCGGCGGCGCTTGCGTAGTCCATGACCGGGCCAGCGCCGATGCCGATCATGATCGTGATCGCCGCGAGCCCTGCTGCGGCCCACATCGCGGGCCCTTGTCCGCGGCTGGAGCGGATTGCGGCCGCGCCTGCCGGGTGGGCCTTCAGAAAGGCTTCGTTCCAGATCTTGCTCATCGACAACAGGGTGAAGATGCCGGTCACCAGGGCGACCGCGGCTGCCATCCACACCCCGGCATCAAGGCTCGCCCGAACCAGCACGAATTTCGCCCAGAAGCCAGACAGTGGCGGGATGCCGGCGAGCGACAGCGCGGGTATCGCAAACAGCAGCGCGAGCCATGGACTGTGCGCATACAGCCCCCCCATCGCCGGCAAACGTTCGGAGCCGGTGAGCCGGGCCGCAATGCCGCCGATGAAGAACAGGTTGGCCTTCACCACGATGTGGTGGATCAGGTAGAACACCGCGCCGGCCAGCGCCAGCGGGGTAGCCAGTGCGAGGCCGAGCACCATGTAGCCGACCTGGCTCACGATGTGAAAGGACAGGATGCGCCGGACCTCGGTCTGGGCCGCAGCGCCGAGCACGCCGATCAGCATGGTGGCGCACGCAACCCACAGCAGGACGTCGTGAATCAGGCCAGCTTCGGGCCAAAGCAGCGTGACCATGCGGATCAGCGCATACACGCCGACCTTGGTCAGCAAGCCGGCAAACAGGGCCGAAACCGGTGTCCATGCGACATGGTAGGACGCCGGCAGCCAGCCGAACACCGGAAACAGCGCGGCCTTGATCGAGAACGCCACCAGCATCAGCACCAGTGCTGCCTGGACGCCGGGCGGGGCGGTGCCGGCGGCAAACTGCTGGGCGAGGCCGGCCATGTTCAGCGTGCCCGCCGCGCCATAGACCAGCCCGGCTGCGAGCAGGAACAGCAGGGTCGCGAGCAGGTTGAGGAAGAGATAGACCACCGTGCCCGCGAGCCGGCGTTTGCCGCCACCGAGTACGATCAGGGCAAAGGAGCCGACCAGCAGGACTTCGAACCAGACGTAGAGGTTGAACACGTCGCCGGTAACGAAGGCGCCGCACACCCCGACCAGCAAGCCGTGCACGAGCAGGTGAAAGTCCTTGCCACGCGCCGGGTCGGTGTCGTGCGCCAGGGCGTAGATCACGGTGGCGCCTGCAATTATCCCGGTAATGGCGACCATGGCGGCGGACAGCCGGTCGACCACCAGGCTGATGCCGTAGGGCGCCGCCCAGCCGCTCATCTGGCTGACAAGAATTCCGTCCCGATCCGCCAGATGAACCAGCGCCAGACCGACTGCGGCGAGCAGTGCGGCGCCACCAACGCTCAGGCTTTGGACCAGGCGCGGACGATTGCCTGCGAGCAGGCACAGGATTGCCGTGGCCAGCGGGACCAGCAGGGGGGCGACGAGCAGCAGGTGGGGTGGGGCGGTACTCATCGGCGACCCTCCCGGTCGGCAGGCGCTGAGGGGGTGGCGAGTGCGGGTGGGGCAAGGTCGGGCGCGTCGTCTTCGGCGACTTCGGTGACGCGATCGGTGGCGGTGGTGCCGTGCAGTTCCCAGGTGCGCTTGAGCACAGCCAGCGCAAAGACGAAGAGCGCGAACCCGATCACGATTGCGGTCAGCACCAGGGCCTGGGGCAGCGGATTGCTGGCGAGTTCGGGCACCCCGGCCGCGCTGGTGAAGGGCGCCGTGGTGCCGTTGAAGCGGCCGCCGGTCAGTACCGCGATATTGATCGCGTTGCCGATGACGACTACGCCGAGCACGACCCGGACCAGGTTGCGGTCGAGTAGCAGCCACACCCCGATGCTGACGAGTATGCCTGCGGTGATGGCAGCGATGATCTCCATGCTAGGCCTCCTTTTCCAGTAGCCGGAACAGCATGTGCACCATCGAGCCGAGTACGGTCAGGAACACGCCGACATCGAACAGCAGCGGCGAACCGAGCGCCAGACCGCCGGGGGCGATCCACGCGCTGCTCAGGAAAGGCTGCTGGCCGAGCAGCCCGATCAGGCCGGCGCCGGCCGCCAAGGCCAGGCCGACACCGATCAGGCGCGGCGGATGGATGCGGAGCAGCTTGCGTGCCGTGGGCACGCCATAGCCCAGCGCCAGGATCACCAGTGCGGATGCCGCCACCAGTCCGCCAATGAAGCCGCCGCCCGGCAGATTGTGACCGCGCCACAGCAGTGCCACAGAGACCAGGATCAGCACCCCGGCCAGCGGCTTGATGCCCTGGCGCAACAGTACGCTGCCAAACTCCGGGTTGCCGTTGTTACCGTCCTTGCGGGCCGAGCGGCCGCCGAGCATGTTCGCGGCCGCAATACTGGCCAGCGCAACCACCAGTATCTCGCCGAGGGTGTCGAACGCGCGGAAATCCACCAGGATCACATTGACCACATTGGCACCGTGACCGCCCGGCAAACTGTTGGCCAGATACCAGGCGGCGATATCGCCCGGTAGCGGACCGGCAATGGAAGTCAGCAGCACGGCGGTAAAGGCGAGGCCGAACAGCACCGACACCACCATGTGCAAACGGCGGCGCTTCGAGTTGCGTGATCCGACCACCTGCAGTGGCGGGAGTTTGCGTAGCACCAGCGCGAGAAAGATCACGGTCAGGGTTTCGACCATGATCTGGGTGATGGCGACGTCCGGTGCGTTGATCGCCAGAAAGAACAGCGCAACACCGAGTCCGCATGCCCCCGTTGCGGTAACCAGCGCGATACGGTCGCGCATGGCCGCCGCCGCGCCGGCCCCGGTTATGGCCAGAATGCAGCCTGCGCTTGCAGCCCACGAGATCGGGCTCGTCACCGGTGGCCATGCCGTGATGCCGCCCGCGAGCGCGACGCCGAGCAGCGCAAACACCGAGGAGGCTAGCGCGAGCAGTGCGATATGCTGGCGCAGCGAGCCATGCTGGAAACGGTCGGCGATCTGACCGGCGAAAATAAACACCCGCTTGAGCAGCCGGTCCCACAACAAGTCGCCGCTGATCTGCCAGATTGTGTGCCAGCGCGTCATCCAGCGCCGCATGGCGTGACGCTTGACGTAAGCGAGGATGCCCAGCGAGATGGTCAGCAAACTGGCTATCACGGCCGGCGTGATGCCGCCCCACAGGTAGAGGTGGACATCCACCGGTCCGCGAGCCACCGCCTGCACCGCACTGTTGACCAGCCAGACTTCGGCCACGTTGTTGAAGGTCCCGAGCAGGAAGCCGCCGATCGCAAGGGTCATCGGGCCGAGCCACATGAACACGCTGACCTCGTGCGGATGTCGGGGGTAGGCACCCTGGCGACCGAGAAAGCTGCGGATGAAGATCAGTCCCGCTGCGGTCAGCAGCAAGGCATTGGTCACGATCATCACCACGGTGGTGATCCAGCCGAGCGGACCGAGCTCGATCAGGCCGGCGTACTTGAACTCCTTGGCGATAAAACCAAAGAACGGGGGCAGGCCGGCATTGGAAAAGGCCGCCAGGGCGACTGCCGCTCCGGTGAGCGGCATGAATCGGATCAGGCCGCCGAGCCGTGTCAGTTCACGGGTACCGGTCGCATGGTCGATCGAGCCCACTGCCATGAACAACGCGCCCTTGTATAGTGAGTGCGCGAGGATATAGATGACGAAGGCCTGCAAGCCGTAGGCGGTGTTGGTGCCGATCAGCATGGTGAGCTGGCCGAGCACGGTGACCGTGGTGTAGGCAAGGATGCGTTTCAGATCGGTCTGGCGCAGTGCCAGCACCGCGCCGACCAGTGCCGTGGCGGCGCCGAACACGATCAGGGTGGTGCCCCAGCCGGCCGAGCCGCCCATCACCGGGTTCAGCCGCGCCAGCAGATACACCCCGGCCTTGACCATGGTGGCCGAGTGCAGATAGGCCGAAACCGGTGTCGGTGCGGCCATGGCATTGGGCAACCACAGGTGGAAGGGAACCTGGGCCGACTTGGTGAAGCAGCCGAGCAGCACCAGCACCAGGATGGCCGGATACAGCACATGACCTTCCACTGCCTCGGCGGTCAGGGTCGAGAACTGCCAGCTGTCGGCGGCCGTGCCGAGCAGGATCAGGCCGGCAAGCAGCGCGAGGCCGCCGCCGCCGGTAATCAGCAAAGCCTGCAGCGCAGCCCGCCGTGACACAGCGTTCTCGTGCTGAAAACTGATCAGCAGGAAGGACATCACGCTGGTCAGTTCCCAGAACACGAACAGCGCGATCAGGTCGTCGGCCAGCACCAGCCCGAGCATGGCGGCCATGAAGCCGAGCAGATAGGCATAGAAGCGGCCGAGATGGTGGTGGTCGGACAGGTAGCTGCCGGCATAGAGCACGATCAGGGTGCCGATGCCGGTGACGAGCAGGCCGAACAGCAGCGAGAGCCCGTCCAGCCGGAAGCTCAGGGCGACATCGAGTGCCGGCACCCAGGCGTAGGACTCGAGTACGACACCACCGCTGGAAACGACCGGTAGCTGGGTGAGCATCCAGACGAAGCCAGCCAGCGGAGCGAGCGCCAATAGCCAGCCGGCGCGCGCATCGAGCGCCCGGCTCAGGCTCGGCGCAAACAGCATCGCAACCACAATGAAGGCCAGCGTCAACAGCATTCAGAACTCCGTCCGGGCGTGTCGGTTTGCAATGTCTGTTTTCATCATATTTGAGGCGGCGCGGCTTGTCATGGGAAGGATTTCGATAATGAGTTTTATCGACTGCCGCCAGTTGTGAGAGGTTCCGCCTATCGCAAGAAAAACTGATCAAGCTTGCGTGAGGCGGTGGCGTGGCCGTGGCGGCACCTGGCAAGCCGTCCTCGCGCGTCCCGTGGCAAGGCGGGTGAGCGTAGGCTTGCCATGTCGCCGCTTACGTTCCGAGATCATCCGTAGCATGCGTTCACGCGGCCGTCACCCAAAACCTGCTAAAATTCCGCGTTTTTCCTCACATAGTCCGGAGTTTTCTTCATGGCAATCGAACGCACCCTTTCCATCATCAAGCCCGACGCCGTCGCCAAGAACGTGATCGGCAAGATCTACCAGCGTTTCGAGGACGCCGGGCTCAAGGTGATCGCTGCCCGCATGACGCACCTGTCCGAGCTCGAAGCCGGTCAGTTCTATGCCGTGCACAAGGAGCGTCCCTTCTTCAAGGATCTGGTCTCCTTCATGACCTCCGGCCCGGTGATGATCCAGGCGCTGGAAGGCGAAGGCGCGATTGCCAAGAACCGCGAGCTGATGGGTGCCACCGACCCGAAGAAGGCCGACAAGGGCACCATCCGTGCCGACTTCGCCGACTCGATCGATGCCAACGCGGTACACGGCTCCGATGCGGCCGAGACCGCTGCGGTGGAAATCGCCTTCTTCTTCCCCGGCATGAACGTTTATTCCCGTTAAGCGGTCCATCCTGACGGCCCGTCGCGCCCGCTTCGCGGTAGTTTCACTGCGAAACGCGCGGGCGGGCCGTTTGTGTTGGAGGCAAAGATGAATTCCCCGGTCAATCTGCTCGATTTCGATGTCGATGGTCTCGTCGCCTGGTTTGCCGGGCTCGGCGAGAAGCCGTTTCGCGCGCGTCAGGTCATGCGCTGGATGCATCGCGAAGGCTGTGATGACTTCGATGCCATGACCGATGTGGCAAAGTCGCTGCGCACCCGGTTGAAGGACATCGCGGTGATCCGTCCACCGGTTCCGGTGCGAGACTCGGTGTCGACCGATGGCACGCGCAAGTGGCTGCTGGACGTGGGCAACGCCAACGCGGTGGAAACGGTGTTCATTCCCGAAACCCGACGCGGCACGCTGTGCATTTCGTCGCAGGCGGGGTGTGCGCTCGATTGCGCGTTCTGTTCCACCGGCAAGCAGGGCTTCAATCGCAATCTGAGCGCGGCAGAGATCGTCGGCCAGCTGTGGCTGGCAAACAAGTTGCTCGGCGCCGCACGCGATGCGGAGCACGATAGCCTTGCGTCGGACGCTGCTGCGGCCGAGATCGAGCCCGGCGAGCCCGACAACGGCCGCATCATCAGCAACGTGGTGATGATGGGCATGGGCGAGCCGCTCGCCAATTTCGACAATGTGGTGACCGCGCTGCGCCTGATGCTCGACGATCATGCCTACGGGCTGTCGCGGCGGCGGGTGACGGTGTCGACCTCCGGTATCGTACCGGCGATGGACCGTTTGCGCGACGAATGTCCGGTGGCGCTGGCAGTGTCCCTGCATGCGTCGAACGACGCACTGCGTGATCGTCTGGTGCCGATCAACCAGAAATATCCGTTGCGCGAGCTGATGGCTGCCTGCCAGCGTTACCTCGATCGTGCGCCACGCGACTTCGTGACCTTCGAGTACGTCATGCTCGATGGTGTGAATGACAGTGATGCGCACGCGCACGAACTCGTTGCGCTGGTGCGCGAGGTGCCGTGCAAGTTCAACCTGATTCCGTTCAATCCGTTTCCCAACTCCGGCTTCCTGCGCTCCTCGGCGGAGCGTATCCGCCGCTTTGCAGGTATCCTGCTCGACGCCGGTATCGTCACCACCACGCGCAAGACCCGGGGTGACGATGTCGATGCCGCCTGTGGCCAGCTGGCCGGGCAGGTGCAGGACAAGACCCGGCGCACAGTGGTGCGCCTCAAGCAGACGACGGAGATTCGCTCATGACGCGCAGGTTTGCGCCCCTGGTTTTACTCGTCTCGGCAGTATTGCTGGGCGGATGCGTGACTGCGCCGATGTCGGGCGGTAGCGGTGATGCGGTTGGCATTTCGCGGCCGATGTCGGACAGTCAGCCCACTGGCGTGGCCGAGTCCCGTGCATGTGGATCTGGGGCAGGCCTATTTCGAGATCGGGCGCAACGACGTTGCACTCGACGAGGCCAAGCTCGCGCTGGCGGAGAGTTCGAACTACGCCCCGGCCTTCCATTTGATGGGGCTGGTCTACATGATGATCAACGAGAATGCATCGGCCGGGGAGAACTTTGTTCGCGCGCTCAATGCGGCACCCGGCGATCCCGATTTCAACAACAGCTACGGCTGGTACCTGTGTCAGCAGGGGCGTGAAGCCGAGGCGATGGAGCGATTTGCCCGCGCCGCGCGCAATCCGTACTTCCGTTACCCGACCCGGCCCTACACCAACGCCGGCTTGTGCCAGTTGCGGCTGAATAACGACGCCGCGGCAGAAGAACAGTTCTTGCGCGCGATCCAGGCCGATCCGGCCAATGCCGAGGCGCTCTATCAGCTGGCGGCAATCGCTTACCGCCAGGGTCATTACCAGGTGGCGCATGACCAGTTGGTCAGGCTGCATCAGCAACTGCGCTCGACCCCGGCGTCGCTCTGGCTCGGCCTGCGCACCGCCCGACGGCTGGGTGAGCGCAATGCAGAGGCAAGCTATGCCGAGCAGTTACGTGGCCGTTTCGCCGATTCGGCGGAGCATGTCCTGATGTTGCAAGGAAAGTACGAGTGAGCAGCATGCAATCCGAAACCGTCGCTGCGACGGAAGGCTTGTCCGCCATTGCGCCGGGGATGATGTTGCGTCGCGCCCGCGAGGCGCGCGGTGAGTCGCTGGGCGAAGTTGCGCAGGCGCTCAAGCTGTCTTTGAGGCAGCTCGATGCGCTGGAAAGCGGGCATCACGAAACCTTGCCGGGGCCGGCGTTCGTGCGCGGCTTCCTGCGCAACTATGCGCGCCATGTCGGGCTGGATCCGGCTGTGGTGCTGGCCGGGCTGGGTGGGGCGGGAACTGCCGCGGTCGATCTGACACCGCTGTCCAATGCGGATGGCGACATGCCGGTCGGGCGCGGTGTTCGTTTCAATCTGGTGCCTGCCGCCGTGGTTGCCGGACTCCTGCTGGTGCTGATGTTTGCCGGGTCGTATTTTGGCTGGTTCGAGACCTCGGCTCCACCCGAGCCCGTGGCGGTCGAGCCCTTCCCTCCGGGCGAGGGCGCCGGGAATTCCGACGGTGCAATGCCCCCGGTCGGCATCGCGGATCCGGACGCGCCGGTGCCGCCGGCCATGAACGAGGCCGCACAGCCAGGCTCGGCCACTGCGCCAGTGCCGCAGTCCTCCGGCTTGTCCTCGCAGGCAGTGCCTGCGGCGGCCCCGCCGGTCGCCGTCGAGGCTGTGTCGCCCCCCGCCGCAGGGCCGGCGGGCCTTGCGACCAACGGTCTGCGCTTCACTTTCACGGTGGAGTCCTGGGTCGAGGTGAAGGATGGCTCCGGCGCCATCCTGTTTGCCGGGCTCGGTACCCCAGGCAGTACCCGGACAGTACAGGGCAAGCCGCCTTACGCGCTGGTGGTCGGCAATGCGAGTGGTGTCCGCCTCGACTACCAGGGCAAGCCGATCGATCTCGTGCCGCACACCAAGGTGTCGGTCGCCCGTCTTACGGTTCAATGACATGACGCTCTCCAGCCCGATCTCCGCCGCTCTGCCCCGTCGCAATACCCGCCGTGTCCATGTCGGCGCCGTAGTGGTCGGGGGCGGTGCGCCGGTAGTGGTCCAGTCGATGACCAACACCGATACCGCCGACATCCTCGGTACCGCCATGCAGGTCGCCGAACTGGCTCGCGCCGGTTCCGAGATGGTGCGGATCACGGTCAATAACGAGGACGCCGCCCGGGCTGTGCCGCACATCCGCGACCGCCTGCTGGCGCTGAACATGGACGTGCCGCTGGTCGGCGACTTCCATTACAACGGGCACACCCTGCTGACCAAGTATCCGGCATGTGCCGAGGCGTTGGCCAAGCTGCGCATCAATCCGGGCAATGTCGGTGCCGGCTCCAAACGGGATCCGCAGTTTGCCGCGATCGTCGAAATCGCCTGCAAGTACGACAAGCCGGTACGCATCGGCGTGAACTGGGGCAGCCTCGATCCGTCGGTGCTGGCGCGGATCATGGACCAGAACGCCTCCCGCGCCGAGCCGCGTGATGCCGGTGCGGTGATGCGCGAGGCGCTGGTCGTGTCGGCGCTGGAGTCCGCAGCCAAGGCCGAGGAGTATGGCCTGGCGGGCGACCGCATCATTCTGTCGGCCAAGGTGTCGAGCGTTCAGGACCTGATTGCGGTATATCGCGACATGGCCTTGCGCTCCGACTATCCGCTGCACCTCGGACTGACCGAGGCCGGCATGGGCAGCAAGGGGATCGTCGCCTCGACCGCGGCGCTTGCCATCCTGCTGCAGGAAGGGATCGGCGACACCATCCGGATCTCGCTTACGCCCGAGCCGGGTGGCAGTCGCACCCAGGAAGTGGTGGTGGCGCAGGAGATCCTGCAAACCATGGGCTTGCGCGCCTTTACCCCGATGGTGACCGCCTGCCCGGGCTGCGGCCGCACTACCAGCACCTTCTTCCAGGAGCTGGCTTCGGGCATCCAGGGCTACGTGCGCGAGCAGATGCCGCGCTGGCGCGAACAATACGACGGGGTCGAGAACATGACCCTCGCGGTGATGGGCTGTGTGGTCAATGGCCCGGGCGAGAGCAAGCACGCCAACATCGGCATCTCCCTGCCCGGTACCGGCGAGACCCCGGCCGCGCCGGTGTTCGTCGATGGTGAGAAGACGGTGACCCTGCGCGGCGACAACATCGCTGCCGAGTTCAAGGCCATCGTCGACGACTACGTCGCCACCCGTTATGTGAAGAAGGCCGGCTGACCGGCTCCGACCAGTACCAGACAACGACAAGCAGATCCAACCATGAGTCAGATTCAGACATTGCAGGCTGTGCGCGGGATGAACGACATCCTGCCCGACGAGGCCGAAATCTGGGAGCACTTCGAAGATATCGTGCGCGACTGGTTGCGCAGCTACGGTTATCGCCCGATCCGCATGCCGATCGTCGAGCCGACGCCCTTGTTCAAGCGCGCGATCGGTGAGGTCACCGATATCGTCGAGAAGGAAATGTATTCGTTCGAGGATGCGCTCAACGGCGAGCACCTGACCTTGCGCCCGGAAGGCACAGCGTCTTGCGTGCGCGCCGCGATCCAGCACAATCTGGTAGCCGGGAGCGGCCCGCAACGTCTGTATTACCAGGGGCCGATGTTCCGTCACGAGCGTCCGCAGAAAGGACGTTACCGCCAGTTTCACCAGATTGGCATCGAGGCGCTCGGCTATGCCGGTCCCGATATCGACGCCGAGCACATCATCATGTGCGCACGACTGTGGGACGATCTCGGCCTGGAAGATGTCCGTCTTGAACTGAACTCGCTCGGCTCTGCCGAAGAGCGCGGCGTGCATCGCGCTGCGCTGATTGCCTATCTGGAGCAGCATCAGGACCGGCTGGACGAGGACGGCAAGCGCCGTCTGTACTCCAACCCGCTGCGCATCCTCGATACCAAGAACCCCGCGCTGCAGGACATCGTCGAGGCGGCGCCGAAGCTGGCCGACTACCTTGGCGAGGAGTCGCGGGCACATTTCGCCGCGGTGCAGGTCTTGCTCAAGGATGCCGGCATTCCGTACCGCATCAATCACCGTCTGGTGCGTGGCCTGGATTACTACAATCGCACCGTGTTCGAGTGGGTGACCGACCGCCTCGGCGCACAGGGAACGGTGTGTGCCGGTGGGCGCTACGACGGGCTGGTGAGTCAGCTCGGCGGCAAGCCTCAGCCGGCGGCCGGTTTCGCCATGGGGGTCGAGCGTCTGCTCGCGCTGTGGAAGGAGTGTGGCGGCCAGGCCGAGCTGGTCGTGCCCGATGTGTATGTCGTGCACCTTGGCGAAGCCGCCCAGCGCCTGGCGTTTCGTGCTGCCGAAGCCTTGCGCGGACACGGGTTTGCAGTGGTACTGCACTGCGGCGGAGGCAGTTTCAAGTCACAGATGAAGAAGGCGGACGGCAGTGGCGCCCCGGTTGCGATCGTGATCGGCGAGGATGAGGCGCTGGCCAGCGAGGTTGGCGTCAAGCCGCTGCGCGGGCCGGGAGCACAACAGCGGGTTGCGGTGGATATGCTGCCCGAGACGGTTGCACAACTGCTGTTCAATGACGAGATCGAAGAAGGGGCTGACAATGGCGGTGTATGACCTGGAAGAACAGGAACAGATTTCCGAACTCAAGGCCTGGTGGGCGCAGTATGGCAAGCTGGTGACGACCGTTGCCGTCATTGCCGCGCTGTCGTCGGTGGGCTGGCAGGGCTGGCAGTGGTACCAGAACAAGACCGCCGCCGAGGCCGGTGCGCTCTATTTCAGTCTGCAGCAGGCCGCGAGCGAGAACGATGCGCAGAAGGCACGCGATGCAGCCGGTCGACTGATCGGCGACTACAGCGGCTCCACTTACGCGCAGCTCGGCGCCCTGCTGTCGGCCTCGGTGCAGTTTGCCGGCAACGATCTCGACAACGCCCGTGCCCAACTCGAGTGGGCGGCCGACAAGGGCAAGGATCCCGCGCTGCGCGAGCTTGCCCGCTTGCGTCTGGCGGTGGTGCTGTTGCAGCAGGGCTCGCCCGACCAGGCACTGGCCCGTCTGCAGCCGGTGCCATCCGGGGCCTACAAGGCGCGCTTCGAGGATCTTCGCGGCGATGTGCTGGCGACCCAAGGCAAGACGGCCGAGGCGCGCGCGGCCTACCAGGCTGCCGTCGACGCGCTCGGCAGTGCTGGTGATGACGCGGTAACGCTGCGTGAAGTGGTGCGGATCAAACTCGAATCGCTGGAAGGCTGAACAATGAAATTCTCTTATCTGCGCGTACTTCCGCTACTTGGCGCCTTGACTCTGCTCGCAGGCTGCTCGTCGCTCAACCCGTTTGCCAGCAGTGGTCCCAAGCCGGCAGACCTGGTCGACATCAAGCCGAGTGTCGATTTGCGTGCCGTATGGAAGACCAGTATTGGCAAGTCGGGGCCGTATGTGTTTCATCCGGCAGTGGCCGGTGACAGCGTCTATGCTGCAGCCATGAACGGCGACGTGGCCCGTTTCGAGGACGGGCGGGCGGTGTGGCGGGCCGATGCGGATACCGACCTGGCCGCCGGGGTCGGCAGTGATGGCCGGCTTGCGGTCGTGGTGAGCGTTGAGGGCGTGGCGATTGCCTACGAAGCGGCAACCGGTGTCGAACGCTGGCGAGTTCCAGTCGGTGCAGAGGTGCTTGCGCCCCCCGCAGTGAATGATGAGCTGGTCGTGGTGCGTACCTCCGATCACCGTCTGATCGCGCTGAGTTCGAGCGACGGCGCCCGGCGCTGGGTGTACCAGCGCAGCAATCCGCCGCTTGCGCTACGCAGCTTTGCCGGCGTGGTGCTTGAGGGCGGCGTTGCACTGGCGGGTTTCCCCGGCGGCAAGATGGTGGCGGTCAATGTGAGCAATGGCAGCGCCGTGTGGGAACTCAACGTGGCTTCGCCGCGCGGCGCAACCGAACTCGAGCGGGTGGCTGACGTGGCCGGTACGCCGGTCATCAGCCGGCGTGAAGTATGTGCGGTGACCTACCAGGGGCGCGCGGCCTGCTTTGACGGCAGTAACGGCAACTCGCTGTGGGCGCGTGATTTTTCCAGCAGCGTGGGGATGGATCGCGACACCCGGTTTGCGGTGATCACCGATGATCGGGACGCAATTCAGGCGCTCGACGTCTACAGCGGTGCGAGCGTGTGGAAGCAGGATGCCCTGCCGCGCCGTGTGGTCTCGCGTCCGCTGATCGTCGGTGACTACGTGGCGGTCGGTGACGGACAGGGATATGTCCATCTGCTGCGACGTGAAGACGGCGCCTTTGCGGCCCGTGATCGCGCCGACAGCAGCCCGATTACCGCAGATTTGCGTTTGCATGGCCGCGGATTCGTGGTGCAGACGCGTGGTGGTGACATCGTTGCCTATGAAGTGCGTTGAGGCGGAATTTTTTCAGTGAAACCTACCATAGTCCTTGTCGGCCGTCCCAATGTGGGCAAGTCGACCCTTTTCAACCGCCTGACCCGCAGCCGTGATGCGCTGGTGGCGGATCAGCCCGGGCTGACCCGCGATCGCCATTACGGCATCGGTCGTCTCGGAGACCGGGATTATCTGGTGGTCGATACCGCTGGTTTCGATCCGGTCGCCAAGGACGGCATCATGCACGAGATGGCGCGCCAGGCCGAGCAGGCGATTGCCGAGGCTGACGTGCTGTTGTTCCTGGTCGATGGTCGTGCCGGGCGTACGCCTCATGACGAGCAGATCGCGGTGCGGCTGCGTCGAGCCGGGCGTCCGGTGCATGTGGTGGTCAACAAGGCCGAGGGACTCGATCGTTCGGTGGCGGCATCGGACTTTCACGCACTTGGTTTCGGTGCGCCGGTGGCGGTATCGGCAGCGCACGGTGACGGCATCAAGCAGCTGATCGATCTCGTGCTGGCGCCGTTCCCGGTGGGTGGAGGGCGCGAGTCTACGGATGACGATGGCCCCAAGGTGGCGATCGTCGGCCGTCCGAACGTGGGTAAATCGACGCTGGTCAATACCTTGCTCGGCGAAGAGCGGGTGATTGCATTCAACCAGCCGGGAACCACCCGCGACGCGATCTCGATTCCGTTCGAGCGCGGCGGCAAGCAATACACCCTGATCGACACGGCCGGCTTGCGCCGTCGTGGCAAGGTCTTCGAGGCGGTGGAGAAGTTCTCCGTGATCAAGACCCTGCAGGCCATCCAGGAGGCGAACGTCGCCGTGCTGGTGCTCGATGCCGCGCAGGACATCTCCGATCAGGACGCCCATATCGCAGGCTTCGTGCTCGACGCCGGGCGCGCACTGGTGGTGGCGATCAACAAGTGGGATGCGGTTGACGATTATCAGCGCGACCAGCTCAAGGAAGAGATCGCGCGCCGGCTCGGTTTTCTGTCGTTTGCGCGCTTCCATCACATTTCGGCACTCAAGGCCGAAGGCGTGGCTGGTCTGCTGAAGTCGGTGGATGCCGCCTATGCAGCGGCAATCTCCAACCTGTCCACGCCACAGCTGACACGCACCATGCAGGCTGCAATCGCCAAGCAGGCGCCACCGCGCCACGGCACCGCACGGCCAAAGATGCGCTACGCTCACCAGGGCGGTATGAACCCGCCGATCATCGTGATACATGGGAATTCGCTGGAGAATCTGCCGACTTCCTATGTTCGTTACCTTGAGCGGACCTTCATGGAGGCCTTCAAATTGCAGGGCACACCCTTGCGCATCCAGTTCCGTACTGCGCACAATCCGTACGCGAGCAAACCCTGATTGCGGAAACACCTTATATCCACACCGGGATTTCGTTGCATACTGTTATGTGGCAGTGCAGCAATAAATCCTATACATTCTTATAAACACAAAAGATCGAGGTTCCACAATGAGCAATAAAGGGCAACTTTTACAAGACCCGTTTCTGAACACCCTGCGCCGCGAGCACGTCCCGGTGTCGATATACCTGGTCAATGGCATCAAGCTGCAGGGTCAGATCGAATCCTTCGATCAGTACGTCGTGTTGCTCAAGAACACGGTTACCCAAATGGTCTACAAGCACGCCATCTCGACCGTCGTGCCTGCGCGTCCGGTCACCATTCAGCAGCAGGATGTAGCCGAGGGTGGCAACTGAACGCGCACGAACTGATGAGTTTCCGGCCCCTCCTGGCCGGCCAGCTGTCCGATGCTTGAGCGCCCCGGAGCGGGCGAACGGGCGGTGCTCGTCCAGCTCGATTTCGGTCAGGGCGCGATCGACGAGCGCTTGTCGGAGCTGAAACTGCTCACGGCAAGTGCCGGCGGGAGCGTCGAGGCGGTCGTGTTCGGGCGTCGTCCGAGACCCGACCCGGCGCTGTTCGCCGGTAGTGGGAAGGTCGAGGAAATCGCCGAGGCGCTACGTGCGCATGAGGCCGACCTGGTGATTTTCAATCACACCCTGTCGCCGGCGCAGCAGCGAAACCTCGAGCGTCTCCTCGGCCATCGGGTGGTCGACCGTACCGCACTGATTCTGGATATCTTCGCGCTGCGCGCGCGTAGTCATGAAGGCAAGCTGCAGGTCGAACTGGCCCAGCTCAGTCATCTTGCAACCCGTCTGGTGCGGGGGTGGACTCACCTCGAGCGTCAGAAAGGCGGGATCGGCTTGCGGGGTCCGGGCGAAACCCAGCTCGAGACCGACCGTCGTCTGCTCGGCAATCGGGTCAAGCTGCTCAAGGGCCGACTTGCCAAGATCGAAAAGCAGCGCCTCACCCGTCGTCGTGCGCGTGATCGCCGCGATGTGCTGTCGGTATCGTTGGTGGGCTACACGAACGCCGGCAAATCGACCCTGTTCAATGCCCTGACCAAGGCCGGCAGTTACGCGGCAGACCAATTGTTTGCCACCCTGGATACCACTTCCCGACGACTTTTTGTCGGATCAGGGAACGTCGTGCTGTCGGATACGGTCGGATTCATCCGTGACCTGCCGCATGCGCTCGTGGCTGCCTTCAAGGCAACCCTCGAGGAAACCGCGCAGGCCGATCTGCTGCTTCATGTGGTGGATTCGGCAAGCGAAGACCGGGATGCGCAGATCCAGGCAGTAAACGCAGTGCTGGCCGAAATTGGTGCCGCTGATGTACCGCAAATTCTGGTGTGGAACAAGATCGACCTGACCCACGCCAGCGCGGCAGTCGAGCGGGATGACTGTGATAAAATCAAACGCGTTTTTCTGAGCGCGAGAGCGGGCGAAGGTCTGGAGCTGCTTCGCGCTGCGCTGGCCGAGGCCGCTCAACACGTCATATCCGAACCCGGGCAGCATCCTGAATCCGACAACAACTTTTCATTACAACAGTGATAACAGGCATTCTCATGTCCCTCAATGATCCACGCTGGGGTAACCGCGGAAACGACGGTGATCGCGGCGAAGGCAATCGCGGCGGCAATCAGGGTCCTCCCGATCTCGAAGAGGTCTGGCGGGATTTCAACCAGCGGCTGTCCGGTATATTCGGTGGCAAGCGCGGTGGCCGTAATGGCGGGCCTGGTGGCGGTAACGATGGCGGCGGCGGTGGTCCGACCCTGCCGAATTTCTCGTTCAAGCAGTTTGGTGGCGGTATCGGGGCCTTGCTGGCACTGGTCGCGGTCGTCTGGCTCGCAAGTGGTTTCTACACGGTGGATGCCAACCAGCGCAGTGTTGTGCTGCGTCTGGGCAAGTTCACCGAAACCACCGAGCCCGGCCTGCGTTGGCGCCTGCCCGCACCGTTCGAGAGCCACGAGATCGTCGACTTGACCGGTGTTCGCACGGTGGAGGTTGGCTATCGGGGTACCGACCGCAACAAGGTGCTGCGCGAATCGCTGATGCTTACCGATGACGAAAACATCGTCAACATCCAGTTCGCGGTGCAGTACGTACTCAAAAATCCGGAAAACTACGTGTTCAACAACCGTTTCCCGGACGAGTCGGTTGCTCAGGGTGCGGAAACCGCGATGCGCGAGATTGTCGGCAAAAGCCGGATGGACTTCGTGCTTTACGAGGGTCGTGAGGAAATCGCGGCCACCGCGCAGGAGTTGCTGCAGCGCATTCTGGATCGATACGAGACCGGTATCCAGATCAGCCGGGTGACCTTGCAGAACGCCCAGCCGCCAGAACAGGTGCAGGCTTCGTTCGACGATGCGGTCAAGGCCGGTCAGGATCGCGAACGGCAGAAGAACGAAGGGGAAGCCTACGCCAACGATGTCATCCCGCGCGCCCGCGGTACGGCGTCGCGTCTGATCGAGGAAGGCAACGCCTACCGCGAACGGGTCCAGGCCAACGCCGAGGGTGAGGCGAGTCGCTTCACTCAGGTGTTTGCAGAATTCAAGCTTGCGCCCGAGGTCACCCGCGAGCGCATGTATCTCGAAACCATGCAACAGGTACTGGGAAGTGCGAGCAAGGTCATGATCGATGCCAAGGGCAGTGGCAACATGCTGTTCCTGCCGCTCGACAAGCTCATTCAGCAGGCCGGCGGTAGCCCGGCGGCTGCGGCGGCTGCGGCCGATTCGCAACTGACCCTGCCTTCTGCAAGCAATGCGCCGGCCGGTAGCCAGGACCCGCGTAGCCGGGATCTGCTGCGCAGCCGCGAACGTGGAGAACGTTGATGCGTGACAAGATGCCCCTGATCGGGGGGCTACTGCTGTTTATCGCAGTGGTCGCCTCGATGTCCCTGTTTACCGTTGATCAGCGCCAGTACGCGATCGTGTTTCAGCTTGGTGAAGTGAAGGAAGTCATCAGCGAGCCTGGCCTGAACGTCAAGCTGCCGCTGATCCAGAACGTGCGTTTCTTCGACAAGCGGATCCTGACCATGGATACCGCCGAGCCGGAGCGTTTCATCACCTCCGAGAAGAAAAACGTGTTGGTGGATCACTTCGTCAAATGGCGCATCATCGACCCGCGGCTGTACTACGAGTCGGTGGCCGGCGACGAATCCCGTGCCCGCATCCGTCTGACCCAGACGGTGAATTCCGGTCTTCGTGAGGAGTTTGGTCGGCGTACCGTGCACGACGTGGTTTCCGGAGCGCGTGACCAGATCATGGAAGACATGCGGGCAAGAGCAGACCAGGATGCACGCAAGATTGGTGCGCAGATCATCGACGTGCGGCTCAAGCGTGTCGACCTGCCGAGCGAGGTGTCGGAGTCGGTCTATCGGCGGATGGAAGCCGAGCGTAAGCGGGTGGCCAACGAGCTTCGCTCCGAAGGTGCCGCAGAGGCCGAGAAGATTCGCGCCGATGCCGACCGCCAGCGTGAAGTCATCATCGCCGAGGCGTACCGCGATGCCCAGCAGCTCAAGGGTGCCGGCGATGCCAAGGCAACTGCGATCTATGCCGAGGCCTTTGGCCAGAGTCCCGAGTTCTACTCCTTCTATCGCAGTCTCGAAGCCTACCGCGGCAGCTTCTCCGGCAAGGATGACGTGATGGTGATCGATCCGAGTTCGGACTTCTTCAAGTTCATGAAGAACCCCCGAGGGACGACCCGGAACTGATCCCTGATGGGCGCCACCCTGCTGATTGCCTTCGCGCTGATGTTGATACTCGAAGGTATCATTCCCTTTGTCGCGCCAGCTACCTGGCGCGACACATTTTTGCGCCTCGCCCGCCTCGGTGATGGTCAGATCCGATTTATCGGGCTGTCGTCGATGCTGGTCGGGCTGATCCTGCTGTTCGTCTTTGGTTGAACCTTACATGCGCTGGGTATTGCCCGATCACATCCAGGACGCGCTGCCGTCCGAAGCCGACAAGCTGGAGGGCCTGCGTCGCAGCTTGCTCGACGCCTTTCGTGTGCGCGGTTATCAGTTGGTGATGCCGCCTCTTCTCGAATACCTCGATTCCTTGACCACTGGCGCGGGCCAGGATCTGCGCTTGCGCACCTATCAGCTGGTGGATCAGTTGTCCGGTCGCACCATGGGGGTGCGTGCCGACATGACGCCCCAGGTGACCCGGATCGACTCGCACCTGCTTAACCGCAAGGGGGTGTCGCGGCTGTGTTATTGCGGTAGCGTGCTGCATACCTTGCCGTCGACTCTCACTGCCACTCGTGAACCGCTGCAACTCGGTGCCGAACTCTACGGCCACGCCGGTATCGAGGCCGACATCGAGATCGTGCGCCTGCTGGCCGATGTGATGCGGCTGGCCAACGTGCCGGCGACGCGCATCGATATCGGCCATGTCGGCCTGTTTCATGCGCTCGCGGCGCGTGCCGGGATGGTGCCGGGGCGTGAAGAGATGTTGTTTGATGTGCTGCAGAGCAAGGATGTGCCTGCGCTGCGCGAAATGCTGGTCGATGTCGCCGAGCCGGTGCGCAGCGCCTTGCTGTTGCTTCCGCAACTCTACGGCGGTCCTGAAGTGCTCGAGATCGCCGCGGCCCGCCTGCCGCAGGATGCCGAGATTGGCGCCGCGCTCGACGATCTGCGTCAGCTTGCAGTGGCGCTCGGCGATCTGCCGGTGAGCTTCGATCTGGCCGACTTGCGCGGATATCACTATCACAGCGGGGTGGTATTTGCGGCCTATGGCAGCGGCTCGCCCGCAGCGCTCGCGCTCGGTGGTCGCTATGACGGGGTGGCGCAGGCTTTCGGCCGGTCGCGGCCGGCCACCGGTTTCAGTCTGGACTTGCGCGAGCTTGCGCTGCGTCTGCCCGAGCCCGAGGCGGTGGGTGCGATCCTGGCGCCGGATGCGGCGGATGCAGCCTTGTTGAATGAAGTTGAGGCCCTGCGCGAGCGGGGCGAAATCGTAGTGACCGCTTTACCGGGTCACGACGGCACGTGGAATGAGGCCGGATGCAACCGGCAGCTTGTGAGGCGGGGAGGCCGGTGGTCGGTCGAGCCGCTTCAGGGAGAGTAAGGAAATGGCAAAGAACGTGGTGGTCGTCGGTACCCAGTGGGGCGACGAGGGCAAGGGCAAGATCGTCGACTGGCTGACCGATCACGCCCGTGGCGTGGTTCGCTTCCAGGGCGGTCACAATGCCGGTCATACGCTGGTGATCGGGCAGACCGAGTACAAGCTCAATCTGGTGCCCTCGGGCATCGTCCGTGAGGGCGTGGCGTGCTATATCGGCAATGGCGTGGTGCTGGACATCCATCACCTGCTGTCCGAGATCGCCACCCTCGAGGCGGGCGGGATCAAGGTGCGCGAGCGTCTGCGCATCAGCCCGGGCTGTCCGCTGATACTGGGCTACCACGCCGCACTCGATCGTGCGCGCGAGGCGGTCAAGTCGGCCGACGACAAGATTGGCACTACCGGCAAGGGCATCGGACCGACCTACGAAGACAAGGTCGCGCGCCGCGCGCTGCGGGTCTATGACCTGTTCCATCCCGAGCGTTTTGCCGAAAAACTCAAGGCCAACCTCGAGTATCACAATTTCGTGCTCACTCAGCATCTGGGTGCCGAAGCGGTCGATTTCCAGGCCGTGTTCGACCAGGCGATGACTGATGCCGAGAAAATTCTGCCGATGGTGGCCGACGTCTCCGCCGAGCTTTATGCGGTAAACAAGAATGGCGGCAGCCTGCTGTTCGAAGGCGCGCAAGGTACCCTGCTCGATATCGATCACGGCACCTACCCGTTCGTCACCTCGAGCAACTGCGTTGCGGGGCAGGCGGCGGCGGGCTCGGGTGTCGGGCCGGGGCGCCTGCACTACGTGCTGGGCATCACCAAGGCCTACTGCACCCGGGTGGGCGGCGGGCCGTTCCCGACCGAACTCGATATCGAAACCAAGGGCGTGCCCGGCGAGCAGATGTCGACCAAGGGCCGTGAGTTCGGCACCGTCACCGGGCGCAAGCGTCGTTGTGGCTGGCTTGATCTCGCGGCACTGAAGCGCTCGATCATCATCAATGGCGTGACCGGGCTGTGCATCACCAAGCTCGACGTGCTCGACGGTCTCCCGGAGCTCAAGCTGTGCACCGGTTACATGCTCGACGGCAAGCGCATCGACCTGTTGCCGATGGGCTCCGAAGAAGTCACCCGTTGCGAGCCGATCTACGAAACCCTGGCGGGCTGGAGCGGTACCACTTTCGGGGCGCAGAGCTGGGACGCGCTGCCGCAGGAGGCGCGCGCCTATCTGCACCGGATCGAGGAGATCTGCGAGATCCCGATCGATGTCATCTCGACCGGTCCGGAGCGTGACGAGACCATCCTGCGCCGTCATCCCTTTGGCGCCTGAGCCATCCCTTTGACGCCTGAGTTGGTCGCTGGAATTGAAGCCGGTCGCGAGGCCGGCTTCAGCGCTGATTTCTCGTATGGATTCGGTAAAGGCGTGTGCAGAAAAGCAAAAAGCCGACTCGCGGTCGGCTTTTTCCTGAAACTGGTGCCCAGAAGAGGACTCGAACCTCCACGCCTCGCAGCGCTAGTACCTGAAACTAGTGCGTCTACCAATTCCGCCATCTGGGCAGGGAGGCGCATTGTAGCTGGATCGACTGCAGGATGGAAGGCGGCGTCCGCAAAAAAAATATACGCACGGCACAACCTTGCCGCCGAAGCCGGCGAAACGACCATCAGATTCGTGCAGGCCGGCCCTGGTGGCGGAAGGCATGCACAATACAAACAAAAAAGCCGCTCCGAAGAGCGGCTTTCCTGCGAAACTGGTGCCCAGAAGAGGACTCGAACCTCCACGCCTCGCAGCGCTAGTACCTGAAACTAGTGCGTCTACCAATTCCGCCATCTGGGCAAGAGCCGCGCATTATAAGCATCTAAAGAAGAAAGTCAATGACCAGAAACACCAAGAAAACCACAGCCGATTCCGGCACCCCCGTCGCCGCTGCAGCAAGCGCGCCGACCAGCGCGCCGAAGACAGGAAAGCGCAAGACCGCCAAAGTCGAGGGTCCCTCGGCGACCCGCCGGGCGGATCCCTTTTTCGAGCGCGAAACGCTGAAATACGAGTCTCCCTTGCCGAGTCGTGAGTACATCGAGCAGACGCTGGCCGAAGTCGGCGTGCCGATGTCGGTTGACGAGCTGGTGCGCGCACTCGATATCCGCCCCGAAGAGCTGGAGCACTTCGAACGCCGACTGCGCGCGATGCAACGCGACGGCCAGCTCGTGCGAAACCGTCGCGATGCCTGTCTGCTGCCGGAGAAGGCCGATCTGATCCGGGGCAAGGTCGAGGGGCATCCGGATGGATTCGGCTTCCTGCGCCGTGAGGACAAGGGTCCGGACATCTTCCTTGGCCCGAAGGAGATGCGCGAAGTGCTCCATGGCGACCGGGTCATCGTCCGCATTGCCGGACAGGACCGCCGTGGCCGGCCCGAGGGCAAGATCGTCGAAATTCTCGAACGCGCCAATACCCGTATCGTCGGGCGCGTGCTAAACGAGCACGGCGTGCTGCTGGTGGTGCCCGAGAACCGGCGTCTGGCGCAGGACGTACTCATTGCACCCGGCGGTAAGAAACCGCTGCCCGGTCAGGTGGTCACGGTGGAGCTGATCGAGCAGCCGACCAAGTACGCGCAACCGATCGGCCGCGTGGTCGAGGTGCTCGGCAACTATGCCGACTCCGGCATGGAGATCGAGATTGCGCTGCGCAAGCACGAACTGCCCTACGAGTTCTCGGCCGAGACCAAGCTCGAAACGCGCAAGCTGCCGGTCAAGGTGCGCAAGAAGGACTGGGCAGGGCGCGAGGACATTACCGCGCTGCCGCTGGTCACCATTGACGGCGAAACCGCCAAGGACTTCGACGATGCGGTGTATTGCGAGCGCCAGGGCCGGGGCTTCCGCCTGATCGTCGCGATTGCCGACGTGTCGCACTATGTCGATTCCGGCAATGCGCTGGACAAGGACGCCTACGACCGCGGCAACTCGGTGTATTTCCCGCGGCGGGTGATTCCGATGCTGCCGGAGAAGCTCTCCAACGGCCTGTGCTCGCTCAATCCGCAGGTCGAACGCCTGTGCATGGTGGCCGACATGAGCATGTCGATGACCGGCGTGATCAAGGCCTACCGCTTCTACCCGGCAGTGATGTTCTCTCATGCGCGGCTGACCTACACCAAGGTGGCGGCGGCCCTGTACGACAAGGACGCCGACGCGCTCGAGGAAGTCGGCGCACTGCTGCCCCAGCTGCAGAATCTGGATAAACTGTTCCGGGTGCTGCTCAAGGCACGCGCCAAGCGCGGTGCGATCGATTTCGAGACCACCGAAACACGGATGATCTTCGACGACAACGGCAAGATCGAACGCATCATCCCCGAGGTGCGCAACGACGCCCATCGCCTGATCGAAGAGTGCATGCTGGCGGCCAACGTGTGCGCCTCGGACTACCTGCAGGAACGCGATCACCCGGCGCTGTACCGCGTGCATGAGGGACCGACCCCGGAGAAGCTCGAGAAGTTGCGCGGCTTCCTGACCGAGTTCGGACTTGGGCTGGGTGGCGGCGACGAGCCCCATGCCAAGGATTACGCGGCACTGCTCGACAAGGTCAAGGACCGGCCCGATGCGCAGTTGCTGCAGACGGTGATGCTGCGCTCGCTGCGGCAGGCGGTGTATAGCCCGGATAACGCTGGCCACTTCGGTCTCGCCTACGAGGCCTATACCCACTTCACCTCGCCGATTCGCCGTTATCCCGACCTGCTGGTGCACCGTGCAATCAAGGCTGCGCTAAAGGGCGAGCGCTACGAACCCGGCGCCTGGGATGAGATCGGCGTTCATTGTTCGACCACCGAGCGCCGTGCCGACGAGGCCACGCGCGATGTGGTGTCGTGGCTCAAGTGCTATTACATGCAGGATCGGGTTGGCGAGGAGTTCTCCGGCAGCGTGTCGGCAGTGGTACCCTTCGGCCTCTTCGTCGCGCTGGACGATATCTTCATCGAGGGACTGGTGCACATCTCCGACCTCGGGAGCGATTATTTCCATTTCGACGAGACCCGTCACGAACTCGCGGGCGAGCGCACCAATGCCCGATTCCGGCTGTCCGACCGGGTCAAGGTGCAACTCGTTCGGGTCGATCTCGAGACCAACAAAATCGATTTCCGGCTCATAGAGGGCGTCGAGCGCCCGACCGAGCGTATCGGCAAGACCGCCCGCGATCATGCCGCACCGACTGAGGGCGGTCGTGAAACCCGTTCTGGTCGACGATCGGCCCGCGCCGAGTCGTCGGGCGGGCAGGGCGCAAGCCGTGCTGCAGAAGCGGTCACGCGTGAGGCGGGTGACACTGCTCCCCAGCCTGCAACCAAGCCTCGGGCCGCCAAGCCTCGGGCAACGACAGGCAAAACCAAACCGAAGGCGGCGCCAGCCGCCGCACCCAAGAAGAAAGGCAAGACTCGTGGCTAAACCTCCCTCCCGTTCCGGTCCCCGTACTCGTCCCACCGAAGGAGGCGCGCGCAGTGCACGTCCGCCGCGCCCTGCAGCAACGGACCGGACAACGATGGCGAAGCCCGCACCGAGGTCGGCGCCGAAATCAGCACCGAAGCCGGCCCACCATCCGATGACCAAGCCTGCAGCCGGGGCAAAACCGAAGCGCCCTGCGGTGGTCGCTAAGGTCGTCCCCGTGGGGGTAGAACAGGCCGGGGACGACGATGTTCAAGTCATTGCACCGGCAAGCACCGCGGCCGCATCCCGGCTGATCTACGGTTTCCATGCGGTGCTCGGCAAGCTGCGGCGCGATCCGGAGGCGGTGTTCGAACTCTACCTGTCGAGTCAGCGTCAGGATATCCGTGCGCGTGATGTGCTACAGCTGGCCGAGTCTCAAGGCGTGCGCCTGATCCTGACCGAGTCCGAGCGGCTCGACGGCATGGTCGGAACCCGCCGCCACCAGGGGGTGATTGCCCGCGTCGATGCGCGTCAGCGCGAACTCAAGCTCGCCGATGTGCTCGAAACACTGGATGAGCCCGCATTGCTGCTGGTGCTCGATGGCGTGCAGGACCCGCACAATCTCGGTGCCTGCCTTCGCGTTGCCGATGCGGTTGGCGCGCATGCAGTGATCGCCCCCAAGGACCGTGCCGTCGGCCTCAACGCAACGGCAATCAAGGTTGCCAGCGGCGCAGCCGATACCGTGCCCTACATCACCGTGACCAATCTCGCCCGTAGCTTGCGCGAGATGCAGGAAGCCGGCATCTGGGTGATCGGTGCGGCCGGCGACGCCGAAAAGTCGGTGTTCGAAGTCGAGCAGAAAGGCGCCGTGGCCTGGGTGCTGGGTGCCGAAGGCGACGGTCTGCGCCGGCTCACCCGCGACACCTGTGACGTCCTGGCAAAGATCCCGATGCTGGGCTCGGTGGAAAGCCTCAACGTCTCGGTGGCCAGCGGCATTTGCCTGTTCGAGGCACGGCGCCAGCGCGCGGGATGAGCGGTGTTGGGACGTACACCGAGGCACACGCCGGGGCAGGCTTAGGGGCACGCATTAGGGGCACGTAATTTGCTCGTTGAGTCCGGGGTGCGCGATTGCCACCGCGAGACCATGATGCAAGTGTCGGGAGGTTCGGGATGAAGTCTGCACTGGGTTTTCTGGTTGCGGCCAAGCGCTGCGAGATTCAGGGGCTCGAGCAGCTCGAAGTCACCAGCGGACTGGTCAAGGGGGTGAGTGAGCTGGTCCACATGCTGCAGAAAGAACGCGGCGTGTCGAACGTGTTCCTCGCCTCGCGCGGGTGCCGCTTTGCCGAGCAGCGGGTCGAGCGGGTCGACGCCAGCCTGGGCGTGGAGGCTGCCGTGCGCGAGCGCTTCGGTCAACTCGATACCGATTCCGGTCGCATGGCGGGTGGTGTGCGGCTGTTCAGCCGGATCGCGTATGTGTTGCACTGCCTGGACGCCTTGCCCGAATTGCGTCAGAGCATTGCAGCGCAGAAGATATCCGCGGACGAGGCAACCCGCAGCTTCACCGGGCTCATCGCCGGTCTGCTTGCGGTAGTGTTCGAGGCGGCGGATACGGCCGCCGATCCAGTGATCTCGCGTGCGCTGGTGGCGCTGTTCAATTTCATGCAGGGCAAGGAGCTTGCTGGCCAGGAGCGCGCGGTGGGGGCTGCAGGTTTTGCCGTCGGTCGTTTCGAGCTGGCCGATCAGCATCGACTGCAGAACCTGATCGAGGCTCAGGAACGTTGTTTCCAGATCTTCACCGAGTTTGCCGAGCCGA
This sequence comes from Azoarcus sp., assembly GCA_030656215.1. GTDB lineage: Bacteria > Pseudomonadota > Gammaproteobacteria > Burkholderiales > Rhodocyclaceae > Parazoarcus. Next base: position 54,717 of record JAUSOD010000012.1, read on the forward strand.
CCTTGCGCGCCATCTGGCGCAATGCCGAAATTGCGCCCGGCACCACCGAAGTCGAGCGCATGCGCCGGATTGCATGCGCGGTGCCGAGCGCCAGGCTGGCGCCCGATGCCAGCGACCGCTGGTTCGACTGCACCACTGCTCGCATCGACGCAATGCGCCAAGTCGAGGACTGTGCCACCAACGCCCTGCTGCAACTGTGCGAGGCCAAGCTCGACGAGGTACGGGCTGACCTCCACGATCACAAGCGCTTTCTCGATACGCTGTCGGGTCTGGGTGCGCGCGGGACCACCCCGGTTGCGGTGTTCTTCGACAAGGCCGGTGCCGGGCTCGAAGCTGCGCCAAGCAGTGCGGGAGGCAATCTGCTGGAGGCCGACGGCCTCGGCCCGAAACTGGGGCGTTCGGTACTCGACCTGATGCAGGCACAGTCGCAGCGCCTGCAGACCATGAGCGACGAGCTCAACACGGCGCGCGCTGCACTCAATGAGCGCAAGCTGGTCGAGCGCGCCAAGGGCCTGCTGATGGCGCGCCGCGGCATGAGCGAGGACGAGGCCTACAAGCTGCTGCGTCAGACGGCGATGAACCAGAACCGCCGGCTGTCGGAGGTGGCCGAATCCACCCTCGCGCTGGCGGACCTGCTTCGCCCCGACTGATCTGACAAAAACCCGCGCCCGGCACACCGATCGGGCAGCCGCCGTAGGGCGGATTTCAGTCCGCCGCAGGGGGCGATCCGGGCACCTCCGCCAGGCATTGACACCTGTGGCCGACTGAAGTCGGCCCTACGAAAAACATCGTGCCCGGCACGCCGATCGGGCAGCCGCCGTAGGGTGGACTTCAGTCCGCCGCAGGAGGCGATCTGGGCACTAGCGCCCGGTTGTCGTCGGGACTGCTGCACAGCCTACAAGTCCATTCCTCCGCACTACGCTTGTGCGGTCCGCGTGACTATTGCACTGCAGCAGTGCGCGTCGTGCATTTCTCCCGAGACCATGTTTTCTGCTGCAAGCCAGTGGCGACGCGGTATTTCGTGGATTTCGCCTGCCTGGCACGCTTACTGCATTAGCTAATCCAAAGCTGAACCAAAGAAGGTTCGGCGTTCGAAGCACAACCCGAACACTGGACAACGGCGTCCATTCCTTCACTGCAATGAAATGCGGGGGAGGGATGGGCGCCTTTTTGTTTTTGGATGCCATTCAAGGAGCGCAATATGACCAAGCACACGATCAAGACACCCGAGTTATCGCGTCGCGGCTTCATCAAGGCCGGTGCGGCCGCGGGTACGGCGGCAATGTTGAGCAGCCTGTTTCCCGGCGGTGTGTGGGCGGCAGGGTCCGATGCGCCCGAGAAGAAGGAGATCAAGGTCGGCTTCATTCCGCTGACCGACTGCGCCTCGGTGGTGATGGCCGCCACGCAGAAGTTCGACGAGAAGTACGGCATCAAGATCATCCCGAGCAAGGAGGCGAGCTGGGCGTCGGTGCGCGACAAGCTGGTGAGCGGCGAGCTCGATGCCGCGCACGTGCTCTACGGTCTGGTGTATGGGGTGCATCTGGGGATAGGCGGCGCCAAGAAGGACATGGCCAACCTGATGACACTGAACAACAATGGCCAGGCCATCACCCTGGCCAACCAGCTGCGCGAAAAGGGCGTCACCGACGGCGCCTCGCTGAAGAAGGTGGTTGCCGCCAGCGCGGCCGGTACCTATACCTTCGCCCAGACCTTCCCCACCGGCACCCATGCGATGTGGCTGTACTACTGGCTGGCGGCCAATGACATCAACCCCTTCCAGGACGTCAAGGCGATCGTGGTGCCGCCGCCGCAGATGGTCGCCAACATGCGGGTCGGCAACATGCATGGCTTCTGCGTCGGAGAGCCGTGGAATCAGCGCGCCATCGTGGACAAGATCGGCTTCACCGCGGTGACCACCCAGGACATCTGGGCCGACCATCCGGAGAAGATCCTGGGCACTACCGCCGAGTGGGTGAGCAAGAATCCGAACAGCGCACGTGCGCTGACTGCGGCGGTGCTCGATGCGTCGCGCTGGATCGATGCTTCGCAGGCCAACCGCCGGATCACCGCGGAAACGATCGCTGCGCGCTCCTACGTCAATACCGACATGGACGTGATCCTCGGTCGCATGCTTGGACGTTATGAGGATGGTCAGGGCAAGACCTGGGATGACCCCAACTACATGAAGTTCTTCAACGACGGCGCGGTGAACTTCCCCTACCTGTCCGACGGCATGTGGTTCCTGACCCAGCACCGGCGCTGGGGGCTGATCGACAAGGATCCCGATTACCTCGCCGCGGCCAAGGCCATCAATCGCATCGATATCTACAAGCAGGCCGCGACCGCGGTGGGCGTTTCCCTGCCCAAGAGCGACATGCGTAGCAACAAGCTGATCGACGGCGTGGTGTGGGACGGCAAGGACCCGGCGAAGTATGCCGCGAGCTTCAAGATCAAGGCCTGATCAGGAGGACGAAACGATGACAGCAGCAGCGATTGCGGACCGGCCGATGGCCGGGACCGACATGGGGGCCGAGAAGTTGGCGGCCAGCCGTAATGAGACCGGGAATGCACCGATGGCGAGCGTGGGCACGAGTGTGGCCACACAGGAAGCGGCGCAGGTCGACAGCACTCCAGTCGAAACCAGCAGCGGGCGGGGCGGCGAGTGGCTGCGCGCGATCGGTCGGGCGGTGTTCCCGCCGGTGCTCGGCCTGGCTCTGCTGATCGGCCTGTGGCATGTCGCCACGATCAACGGCGGTGGCATCCCCAGCCCGGGCAAGACCTGGGATGCGGCGGTGATCCTGTTTTCCGATCCTTTCTATCAGGAAGGACCCAACGACCAGGGCATCGGCTGGAACGTCCTTGCCTCGCTCGAGCGCGTCGCCATCGGCTTTGGCATCGCGGCGGCAGTCGGGATTCCGGCGGGCTTCATGATAGGCCGCTTCGCGGTGCTGTCGCAGATGCTCAACCCGATCATCAGCCTGTTGCGCCCGGTCAGTCCGCTGGCCTGGCTGCCGATCGGCCTGCTGGTGTTCCAGCGTGCCGATCCGGCCGCGACCTGGACCATCTTCATCTGCTCGATCTGGCCGATGATCCTCAACACCGCCCAGGGGGTGACCCGCGTGCCGCAGGATTACCTCAACGTCGCCCGCGTGCTGAACCTGTCGGAGTGGAAGATCTTCACCAAGATCCTGTTTCCGGCGGTGCTGCCCTACATGCTGACCGGCATCCGCCTGTCGATCGGTACCGCCTGGCTGGTGATTGTGGCCGCGGAAATGCTCACCGGGGGCGTCGGTATCGGCTTCTGGGTGTGGGACGAGTGGAACAACCTCAAGGTCGAGCACATCATCATTGCCATCTTCGTGATCGGGATCGTCGGCCTGATCCTCGAACAGATGCTGATGCTGATTGCGCGCCGCTTTACCTACGAAGACCGCTAAGGAGATCATCATGGCGAAGAAAGTCGTACAGATCGAAAACGTCGGCCAGAGCTTCGACACCAAGAAGGGCAAGTACGTCGCCCTGCGCGACGTCAGCCTGGACATCCACGAGGGCGAGAGCATCGCCCTGATCGGACACTCCGGTTGCGGCAAGTCCACCCTGCTCAACCTGATCGCCGGCCTCACCCTGCCCAGCAGCGGCGTGATGCTGTGCGAAGGGCGCGAGATCGCCGGCCCCGGCCCGGAGCGCGCAGTGGTGTTCCAGAACCACTCGCTGCTGCCGTGGCTGACCTGTTTCGACAATGTGTATCTGGCGGTGGAACGGGTTTTCTCGGCCAAGGAAGGCAAGGCCAAACTGAAGCAGCGCACCCACGAGGCGCTCGATCTGGTTGGTCTGACCCATGCTGAGGCCAAGTATCCGCATGAGATCTCCGGCGGCATGAAGCAGCGCGTCGGCATTGCCCGCGCGCTCTCGATGCAGCCGCGCATCCTGTTGCTGGACGAGCCCTTCGGTGCGCTCGATGCGCTCACCCGCGCCAACCTGCAGGACGAGTTGATGAAGATCCTGGCCGCGACCAGGGCGACCATGGTGATGGTCACCCACGATGTGGACGAGGCCGTACTGTTGTCCGACCGCGTGGTGATGCTGACCAACGGCCCGGCGGCGACCATCGGCGAAATCCTCACGGTGAACATCGAGCGCCCGCGCGACCGTCTGGCACTGGCCCATGACGCGCACTTTGGCGAGTGCCGTGCAGAAATCATGGAGTTCCTCTACCACAAGCAACTCAAGCGCGCGGCCTAGGCCCGGAGACGCTCATGTCCAAGGTATATCTGATCGGCGCCGGACCGGGCGCTGCGGACCTGCTCACCCTGCGCGCGGCGAAACTGCTCGCGGAGAAGGCGGAAATCGTGCTCGCAGACGATCTGGTCTCGGCCGACATCCTCGCCCTGGTGCGCCCCGAAGCGCGGGTGCTCAAAGTCGGCAAACGCGGCGGACGGCTGTCCACCCCGCAGGATTTCATCCACCGCCTGATGGTGCGCCTTGCGCGCCGCGGCAAGTGTGTGGTCCGGCTCAAGGGCGGCGACCCCTACGTGTTCGGTCGTGGTGGCGAGGAGGTCGAGGCCCTGGCCGCGGGTGGGGTCGAGGCCGAAGTGGTGCCGGGCCTGACCGCAGGCATTGCCGTGCCGGCTGCGGTCGGCATCCCGGTTACCCACCGCGCTTATACGCAGGGCGTGACCCTCGTCACCGGAACCTCGGGTGACGGCTGTGTCGAGCCGAACTGGAGCGCGCTTGCCAAGAGCGGCACCACCTTGGTCATCTACATGGGCGTGGCGCGTGTGCTCAACATCGTCGCCCGCCTGATTGCCGGCGGTTTGCCGCCGGACACGCCGGCTGCAGCCATCGCCTCGGGCACATTGCCCGGCCAGCGCCACGTCAAGGGCACCCTGGCCGACTTGCCAGCCCGGGTCAGCGCCGAAGGCCTGACCTCGCCGGCCATTATCGTGATCGGCCAGGTCGCCGCGCTGGCGGCGGCCAGTACGGGTGATCTTTGCCCGCAGGATCTGGCCGCGCGCATCTGCGCTGCCTGAAGGAGAACATCATGCAAAAACAGAAACTCGTCATGGTTGGCAACGGTATGGCCGGGGTGAAAACCCTGGAAGAGCTGCTCAAGCACGCCCCCGACCGCTACGACATCACCGTGTTCGGCGCCGAGCCGCACGGCAATTACAACCGCATCCTGCTGTCGCCGGTGCTGGCCGGGGAAATGACCCTGCCCGACATCATGTTGAATGACCTCGACTGGTATCGCGACAACGGCATCACCCTGCATGCGGGGCGCAAGGTGGTCGAGATCAACCGCGCACGGCGCATCGTACGTGCCGACGATGGCACCGAGGCGCACTACGACCGCCTGCTGCTGGCCACCGGCTCGGTGCCCTTCATCCTGCCGGTGCCGGGCAAGGACTTGCCAGGCGTGATCGCCTATCGCGACATCGCTGATACCGAGGCGATGATAGACGCGGCCCGGAATCACCGTCATGCGGTGGTGATCGGCGCCGGCCTGCTCGGACTCGAGGCGGCCAACGGCCTGGTGCTGCGCGGCATGGAGGTGAGCGTGATCCACCTCGGTGGCTGGATCATGGAGCGCCAGCTCGACAAGCTGGCGGCCGATCTGCTGCAGGCCTCGCTCGAAGCCAAGGGCATGAAGTTCCATCTGTCGGCGCAGACCGCCGAACTGGTTGCCGGCGAGAGCGGCCGGGTTGGCGCGGTGCGGCTGAAGGACGGCACGCTGATTGCCGCCGATCTGGTGGTGATGGCGGCCGGCATCCGCCCGAGCACCGCGCTGGCCGAATCGACCAAGCTGCATTGCGAGCGCGGCATAGTGGTCAGCGACACGCTGCAGACCATCACCGATCCGCGCATCTACGCAGTCGGTGAGTGCGCCAACCATCGTGGTATTGCCTACGGTCTGGTGGCGCCGCTGTTCGACCAGGCCAAGGTGTGCGCCAACCACCTGGCCGGCTTTGGCATTGGCCGTTACCAGGGTTCGGTGACTTCGACCAAGCTCAAGGTCACCGGGGTCGATGTGTTCTCCGCCGGTGACTTCCAGGGCGGCGAGGGCTGCGACGAGATCGTGCTCCACGATCGTGCCGGTGGCGTGTACAAGAAGCTGGTGCTCAAGGACGACAAGCTTGCCGGCGCGGTGATGGTGGGCGACACCGCCGATGGGGCGTGGTACTTCCAGCTGGTACGCGAGGGTAAGGTGGTTACCGAGCTGCGCGACCACCTGATGTTCGGCCAGAGCTTCGCCCAGTCGCAACTCGGTGACGCCGGCCACCAGGGCCAGAGCCAGGCGGCGCTGCTGCCCGATACGGCGGAAATCTGCGGCTGTAACGGGGTGTGCAAGGGGACCATCGTCAAGGCCATCCAGGAGCACGGTCTGTTTTCGCTCGACGAAGTGCGCAAGCACACCAAGGCTTCTTCCTCCTGCGGCTCGTGCACCGGCCTGGTGGAGCAGATTCTCGCCTCCACCGTCGGCGGCGCCTACCAGGCGGTGGACAAGCACGCCAAGGCGGTGTGTGGCTGCACCGAGCACAACCACGGTGAAGTGCGTGCCGCGATCCGCGAGCAGAAACTGCTCACGATACCGGCGGTCATGAAGGCGCTGGAGTGGAAAACCCCCAACGGTTGCGCCACCTGCCGCCCGGCGCTCAACTACTACCTGATCTCGACCTGGCCGCATGAGGCCGAGGACGACCCGCAAAGCCGCTTCATCAACGAGCGCGCGCACGCCAACATCCAGAAGGACGGCACCTACAGCGTGGTGCCGCGGATGTGGGGCGGGCTCACCACCCCGGACGAGCTGCGTGCGATCGCCGCCGCGGCGGAAAAGTACAAGGTGCCCACGGTCAAGGTCACCGGCGGCCAGCGCATCGACCTGCTCGGGGTGAAGAAGGCCGATTTGCCCGCGATCTGGGCCGACCTCAACGCCGCCGGCATGGTGTCCGGCCATGCCTACGGCAAGAGCCTGCGCACGGTGAAGACCTGCGTCGGCATGGAGCACTGCCGCTTCGGCACTCAGCTCGCGATGGACCTCGGGGTGAAGCTCGAGAAGATGCTGTTCGGCATGTGGAGCCCGCACAAGGTCAAGCTCGCGGTATCGGGCTGCCCGCGCAACTGCGCCGAGTCCGGGATCAAAGACGTTGGCATCATCGGGGTCGATTCCGGCTACGAACTCTATGTGGCCGGCAATGGCGGGATCAAGACCGAGGTGGCGCAGTTCTTCTGCAAGGTCGGCAGCGACGAGGAGGTGATGGAGTATTCCGGCGCCTTCCTCCAGCTCTACCGCGAGGAGGCCTACTACCTCGAGCGTACCGTGCACTACATCGAGCGCGTCGGCCTCGAGCATGCGAAGAAACTGGTGGTGGAAGATGCCGCCAACCGCAAGGCCCTGTACGAGCGCCTGCTGTTTGCGCTCAGGGATGCGCCCGACCCGTGGGCCGAGCAGCAGGCCGCGCCGCTGGCCCGCCACTACAAGACCATTCCGTTGAACCTCGATGACAAGGGAGGCCTCCATGGCCTGGCAGAAACTGTGTCCGCTTGAAGAAATCCCGGCGCTGGGCGCGCGCGTGGTCGCGCACGTCGAGGGTGACATCGCGGTGTTCCGTGCTGCGGGCGACGCGGTGTTCGCGCTCATCGATGCGTGCCCGCACAAGGGCGGGCCGCTGTCGCAGGGGATCGTGCATGGTCACAAGGTGACCTGCCCGCTGCACGGCTGGAACATCGAGCTCGATTCGGGCCGCGCCTGCGCGCCGGACGAAGGCTGCGCGCGGCGTTATCCGGTGCGCATCGAGGAGGGCGAGGTGTGGCTGGACGTGTAAGTGGGCAGCGGTTGTGGTCCGGTGGGTGCGCATGACCAGGGATGAGTGCGGAAATGAACAGTAAGGTGGAGGGGCAGCGCCGCGAAGCCGATGCCGCCGGCGGCCAGGGCGCGCGCGGTGGTGCCCTGGCAGCCGCGATGATCGCCCTGGCGCTGGTGGCCGGGTTCGGGATCGGCTACGGCGTGAATGGCGCGGCGAGCGGGGTCAGCGTCGCGGTCGGCGTGGCGGCACTGCTGGCAAGCTTGATTCTTGCGGTGGCACACGTGCGCACCGAGCGCCGCTGGCGGCTGGCATTGTCCGGCTTTGCCGCGGCGCTCGAGAGCGGCAACCTCACCGGCCGGATCGCACGCGACGATGCGGCGCATCAGCCCGAGATGGCCGCGCGGCTCAATGCAATGACCCACGCGCTGGCGCAGGTGTTCGTCGATTTCGCGCGCTCGGTGCACGAGATTTCGAGTGTGGCGCGCGAGGCGGCGGCCAATGCCACCGACGGCGCCTCCAGCGTACGGGCGCAGCGCGACGTCACGCTTTCGTCCGCGGCCAGCCTGGAGCAGCTTTCGGTCAGCCAGCAGGCGGCGAGCGAGCAGGCGCGCACCGTGGCCACGGTGGCCGAGGAGTCGCGCGCGGTTGCGGCGAGCTGTGCCGGGCGCATCACCCAGTTGTCGCGCACGCTCGAGCGCTTGGCGGACACCGTCAGCGTTGCGGTGGAGCAGACGACGGGGCTCGATCGGGATTCGCAGGAGATAGGCGGTATCGTGCGGGTGATCGCCGAAATTGCCGATCAGACCAACCTTCTTGCGCTCAACGCCGCAATCGAGGCAGCGCGGGCGGGCGAGCAGGGGCGAGGTTTTGCGGTGGTGGCTGATGAAGTGCGCAAGCTGGCCGAGCGCACTTCGGTGGCCACGCGGGAAATTGGCGAACGGATCGGCAAGGTGCAGTCCGGTATCGCGACCATGGCCGAGGGCATGGGCAGTGTAGACGCCGGCGCCCGCAGCAGCGCGGAGGATGCGCGTGCCGCGGTGAGCGAGCTCGAGGGCATGGAAGCGAGCGCCGCGCGTGCCGGCAGCCTGGTGCAGGAGATGGCCGATGCCAGCCGCGAGCAAAGTGCGGCGAGCGAGGCGGTGGCGGCGAACATCGATGAAGTTGCACAGCTGGCCGATACCAACGAGCGGCGGGTGCGCGAAAACACCGAGCTTGCCCGTTATCTCGATCAGCTCGCCCGCCAACTGACCGAGCGCATCGGTCGCTACCGTTTCGAATGAGCCTGCGCCTGCAATCCGGGCACAAAGGCAAAGGATGGACACGATGAGTTCGGCGCTGCCTGCCCTGTTCGGCCTCGTCCTTCTGCTTGCCGGGGTGGCGATGGCCCTCCTGCGCGCGCGCCATCGCCGGCGCGCGTGGCGACCCCGGGCGATGGAGGCGCTCGCCTCGTGTTCGAGCCTGATCGACATGCTCGGCGCGCTACAGCAGCACCGTGGGCTGAGCACCGGCTGGCTGGCGGGAGATGCCTCCTTCGCCCCCCGCATGCACGCCCGTCGGCGCGAAATCGACGCGCTGATGCCGGCGCTGATGCGTGCCGCCGAACATGAGAGCGACAACATCCGCCCGTGCTTCACCGTGAACGACGCAAGCCTGTTCCGCTACCGTTGGCGTGAATTGGTCGACGGGCTGGCCGACAGCCTTGCAAACACCACCCCGGAGCAGAACATCGCCACCCATACCCGCCAGATCGAGCGCCTGACCGGCATGATCGCTGCGATCGGCGAGGCCCGGATCGAATTGCCCGGGGCATCGGACCTGCCGGCCGGGCTGGCGAAGAACTTCGCCTACCGCCTGCCGGCGCTCAGCGAGTGTCTTGGCCAGGCGCGCGCGATCGGCAGCGGCGCCGCTGCCGCCGGCCACTGCGCGCCGGTGGCCAGGGTGCGGCTGATGTTCCTGGTGGCACGGGCAGAGTCGCTGCTGCGCCAGGCGATCGAGATCGACGGCGGGCAAGCGTCCGGCCTGCTTGCACGTCGACATGTGGACCGCCTCTCGACCATGGTGCGAACCGGCCTGCTCGCCGGCAGTCGCACCGGCGTCAGTGCGGAAATCTATTTCGAGACCGCAACCGACGCGATCGACAGCGTGTTCGGCTGGATCCAGGCCAGCGCCGATGCGCTACGCCAGGCGCTGATCGACGACGATTCAGTCCGTGCGGGGCAGGGCGCCTTTCGGCCGATGTGAGTTCGCGGGCGCCGCTGCAGCTACTTCCACAACGTGCTGAGCGGGGTGTCGGGCGAGAACCGATGGGCGATCTGTGCCTGGAGCAGTTCTGCCGAGGCTAGCGCATCGGTCAGCGCGTGGTGGGGACGATAGCGTGGCAGGCCGTAACGCCCGCGGCTTGCGGCGAGTCTGATGGACACCTGTCTGTGGCCGAATAGACGCGCGATCAGCCCCGGGTGTTTTTTGCGATACAGGCGTGCTTCGAGTTCCATGGTGTCTATCACCGGGAACTCGATGGTTTCGCCGATCCGTGTCCTGAGCGCGCCGGTCAGGAACTGGCGCTCGAGCGCGCGACAGTGCACCACCACGACGTGTCCCGCGATTGCATGAAGCATCTCATCCAGTATGTCGATCAGGTCCGGGGCGGATTCGATCTGCGAGTCGGTGATGCCATGTATCGTCACCGACTTTGCCGCCAACGGCGCACGCGGCTTGAGTATCCAGTGTCTGGACTTGCTCGCGAAAATTCGGTCCAGACGCATCGGTACCAGCCCGATGCTGACGATGCCGTCCTTTACCGGGTCGAGACCGGTGGTCTCGACATCGAGGGCCATCAGGGGCACGGCGGACATCGGGGTGTCGCCCGTAACAGCGCCTGCGGCGTAAAACGCCTGCAGCCGGTGGTCGCGAGCGGTCCCGGCAAGCGCTTGAAAACGTAGCGGCCAGTCGGGGGTTTCCGTTGCCCGGTCGGGATGGGGGTGCAACTGCCGAAGCAAGCCGAGATGGAGCACTGATGTCGCCCTCAGTTGGCTCGCCCGGGCTGATAGCGAAACTTGAGATATTTCTGCGCGTTGCCCAGGATCAGGAAGGCGTCGCGCAGACTCTTGCGCTCGAACTCGGACAGGCTCTCCGGCTCGATGCTGTTGTCCGGTTCTCGGCCGGCCGCGAGGTCGCTGGCCTGGTTTCGAATCCGGACCATGGAGACGAATTCCAAGGCGTCGTGCAAGTCCTGTCCGCGACCGCGCGGCAAGATGTCGGCATCGATGATCTCGTGCAAACGCTCGAACGAGTTCTGCGCCAGGGAGCCCACCGCCAGCGCATGGACCCGGATCAGGTCGGCGAGCGGTGCGGTACCGCGTCGTTTCAGATTGATCGCGCGGCTGTGGCGGCCATCTGCCTCCACCACGAAGTCCTTGAAGAAACCCAGCGGTGGGGTGCGCAACAAGGCGTTACGCGCCATGCATGCGAGAAAGCGCGAGTTGCCCCTTGCCTTGCGCGAGATCAGGCTGCGCAGGGTGTCGATCCACTCGGTTCGACCCCATACGCCGTCGAGGTCAAAGAAAATCCCGCTGTTGAGCAGCGATTCGGGGGTGGGCTTGTCGATCCACTCGGTGAAGTCGTGCTCCCACTGCCGTAAGGGTTGTCGCCATCTGGCGTTGCTTGCCATCACCCCCCCCGTGCAGTAGCTGTAGCCGCAACGTGCCAGGCCGTCGCTGACGATGGTGGCCAGCGCCTTGAAGTAGTCATCGTGACGTGCCGGGTCGAAGCTGTTGTCCAGCACCAGCGCGTTGTCCTGGTCGGTGACAATGAGTTGTTCCTGGCGTGCCATCGAACCGAGCGCAAGAAAGCAGTATGGCACCGGTGGCGGGCCGAGTTGCTCCTCGGCCAGTTCGAGCAGGCGCTGTTTGAAACTGCGCCCGATCACCGCCATCGCGCTACCGATCATGCGCGAGCTTGCATCCTCGGTCACCATCCGCGAAAAGCAGGCCCGTACGTCCACAGTCAGCGCGGCGAGATCATCGACACTGTGCTGGCGGAAGATGCTGCTGACCACGAACAGGCTGTTGCGCGACTCGTAGCGAATGATGTCGGACAGTGCGATTACGCCGATCGGCCGGTGGTTCTTGAGTACTGGCAGGTGATGCACGTTGTTGCGCAGCATCTGCAACATCGCCTCGAACACAAGCTGCTTGTGTTCCACCGAAACGAGTCCTGACGACATGATCTCGGTTACCGGGGTGTCGTAGTCCAGCCCCGGGGCGACCAGTCGGATTCGGATGTCGCGATCGGTGACAATGCCGACCATACGAGGGGGAGGCCCTGCATCGTGCAGCTTGTCGACGATCAGCAGCGAGGAAACCCCCTCTTCGGTCATGCGCCGGGCGGCATCCAGGGCGCTGGAATGGCGCTCGAGCATCACCGGTTCGCGACCGATCAGGGTGTCGATGGTGGCCGACATCAGCTGGTTCGCATCTTCGCGACGCGACACGACCTGGCGCAGACGCGTGCGGTCCTCGATCTCGACCAGATCAGCGAACTGTTCGTTGTTCTCGAACAGTTCGGTAAAGACAGCCTCCGGGATCAGATAAAGCAGCGTGTCCTCGAGCGCTGCTGCCGGGAAGCGGACCCGCTTGCGGTGCAGCAAACCGAACTCGCCGAAGTATCCACCCTCGGTCAGGCGGTTATACAGCGTGCCGTTGCGACGGAACACTTCGACTGCGCCGCTGCGAACGACATGCCACGCCAGCGCTTCCTCACCAAACTCGACAATCCGTGTTCCCGCCTTGAAGTAGCGCACGTCTACCGAACTTGCGACGTGGTGCAGAGTTTCCTCCGGTAGTTCGTTGAACGGAGGGTAGCGGCGAAGAAAATCGGCAATCTCGAGTTGTTCGTCCTGCATCTGGAAGCCCTGAGTACGAGGTGGCAGAAAGTGTCGGACGCCGGCTTGCCTTGCGGCCGCACGGCCGGTTCGAATGCAATCCGACGAATCCGGGCGTCAGGAAGGTCGCGGCTCGGACGCGAGTCCCTTGATTACCGATACTGCCGCCACCAGCAGCACGATCGCGAACGGAAATCCGGTGGACACGGCCATCGCCTGCAATGCAACCAGGCCACCGCCCAGAATCAATGCGATTGCGACCAGGCCTTCGAAGGTGCACCAGAACACCCTTTGTGGCGTCGGCGCATCGACTTTGCCTCCCGCGGCGATCACGTCGATCACCAGTGAGCCCGAGTCGGACGAGGTGACGAAGAACACCACCACCAGAATGATCGCGATGAAGGAGGTAATCTGCGCCAACGGCAGCACGTCGAGCATGAGGAAGAGTTGAAGTGGCAGATCCGCATCGGCTGCTGTCTTGTAGCCGTCATTGACCAGTTGAGTGATCGCGGTTTCGCCGAAAACCGTCATCCATAGCACGCATGCGAGCGAGGGCACGATCAGCACCGAGACAATGAACTCACGTACCGTGCGGCCGCGCGACACGCGCGCGATGAACATGCCGACGAAAGGCGACCACGAAATCCACCAGGCCCAGTAAAAGGCCGTCCAGCCCTGTGAAAAGTTCACATCCTCGCGTCCGACCGGATTGGCGAGTGCCGGCAGATACTCGAAATAAGCGCCCAGATTGGAGAAAAATCCACTCACGATTACCAATGTAGGGCCGACCAGGATCACAAATGCCAGCAGCAGGATAGCGAGCATCATATTGATTTCGGAAAGACGCTTGACCCCTGCGTCCAGCCCCGCGAGCACCGAAAGGGTCGCGATGGCGGTGATCCCGATGACCAGCACGATCTGCGTCGTGCTGCCGAGGGGGGTGTCGAACAGGTAGTTGAGACCTGCTGCGGCCTGCGAGGCACCGAGGCCGAGCGAGGTGGCCAGGCCGAACAGGGTTGCCAGCACCGCGAGAATGTCGATCACATGGCCTGGCCAGCCCCAGATACGCTCGCCGAGCAGGGGGTAGAAGACAGAACGGATCGTTAGCGGCAGGCCTTTGTTGAACGAAAACAAGGCCAGGCCCAGCGCGAGGATGGCGTAGATGGCCCACGGGTGCAGGCCCCAGTGATAGATCGTCGCCGCCATGGCCAGTCGCGTGGCGGCCTCGGTGTCTCCGGCTGCTGCACCTAGCGGGGCCCAGTCGGTACGTACGCCGTTTTCGATTGCGGTGCCGCCGATTGCGCTGCCGAAGTGCGACAGTGGTTCGGATACCCCAAAAAACATCAGCCCGATGCCCATTCCCGCGGCAAACAGCATGGAGAGCCAGCCGAGGTAGGAGTATTCAGGCTTTGCCTCGGTGCCCCCGAGGCGGACCCTGCCCAGCGGCGAGACCGCCAGCCCGATGCAGACCACCACGAAGATGTTGCCCACGCTGATGAAGAACCAGTCGAGGTTCGAGGTTAGCCAGCCGCGCAGGCTGCTGAACATGGGCTCGACCTGGTTCTGAAACATCAGGGTCAGGGCCACGAAGGCAATGACCGCGAGCGCCGAGATGGCGAATACCCGGTTGTGGATGTCGAGGCCGAAGGGGCCGACGTTGACCAGAATGTTGTCCTGACCAATCTGATAGTCGGTATCGATGGGATTGACGTCCCCGTCGGGGGTCATCGGATCTCGCTGATCTGTCATTGGAGGGGCCCTTGGGCGGGACGATTTGAAAATTGCTGAAATCGTCAGATACAAGGCGCAACTTCACACCAGATGAAGGTGAACCTTAGCACGTGCATTCTGTCGATCAAGGCGTTGTGCGGCGCTTGACCCGGAGCGCACTATCAACGGGGCCGGTGCACGGATCGACGTGACTGGGTGCTGGATGCTCGCATAGGGCCCGCTTCAGCAGGCTGCCGGCGCGCGGTAGTCCGCCAACTGCAACGGGGCGCAGCTCACAGCAGCAGCACCGTTGCCAGCCCGAGGAAGGCGAAGAATCCGACCACGTCGGTGACGGTGGTGAGGATCACGCTGCCCGCCAGCGCGGGGTCGATGCCCATGCGATCGAGGATCAGCGGGATGGCGAGCCCGGCGAGTGCCGCGCACAGCAGGTTGATGAGGATGGCGATGCCGAGCACGCCGCCGATGCCCCAGTCACCGAACCACACCACCGCCAGCAGCGCGACGACCACGGCCCACAACGCCCCGTTCAGGATGGAAATGCCGACTTCCCGATTGAGCAGGATGCGAAGATTGCCTTTCTGCACCTGGCCCAGCGCCAGGCCGCGGATGACCAGGGTCAGCGTCTGGCTGCCGGCGATGCCGCCCATGCTGGCCACGATGGGCATCAGCACGGCGAGCGCCACCAGCTGGGCGAGGGTAGCCTGGAACTGGCCGATCACCCACGCGGCGAGAAAGGCGGTGACCAGGTTGATGCCGAGCCACACTGCGCGACGGCGCGAACTGACCAGCACCGGGGCGAACATGTCGGCCTCGTCGTCGAGGCCGGCCATGTGCATCATCGTTCGGTCGGAATCCTCGAGGATCAGGTCGACCACATCATCGACGGTGATGCGACCGATCAACCGGTTGTGTTCGTCGACGACCGGGGCGGAGAGCAGGTCGAGATCCTGGAACAGTCTGGCGACCTCGGTCGCTTCGGTTCCGACCGGAATGCCGGCGATGTCGGCCTGCATCACGTCGGCCACGTGCAGCCCCAGATCCGCGGTCACCAGCGCACTCAGTCGTAGTGCACCCTGATAGTGGCCCTTGCGGTCGACCACCATGAGCATGTCGGTTTGCGGCGGGAGGGTCTCGAGCAGGCGCAGGTAGCGCAGCACGGTACTGACCTTGACCTCGGCGCGGACCTCGATCGGATCGGCGTTCATCAGGCCACCAGCGGAGTCCTCCGGATAGGACAGCATGGTCTCGAGCTGTTCGCGCCGGCTGCCACTGGTGTGCAGCAGTTTGCTGCCCAGCTCGTGCGGCAGGGTCTGGATCAGGTCCACCAGATCGTCGAGTTCGAGATGCTGCACCGACGCAACCAGATCCTCGAGGTCGAGCTCCATGGCCAGTGCGATACGGATCTCGTCGTGCAGGTAGGTCAGCACCTTGCCGGTGCGCTCGGTCTCGACCATGCTCCACACCGAGCGCCGCTCGGCAGGCGGCAGCCCTTCGAGCAGCCCGGCCACTTTGGCCGGATGCATGCGATGCAAGAGTTTGCCCACCCGTTTGAGCTTGCCTTCGGCCAATGCCTGGCGGACCGACGCAAGGTGATTGACCACGTCGTGGGCCGACTCGCCGTGCCGTTTCGAGCCTGCCGGCTCGGCCGGCAAGGCCTCGGCATCCCCGGTAAGCTCTCCGTGAAGGTCGAGGTTCAGATGGGGCAGGATCCGGCCTTCGAGTACGGAGTCAATCTGCTGCCATAGCGCCGTGCGTTGTCCCGCGCCGAGCATTTCGAGCAAGGCGGCGATCTTGGCCGGATGCATGCGCGCGAGCAGCTTGCGCACACGCTTGTTCTTGCCGTCCGCGAGGGCCTGGACAATGAGCTCGCTCTCGGTTCTGGCCCGCAGCTCGTCGGTGTGGGGTGACTCGGTCTTGATGTCATTCATGAGGACAAGAATACCGACATGGGCAAGGGGGTGGCCAGAGAGATGCGCAACGTGAGGTAAATACCCGGAGCGGGGTAATCGTTCGGTCGATCTCTCGGTGCTGCGGATCGGTCTCGATGCGCTCGCTCCGCATGTGGGATGTGGGCGTCGATCGCTTAAAGTCCGCGCGCGCGCAGCGGCGGATTGGGGGTGGCGAGGCTTGCGGGCAGACAGCTTGCGCCATTCAGGTAGCGATCGATGGCGCGGGCGACATCGCGACCCTCGCCGATCGCCCATACCACGAGCGAGGGGCCGCGGCGGGCGTCGCCGGCGGCGAACACCCCGGGCAGCGCAGTCATCATCGCGGCGTCGGTGGCGATGGTCCCGCGCGTTGTCGCCTCCAGGCCCGCCCCGGCGAAGGGTTCGAGCTGCGGGCCGGCGAAGCCGGCGGCGATCAGCACCAGGTCGGTCTCGACCCGGATGCCCGTTTCGAGTGTCTCCTTGGCGAGGCGCCGCCCCGCCGCATCGCGGGTCCAGCGTACGCGTTCGAAGGTGATTGCATCGACATGGCCGTCGCCGTTGGTATCGAGGAACTCGGCCGAGTTCAGGGCGAAGGCCTGCCTGCCGCCCTCGGCGAGCGCATAGGTGGTCTCGTGGGTTGCGGGATACGCCGGCCACGGATTGCCGGCCGGTCGCACCGCGGGCGCCTTGGCGTGTATGCTGACCTGAACCACCCGGGCCGCGCCCTGGCGATGCGCGGTGGCCACGCAGTCGGCGCCGGTGTCGCCGCCGCCGAGCACGACCACGCGTCGGCCCCGTGCGTCGATCGGGGTCGCCGGCGGGCGCCCGGCCTGGCGTCGGTTTTCGGCCACCAGGAAGGGCAGGCCGAAATGGATGCCTGCCAGCTCGCGCCCGGAGATGGCAACGTCGCGCGGTGCGAGCGCGCCTGCGGCGAGGCATACCGCGTCGAAATCACGCTGCAGGCGCGCGAGTGGCAGCACGCTGCCGACCTCGACGCCGGTGCGGAACTCGACCCCTTCCGTGGCCAGCTGTGCGACCCGCCGTTCGACACGGTGCTTGGCCAGCTTGAAGTCCGGAATGCCATATACCAGCAGCCCGCCGATGCGGTCGTCGCGCTCGAATACGGTCACATGGTGGCCTGCGCGGTTGAGTTGCTGTGCGGCGGCGAGCCCCGCCGGCCCGGAGCCGACGACGGCGACGCGCTTCCCGCTGCGCTGGCGGGGTGGCTGCGGAACGATCCAGCCCTCGGCCCAGGCGTGGTCCACGATTGCGCGCTCGATGTTCTTGATCGTCACCGGCTCGGCGCTGAGTGCCAGCGTGCACGCCGGTTCGCACGGGGCCGGGCAGGTGTAGCCGGTGAACTCGGGAAAATTGTTGGTGGCGTGCAGGCGATCCAGGGCCTCGCGCCAGGTGTTGCGCGACACCAGGTCGTTCCACTCCGGGATGCGGTTGCCAATCGGGCAGCCCCCCATGCAGGCGGGCACGCCGCAGTCCATGCAGCGCTCGCCCTGGATTCGCAGCTGAGCGCCGTCCCACGAGGGTGCGTAGATCTCGCGGTAGTCGCGCACCCGTTCGCGGGGTGGCCGGTAGGCAATGGGGATGCGCGGGTGGCGCCGGTAGCCGTCCGGGTGATTCTCGCTTGCGGGAGGCGCGGGAGGCGCGGGTACTGCGGGCGGGGCGGCGCAGGGGCGCTCGGCGTCCGCGCGGCGCTGGTGCGCGAGCACCCGGGCGTAGGCCGCGGGGATCACCTTGACGAAGCGGGTGCGGCTGGTGTGCCAGTGCTCGAGTGCGCGGCGTGCCCCGACGCTGCCGGTGCACATCGCGTGGCGGGTCAGCATGCGTTGCACCAGGGCGATGTCCTGCGGGTCGTCGAGGGCTTCGAGGCGCAGCGGTTCGTCGCTCAGGCGGTCGCGGAACTTGCCGTCGGCGTCAAACACATAGGCGATGCCCCCGCTCATGCCGGCACCGAAGTTCCGGCCGACCGGCCCCACGATAACGACGGTGCCGCCGGTCATGTACTCGCAGGCGTGTTCGCCGACGCCCTCGACTACCGCGCGTGCGCCCGAGTTGCGCACCGCGAAGCGCTCGCCGGCGTGACCGTTGAAGTACGCTTCGCCCGCGGTGGCGCCGTACAGCGCGACATTGCCGATGATGATGCTGTGCTCGGCCTTGAACCCGGCGTCGGGCGGGGTTGCGACCGCGATGTGTCCGCCCGAGAGCCCCTTGCCGACGTAGTCGTTGGCGTCACCCACCAGGTGAAGGCTGATTCCAGGGCATAGAAAGGCCCCGAAACTCTGGCCGGCGTGTCCGCTGCAGAACAGGCGGATGGTATCCGGCGGCAGCCCGGCGGCGCCGTGGCGGCGGGTGAGCTCGTAGCTGAGCAGGGTGCCGAAGCTGCGGTCGCGATTGCGGATGGCCAGATGCTGGGTCACCGGCTCGCCGCGTTCCAGCGCCGCGTGCGCGTTCGCGATCACGCCGTGGTCGATCTTGGCGCCGAGTTTGTGGTCCTGGTCGCGCACCTTGCGCGGCACGTCTTCGCCGGTGGCGGCTTCGAGCAGCGCCGACAGGTCGATGGCGACTCCCTTCGGGTGGGCGGTGTCACGCGCCTTGAGCCGGTCGACGCGGCCGATCATGGCGTCCATGGTGCGAAAGCCGAGTTGCGCCATCAGTTCGCGCACCTCGTCGGCGACGAAGCCGAGGTAGTTCATGACGTGTTCGGGCGCGCCGGCGAAGCGCTCGCGCAGCGCCGGGTCCTGGGTGGCGATGCCGACCGAGCAGGTGTTGCAATGGCACTTGCGCAGCATGATGCAGCCCAGCGCGACCAGGGGCGCGGTGCCAAAGCCATACTCCTCGGCGCCGAGCAGGGCGGCGATGACGACGTCGCGCCCGCTGCGCAAGCCACCGTCCGCACGCACGCGAATGCGCGAGCGCAGGCGGTTCGCCATCAGCACCCGATGGGTTTCCGCGAGCCCCAGCTCCCAGGCCCCGCCGGCGCCCTTGATCGAGGTCTTCAGCGAGGCCCCGGTGCCGCCGCTGTCGCCCGAGATCAGGACCGCATCGGCACGTGCCTTGGCCACCCCGGCGGCGATGGTGCCGACGCCGGCCTTGGCCACCAGCTTGACGTGGATCTCGGCGCTGGGGTTGGCGCACTTGAGGTCATGGATGAGCTGCGCCAGATCCTCGATGGAGTAGATATCGTGGTGCGGCGGGGGCGAGATCAGGCCGATCCCGGGCACGGTAAAGCGCACCTCGGCGATCCCCGCGTCCACCTTGCCGCCCGGCAACTCGCCACCTTCGCCGGGCTTGGAGCCCTGAGCCATCTTGATCTCGATCTGGCGGGCGCTGGCGAGATAGTGTGCGGTGACGCCGAAGCGCCCGCTTGCCACCTGCTTCATGCTGCACGCGCGCTCGGTGCCGAAGCGCTCGACCTGCTCGCCGCCCTCACCGGTGCCCGAGGTGCCGCCAAGGCGGTTCATCGCCACCGCCAGCGCCTCGTGCGCCTCGCGGCTGAGCGAGCCGAAGGACATCGAGCCGGTGGCAAAGCGGGCGAGGATGGCGGCGCGCGGCTCGACCTCGTCGATGGTGATGGCATGGCCGGAGTCGAACTCGAGCAGGCTGCGCAGGTTGGGCAGGCTGCCGTCGGCGCCGTTGGACGCGGCGGCGAAGTCGCGGTAGGCCCCGCGGTCGTGCTCGCGCGCGGCCTGCTGCAGCTTGCCGATGGTGTACGGGTTCCAGTGGTGGTGCTCGCCGTCGCGCCGCCAGTAGAGTTCGCCGCCGTGCGGCAGTACCTCGTTACCCGGTGCCTGCGCGCCCCAGGCGAACGCATGGCGCTCGCGCAGCTCGCGCTCGAACTGGTCCAGCCCGGCCCCGGGCAGCGCGCAGGCGGTGCCGGTGAAATACGCGTCCACGAGTTCGCGCGCGAGACCGGTCGCCTCGAAGATCTGTGCGCCCTTGTAGCTTGCCAGGGTGGAGATGCCCATCTTGGCCATGACCTTGAAGATGCCGCCTTCGAGTGCGGCGCGATAGGCCGCGAGCGGGTCGGCGGTGAGCTTTGCCCCGCGCCTGGCGGCAAGGGCTTCGATGCTGCGATAGGCCAGCCACGGGTGCACCGCGTCGGCACCGTAGCCGAGCAGGGTGCACAGATGATGCACGGTTGCCGGCTCGCCCGAACTGAGCACCAGCGCCGCACGCATGCGCAGGCCGCTGCGGATCAGGTGGTGATGCACCGCGGCGACCGCGAGCAGGCTGGGGATGGCAAGGCGCCCGGGGCCGAGCGCGGTGTCGGTGAGGATCAGGATCTCGCAGCCGGCCTCGATCGCCGCGACACAATCGGCGCACAGGCGCTCGATGGCTGCGCCGAGCGCGACGGCCGGCACGAAGCCGAGCTCGATCGGGCAGGCGCGGATGCCATTGCGCGGCACCGTTGCCAGCCCTTCGATCGCGGCCAGTTCGGCGTCGGACAGGACCGGCGAATCGAGGAGCAATTGACGGCAGTGCTCGGGACTCGCGGCGAGCAGGTTGCGGTGGCGGCCGACGGGCGCGGCCAGCGCGGTCACCAGGGCCTCGCGCAGGTAGTCGAGCGGCGGGTTGGAGACCTGCGCGAACTGCTGCTTGAAATAGTCGAACAGTGGCCGCTGGCGGGCTGAGAGCACGGCGGGCGGGGTGTCGTCGCCCATCGATCCGACCGGGTCCTTGCCCGCGGCGGCCATCTTCTCCAGCAGTGCGCCGAGCAGCTCGCCGGTGTAGCCGAAGGCGCGTTGCAGGCGCTCGAGCTCGGCGGGGATTGCAGTACCGCGTGGCGTGGTGGCCTGCGGCGCAGTGGCGTGCGGCGCGGCGGTGGCGACCAGTTCGCGCAGGCTCAGCTGGTGCGTGCGCAGCCACTCGCCGTAGGGCGGGCGGGTGAGTTCGGCAAACACTTCCGCCTCGGGGACGATGCCGCCACGCTCGATGTCGGCTACGAGCAACTGGCCGGGTCTGAGCCGTCCCTGCAGCACGATGTCGTGGGCCGGGATTTCCAGTACTCCGGTCTCGCTGGCGAGGATCAGGCGGCGGTCGCGGGTGAGGCAGTAGCGGCAGGGCCGCAGGCCGTTGCGGTCGAGGATCGCCGCGACGCGCGCGCCGTCGGTCGCCACCACCAGCGCGGGGCCGTCCCATGGTTCCATCAGCGCGGCGTGCCAGGCGTAGAAGTCGCGCCGCGCCGGTTCCATGAAGCGGTCGCGGTGCCACGCCTCGGGGATCATCATGCGCAGTGCGTGCGGCAGGCTGCGGCCGGCGAGCATCAGCAACTCGAGCACGTTGTCGAACACCGCGCTGTCGCTGCGATCTTCTCCGGTCACCGGCAGGCTGGTCGCGAGCTCGGCCTCGAGCCGGGTCGAGGCCATCTCCGCTTCCTGCGCGTGCAGCCAGTTGAGGTTGCCGCGCAGGGTATTGATTTCACCGTTGTGCACCAGGCGGCGGTAGGGATGGGCGAGATCCCACGCACCCAGGGTGTTGGTCGAGAAGCGCGCGTGTACCAGCACCATTGCGGAGGCCATGCGCGGGTCGCTCAGATCCGGATAGAAGCGCGGCAGTTGCGCGCAGGTGAGCAACCCCTTGTAGACGACGGTACGCCGATCGAGAGAGCACAGGTAAAAGAGTTCATGCCCGCTGCCGTGCCCGTGCTCGGTGGCGGCAGCGCGCTCGATGGCACGGCGCAGCACATAGAGGCGCACATCCAGCAGCTCGGGGGCGAGTCGTTCGCGCGGCACCACAAAGCACTGCCACACCGCGGGTCGCGACTCGGCCGCGGTGCGCCCGAGCCCGGCGGGGTCGACCGGCACCTCGCGCCAGCCGACGAGCCCGAAACCGCGCTCGTCACTCACCGACTCGATCAGCTGGCGCAGGTGGTCGCGGCGGCGCGCATCGCGCGGCAGAAAGACCTGGCCTACGCCATAGCAACCCGCCGCCGGCAGGCCGTCGACCTCCTCGGCGAACAGCGCATGCGGCGTCTGCAACAGGAGTCCGGTGCCGTCGCCGGTCTCCTCCTCGGCACCGCGCGCGCTCCGGTGATCGAGGTTGAGCAGAACCTGCAGTCCATCCTCGACCAGGGCATGGGTGGCGCAGCCGGAGAAGTCAACGAGGGCGCCGACTCCACAACTGGCGTGGGTCTTGAGGATGATGGCTCCCGATACTCAAGCTTGCTCGGTTGAGTATAGGTGCTGACTGCGCCCTGCGCGACGGCGAATCGGGGGCCATCGCCTGGTCCGGACGCGCGCGCCGGGATCATTCCGAGTCGTAACCGAGCAGCCGGTTGGCGATGATGCGCTGGGCGACGCCTTCGGGCACCTCCTCCTCCCAGTTACCTCGTCCGCGGCGCAGGCCGGCGAGGGTTTCCGATGAGTCGATTTCGAGGTGGCTTTCATCCTGCGGTTCGATGGCGACCAGCTTGCCGTTTTCTTTCAGGTGGGTAAGAAGGTGGCGCAGATGCGCGGGCACCGGGACGTTGTCGAGCGTCACCATTTCGGCTGCGCCGTGACGGCGCGACGGATAGACATAGACGTGGGTATTGTCCGGAAACAGCTTGCCGAAAGCTTCGAGGATGCCGCCCTCCAGGCCTTCGTAGTACTTCTCGTCGAACAGCACCTCCAGATCGCGTACGCTCAGGACGATGCCGATCGGCTTCTGGGTATAGCGCCGCAGGTAGGCGCGCAGGCGGAAGAAGCGGACATAGTCCGAGATCATCACGGTGTAGCCCTGCGAGGCGAGCAGGTCGATGCGGGCGAGGAAATCGGCGCCGTCGATATTGTCGCCACTGACGAGCGAGTTCATCGTGATCTCGGCGAGCGACAGGATCTCGCTTTCATCCACCGCCGACTCCTGGCTGAACCGCTTCTGCCCGCCCAGCATCATGTCGACGTTGACGCAGGTGACCGGTTTGAACGTGCCCCGGATCACCAGCATGGGCTTGCGGTACAGCAGCTCGCCGGGCACCACCACCTCGCCCGCCGGGCTGAAGATCACCGCGCGGGTGAGCCAGCTGCTGATCAGGTGGAGGTTCATCAGCCGGTTCTCGACCTCCTCGAAATAGGGGCCGGAGAAGTGGATCAGGTCCACTTCGATGCGCTCCGGGCCAAGCCCGTCGGCCAGGCCTTCTACCACCCACTCGGGATTGTCGTGATGGAAAAAGGCGCCGTGGATCAGGTTGACGCCCAGAATGCCGAGCGCCTCCGACTGCATCGCGTTGTCGTTGTCGAGCATGCGAACGTGCATGATCACGTCGCTGGGCGCGGCGCCCGGGTGCAGTTGCAGGCGGATGCCGATCCAGCCGTGGCACTCGTTCTTCTGCTTGAAACTGCGTGCGGTCACGGTGGCCGCGTAGGCGAAGAAGGTGGTGTTCTTCGGGCGCACGTGGGTCAGGCGGTCGACGACCTGGGTGAACTCCTTGTCCAGCATCTGCATCAGCCGGGCACGACTGACGTAGCGGTCGACATGGCCGTAGATGTCGTCGCTGACGGCCATGTCGTAGGCTGACATGGTCTTGGCGACGGTGCCGGCAGCCGCGCCGACATGGAAGAAGCGGCGCGCCACCTCCTGTCCGGCGCCGATCTCGACGATCGAGCCGTACTTGAACTTGTCGAGGTTGATTGCAAGTGCTTTCTGGTCGGTGGTCAGGCTGTTTTCACGTTTGCGCATCGTGAGGGCTCCGTGGGTCAGGTCGGCGTGGTGGCCGGGCAGTATTGAGGTGCAAGGCGAGGGCGGCCGGGTGGTCGCCCCGGCTTGGGTCATTTCAGCGGGAAGCCGCGCTTGTGCAATGCCTCGACCAGGTGGTCGCGCCCCGACAGCGTCTCCGGGCCGGCGATGCGTTTGGCCGAGTGCACCGCCCAGGTGCCATGCACATTCATTTGCTGTTCCTCGTAGAACCGGGCCATGGCCGTGTTGTAAGCCTCGATGCCCGCGCCTTGGGCCGTTAGCGAGTAGCTGTCGTGGTGCACCACCACCGACTGCGGCGGACGCGGTTTGATCGAAGCCGGCTTGGCCGGGTCGGGGGTGCCGACGCACATGCCGAATACGGCGACGACTCTTGGCGGCAGCTGGAGCAATTCGGCCACCGCTTCCGGCTTGTTGCGCATGCCGCCGATGTACACGGTGCCGAGCCCCAGCGACTCTGCGGCGGAGACCGCATTCTGCGCGGCCAGGGCGGCGTCGATGACGCCGACGAGGAACATCTCGAGATAGTCGAGTGCGGCACTGGGACGTTCGTTCTCGGCTGCAATTTTTTCCAGGCGGGCGAGGTCGGCGAGCCACACCAGTTGCAGCGGCGCCTCGCGAACATGGGCCTGACCGCCGGCGTAGTCTGCCAGGGCAGCGCGCTTGGCCGGGTCGCGCACCGCAACCACGCTCCACGCCTGCAGGTTGGACGAGCTTGCGGCGGACTGGGCCGCGGCGATGATGGCGGTGAGCTGATCGTCGCTGACCGGGTCGGGGAGATAACTGCGCACCGAGGAGTGGCCGAGCAGGCTGTCGATGATCGGACTCCAGCTGTGCGGGGCAGGGATGGTGTTGCTGCCGTATCGGATGTTGAGGCGGGCCTGGGCATCAAGCATGGGCAGGGGCTCCTTGCCGAAAATGACGGAGTGTGGATCAAGCGGATCTGGCGGCGCTGTGCTGCCGCAGCTAGCGACCAAGTATACGTGTTCCATGCGACTGTCCGTACATCGTGGCTGACGGCGCGGGGGAATCGCTGGTATAGTGCGCCCCGTGGCGGGTCTCCCCGCATTGCAGCGCGGTGAACCTGGTCAGGGCCGGAAGGCAGCAGCCACAGCCGTTCCCTGCAAGTGCCGGGGGTTGGGCTCGCCACCCCGAACATGAAAAGGGCGTCTCCGCACGGAGACGCCCTTTTGTACGTCTGGCGTGCGGATGCTGTGCCAAGGCGGCCTGAAACGTATCGCACTCCGGCTGATGGGCGGGAAACCCGTCCTGGCCCCGATCACCATCGCTGACGCTCAACCCAGCAGCGTATCCATCAGCATCATCGCCACGAAACCGACGATCAACCCGCTGGTGGCCAGGGTTTCGTGCCCGCGCCGATGCGATTCCGGAATGATCTCGTGGCTGACCACGAACAGCATCGCCCCGGCCGCGCCCGCCAGGCCCCACGGCAGCAGGGCGGTCGAGGTCGAGACCATCATCGAGCCGAACACCGCGGCGATCGGTTCCATCAGGCCCGACACCGTCGCTACCGCAAAGGCAAACAGGCGCGAGTAGCCCGCGGTGACGAGCGCGATCGCGACGATCAGGCCTTCGGGCACGTTCTGCAACGAGATGCCGGTCGCCACTGCATTGCCGCCGATCGAGCCGCTGGCCACGCCGATGGCGAGGCCTTCCGGAATGTTATGCACCGCAATCGCGAACACAAAGAGCCACACGGCGGTGCCGGTGCGCGAGCCGTCCGGTGCATGGGTATGCGGCAGCGCACGGTCCATCGCCAGCAGCAGCGCAGCCCCGGCACCGAGCCCGATCGCGACCAGCAGGGCGGCGCCATTGCTTGAGGCGCCTTGCGTCTGGGCGGCGTCGAAGGCCGGCAGCAGCAGCGAGAACACGCTGGCTGCCAGCATCACGCCGGCGCTGAAGCCGAGCAACATGCCCTGCACGCCGGCGCTGATGCGGCGCATCACCAGCACCGGTACGGCGCCCAGCGCGGTGGCCGCGGCCGCCATGGCACCACCGCTGACGGCGCCGGACATCGGTCCGTCGAGGTGCTCAATGCCGCTCACGAGTTGGGCGACCAGGAGTGCGAGGCCGGTGAGGGCGATCAGCCAGCCGCTGATGGCGCGCAGCGCACCCGCCGCGCTGGCAGGCTGAAAATGCAGACGGGCGACCTTGGCAACCATGACGACTCCTCTTTCGATTCGCTACCCGGATAGATGTCCGGGGAATGTCATCAGTATGGGCGTCAGGTTATGATAGGTCTAATTGAATGAAAAAATTTAAACCATAGTCAGTGAGTATCGCTATGGCCTGCGGTATCCGCCCGCGACGCCGAACGGGGAGAGCACGATCTGCCACAGCTGGTTGCTGCGGGCGCGGAAGGTGCCGGCGCAGGCGAGCAGGTAGTAGCGCCACATCCGATGGAAGCGTTCGCTGTAGCGTTCGGCGAAATCGGGCCAGGCAGCCTCGAAACGTTCATGCCATGCCATCAGCGTGCGATCGTAGTCGGCGCCGAAGTTGTGCACGTCCTCGATGATGAAGCTGCGCTCGGTGGCATCGGCGATCTGGCCGAGCGTAGGCAGATCGCCGTTGGGAAAGATATAGCGGTCGATCCACGGGTCGGTCGGCATGCGGCGCAGGTTCTTGCCTATGGTGTGGAGCAGGAAAAGACCGTCGTCCTTCAGGCTGCGCCGCACCATGTCGAAAAAGACGGGGTAGTTCTTGTGGCCGACATGTTCGAACATGCCGATCGAGGCGATACGGTCGAACTGTTCGGTTCCGTTGGGGTTGAAGCTGCGGTAGTCCTGCAGGCGGAATTCGACGTCGAGTCCGTTGCATCGCGTCTGGCCGTGGCTGGTTTGCTCTTCGGAAATGCTCAGTCCCAGGCATGAAACACCGTAGTGTTCGGCCGCATATTTCATCAGGCTGCCCCAGCCGCAGCCGATGTCGAGCAGGCGCATGCCGGGCTTCAGGCCGAGCTTGCGGCAGATCAGGTCGAGCTTGGCCGTTTGCGCTTCTTCCAGCGTCCGGGCGTCGGCCCAGTAGCCGCAGGTATAGGCCAGGTGACTGTCGAGCATGGTCTTGAAGAAGTCGTTGCCGAGGTCGTAGTGCATCTTGCCGACCTGCCACGCTCGCCGTCTGCTTTGCAGATTGAACAGGCGTGCGCGCAATCCCTGCACCACCAGCGTGTGGGTGCCGACTTTCTCTTCGAGGCGGGCGCTCAGCACGCGGGCGATGAATTCGTCGAGTTGCCCGCAATCCCACCATCCATCCATATAGCTCTCGCCCAGCCCCAGACTGCCGCGCGCCAGAATCCGATCGGCGGTGTCGGGATGATGGATGCTCATGTCCCACGACCGCCGCCCATTCACGGTGATGCCCGCTTCCGCCAGTAACTCGGCAATGATCCGCTGTCCGTCACCAGCCCGTGGCAGGCGCGGCGGCCGGGGCTGATCGGGCCGTGGTGTTCTCCGCGGGCCTCTTGCCTCCAGGTGGTGAGTGTTTTCCATCCGTGTTGCCTCCCGTCCCGAAGTGCACAAGTGCTCAGGCCGCCTGTGCAAGCTCGGCGCAGATCGAGCAAAACAGTTCAAGCAGCTCGTTCCTTGAGATCCAGATTGCGGCCATGCTTCCTTCTCCGCCAAGACTTGGGTGCGACGGGTGCGAATGACCCAGTCGGTGACTTCATCTTAGTTGCTGATTTCTATAGTTCCAATGAATTGTAGTTATATTTTCCATGGTGAAACGCTATGGGGTGGCATGTTTTTGCATCGGGCGGTGTGCATCGCTCTGCTAGAATCCGTCGCCATGAGCTATCAGGTTCTCGCACGTAAGTGGCGGCCGAAGTCCTTCGGTACGCTGATCGGTCAGGAGCACGTGGTCCGGGCGCTGTCGCATGCGCTGTCCACTGGCAGGTTGCATCACGCCTGGTTGTTTACCGGTACGCGCGGCGTGGGCAAGACCACGATTTCGCGCATTCTTGCCAAGGCGCTCAACTGTGAGACCGGCATCACCGCCGAACCATGTGGGGTATGCGATACCTGTCGCGCAATCGACGCCGACCGTTTTCCGGACTACCTCGAGATGGATGCCGCTTCCAATCGTGGCGTCGACGATATGGCGGCCTTGCTCGACAAGGCGGTGTATGCGCCGTCCCAGGGGCGCTACAAGGTGTACATGATCGACGAAGTCCATATGCTCACCGGGCATGCGTTCAACGCCATGTTGAAGACGCTCGAAGAGCCGCCGGAGCACGTCAAGTTCATCCTGGCGACAACCGACCCGCAGAAGATCCCGGTCACCGTGCTGTCGCGCTGCCTGCAGTTCAACCTCAAGCAGATGCCGCACGGGGCGATCGTCGATCACCTCGCCCATGTGCTCGAGGCCGAGTCGGTGGCGTTCGAGCCCGGTGCGCTGCGCCATATCGCCAAGGCCGCGAGCGGCTCGATGCGCGACGCGCTGTCGCTGCTCGACCAGGCCATCGCGCATGGTGCGGGCACGGTGCTCGAGGAGCAGGTCACCCACATGCTCGGTACCGTGGGCGACGATCACCTGCACGCGGTGCTCGATGCGCTGGCCGCCGGTGACGTCGGTGCGCTGCTGGCGGTGGCCGACGACATGGAGATGCGCAGCCTGTCCTTCGATGCCGCGCTGCAGGCATTGGCGTCGATGCTCGGCCGGGTGGCGCTGGTGCAGTTTGCGCCGGCCGCGTTCGCCGACGAGCTGGAGCGTCAGCGGCTCGAGCCCCATGCAGCACAGTTCGATCCCGAATTCTTGCAACTGGCCTACCAGATTGCAATCCATGGCCGCGACGAACTCGCGCTGGCGCCGGACGAGTACACCGGTTTCACCATGACCTTGCTGCGTCTGCATGCCTTCCGCCCGGAGCAGCCGGCTGCGCTTGGCTCGGTTGCGCTTGCTGGTGGCGGTGGAAGCGGGCAGGCCAAGGCGCTGCCGCCCGCGCCGAAAGCCCCCCCGTCGGTACGAACGATACCGGCAACGGCCACTGTGGCGCCAGCCGCCGTGCGGGTGGAGGCCAAACCCACACCGCGGGTGGCTTTGGCATCGCCGCCCCCGGCGGCGGTGCCGTCCGTGAAGGCTGAGCCGACCGCGCCTGAGGTGGCGCCGAGCGCACGGACGCCAGCAGTACAGAGCAAGGCGTCTGGAAGCGATGTCGCGCCGTGGGAGGATTTGCCCCCCGAGGCGATGGTGCACGACGCAGGCTATTCGGGCGGTGCGCCGAGCTTTGCGGATGAAGCGGATCAGGATTCCGTTCCGACGCAAGTGCTGCCTGCGCCCGTTTCCGCGCCCGTCCAGCTCCCTCGTGCCGCCTCGCGTCCGGCCCCCCGCGAAGTCCCCGTCAGCGTTAGCAATCACGTCGAGCCGGCCGTGCCGCTCGCCGCGGCGTCACCGCCTTCCTTGACACGATCCGCAGAACCCGCGCCAGATGCCGCCGTCGCCGCTGCATTTGCAGCGGGAGACTGGCGCAGCGTGGTACGTGGGCTGGGTCTCGGTGGTCTGGTGCGCGAGTTCGCCCAGCATTGCGAATGGGTAAATTGTGCGGACGAGTTGCTGACGCTGCGCCTGTCCGACACCCATCGCCACCTGCTCGACATGAACCGCGCAGCGGTCGAGCGCGTGCAGGATCAGTTGGCCGCGGCGCTCGCCCGCCCGCTGAAGATCCGTATCGATGTCGGTGCGATTGCCGGCGAGACACCGGCCCAGCGCGACGAGATCGAGCGTCGCGCGCGCCACGCGGTCGCCGTGGCCGCGCTCGAGAGCGACCCCTTCGTACGCGAGTTGATCGAGCGCTTCGACGCCACCCTGGTCGAAGCGTCGGTCAGGCCCCTCTGAATCAACCATCTCACTTTGAGGAGTTTTTATCATGATGAAAGGCGGTATTGCAGGCCTGATGAAGCAGGCCCAGCAGATGCAGGAAAACATGAAGAAGATGCAGGACCAGCTCGGTAGCGTCGAGGTCGAAGGTCAGGCCGGCGCCGGCATGGTAAAGGTCATCATGACCTGCAAGCACGATGTGCGTCGCGTCGTCATCGACGATTCGGTGATGGATGACAAGGAAATGCTCGAGGATCTCGTTGCCGCTGCGCTCAATGACGCCGTGCGCAAGGTCGAAAGCACCACACAGGAACGCATGGCCGGCTTCACCTCGGGCTTGAATCTGCCGCCGGGATTCAAACTCCCGTTCTGATTCTATGTCACCTTCGAGTCTGGACGAGTTGATCGATGCATTGCGCTGCCTGCCCGGGGTTGGCCCGAAGTCGGCGCAACGCATGGCTTATCATCTGTTGCAGCGCGACCAGCGCGGGGCGACTCGTCTGGCACGCGCAATGGGCCATGCGCTCGAGGTGTTGCGCCACTGCGAGCGCTGCAATACCTTTGCCGAAACGTCGGTCTGCCAGCGTTGCGCCAATCCGCGACGCGACGCGTCCCAGTTGTGCGTGGTGGAAATGCCCGCTGATCTGGCCATGATCGAGCAAACCCAGTCCTACAACGGGCTGTATTACGTGTTGATGGGCCGTCTTTCGCCCCTCGATGGCATCGGCCCGCGTGAGCTCAAGCTCGACAAGTTGCTGGCGCGCGCGGCCGATGGCAAGGTGAACGAAGTGATACTCGCCACCAATTTCACCAATGAAGGCGAGGCAACAGCGCACACGCTCGCCACGCTGCTTGCGGCGCGGGGCTTGTCGGTCAGCCGCTTGTCGCGCGGGGTGCCGGTTGGCGGGGAGCTGGAACACACCGATATCGGTACCATTGCCCAGGCCTTGGTCGAACGGCGTGCCCTTTAGATTTTAGATTTTATTTGTGCAGTGCAGAATCCGGGCGGGTTTTGTGGACAAATGCGGCCTGTATGAGGGCTTGAAATCCTTGACTGCTCAATGTCTTGGCTACATCGGCTTTCTCTGTTGCAGTGAGTTCGCTATAATCCGTTGGTTTTTGTATCCAGGTCTTTCGTTTTCCTTTCTGGGAAGAGGGTCATGAGCGTTGAACAAAAGATGGACAGCGGCCGCCGCACCTTGTTGCTGGCGACGTCTGCCGTAGGTGGCGTAGCCGCCGTGGCGACCGCAGTGCCGTTCGTTGCCAGTCTGACGCCTTCCGAGCGTGCGAAGGCAGCAGGCGCACCGGTCGAAGTGGATGTCGGTGGACTTGCACCGGGCGAGATGATGACGGTCGAGTGGCGCGGCAAGCCGGTCTGGGTGCTTCGTCGTACGCCGGAAATGCTGGCGGCCTTGGATAAGTCCGAGCCGAACCTGAGCGATCCGGAGTCGAACAAGCCGCAACAGCCGGATTATGCGAAGAACAAGCACCGTTCGATCAAGCCGGAATATCTGGTAACGGTCGGGATTTGTACTCACCTCGGGTGTTCGCCTTCGGAGAAGTTCAAGCCGGGCGCCGAGGCGGGTATGACTGCCGACTGGCCGGGTGGGTTTCTTTGTCCCTGTCACGGGTCGCTTTTCGACCTGGCAGGTCGCGTCTACAAGAGCATGCCGGCGCCGGATAACCTGGAGATTCCGCCGTACAAGTATCTTGCGGATACCACCATTCTCGTTGGCGATGACGGAAAGGCATAAGCGATGACGACCAAATCACAAGCCTTGCTGAACTGGGTCGATGAGCGTTTTCCGCTGACATCGTCCATCAAGGGGCACCTGACCGAGTACTACGCTCCGAAGTACTTCAAGTTCTGGTACTTCTTCGGTTCTCTGGCCTTGCTCGTGCTGGTGATCCAGATTCTGACCGGGATCTTCCTGGTCATGCACTACAAGCCCGATGCTTCCCTGAACGCCTCCGGCGTGCCGGTGGCCTTTGCCAGCGTCGAGTACATCATGCGTGATGTGCCTGGCGGCTGGCTGATCCGCTATCTGCATTCCACCGGGGCGTCTGCGTTCTTCGTCGTGGTCTACCTGCACATGTTCCGCGGGCTGATCTACGGTTCCTACCGCAAACCACGCGAACTGATCTGGATCTTCGGCACGCTGATTTTCCTGGTGCTGATGGCCGAAGCGTTCATGGGCTATCTGCTGCCATGGGGACAGATGTCATTCTGGGGCGCACAGGTGATCGTCAACCTGTTCTCCGCGATTCCGATCATCGGGCCCGATCTGTCGCTGGTGATCCGTGGTGACTTTGTCGTGTCCGACGCCACGCTGAACCGCTTCTTCGCCTTCCACGTCATCGCCGTACCGCTGATCCTGATCGGTCTGGTGGCTGCGCACATCATCGCGCTGCACGAGGTTGGCTCGAACAACCCGGACGGGGTGGAAATCAAGAAGAAGAAAGACGCCAATGGCATCCCGCTCGACGGCATCCCCTTCCATCCGTATTACACGGTGAAGGATATCGTCGGCACTGTGGTGTTCCTGTTCTTCTTCAGCGCGGTGGTGTTCTTCGCGCCCGAAGGCGGTGGCTACTTCCTCGAGTTCAACAACTTCCTGCCGGCCGACCCGCTGGTCACGCCGCCGCACATCGCGCCGGTGTGGTACTTCACCCCGTTCTATTCGGTGCTGCGTGCGATCACCTACCCGCTGTTCGGGCTGGACGCCAAGTTCTGGGGCGTGGTGGGCATGGGTGCATCGGTGGTGATCATTGCCTTCCTGCCGTGGCTGGACCGCAGTCCGGTGAAGTCGATCCGCTACAAGGGGCCGATCTTCAAGAGCGCGATCGCGATCTTCGTGGTGTGCTTCTTCATCCTCGGCTATCTTGGCGTGTTGCCTCCGACCCCGGGTCGTACCCTGTTGGCACAGATCTGCTCGGTACTGTACTTCGCCTTCTTCCTGGCCATGCCGTGGTACAGCAAGCTCGACAAGTGCAAACCCGAACCGGAAAGGGTGAATTTCAAATGAAATCGCGTGTAATCAATCTCATCAAGCGTGCCTTTGCCGTCGCCCTGTTTGCCCCGGCGATGGTGATGGCGGCTGGTGCCGAGTTGCATCTCGACAAGGCACCAGTGAGCACGGATCCGGCTGCGCTGCAGCACGGGGCCAAGCTCTTCGTCAATTACTGTCTGAGCTGTCACAGCGCTTCGTTCGTGCGTTACAACCGCATGACCGAGATCGGTCTGAGCGAGCAGGCGATTCGCGACAACCTTCTGTTCACTGCCGACAAGACCGGTGACCTGATGAAAATCGCGATGCGCCGTGACGAGGCCAAGGCCTGGTTTGGCGCGCCGCCGCCCGACCTGACCCTGACCGCCCGTGCGCGTTCGTCGGAGTTTGGCACCGGTGCTGACTGGCTCTATACCTACTTGCGCCAGTTCCATCGCGATCCCAACCGGCCGACCGGCTGGAACAACCTGGTTTTCCCCAACGTCGGCATGCCGCACGTGTTGTGGGAACTCCAGGGTGATCAGGTCGCGAAGGCAGGCGAGCACGGCGCCACGCTCGAGTTGGCCAAGCCCGGCAAGCTGTCCGCGCAGGAGTACGACAAGGCGATTGCCGACCTCGTCTCCTACATGGTGTGGATGGCCGAGCCGATTGCAGACAAGCGCAAGACCATCGGTACTTTCGTGCTGATCTTCCTCGCAGGTCTGTTCGTCCTGACCTATGCTCTGAAAAAGAACTATTGGAAGGACATTCATTGAGTGGAACGGTGACGGGCCGCAAGGCCTGATGCACGCTTTCCTCCAGACGCACCGCGCAAATTTCTGCGTGGTGCGCTTTTGTTTTTTGCATCCGGAGTCGCAACATCATGATGAATCTTTATTCCGGCACGACCGATCCCTTTAGTCACCGCTGCCGGATCGTGCTCTTTGAGAAGGGCATGGATTTCGAGGTGATCGATGTCGACCTCTACAACAAGCCCGAAGACATCGCGATCATCAATCCCCACAACCGCGTGCCGGTGTTGGTCGACCGCGATCTCGTGCTGTACGAGTCGAACATCATCAATGAATACATTGACGAGCGTTTCCCGCATCCGCAGCTGATGCCGCCCGATCCGATCATGCGCGCCCGTGCCCGACAGTTGCTCCATACCTTCGAGCATGAGCTGTTCGCGCACATCGCCGCACTCGAGGCGAATCAGAAGGGAACAGACAAGACCCGCGTGCACGTTCGCGATCACCTGACCCAGCTCGCACCGATCTTCACCAAGCAGAAGTTCATGCTCGGCGACGAGTTCTCCATGCTCGACGTGGCCATTGCACCGCTGTTGTGGCGCCTTGAGCACTACGGCATCGAATTGCCGAAGACTGCCGCGCCGATGATGAAATATGCCGAGCGTATTTTCAGCCGGCAGGGCTTCATCGATGCACTGACCCCGTCCGAGAAGGTGATGCGGCGCTGACATGCAGGTTGGTCCGGTGATGCGAAGGCTGAAGCCATCGCATCACCGGATTCGAACAGGAACATACGAAATGGTATCCACCAAGCCTTACCTGGTCCGCGCCATTTACGAGTGGTGCGTCGATCAGGGCTTCACGCCTTACGTGGCGGCGCGCGTTGATGCAAACACGCGCGTTCCCCCCGGGTACGCCAAAGACGGGCAGATCGTGCTCAACGTGGCGTCCGACGCCACCAATCAGTTGTCGATGGACAACGAGATGGTGAGCTTTCAGGCTCGCTTCAATGGCGCCGTGCACCACATCGTCATCCCGATGGCCAACGTCAGCGCGGTCTACGCGCGCGAGAACGGGCACGGTATGGCCTTCGAGCCCGAACTCGTCGGTGAAGATGAGCTGGATGGAGATGCTGCCGGCGAGGACACGCCTGAGGGCAGGTCTGAGGGTACGCCTTCGGCCACGCCCGAAGTGGATGCTCCCCCGCCACGCGGCAGTCACCTCAAAATCGTCAAGTAGCCGGGCTGCTGCAGCCTTTCCGGAGAGATACAGATGGCACAGATGCAATGGTCGGAGCAGTTTGAACTCGGTCTGGGCAGGATGGATGACACGCACCGCGAGTTCGTGACCTTCTACAACGAAGTAGCGAATGCCGCTCCTGAGGAGTTTCTTGAACGGCTCGACGCCTTTGTCGCACACACCGAGGCGCATTTCGATCAGGAAAATCGCTGGATGGAGCAGGTCAACTTCCCCGGTTGTCATCGTGCCGAACACGATCGCGTGCTGGTCGTGATGCGCGATGTACGCGCCCGGGTCGAAAAAGGTGACGCCTTCCTCGGACGGCGGCTGATGGAGGAGTTGCCGGCCTGGTTCGACAACCACGTCAGCGGCATGGATGCAGCGCTCGCTTTTCACCTCGAGAGCATCGGCTACGACGTCGATACCGGTGTGATCACCCCGCCCGCGAACGGTGGGTGCGATGACGGCCAATCAAGTGGCGGCTGCGCCTGTGCAGCACCTTCGATGGTGCAAGCAGAAAAGGAAGGGGCCTGAGCGCCCGGACGCTTTCTCAGCCCGCCTCGCGCACCGGAAACTGAACAACCGTCTGCCGGCCCTCTATCATCCCGGTCACCAGGTCGGCTGAGCCGCAGGCCAGCGTCCACCCGAGTGTGCCGTGCCCAGTGTTGAACCAGAGCTTGCCGCACCGGCTCTTGCCTATGATGGGCAGGTTGCTCGGTGTGGCCGGTCTCAGGCCGGCCCAGAGTTGCGCTTGAGCGGGGTCGATGGCGCCGGGCAGGTGTTTTTCAGCCCATTCGAGGATGCCGCGGCCGCGCGCCGGATCGATGTTCTGGTTATAGCCGTTGAGTTCGGCAGTGCCCGCAATGCGCAGACGATCACCCAGCCGCGAGCACACGATGCGCCGCGATTCGTCAGTCAGGCTCACCTGCGGCGCGCGTGCCGGATCGGCCACCGGTGCGGTGATCGAGTACCCCTTGACCGGGTAGATCGGCAGACGCTCGCCGAGCGGGCGCACCATCAGCGGGCTGAAGCTGCCAAGGCAGACGACGTAGGCGTCCGCTGTCAGTGTACCCTTGCGACCATGCGAGTCTCGCACCTCGATCCCATCGACCGATGTGCCCGCGAGCGCAATTCGTTCGATTGTCGTTCCATAGTGAAAGCGGACCCCGTCGCGAGCCAGCACGGCTGCCAGCGCACGGGTGAAATGCATGGCGTCGCCGGTTTCGTCGCCGGGTGCGTGCAGGCCGCCTGCCAGTGTGGGGGCCATGGTGGCAAGCGCGGGTTCGATGGCCACGCACTCGGCTGGCGTACACACCGTCGTTTCGATGCCGAGGCGGCGCAGCAGGCCTGCTCGTGCGGGGACGTGGCGAAACTCCGTGGCGCCAAAGAACAGATGCAGGATGCCCTGCTGACGCGCGTCATAGGCGTCTTCGATGCCTGCGGCGACGCGTACGCGCTGTAGCTCGCGTTGGCTGTGGACCGCGAGTGCCGCGATCGCTTCCGTGTTGTGCAATGCACGCCAGGGCAGGCATTCGTGTAGAAAGGACAGCGCCCAGCGCCACTGGCTCAGACTGGCCTGGGGCCGGAAACGCAGTGGTGCGTCATGCCTGCCCAGCCAGCGCAAGGCGAGAAAAGGTGTTGAAGGGTTGGCCCAGGGTTCCGGATGGCTGACCGATATCTGGCCGCCGTTGGCGAAACTTGTTTCCTGACCGGCTTCAGCCTGTCGGTCGATCACGCTGACGTCGAACCCCGCCTGTCTGAGGTACCAGGCGGTGGTGACGCCGGTAATTCCGGCGCCGAGAACCATCACATGCATAAGTCGGCTGTGCTCGATATGAAGTTCCCGGTACGAGTCCGGGAGCGGGCGGGAGTTCCGCAGCGGCGCCGATGATAACCGTGCGGCTGTATCTCGTGGTGTACTGGAGGCCGGGAAGCGGGATAATCCGGTCTGACAACATCATTCATCCGTATCGGGGGTTTTGCAAATGCGTCGTGTCACCCTTACCCAGTTTCTGATCGAGCAACAGCGCGCCGGCCGTGTGTCGGCCGATCTGCGCCTGTTGCTTGAGGTCGTGGCTCGCGCGGTCAAGGCGATCAGTGTCAACGTATCCAAAGGCGCGCTGGCCGGAGTGCTGGGCGAAGCCGGCACCGACAACGTGCAGGGCGAGGCGCAAAAAAAGCTGGATGTGATCGCCAACGAAATCCTGCTGCTCGCCAACGAGTGGGGTGGCCACCTCGCGGCAATGGCTTCGGAAGAAGTCGAGACCGTGCACCAGATTCCGTTCGATTACCCCAAGGGCGGCTACCTGCTGCTGTTCGATCCGCTCGACGGCTCCTCGAACATCGACGTCAACATCTCGGTCGGCACCATCTTCTCGGTACTGCGCAACCCGCCCGGCGGCGGCGACCCCACCGAGCAGAGCTTTCTGCAGCCGGGGCGTGAGCAGGTGGCAGCCGGGTACGCGGTGTATGGCCCATCCACCCAGTTGGTGTTGACCGTCGGAAATGGCGTCCATGCCTTCACCCTCGATCGCGAGATGGGCAGTTTCATCTATACCCATCCGTTCATGACGGTGCCGGAGGAGACCCAGGAGTTCGCCATCAATGCGTCCAACGCACGGCACTGGGAAGAGCCGGTCAAACGTTACATCGGCGAGTTGCAGGAGGGCAAGGGCGGGCCACGCGGGCGCGATTTCAACATGCGCTGGGTGGCGTCGATGGTGGCCGACGTACATCGGGTGCTGACCCGTGGGGGGATCTTCATGTATCCGATCGACGAGAAGTGCCGTGCACAGGGCGGCAAGCTTCGACTCATGTATGAAGCGAATCCGATGGCGATGCTGATCGAGCAGGCCGGCGGCGCGGCAACCACGGGTCGCGAGCACATCCTCGACATCATCCCCTCGAAACTGCATCAGCGCATTCCGGTGATTCTTGGCTCCAAGAGCGAGGTCGACCGGGTAACTGGTTATCACCTTGAGGGGTAAGTCCCTGTTCCTTGCCTTGCAACTGGCCGCGGCAGTCGCTGCCGTGGCGGGGGCCGGGACGGCAGGTGCGCAGGAGCGGGTGAGTGTGGCGCTCGATGCGCCGGGTGCGCCCGATGGCTTGCGCAACTTGTTGCAGCAGCATGTTCGCCTGTTGAAAGGTGGCACCGAGTTCACCATCCCCGATGCGGGGCCGGATCGGACTGCGCTGATACGACGCACGCGGCGTGAGGTGGCAGACCTGCTCGCCACCGAGGGCTACTTCAGCCCGGAGATCAGGCTCGACCGAAGCGAGGGCAGCAACTGGCGTCTGGTCGTGGAGCCCGGTGCGCGCGCGCAGATCACCGAGGTCAGTGTCGGTTTCGAGGGTGAATTGGCCGAAGATGTTGCTCAGGCGGCGCGGCGCGATGCGCTGCGCGCGGCCTGGTCGCTTCCTGCGGGTCGGCCCTTCCGTCAGTCCGACTGGGATCGAGCCAAGCAGCAACTGCTCGATGCAGTCAGCGGCCGGCGCTATGCGGCAGCCCGGTTTGCCGCCACCCGCGCCGAGGTCGATCCGGACGATGCCACGGTCCGGCTGTCGGTGGTCATCGACAGCGGGCCGACTTTTCGGCTCGGTGCCCTGCAGGTGAGTGGCCTGAGCCGGCTTCCGGCAGACCTGGTTGCCCGCTACAGCACGATCGACGAGGGCGACATCTACGATCGCGAGGCGCTGCTGGCGTTCCAGACCGGGCTGCAATCCGCCCCCCAGTTTGCATCCGTGGTGGTCGACATCGAGCGCGATCGCGCGCTGGCCAGCGCGGTGCCGGTGCGGGTGCAGATCAGCGAAGCGCAGTCGCGCCGGATTGGCTTCGGTGCCGGTGTGTCGAGCAATACCGGTTATCGCGTCGAAGCCGGGTATCGCGACGTCAATCTGCTGGATCGGGGCTGGGAGTTGTCGTCCGGCCTGCGCCTGGAGCAGCGCCGTCAGTCCTTGTATTCGGACCTGTTTTTTCCGCCTGATCGCGCCCGTCACCGTGACAGCATCGGTTTTCTGATCGATCGCAGTGATCTCGAAGGACTGCAGGTCTCAAGCCAGGCACTGGGGGTGGGGCGAAGCAAGGTTCGCGGCGACATCGAAACCCAGATCACCCTGCGTCTGCAGCACGAAGAACTGCGTCCTGATGGAGCGGAATCGAGCAGTCACAACACCCTGACCGCGAACTGGGGGTGGGTACAGCGCGCAGTCGATGATCTGCTCGACCCCCGGCAGGGCTATGTGCTCGAGGTCCAGGTCGGCGGCGGTGCGAGCATCGCCATTTCGGACCAGGATTTCGTTCGCCTCTACGGGCGTTATCAGCATTACCTCCCCGTCGGCGAGTCTGACGTTGTGGTGTTGCGTGCCGAAGCGGGCGTGACCCTCGCGCCCTCGCGTCAGGGCATCCCGCAGGATTTCCTGTTTCGTGCGGGTGGTGCGCAATCCGTGCGTGGCTATGCCTACCAGAGCCTGGGCGTCACCGAAGGGGAGGCCACCGTTGGCGGGCGCTACCTTGCCACTGGCAGCGCGGAGTATGTGCGCTGGTTCCGTCCGGACTGGGGGGCGGCTTTCTTTGTCGATGTCGGTGACGCAGCCGATTCGCGTGCCGAGTTCCGTCTGCGCACTGGATATGGTGTCGGCGCGCGCTGGCGCAGTCCGGCAGGGCCATTGGCGGTCGACCTTGCCTGGGGTCATGACGATGCCCGCCTGCGCCTGCATTTCGGTGTTGCAGTGGCATTCTGAAGGCCCCCAAAAAGGGCAGTTCAGTTTTTCTTCTTGCCCTGCACTTGAAATACCTCAACCCCGCCCCTATTATTAGCACTCGTTGGCAGTGAGTGCTAACAGCCCGGTTCCGACCGCGGCCACTGCGAATTTATCCCGGCGGGTATGCCCCGCCATCGTTAAAACCGAAAGAAGGAGTGTCCTCGATGAATATTCGTCCCCTGCACGATCGCGTGATCGTCAAGCGTCTGGAAGCCGAACGCAAGACCGCCAGCGGTATCGTGATCCCCGACTCCGCTGGCGAAAAGCCCGATCAGGGCGAAGTGCTGGCAGTTGGCAATGGCAAGATCCTCGACGACGGCAAAGTGCGTCCGATGGCTGTCAAGGCGGGCGACAAGGTGTTGTTCGGCAAG
Organism: Azoarcus sp.; assembly: GCA_030656215.1. GTDB lineage: Bacteria > Pseudomonadota > Gammaproteobacteria > Burkholderiales > Rhodocyclaceae > Parazoarcus. The sequence goes on from JAUSOD010000012.1 coordinate 94,688, forward strand.
TACGCCGGCCAGGCTGTGAAGGTGGATGGCGACGAACTGCTCGTCATGCGCGAAGAAGACATCATGGGTGTGGTTGAAGGCTAAGCCTCCTGCAAGTCCCTGATTCAATTTTCGAAATAATTCTGGAGTTCTGAAGAATGGCTGCTAAAGAAGTTAAGTTCGGTGATTCGGCGCGCGAGCGCATGGTTGCGGGTATCAACATCCTGGCCAACGCGGTCAAGGTCACCCTCGGCCCCAAGGGTCGTAACGTCGTGCTCGAGCGCTCCTTCGGCGCCCCGACCGTGACCAAGGACGGCGTCTCCGTCGCCAAGGAAATCGAACTGAAGGACAAGTTCGAGAACATGGGCGCGCAGATGGTCAAGGAAGTCGCTTCCAAGACCTCCGACATCGCCGGCGACGGCACCACCACCGCCACCGTGCTGGCCCAGTCGATCGTCCGCGAAGGCATGAAGTTCGTTGCCGCCGGCATGAACCCGATGGACCTGAAGCGCGGCATCGACAAGGCAGTGATCGCCACCATCGAAGAGCTGAAGAAGATCTCCAAGCCGTGCTCGACCAACAAGGAAATCGCCCAGGTCGGCTCGATTTCCGCCAACTCCGACGCGGACATCGGCGAGATCATCGCCCGCGCCATGGACAAGGTCGGCAAGGAAGGCGTGATCACCGTTGAAGACGGCAAGAGCCTGGCCAACGAACTCGACGTCGTCGAAGGCATGCAGTTCGACCGTGGCTACCTGTCGCCCTACTTCATCAACAACCCGGACAAGCAGGTTGCGCTCCTCGACAACCCGTTCGTGCTGTTGTTCGACAAGAAGATCTCCAACATCCGCGATCTGCTGCCGATCCTGGAGCAAGTCGCCAAGGCTGGCCGTCCGCTGCTGATCGTTGCCGAAGACGTCGACGGCGAAGCGCTCGCCACCCTGGTGGTGAACAACATCCGTGGCATCCTCAAGACCTGCGCCGTCAAGGCCCCGGGTTTCGGTGATCGTCGCAAGGCCATGCTCGAAGACATCGCCATCCTCACCGGTGGTCAGGTCATCGCCGAAGAAGTCGGCCTGACCCTCGAGAAGGCCACCCTGGAAGACCTCGGCCAGGCCAAGCGTATCGAGATCGGCAAGGAAAACACCATCCTCATCGACGGTGCCGGCGACCACGCTCGCATCGAAGCCCGCGTTAAGCAGATCCGCGTGCAGATCGAGGAAGCCTCCTCCGACTACGACCGTGAAAAGCTGCAAGAGCGCGTGGCCAAGCTGGCCGGCGGCGTTGCCGTGATCAAGGTCGGTGCCGCGACCGAGATGGAAATGAAGGAAAAGAAGGCGCGCGTCGAAGATGCACTGCACGCAACCCGCGCTGCTGTTGAAGAAGGCATCGTCCCGGGCGGCGGCGTGGCGCTGTTGCGTGCCCGCGCCAACCTGATGAACCTGAAGGGCGACAACCACGACCAGGACGCCGGCATCAAGATCGTGCTGCGCGCGATGGAGCAGCCGCTGCGTGAAATCGTCGCCAACGCCGGCGACGAGCCGTCCGTGGTGGTGAACAAGGTCAACGAAGGCACCGGCAACTACGGCTACAACGCCGCGACCGGCGAGTACGGCGACATGGTCGAGATGGGCGTGCTGGATCCGACCAAGGTAACCCGCACCGCACTGCAGAACGCAGCCTCCGTTGCCGGCCTGATGCTCACCACCGACTGCATGGTCGGCGAGCTGGCCGAAGACAAGCCGGCCGGTGGCATGGGCGGCATGGGTGGAATGGGCGGTATGGGTGACATGGGCATGGGCATGTAATTGCCGGCCTGACCCTGAGGTCACCAGAAACGGCCCCGCTTCGGCGGGGCCGTTTTTTGTCGACCATCCGGATGATCGGGAGTGGGGCGCTCGAGCGTGCAGACGCACGAAAGCGGTCGCGCACTCAAACCGCTACGCGACACAGCTCAGGCGTGGGATAATTTGCCGTCTGTGGAAAAGGCGGCAGGGAGCACGTGCGCAAGGCGCACAATGCTCCCCGGGACGTTTGCGGCATGCACCGCGCCCGTCCCCGAAGACCGAGTAAAAGGAGAACAGCGGGTCACAATTTAAGTGCATCCGCTTACATTGAACTTACACCCGGAACCCTATGCGCATTCTTCTGGCGGAAGACGATCCGGTCATTGCCGACGGGATCTGCAGGGCGCTCAAGCGTGGCGGTTATGCGATCGATCATGTGGCCAGCGGATCGGACGCGGATGCGGCGCTGGCGTCCCAACCCTATGATCTGTTGATTCTGGATCTCGGCCTGCCGAAGTTGCCCGGGATCGAGGTCCTGAAGCGGCTGAGGGCACGAAAATCGGCCATTCCGGTGCTGATTCTGACGGCGCAGGATGGGGTCGAGGATCGGGTGCGTGGGCTTGATGCCGGCGCAGACGACTACATGACCAAGCCCTTTGCGCTGCCCGAACTCGAAGCGCGAGTGAGGGCGCACACCCGGCGCGGCACCGGCCAGCCCCGCTGCATCGAGATCGGCAACCTGACCTACGATCAGGCCGACCGCGTGGTCAAGGTTGGCGGTCAGCTGATCGAGCTGTCGGCGCGCGAGGTCGGGCTGCTCGAGGTGTTCATTCTTCGCGTCGGCCGGCTGGTGAGCAAGGATCAGCTGGTCGATCACCTCTGCGGCTGGGGTGAGGAGGTCTCGAGCAACGCAATCGAGGTGTATGTGCACCGCTTGCGCAAGAAGCTCGAGGACAGCGGTATTCGTATCGTGACCGTGCGTGGCCTGGGGTATTGCCTGGAAAACCCGGATGTTCTCCAGACTACGAAGGTCTGAACGCAAGGGCGGTGGCCAGCGTGCAAACGGGCAGCCGAACTCCCTCTTCGGCGAAATCCTCGACTGGATGCTTGCACCGCTGCTGTTCCTGTGGCCAATCTCGATCATCGTCACCCACAACGTCGCCGACAATATCGCCAATCAACCCTATGACCGGGCGCTGGCCGATAGCGCACGTGCACTTGCCCGCCTGGTCACCGTCGAGGATGGGAAGGTGGTGGTGCACTTCCCCGCGCCTCCGCGAGCGCTGTTCCGCGCCGATCAGGACGACACGGTTTACTATCAGGTTGCCGATCAGAGTGGTGAGTTGATCACCGGCGATCGCGAAATCCCCTGGGTTGCGCCGCCGGCCACGGTGCTGGCCGAAGAGGTACGCTATCGCGACGAGGTGATCCACGGCGAGGAGGTCAGGGTGGCCTACCAGTTCCTGCGGACCTGGCCCGAGGCAGCCAGCCCGCTGGTGCTGGTGCAGGTGGCGGAAACCCGCAACAAGCGTTCGGATCTGGCGTCGAGGGTGGTTACCGGGGTTCTGTTGCCGCAGTTCGCCATCATCCCGCTCGCGGTCGTGCTGGTATGGGTCGGCCTGACCCGCGGCATCGCTCCGCTCAGCCGCCTGCAAAGCCTGATCAGGCGCCGGCGCCCCACCGACCTGTCACCCATCGTGCCGGCCAGCGTGCCCGAAGAGGTGCGGCCGCTGATCATCGCGTTCAACGACATGATGGCGCGGCTGGAAGAGAACCTTCAGGCGCAGCAGCGCTTCATCGCAGACGCGGCCCACCAGATGCGTACGCCGCTCACCGGGCTCAAGATGCAGACCGACCTTGCCCTGCTCGAACGCGACCCCGAGCAGTTGCGCGAGTCGCTGGCCCGGATCGGCAACAGCACCGATCGCGCCAGCCACCTGATCAATCAATTGTTGTCGCTTGCCCGCGCCGAAGCCAGTTTCGAGAAGCTCTACGTGGTGGAGCCGCTCGATGTGGAAGCGGTGGTGCGGGAAGTGGCGCAGGATCTGTTCCCGCGCGCGCTGGCCAAGGGGATCGATCTTGGAGTGGAAGGCAGTGGCCAGGGCCTGCTGGTCGAGGGCAATCCGGTGCTGCTGCGCGAGATGATCAAGAACCTGATGGATAACGCGATCAAATACACCCCACGCGGCGGCAGCGTAACTGCCCGCACGCGGCATGCCGGGGCACCGATTCTCGAAGTCGAGGACACCGGTGAGGGCATCCCCGAGGCCGACCGCGAACGCGTGTTCGAACGCTTCTACCGGGTGCTCGGCAGCAGCGCCGACGGCTCGGGCCTGGGGCTGCCGATCGTGCGCGAGATCGCCGAGCTGCACCGCGCCACGGTCAGCCTGTTTCCCAACCCCGCCGGCCCGGGTACCGTGGCCCAGGTGGTGTTTCCGCGCAGCCAGCTCCAGCCCCCGCCGCCGGTGCATGGCGACTTTTATCCCATGGGCTGAACAGCGCGTCAGATTCGGCTTGACCCCTCGCTCAAAGCCGCTATAATGCGCGCTCGTTGGCCAGTTAGCTCAGTTGGTAGAGCAGCGGATTGAAAATCCGCGTGTCCGTGGTTCGATTCCGCGACTGGCCACCAGAAATTTTGAAGCGCAAAGCCCAGCCCACAAAGCTGGGCTTTGTGCTTTCTGGGCAGTGCGCTGATCGCAGCACCCGGTTGCCACGCGCGGCGGCGTTCCGCGAGTTGTCAGAAGTTGATGCCGATTTTTGCCTGCACCAGCCAGTTCTCTGCGCCGTTGCGACCCGGGGCGATCGTCTTGTCCACCGTATCCTGCCAGCGTGCGCCCAGCCCGAGATTCATGCGCCCAAGCTTGTAGTCCAGATCGGCCCCGAGCTGCCAGGCGAAAAGATCGGTTTCGCGGCTGCCGGCTTCTGCTCTGACGTAGCCGATCCCAGGGCCGACGCCAAAGCTCAGTCGGTCGGTGAGGGGCAGGGTCCAGCGCGGATTCACTTCGAAGATGCGCAGCTCCAGGCCGTCCTTGTCGTAGCGCCCGTAGGAGAGCTTGGTGCGCACCACGCCAGAGGGCACCTGCAGCATGCCGCAGTTCATCGCCAGCTCAACGCCCACGTAGCCGTCCTGGCTGCCGTGCTCGGGATCCAGCGCGCCGCCCACTAGCGAGAGCGTGAAATCGGGGCGGTAATCCTTGTCGGCGATGGGAAACAAGCGCCAGCCGTCGGCGAGGGCGGGCGTGGCGGCGCAGGCGAGGGTAGCGGCGAGGAGGGTAAGGTGCAGAGGCTTCATGGAGCGATCTCCTAGTGGCTGTGAGAAGGCCCGAAGTGTGGCGGAGGTGCCGCGGAAAGTCGGTGACCGGGGTTACAAAGGGCGGAATGGTGGTACGTCCCCAGTTTCGCCGCTTGTTGTTGGTGCTCGGGGGCGGTGAAGAGTTCAAAATCGAGCAGGTGAATGCCGATGGCCGACTTCAGACTCTGGTAATCATCGTCGCCATTGAGCTGCTGGGTGAGCGTGCGCGCAAGATAGTAAGCGCTGCGCGCGCTCTACGCACCATACCGCCGTACCTGCATCTCGATGTTGTAGCGCCTCCCCTCCGCGTCCTGTGCCAGCACGTCGAGCACGATGAACTTGCCTGCCAGCTCTTCCGGTTCGATGCGGGGATTGAGCACCTCGATGACTTCGACCGCCGGCTCGGCGTTTCGCACCGCATTGATGAGCGCCGCGAGCTGGATGGGCGCCTCGACGAAGAGGTGTTTGAAAAAGAAGTCGTTCTTCGGGTCAAGCAGAGTCATTCAAACTAAAAAAACCGCCGGGCTTTGGGCCGCGGCGGTTTGTGGGGTGGGTCAGGTCGGGAGCGGATCACGGGTGCCTGACCACTTTGATTCTGAGGCTAGGTTTGAAATTGGGGTCTGTCCCCTATTTCCCGTGCGGTGACAGAACGGAAAAGCCCGCCGGATAGAACCGCGGCGGGCTTTGTTGGGTCAGGCTAGGTTGGAAACTGGGGTCTGTCCCCTATTTCCTCACTCAGCGGCAAGAAGCAGGCCGGAACTTCGCAGGCAATGTACCCGTGTTGCAAGTCCAGCGAATCGAACCAAGGGGGATGTTGCCTGACACAAGCGGTACTTGAGCTCCAGCCGGGACTGCGTCAATTGCGTCTCCCGCGCCAGGAGACGATTCAGGTACCGCGGGAATGGCGGGCGACTCTGCTGTCGGAACCATAATGATCGTGTTTGCGCCCGGAGCTCCACCACCCGCAGGAGTGTAAGTGATCGTAATTTGGCCGTTTGCATCATTGATGTCTATTTCGCTTACATTGGTTGTCGCGACAGGTGGCGACCAAGATGCCCTAAAGGCTGATCCATTCGATGCATTCTCAGTAACGGCCAACTTTGCAGCGGACGCCAAGACGATACCTTCAGACACCTTTGCGCGAACTGTGTAGTCCTGATACGCCGGCAGTGCCACGGCCGCCAGAATGCCGATGATCGCGACAACGATCATCAGCTCGATCAGCGTGAAGCCCTGTTGTACTTTTTTCATGATCACAACTCCTTCTTGATGAAAATCGGATTGTCGGGTGCCGGGTTCAGTTGCGTCGGCGCCGTCTGTCCTACCTATCGCAAAGGCCGTGCCAGCTACCGTTTTCCTGAGCAATCACGGTAAACGGACCTGACACCCTGCCACATGGCACAGCTCGCCCCGTGCCATTGAGGGCAAGTGGCACACCCCCCCTGTGCCAATGGGCAGGCATGGCACGCATCCGTGTCGCATGCGCGCGCAGCGGTGCGCACATCGACGAGCGCGCATAAATTACACTACGGGTCCGATGGCTCCGTGGATTGCGAACGATGGCGTTTATCAGCTTGAACACCGCGACCGCCCTCAGTGGCCTGAGCAAGCGCACGCTGTGGCGCCGGGTCGCGGATCGCAACCTGCGTACCCAGGATGCCGGCGAGCCCGGCGAGCGGACCCTGGTGGCGCTGGACGATTTGCTGCCGCTGTCGCGCCTGCGACTTAATACCGACGACCACGATCTGGTCGTGGAAGCGGACCAGGGCACCCCGGAGGCGCAGTGCGATCTTGCGCTGTTGTTTCTGGCCCAGGGCTTCGCTGCCGAGGCGGTGCGCCTGCTGGAGATGGCGGCGAACCGGTTTTACCCCGAGGCGATGCACTGGCTGGGACGGTGCCACATCGCCGGCACGGGCGTGGCGCCGGACGAGCAGCTCGGGATCGGCTGGATTTCAAAAGCCGCGCAGCACGGCCACATCACCGCCAAACGCATGATGCAGTACCTGGACAACCCCGCGCGCCCACGGCAGAAGCCGGAGGCGCTGGAGGCGGTGCTCGACGACATCGAGCGCAAAGTGGTTCTGAGCGTATTACGGGAGACCGTTCATCGCGGGTGAGCGGGGAGATAGGGGGCACCCATTCGCAGGCCGGGAAAGGAAATAGGGGACACCCATTGGCCGGCCGAAGTCAAGCGAGCGCAGAGGTCCTGGCGGCGTCAGCCGCCGATTTTGAAACCTTCTCTCCGCTTGCAGTTGCCGATCACGCCCGTTTCTTCAATTCATGGCTGCCACAACGCGGGGCGCCAGTAGTCGACTGATCAGTACATTCGTATCGACCACCCAGCGCTGGCCGTCATTCATCGGCGAGCAGTTCGGAAAGCTTCGCCTCGCTCGCAGTTACAGTGCGCATCGCATGCTCGCCAGGCACTGGGGCCGCAGTATCGACGCTTCAGCGCGGCAGCTTCAGGCTGAACACTGCGCCTGGCTCATTCTCGAGCGTGATCACGCCGCGGATGCCGTGGTTTTCGTGAAGCGCGGCGACGTGGCGGGCGAGGTGGAGGCCGATGCCTACGCCGTCGTCGCTGATGGGGGCGGCGGCGGTCGGGTTGGCGAGCATGTCTGCCGGGTAGCCGGGGCCGTCGTCGGCGATGCGGAACTCCAGCCAGTCGTCGGTTTGTCGGGCGCTGACGGTGATCCGGGTGCGGGCGAAGCGGAGGGCGTTGTGCAACGCGTTGGCCAGCACCATGCGGATCAGGGATTCGTCGTAGTACCAGGCAGGGGGCGCCAGGCCGCAGTCGCCGGCGATTTCCAGACGGGTCAGCGGGCGGGTTTCGGCGACGAGTTCGTCCACCAGGTCGACCGGGCAGCGGGTGTCGATGTCGGGCTGCAGCAGGCCGGCGTCGACCTTGTAGCAGGCGAGCAGGCGGCTGAGGTCGCCGGCGGCGGTGAGGGCGTCGCGCAGGGTTTCGCTGTCGCCGCGGGCCTCGGCGCGGGCGGCCATCGCGGCAAGGCGGTTCTTGACGTCGTGGATGGTGAGGGCGGCGAGGGTGGCGAAGCTCATGGTGCTTGCCTGCTCAGGAAGTCTGACCGTACTTGGCGCGGATGCGGCGCTGCAGGTCGGCGATGTCGGTCAGTTTGGGATGGCGGGGGTTGAGCGCCGTGACCGTTTCCTGGAAGCGCAGTGCGTCGCGCAGCTTCGAGGCGTCGGGGCCGTTGCTGTAGATGTCGAGCAGCAGGGCGAAAGCGGCGTTGGATACGATCTGTGCGTTGCCCGGCAAGCGTTCGGCCGCTTCGGTCAGCATCGTGGCGGCCTCGCCAAGTTCGCCGGCGCGGCCGCGGCGCACCGCTTCGTTGTTGAGCGCCACCACTTCTTCCCTGCATTCCTGGATCAGCGTTGCCGCGCGCTCGGGCGAGCCGTGGACATTGAGTGCCGCAGCCACCTGCTCATGGACGGCGGCGGAGTCCGGGTTGTTCTGCACCACGCTCTTGAGCATGGCTTCGCCTTCGGCCTGACGGCCGGTGGCGAGGCAGGCGCGGGCGATGCTCATCGCCACGTCCTTGGGCAGGGTGCCGGGTTCGCTGGTGAGCGCGCGGGCCAGTGCGGCGGCGGCGAGCTCGGGCTTGCCGGCCTTGTGCTGGGCGAGGGCTTCGACCGCCGCGAGTTGCGGGTCGTTGGCATCGCTCTTGAAGTTTTTCCGGGCGTCGTCGATGAGTTCGATGGCCTTGGCGGGCTCGCCCATTTCCGAGTAGGCGTTGCCCAGGCGGGCGATGTCGGCGGTGTCGCGCAGCGGCGAGTTGTGCGTTTTCTTGACCACCCGTGCAAGCGCGCTTTCCACTCTGGTGAAGTCCGACATTTCTTCGGCCACTTTGGCGATGGCCCGGTGTCGGGACAGGGAGTCCGGCGCGATCGTGCACGCCTGGTCGAGAATCTTGAGTGCTTCGTCCGCCTGTCCCGTATCGACATGAACCCGGCCGAGGAGGTCGTAAGCGGACAGCAGCTGGGGGGCCTCCAGAATCAACTGCGTGAGGGTGGCCTTGCAGTTGTCGGCATCGCCCTGGGCATACTGCGCCCGGGCCAGTCCAAAGCGGGCCCACGGCATCGCGCGGATGCCCAGAACCTGGTTGTAGAAGGCCATGGCCTCGTCGATGCGTCCGCATGCGATCAGCGCATTGCCGCGGATGCGCATTGCGTCGGGCTGGTAACGATCACCGCTGGCGATGATCTCGTCGCAGGCGGCAACCACCTCGGGCCAGCGCTCCTTCTCCTGCATCGCGTCCACTTTGGCGAGGCGCGTCTTCTTGTCGAGCAGACGTGTGAGGCGTGCCTGCAGGGTGTCGGCGGTAAAGGGTTTGAGCAGGTAGTCGTCGGGCTGGCATTCGGCGGCGGTCACCACGCTGGCATAGCCTTTTTCCGCCGTGATCATGATGAACAGGGTGCTGCGGCTGATCAGCTTGCGGTTGCGCACATGCTCGAGGACTTGCTGGCCGTCGGTGCCGCCGCCCAGGTAGTAGTCGCACAGGATGACGTCGAAGCTGCCTTGTTCCAGGTGGTCGAGCGCGGTTCGAACATTGCTGCTGATCGCGACATTGCTGTATCCCAGCGACGCCAACTGGGTGCGCAACGAGCTGCGCATCTCGGGCAGGTCGTCGACGATGAGGAATTTCTTGTTGTCGTAGGTGTTCACACTGGCCATGGCAGAACCGTTGCAGAATGGGTCAGGACAGAGCTCAATTGTGCTCCGGGTGCCTATGATGCGCCGCCTGTGTGGGTTGTGCATCCCCAATCCGCGCCAACGTCATCGTCAGGTGACGAGTTGGTGGTTCCGATGCGGTTCTCGGTGGGGTGATCCAAGGCGATGAGGTGGGGCGCGGGGAGGTGTTTGTGCGTTCGCACCGCTGCCGGCTTGCGGAGCAGTCCCGCACCTCAGCTGATATACTTCGCCCCCGGCCGCGACAGACCGGATTTTCATTTTGCGGTGATTTTGGAACCATCTGATTTTATTCAATTTTTTAATGCTTATGGGTCTGATATAATCCGGCCCACCGATTGGTCCCCATTTACTGAATGCAGCTCTATGCCCTTGGCCTGAATCACCACACCGCGCCGCTCGCAATCCGCGAACGCGTGGCGTTTCAGCCTGAGCGGCTCGATCAGGCGCTGCAGGATCTCACCCGCACATCGTCGGTGCGGGAGGCGGCCATTCTGTCCACCTGCAATCGCACCGAACTCTACTTTGCGGCAGAGCAGCCGCAGCACGCGGCCGACTGGTTGTCGGGTTTTCACCAGCTGCCGCTCAACGAGCTGGCGCCCTACCTTTACTCCCATCCGCAACGCGAGGCGATCCGCCATGTGTTCCGGGTGGCAAGCGGGCTGGATTCGATGGTGCTGGGCGAGCCGCAGATTCTGGGCCAGGTCAAGGAGGCGGTGCGCCGTGCAGAAGGCGCCGGCACCCTGGGCACCTTGCTCCACAAGCTGTTCCAGAGCACCTTCGCGGTGGCCAAGGAGGTGCGTTCCACGACTGCGATCGGGGCCAACACGGTGTCGATGGCGGCTGCGGCGGTGCATCTGACCGAGCGCATTTTCGAGCGGATGTCGGGCCAGCACGTGCTCTTCATCGGCGCCGGCGAAATGATCGAACTCTGTGCCGCGCACTTCGCCGGCGCGCAGCCCAAGTCCATGACCGTGGCCAATCGTACCGAGGAGCGCGCGCAGGTGCTGGCCGGCCGCTTCGGGGCCCAGACCATGCGCATCGAGATGATCGGCGACATGCTGCCGCGCTTCGATATCGTGGTGTCCTGTACCGCGGCGCCCCTGCCCATCGTCGGGCTGGGCATGGTCGAGCGTGCGGTGAAGGCACGCCGCCACCGGCCGATGGTGATGGTCGATCTGGCGGTGCCGCGCGACATCGAGGCCGAGGTGGGTGGGCTCGACGACATCTTTCTGTATACGGTGGACGACCTGGCTCAGGTGGTCGATGCCGGCATGGAATCCCGCCAACAGGCCGTGGTCGAGGCCGAGGGCATCATCAATACCCGGGTGGATGGTTTCTTGCACTGGATGCAGGCGCGCGATGCGGTGCCGATCATCCGCACGTTGCGTCAGCATGCCGAAACCGTGCGCGAAGGCGAGGTCGAGCGTGCATTGCGACTGCTCGCGCGCGGCGATGATCCGCAGCAAGTCCTCGAAGCCTTGTCTCATGGTCTCACCAACAAGCTGATGCACGGCCCCACGCGCTTTCTGAACCAGTCCGAGGGCGAACAGCACGCCGAGGCCGGGCGCATCGTTCAGCGGCTGTTCAACCTCCCGCCCAACCACTAGGAGGCTGTCGCCGCGGGCACGCAGGTGCCCGGGTGCATGTCATTGATCCGATGAAGCAGAGCATTCGCGACAAGCTTGAACACCTCACCGGTCGCCTCGATGAGCTCGATCGCGAGCTTGCGGCCGAGGATTCCGCGCGCGACATGAACGCCTTTCGCGATCTGTCGCGCGAGCGGGCCGAGATCGAGCCGGTGGTGGCGCTTTATCTGGCCTTTCGCCAGGCCGAGACCGACTGCGAAACCGCGCGCGAGCTGCTCGACGATCCCGAAATGCGCGAGCTCGGACAGCTCGAGCTCGAGTCGGGTGCGGCCCGGATTGCAGAGCTGGAGGCGGAGTTGCAGCGTGCCTTGTTGCCGCGCGACCCCAACGACGAGCGCAATCTCTTTCTCGAGATCCGGGCCGGCACCGGTGGTGACGAGGCTGCACTGTTTGCCGGTGACCTGTTGCGGATGTACACCCGCTATGCCGAGCGCCAGCGCTGGAAAGTGGAAGTCGTGTCGGCCAACGAGTCGGATCTGGGCGGTTACCGCGAGGTCATCGTCCGGGTGGTGGGCAACGGCGCTTATTCGAAGCTCAAGTTCGAATCCGGCGGGCATCGGGTGCAGCGTATCCCGAGCACCGAAACCCAGGGGCGGATTCACACCTCGGCGTGCACCGTGGCGGTGATGCCGGAAGCGGACGAGCTGGATGCGATCGCGATCAACCCGGCCGATCTGCGCATCGACACCTACCGGGCCTCGGGCGCGGGCGGCCAGCACATCAACAAGACCGACTCGGCGGTGCGCATCACCCACATTCCCACCGGCTTGGTGGTGGAGTGCCAGGACGACCGCTCGCAGCACCGCAACAGGGCGCAGGCCATGTCGGTGCTGGCGGCGCGGCTGCACGATGCGCAGCAGCGGGCGCGGCAGGCGTCCGAAGCGGCAACGCGCAAGAGCCTGGTCGGCAGCGGCGACCGCTCGGAGCGCATCCGCACCTACAACTTTCCGCAGGGCAGGGTGACCGATCACCGGATCAACCTCACCCTGTACAAGATCGATGCGGTGATGCAGGGCGAGCTCGACGAATTGGTCGATGCGCTGGTCCTGGAACACCAGGCCGATCTGCTTGCCGCGCTGGCGGACGAATGACGACGATACCGCCTCCGGATATCGCCGCCGCGCTCGCCTGGGCGCGTCAGTGCATCGACCATATGGATGCACGGGTGCTGTTGCGCCACGTGTTGCAGTGCCCGGCGTCGCGCCTGGTGGCCTGGCCCGAGCAGCAACTGGAGGCGGAGGATTGGGCGCAGTATCGCGAACTGGTCGAGCGCCGTGAGGCGGGCGAACCGGTGGCCTACCTGACCGGCGAGCGCGAGTTTTACGGACGGGCGTTCATGATCACCCCGGCGGTGCTGATTCCGCGCCCGGACACTGAACTGCTGGTGGAGCTTGCACTTGCGCACTTTGCCGGCGTGCAGCGCCCGCGGGTGCTCGATATGGGCACCGGCTCGGGCGCGCTTGCCATCACCCTGGCACTGGAGCACGACGGCGCCGATGTCACCGCGCTGGATCGTTCGCGCGAGGCCCTCTGGGTGGCCATGGGCAACGCGGCGCGGCTCGGAGCGAGCGTGTCCTTCGTGCAGAGCGACTGGTTCGGCGGGCTCGGTGACGAGCGTTTTCAGCTCATCGTCTCCAATCCGCCCTACATTGCCGCGGCCGATCCGCACCTGGAGCAGGGCGACCTCCGCTTCGAGCCGCGTACCGCGCTGGCAGCGGGCCCGGCCGGGCTGGACGACCTGGCCGAGATCGTTGCCGGTGCGCCGGTTCATCTCGAAGCCAATGGCTGGCTCTTTCTCGAGCATGGCTACGATCAGGCGTCGGCCGTTCGCGGTCTGCTGGCGGACGGCGGTTTCGCGTCCATTGCTTCGTGGAAGGACCTGGCCGGCATCGAGCGGGTGTCGGGCGGGCGCTGGCTGGGCCGGGCCTGAATACTGGCGCTCGGGCGCCAATCTCGGCAAGATTGACGGCGCCCTGTGTCAAGCCTAGAATTTCCCGACTATTTCACTCAACCTTTGCAGGTAAGCACATGAACATCCAGGACGTCATCCGCGAGCAGGTCACCACCAACCCCGTCGTGCTCTATATGAAGGGCAGCGCGCAGTTCCCGCAGTGCGGCTTTTCCTCGACGGCCGTACAGATTCTGAACGCCTGCGGCGTCACCGAAATCTACACCGTCAATGTACTGGCCGACGAAGCCATCCGTCAGGGCATCAAGGAATTCGCCAACTGGCCGACCATTCCGCAGCTGTATGTGAAGGGCGAGTTCGTGGGTGGCTCGGACATCATGCGCGAGATGTATCAGAGCGGTGAGATGCAGCAGTTGCTGAAGGATGCAGGGGTGGTGGCCACCAACTGAGCGTCCGGCCGCGTTGGCGTCGTTCCCTCCGATTGGGCCGACGCGGTTGTGCTTTGGCGAACCGCGTCGGTCTGGCGTCGTCAGCGCAGTCTGTGCCGCACAATGCGCAGCACTCGTTAGACGCCGGCCCCGATCGATTTCTGGTTTAGCCTTGTTTGAAGCCGACGCCCCGCCTTGCGCGCGAGATGTGGCAGCAGTAACCGGAGGGGCATGCGCAGCAGGTGGTAGCGCGTCAGCATGAGATTTCGTGCAAGTTGAACGTGGAGCGGGACCGGAGTGTCCGGGTTGGACGGCAGCAAGGCCAGCGGCGCGAGCGTGTCCATGCAGCGCTGGGTGATCTTTGACGGCGTCCCTGATAGCGATTCTGGGACACTTGCCGGCACCGGGCAATCGAGCCAGCGGCGCGCGTAATGGAGTCCGTACCAGAGCGGTCGTTCCAGCCCCAGTTGCGAGGCGCGGCGCACGAGTCGATCCCAGAACCCCGATTCTTGCGCGAAGGTGCGCAACAGCCCGTCGATATCCACCACTTCCCGCACTCGTAGCGCAAGATCACCGTCGTGAAAGCAGTGCAGACATGCGTGCAGCACCTGATCTTCCGCGCACAGGACTCGAAACGGGGTGTCGGCGAGTGGGATGCTGGCCTCGATCAGCGGCGCAGGGTCGAAGTTCAGGCTACCGGTTACCGGAGTGATTGCGTGGTGCAGGTCCACCTCCAGGAAGTGACCGGGACGGCGAAAAGGCGGAGTCTCGTGGCTCCAGTCGCGGTAGTAGCGCTCGTCGTAGGCAGTGAGTTCGACCGCTTGCCAGCCGCCTGCGCGCAGTCGTTGCTCCATGGCCCCAAGATGAGCGCGGGGAACGAGCAAGTCCACGTCTGAAACGAAACGTCCGGTTGCCAGGTGCAATTGCTGCGCCAGATAGGCGCCGCCTTTCAGTAGCACAACCGGGAAATCCTTGTCGCACAGCGGCGCAAGGTGGAACAATTCTGCACGCAGCATCTGGCTGCGAAACTTGGCGACTCGCGCGGCGGAAAGCAGATGCCGGCGCACAGGTGCCGACAAAAGTGGGTTTTGTACGTTGTTAACGGCCAGTCGGCCATGCAAGCCACTCATTCTGGCGAGGCGAAGGACCTGTTCCCACTCTCTCTCGTTGCAGTCTATGGGGCTAATTGTGCCGCGCAACATGCGGTCGATAGTGGCTGACTGAATATCTGTCACGGCACCTCCGCAAACAGCTTTTCGATGTGCTCGATGGCTTCGTCGAGGATGCTGTATTCCAGTTCGTAAGCGTGTGTCTGGCGGGCAAGGGACGTTACGGCATGGAATCCGACCGGCCCCAGGGTCTGGTAATTAAAGCTGTTCAGGCCGAGTCGCATCGCAGAATCCGCGGACGGCAACCGGGTGCAAGTGAGCGTGGCCCCCTCCCGAAAACGGGGAAAGATTACGAGGCGTGGCTTCGCGCCCCGAGCACGGTGGGTAAAGCTGTCACGATCGGGTACGAAGTGGGCTACGTCGCCCTTGCGCGTGTTGGGGAAGACGGGCCCCAGGGTGGCGCCCGGCAGGGTACCGATCACTTCGATCGAGCGGTTCTTCAGCGCCGCGGGTTTCAGCAGGGGAAGCACCAGGCCCGACGCCGGGTCCACCACCCCGAACTCATCCGAGAGAAAGCGCCAGCCGGCGAGATGCAGCGCGCAGGTTAGCGTGCTCTTGCCCGAGCCGGGAGCCGCCGGCAGGATGATGGCGCCGTCATCGCGGGCGACGACGCCCGCGTGCAGCAGCAGATAGGCGTTCAGCCGTTGGGCCAGCAGCCAGTTTCCGCCCCATTCAAAAAGGGGGAGTGCGTTCTGAAGCGGATAGGGTTCGAAAGGCTGTGAGGCCTCGGACCAGAAATGCGCCTGACGGCCCCATATCCGCCACGGAGCGCCAGGCAATACTGACACGCGCACGTCCACGAACGTCGTCGGATCTTCGGTTTGCTGGTGAGGGTAGACAATGTCCAGATGCTCGTGGAAACGGGCGATCGGCGAGCTAACCGCAATTCGAGCGCTGCCGAGATCAAGCATACGACAAGGCCCCTGTCTCATGCTTGCGCCCCGGGACGCTCTTTTTCTCCGGCAAGGGTGGTCAACGATGTGACGAGTTGCTCCAGTTCCGCAGGCCAGCCGCCAGCCTGCTCGATTTCTGCGACGAAGCGCTCGTAGGTTCCGGATTCGATCGCAGTGGCGGCTTCGCGCAGGATCAGCACCGCACCTTCGCTCAAGAGGTGTGTCCTCCAGGCAACCGGATCCAGAAAAAGAAACTGCCCGTCCATCGACGGGCAGTGGGATTCTAGCCAGGCACTAGGGCCTTGTGGTGCAGACATGAACTGGATTGTTCAGCCGCCGAAAGTGTAGCCACCGATGAACCCGCCATTGATTGACGCGAGGCAGGACTCTGCTGCCGGAGCGTACCCCGTCGTGCCCGATGTGCCGTAGCTTGCGCCGTCGTAGGTTGGGTAAGTGCCGAACTCTTTGCCGGTTTCATCGAAATACACAAGCACCCAGGCAAGTTTGGGGTACCCGGTTTGATTGTTTTGAAGATTGGCGCCGACCACTGCTGTCGATGGGAAAACGGCTTTATATACAATGCCAGTGCCCACTGTATAGCCATCAAAACTGCCTTGTCCCGCAGCTTGATAACGCTGCACGGCGACCTCCTTCCATGCCCACCGATTGCCTGTGTTCGTCGGTTTCACCGTCACGAACTGAGTCGTGGGGAATCCGCTTTGCGGCGGCTTGATGACACACGACAATGAAGCCGCGGCAGCGGCACCTCCGTACCCGAGCGTCATCACGGTAGAAGCGCCCAGTGCACCCTTCAGCAGCAGGCGGCGCTGCTCGATGGCTGTTTTTTGGGGGGTCTTGTCCATGAATTCCTCTCTCAAACCAATAGCAATGCACCGATTATAACCATGCCAATGAGCCCGACATGGGAATGTTTAGTGGAATTGATGCAAATTTCACGCCAGCTGAAAGAAAAACAACAACGAACTGATTTAAAGAGGATTTGTTCTGGGCTGTAAGTCTGTGTGCTGGCAGAGTGTAAAAAATGTCGACGGTATCGAGCATAAGGCTGGCTGCCGCTAGACACTGACATTTCCGTCAAGTTGCGGGGGTGGGGCAGAGGCTCACAAATTTGCAATCCGCGAACTCGCCAGCGATAACCTCGTAGACAGCACCTCCAGAAACGCCTTGTAAAAATGCATCCTGCACGTATCCGATGCTCTTTGCAGTGCTCTGGCGCGAAAGGTGATCACCTCGACCTCGGTGGTGGCTTCGATCGACGCCGAGCGTACGCCGCCGCCGGCAGAAAATAGCGCCATTTCACCAAAACACTCGCCCGCCGTCAGCACATTGAGCAGCTTGCCGCGCTTCTTTACCCGCGCTTCGCCTGCGGCGAGAAAGCAGAAGTGATCGCCGGCTTCGCCTTCTTTCATGATCACGGTGCCGGGCTGCAGGTGGCTCCACTGTGCCAGTCCGATCACTTCCCACAGCTCGGCGTCGGCGAATTCGCGGAAGAAGGCGATGCCGCGCAGGGTCTGGAATTTTTCCGCTTCGGGCAGGGCGTGGCGGTCGAGCGCGATGCTCTGGTTGCGGAAGGCCAGGGCGAGGTCGTGCGAGAACTCGGCCCAGGTCTGGTAGCGGCGCTCGAGTTCCTTTTCCATCGCGCGGCGGACGATGGCATCGAGCGCCTCCGGGATGTCGGGTCGCAGCTCGATCGGGGGCGGTGGGATGTCGTGGGCGATGCGGTAGATAAGGCTGTAGTTGTTGTCACTCTCGAACGGGAGACGGCCGGTGAGCAGCTGGTACATCACCACGCCGAGCGAATAGATGTCGGTGCGGTGGTCGAGCGGCATCTCGCGCACCTGCTGCGGCGACATGTAGGCGGGTGAGCCGATGCCGCTGATCTGGGTGGTCTCGCTCGCGGTCTGAAATGCCGCGCCAAAGTCCGAGATGCGGATGTCGCTGCTGCCGGGGACGTTGAGCAGGATGTTGGCAGGTTTGATGTCGCGGTGGGTGACGCCCTGGTGAAAGGCGTAATCGAGCGCACGGGTGCACTTGAAGATGATTTCGATCAGGCGCTCGAAGGGCGGCAGCTGGTCGGGGCGAGTAAGCGTCTCGAGCGTGCCGCCGGGCACATACTCCATGACCACATAGGCTTCGTTGTCGCCGATGACCGCATCGAAAATCTGGACGATATGCGGGTGCACCAGCTTGCCGGCGAGCGCGGCTTCGTTTAGTAGCAACTGCCGGTAAAGGCGGCCGCGCTGTCGGTCGCCGATGATCTCCGGGTGCAACTGCTTGAGTGCGACTTCACGTTGGTGAAAGGGGTCCCAGGCCAGATAGACGGCGCTGGTGGCCCCTTCGCCGAGCAGGCGGCGAATCTCGTACTTTCCGATCCGGTCCGCCGCCATGCGGCTTAGCCCAGCCGTTTGCGCGCGTTGGCGATGGCCGCACGCACCTGAGCCGGAGCGGTGCCACCGACGTGATTGCGCGAGGCGAGCGAGCCCTCGACGGTGAGCACCGCAAACACTTCGGCGCCCACCCGCTCGGCGGCGCCGGGCACGTGGGCCATGGCGGCGCGCAACTCGTCGAGGGTGAATTGCGGCAGGTCGCAGCCACGGGTTTCGGCAGCACGCACGGCCAGCGCGACCGCTTCGTGCGCATCGCGGAAGGGCAGGCCTTGCTTGACCAGGTAGTCGGCCAGATCGGTGGCGGTGGCATAGCCCTGCGATAGCGCACCCAGCATGTTGTCGGCCTTGACCTTGATGCCGGTGATCATGTCGGCATAGATGCGCAGGGTGTCGATGACCGTGTCGGCGGTGTCGAACAGCGGCTCCTTGTCCTCCTGGTTATCCTTGTTGTAGGCCAGCGGCTGGCCTTTCATCAGGGTCAGCAGTGCGATCAGGCTGCCATTCACGCGGCCGGTCTTGCCCCGCACCAGTTCGGGAACGTCGGGGTTCTTCTTCTGCGGCATGATGCTGGAGCCGGTGCAGAAGCGGTCGGCGAGGTCGATGAAGCCGACGCGCGGGCTCATCCACAGGATCAGCTCCTCTGACAGGCGCGACAGGTGGGTCATCAGCAGCGCGGCGGCGGCACAGAACTCGATCGCGAAGTCGCGATCGCTGACTGCGTCGAGCGAGTTGTAGCAGACCTCGTCGAAGCCAAGCTCGGCGGCGACAAACTCGCGGTCGATCGGATAGCTGGTGCCGGCCAGCGCGGCGGCACCGAGCGGCAGGCGGTTGACCCGTTTGCGGCAGTCGGCGAAGCGCTCGGCGTCGCGCCGGCTCATTTCGAAGTAGGCCATCAGGTGGTGGCCGAAAGTGACCGGCTGCGCGACCTGCAGGTGGGTGAAGCCGGGCATCGGGGTGGCGGCGTTGGCTTCGGCCACGTCGAGCAGATTGCGCTGGAAGTCGCCGATCAGCACCAGGATCTGGTCGATGGCATCGCGCAGCCACAGGCGGATGTCGGTGGCGACCTGGTCGTTGCGGCTGCGGCCGGTGTGCAGGCGCTTGCCGGCATCGCCCACCAGCGCGGTGAGGCGTTTCTCGATGTTGAGATGAACGTCCTCGTCGTCGAGGCTCCACACGAATTCGCCACGCTCGATCTCACCCAGAATCTGCGCCATGCCGCGCTCGATGTCGGCAAAGTCGGCGGCGGCGATGATGCCTTGGCGGGCCAGCATCTTTGCGTGCGCGAGCGAGCCGCGGATGTCTTGCTGCGCCATGCGCTGATCGAACAGCACCGAAGCGGTGTAGCGCTTGACGAGGTCGGAGACGGGCTCGGAGAAGCGGCCCGACCAGGCTTTGGTGGATTGAGGGAGCGAGGTGTCGGTCATGATGTCGAAAACGTGGATTGTCGGGGCTGGGGCCGGCTGCGGTGTTGCCACTCGCAGCGCGTTATCACCGCCAGAATCAACACCGAGTATACGGTAATGGGCGTGGTTTCTGCGCGCCGAACTGGCCAACTGCGGTGACCCGCGGGGGCGTCTATGCGTTGACGTGAGTCTGCAGGTGGGAGAGTTGTCGCCGGCTGACCGGCACCTGTTCGGCGAGCCCGGCCACTTCGATCCAGTGGTGTCCGATGGCGTCGCGCTCGATCGCGCGAATGGCCGCTTTCGAAACCAGCCAGGCGCGATGCACGCGCAAGAAGCCGGCGGGTTCGAAGCGGGATGCCAGTTCCTTCAGGCTGCCGTCGACAAAGAGCTTCGCCTCGCGGGTGAAGACCGTCACGCCCTTGTCCTCGGCCCGAAACGCAAGAATCTCGCCGGCGGGCAGCAGGCGTGAACGACGCCCGACGATGACCGGAAGCAAAGGTTCCGGATTGTCCCTGATGCCCGGATCGGTTGCGCGGGTCGGGCGCCGGACGGCCTGAAGGGCGCTTGCCAGTTGCTCCGCGCTGACGGGCTTGAGCAGATAGCCGGCCGCATGCGCGGAGAAGGCCTCGAGGGCAAACTCGCGGTGGGCGGTGACGAAGATCAGGGCCGGCGGGGTGGGCAGGGTGGAGAGCCAGCGCCCGACCGAGAGACCATCCTCACCCGGCATCTCGATGTCCAGAATGACGATGTGCGGTACATGCCGTCCGATCTGCTCGCGCAGGCCCGCAGCGTCAGCGGCTTCGCCAACCACCCGCGCGCCCGGCAGTTTGGCCAGGAGCCGCTTCAGGCGCTCGCGCGCCAGACGTTCGTCGTCGACGATGATGACTTCGAGCATGGTGTCTAGCCCTTGTCCGTGGTCGGAAGGCTGAGCCGGGCAATGAAGCGGCCATCCGTGTGCGTTGTTTCCAGCGAGGCCGCTGTGCCAAACAGCTCTGCGAGGCGTGCGCGTGTGCTGGCAAGGCCCATTCCGTCGCGTATCTCTATGGCACCGGCGCGGCCTGCCGATGCGGTGTTGTTGCTGATCGTGGAAATGACCTGTCCGTCATGTTCCCGAATGGAGATCTGCACTTCGCCCCCGCCGGATACCTGGGTCGCGCCGTGCCGCACCGCATTTTCTGCCAGTGTCTGCAGGCATAGCGACGGTACCGAAATTTGCGGAAGGCAGGGGGGCAGATCCCAGCTGACGCTGAGGCGTTCCTCCAGGCGCATGGATTCCAGCGCAAGGTAGTCCTGCACCACCGCGAGCTCCTGCGCGAGCGGCACGCTTGAGCCGGTGTCGAGGCAGGCGCGCAGGATGCGTGACAGCGCCTCGATCATCCGTTCGGCTCTTTGCGGGTCGGTTGCGACCAGTTCGGTGATGCCGTTCAGGCTGTTGAAGAGAAAGTGTGGCCGCAGGCGGGCAGTCCAGGCCTCGACCTCTGCCGTGGACGAGCGTGTTCTCCAGTGGCGCAGGCGCGATGCCTGCCAGCTCACCAGTCCGAGTGAGCCGGTGAGAATCGCGCCTATCATCGCGATGTCCTGCAGATAGTCCGAGCGGCTTGCCTCCACGATGCCGAGCGGGTGCATCAGCGCATGGGTGACGGCCCCGACCGCTAGTGTCCAGCCGAGCAGCAGGACGAGTGCGGCCGTCGCCTTGACCCGGGCCCTGGTTTGCCACGGACGCAAGATCGCGCACACGACCAGAAACCACGGCAGCACGATCCACAGCGCGAAGAAGCCGAACAGGCCGAAGCGTTCCCAGCGGCTACCCGGCGCCCCCGGTGCCACCGCGAGCAGCGCCGCCACCCCTATGCCCAGCGCAATGCAAACCAGCAGGCCTTCCACACGGCAGCCGGCCTGCCAGGCGCCGGCATCCCGCTTGTCCTGCAAAACGGACCGTCTATCCATCAATGCTTGTCTCCCTCGACCCGGATGCGCTAGCTTCGTGTTACCTGCAATGGTAAGTCCACCTGCAATGTCGAATATATATAAATCAAGATCCATTCCGCACCCATGTTGGCGCCGTCGCGCTGGCAGCGGCTTCACGCTCGTTGAGCTGATGATCGCACTCGCCGTACTTGCCATCCTGGCTGCGGTGGGGATGCCGAGCTTTCAGGGCATCATTGCCAACAACCGCCTGGCATCGGCCTCGAACGACATTCTTTCGGGCTTGAACGTGGCAAAGAGTGAGGCGATTCGACGGAACGCGTCGATCCGGTTTTGTGTGAATCCGACCACGCGTGCATGGCAGGTCGTCCCCATGGCTGGCGACGCAATCAGGGTCGGAGACTTGCATTCCAGTGTTAACGTTGCTGGTGGCGCGCTGGACACTATTTCAGTAGCAAACAATGAGTGCGTGCGTTTCAGGCCTGACGGTCTGGCGTATTCCGAAGCGGGGCTGATGGACAATGGCAGCTTCACCCTGAGCCTGGATGAGACGACACGCGTGATCAGGGTCAGGACGGGGGCGCTTTATGCGGACTAAGAAGACCACTTCGTTCAACTCCGGGGGCCGGCAGGGCGGATTCAGCCTGCTCGAGGTGCTGATTTCGGTTGTTGTGCTCTCGATCGGACTGCTCGGCATGGCTGCACTGCAGATCAATGCCATGAAGAATAGTCAGAGTAGTTTTCAACGAACGCAGGCCGTGATGTTGAGCTACTACATGCTCGATGCGATGCGGGCCAATCGGGCCGATGCGATTGCCGAAAATTACAACCTGGCAAAGACCTGTGTCGTGCCCGTGGAGGGGGGCTCTCTGGTCTCAAGGGATCGGCACTTCTGGCTGCAGGCGCTCAAGGACAACATCGGGGTGGCGGCGACGACCTGCGGGCAAATCACCTGTGTGGCTGCCACCTCGATCTGCACCGTGCGCATCTACTGGAACGACGATCGTGGCACAGGTGGTGCCGGCGAGCAGCTGTTCGAGACTTCCACCCGGATGTGACTACTATGTTCAATAAGGTCCGTTTTTCCCAGTCTGGCCTCACCCTGATCGAATTGATGATCGCAATGGTGCTCGGCCTGGTCTTGCTCCTCGGGGTGACGAACTTCTTTCTGGGCCAGCGGCAGGCGTACCGCGTCAATGAGAATCTGGCTCGCATGCAGGATAGCGCCCGCACCGCGTTTGAACTGATGGCGCGCGAGATTCGGGAGGCGGGCGGTAATCCCTGTGGTACCCCGAACGTCGACAATGTCGTGCCAGGTTTTGCCGCGTCCACCTGGTTGAACTGGGATGTTGGCGGCCTCGAAGGTTTTGGCGGCGGTGACCCGCTGCCCGGTACCAGCTTTGGTGAGGATGTGGGGCAACGCGTGGCGGGCACCGATGCACTCATCGTCCGCTCTGGGTCCCTGAATAATGGCCTGATCATTACCGAGCATACGCCTGGAACTTCCAGGCTCAAGGTCAATACCGTTGCGCATGGAATCAGTGAAGGTGTCGTGCTGATGGCTTGTGACTATTCAAAGGCCACCATTTTCCAGGTTACGGATGATCTGGATGGCACCGATACGATCGAGTACGGTGGGGCACTGAGTCAGTTCGCAAGAAATGGCTTCCTGACGCGCTTGTCAGCGACCGCGTGGTACATCGGTAACAATACCCGTGGCGGGCGTTCGCTTTTCCGCCACGTCTTCACAGAGGGCGCTTCTCAGGAAATCGCCGAAGGGGTCGCGGATATGGATTTGGCGTATCTCCTCCGTGTCCTTGAGAACCCGGAGTCACGTTATATGAATGCAGCTGACGTGAAACTGAAGGTCGTTGCCAACACTTGGGCAGATCCGGCTACGCGAGTTGTTGCCGTGAGAGTTGTTCTGGATCTGGAGTCCCGAGACCTAGTCGGCACCGATGCAGCCACCCTCAAGCGACAACTGGTGCATGTGGTCAGTTTGCGGCACAGGGAGATCGTGGAATGAGCGCGCCCATTGTTTACCAACGGCAGGCGGGCGCCGCGCTCATCGTTGCCCTGATCCTGCTGGTAGTCATGACCTTGCTCGGCTTGTCGAGTGTACGTACGGTCTCCCAGGGGGAGCGGATGACCTCCAACACCTTCGATCGTAGCCTCGGCTTTCAGGGGGCAGAGGCCGCGCTGCGCGCCGGTGAGGCGGTGGCGGACGCCCAGTCCAAGACCATTCCGCCCAATGCCGGCTTCGACAGCAGCGGGTTGTATGTCGACGTGGGAGCCACCTGCGAAGCATCGCCCTGTCAGAACGGTTTGTGCTCGCAACCGGATAAGGACTGCACGGCGCGCTGGCTCGATAGCGGGTTCAATGGGTGGGCAAACGCGGCAGGCCTCGGGCTGACGGCGCTGGCGGCAACGCCCCAGTACATTGTTGAGTACCTCGGCGGCAATTTCCCTTGCAATGTGGATGATCCCGGCATTGGAGCGCAAAACTGCAAGCGCTATCGGGTGTCCGCTCGTAGCCATGGCGGTGGTGATCGCGCAATGGTGATTCTGCAATCTATCTATGCAACCGAATGAGAGACGCATGATGACCAACGATTTCAGGGCCAGTCTTGTTCGCCCGCTATCCACCCCGGGGGTATTGGTGTGGCCGATGCTTGCGGCGCTGCTGGGTGCCCCGCTCGCCGTGTCGTCTGCGCCGGCCATTCCCGAAACGCCGCTGGTGGCCACCCAGGCTGCCATCCCCCTCAGCATGATGGTGGTCGGTCGCGATCACACGCTGTTTTACGAGGCATACAACGATGCGAGCGACATCGATGGCGATGGCACGCTGGACACTCGATTCAAACCGAGGATCACCTATTACGGGTTGTTTGATTCCACCCTGTGCTATTCCCATTCGCAGAGTGCTACCAACACCGACCTGTTCACGCCGGTTGCAGTGGCGGGTGCACTCGGCACGTGCTCCGGCCAATGGTCGGGAAACTGGCTGAACTACGTCACCACCAGCCGTATCGATGCACTGCGCAAGGTGTTCTACGGCGGGTACCGCGATGTGGACAGCACGACTCAGACTGTTCTGCGGCGCGCCTACGTGCCGCAGGATGCGCACTCCTGGGCCAAGGAGTATACGAGCGAGGCGGTGGACGGCTACGCCATCGGCAGCTATACGCCCCTGAGCGCACCGACCGCGGGTACTAGGCATCTTTTCGGCAATCTCACCGCGACCGCAGGCGTGAATTGCGCGACGCTCACAAATTGCAGCGGTTTGCCGCCGCTTCTGCGGGTCGTCCTCAACAGCAACCGCCGGGTGTGGGCTTGGGCGTCCACCGAAAGGCCGGTGTTGCGGGCCGACGATCACGGCGGAACCTCGCGCAAGGATTACACCGTGCGCGTCGAGGTATGTACGGCCACCTACAACGGCGGTTGCAAGCGTTACCCCAACGGCGGACTGAAGCCGACCGGCTTGCTGCACGAGTATGGCGAGAGCGACGCCATGATGTTCGGGTTGTTGACCGGAAGCTACAACAAGAACATGTCCGGGGGTGTGCTGCGCAAGGTGGTGTCGTCCTTCAAGAGCGAAGTCAATCAGACCACAGGCCAGTTCGCCGCCGCCGCCACTATCGTCAATGCGCTCGACAGCTTGCGCATTCGTGACTTTAACAATAACAGAACCGACAATTCGTATCGCGGCGGCTGGGTCACCACGCGCCCCATGAACGAGGGCGAGTTCGTCGACTGGGGCAATCCGATCGGCGAGATGATGTATGAGGCGCTAC
This sequence comes from Azoarcus sp., assembly GCA_030656215.1. Lineage (GTDB taxonomy): Bacteria > Pseudomonadota > Gammaproteobacteria > Burkholderiales > Rhodocyclaceae > Parazoarcus. The sequence continues at coordinate 120,033 of JAUSOD010000012.1, forward strand.
GTTACTTTGCCGGCAAGAAAGCGGCCACCGGTGCTTTTGCCACCAGCGGCAGCTACGACGGGCAAATCGGTCTGCCCGTCGCAACCTGGGATGACCCTTATCAGGCGGGGAGTGCGGCAAGTGCTCAGTGGTGTGCGCGGCCAAACATGATGGTGGTTTCCGGGATCAACCCCTCCTTCGATTCGGACCAGGTTCCTGGTAGCGACTTCAGCTCCTTCTCGGGGGATCTTGCAGGCCTCAATGTGAAGGACCTCGCACAGACGATCACGAACGGCGAAGCCGGCGTGGCCGGCATGCGCTACATCGGTCAGTCCGGCACGCTCTACGATGGGGCGCCGACGGCAAAAAGTGTCAGCTCACTTGGCACGATCCGCGGGCTTGCGCCCGAGGAGCCGACCAAGCAGGGCAGCTACTATTCGGCCTCTGTCGCCCACTTCGGGCGGATAAACAGCGTGCGCAGCGACTTGCAGAAGAGCACGCAAACTGTCGATACCTACGCCGTGGTACTGAGCTCTCCGCTACCGCGCATCGAGGCCCGGACCACGTCTGGCAGCATCATCACCGTGGTGCCGTTCGCCAAGTCGACCGGAGGCTCGAGCATCTCGAACACGAAGGGGAATTTTCAGCCCACTAACCAGATCGTCGATTTTTATGTAGACACCATCGTCAACTCCTCCGCCGCCGATGCTGACGCCTCGGTCAATGGGGGCCGTTATTACGCCCGCTTCCGGATCAACTTCGAAGACGTCGAGCAGGGCGCCGACCACGACATGGACGCCATCGTCGTGTATGAAATCGCGGCCGAAGCCGACGGCCGCCTCAAGGTCACGCTGACGCCGGAGTATCAGGCGGGCGGCATCCAACATAGCATGGGCTACGTCGTGTCTGGCACGGACAATGACGGTGTCTATCTCGTCGTCCAGGACGAGAACGTGGATCGTTTTTACCACCTGAACGTCCCCCCGGGTATGAGTCCGGGCGCTTGCGACGTCACCACGCCACCGGCCGCCTGCAACAAGCTGCCGTACACCAACGGGCCTGTGACGCCAACCAACCTCAGGTATAGCGAGCGCTTCTTCACTCCGGGATCGTCGAGCGCCAGTCTGCTCAAAGATCCACTCTGGTACGCCGCCAAGTGGGGTGGTTTCGTCGATCGGAACGACAACAAGCGTCCCGATCTGCCGATCGAGTGGGACGCCAATGGCGACGGTGTGCCGGACACCTACTTTCTGGTCCAGAACCCGCTCAAGCTGAAAGAGGCGCTCAAGCGCAGCCTGGATACCATCGTCGAACGCAGCGCGAGCGCCGGTAACATCACGTCGAACGGGCAGCAGTTGCAGGCTGAGAGCCGTGTTTTTCAGACCCAGTTCAACAGCGGGAACTGGTCCGGAGAGTTGTTCGCCTACGACATCACCGCCTCAGGGGTGAATACGACCCCGGCCTGGAGCGCGTCGAATGGCATCCCGGCCGCCGCCGCGCGCAAGGTGTTTGCGTGGAAGGATGCGGACACAAAAGGGATTGCGTTTGAGTGGGACGCCTTGTCTGAAACCCAGCAAGCGGCGCTGGGGACCGAAGCGGTGCTTGATTACGTGCTGGGGAGCCAGTCGAACGAGATCCAGAACGCGGGTGTTTTCCGCACCCGGACCAAGCGCTTGGGCGACATTGTTCACTCCTCGCCCTACTACGTGAAGGATACCAACACCGTATACGTGGGCGGCAACGACGGAATGCTGCATGCATTTTCAGCTAACGGCACCGAGCTCTTTGCGTACATTCCCGGTCTGGTGTTTTCCAAGCTGGCGAGTCTTGCATCACTGGATTACGATCACACCTTTTTTGTCGATGGAGACATAGCGGTGTCGACGCTTGCGCAGACACCGGGCAAGAACATCCTGGTCGCGTCCACCGGTCGTGGCGCGAGCGGGCTGTTTGCACTGGACGTGACGAAGCCAAGCGCCTTTGCCGCGTCGAACGTGCTGTGGGAACACAGTGGCGCGGCCGACAACGACTTTGGCCTTGTCCTCGGGCGACCGCAGATTGCCACCGTCGAGAATGGCGACACCGTGGTACTGGTGGGCAATGGGCACAATAGTGTCAGTGGAAAGGCCGTGCTCTACGTGTTCGATCTTGAGAGTGGAGAACTGTTGAAAACGATCGACACCGGGGTGGGCGTCGATAACGGCATGTCTACCCCGACCCTGGTGGACAGTGACGGCAATGGAAAGGTCGACACCGTTTATGCTGGTGATCTGAGGGGCAATGTCTGGCGTTTCGACATCAGCGGCAAGGAATACAGCGATTGGAAGTCCCAATTCATGTCCGGTAGTACCCCGCGGCCTCTTTTTTCCGCGCTCGATGCAAGCAATGTGCCGCAGCCCATCACGGCCCAGATCACGGTGGCAGTCAATACCGTGACGAGCGATGTCAACCACGGCAAGCGGTTTATCCTGTTCGGCACGGGGAGCTATGTCTATGCTGGCGACCCCAATGACAAACAGGTTCAATCCTGGTACGGCGTGATCGACGATGATGCGCCGGTCAGCGGGCGGGCTGCCCTGCGTGGGCGGTCGATAGACACTTTGGGCACGGTTGGGGGCTTCGGGGTGAGGGTTTTCTCCGAGGCGGTCGCTGACGACATGGTTGGTATGAAAGGCTGGTTCGTGGATCTGAAGGACCCTAACCCGCGTGGCGAGCGCATTGTCACCCGGTCGAACGTGTATTCCTTCCTGGAGCCGGTTTTGATTGCGAGCAGCATCATCCCCGACCCTGACCCGTGCGAGGCGGGCGGAAGCGGTTATGTCAATGCGGTTAATCCATTTACCGGTGCGCGCCTGGTGTATCCGGCCTTCGACTTGAACAACGACGGCAAGTTTGATGACCTGGACAAGCTGGCGGGTTTGGTGGTCGGGTCGTTCGATCCGAGGATCGGGATGCCGGGAGAGGCAACCGTGGTAGGGGACCGGCTGGTGGTGGGTGGGTCGACCGGCGAAATTGCCGACATGCGCATCAATCTTGGGTTGAAGCGGACGGGACGCATCTCGTGGCGTGAAGTGTTGGGGGACTGAGAAATGAAGCGTCAGCGCGCTTTTACCTTGATTGAAGTGATGATCGTCGTGGCGATTGTGGGCATACTCGCGTCAGTTGCGTACCCGAGTTATCAGCAGTACGTGCTGAAGACTCACCGTGCGGTGGCCGCTGCGTGTGCGATGGAAGTCGCGCAATTCATGGAGCGGTACTACACGACAAACATGACTTACGTGGGCGCGGTCCTGCCTGCGCTCTCGTGCAGGACTGATCTTGCCGGACGTTATACGCTGGAGTTCGATGCTACGCTTCCGACGACGGCAAGCACGTATCGGATTCTGGCGGTGCCGGTGGCCGAAGGCCCGCAGGCGCGGGACACACGTTGTGCCACGCTCCGAATCAATCAGACGGGTCTCAAGACCGTGTCGGGCTCGGCGACAGTGGCGGAGTGTTGGTAGCCACTGTTGATTGCCACTCTGTGAGTTAGAGGGAAGGCTGCTGCGACAGCCTTCCCTTCTTTGACTCAGCCGCTATTGCGCAGCCCCGCCGCAACCCCGTTGATTGAAATATGGATGCCAAGCCGGATGCGTTCGTCGTCGGCCTGCTCTCGATGCCGCCGCAACAGCTCGACCTGCACGTGATTCAGCGGATCGAGGTAGGGGAAGCGGTTGCGGATCGAGCGCTTGAGCAGCGGGTTTGTGACCAGCAATTCGTCCTGGCCGGTGATCGCCAGCAATGCATCCACGGTTTCCTTCCACTCGGCGCGGATGCGGTCGAAGATGCTGGTGCGCAGGGCCGTGTCCTTGACCAGTGCGGCATAGCGCGAGGCGATGGCGAGATCGGTCTTGGCCAGCACCATGTCCATGTTGGACAGCAGGGTGGCGAAAAAAGACCAGTCGCGATGCATCGCCTGCAAGCGCGCCAGACCGTCGTCAGGATGGTCGGCGAGCCAGGCCTGCACCGCCGAGCCAAAGCCGAACCAGCCCGGCAGCATCAGCCGACACTGCGACCATGAGAACACCCAGGGGATGGCACGCAGGTCCTCGATCTGGGTGCCTTTCTTCCGCGAGGCTGGGCGCGAGCCGATGTTCAGGCCCGCAATTTCCGAGATCACCGTCGACTCCCAGAAGTATTGCTCGAAACCCGGGGTTTCATAGACCAGGCCGCGATAGGCCGCGAAGGCGGAGTCGGACAGGGCCTGCATGGCATCGAGGAAGGCCTGCGGGGTGGCTTCGGCACCGGCCGGACGCAGGCTGCTCTCGAGCGTGGCCGCAACGAGCACCTCCAGGTTGCGGCGGCCGACTTCCGGGTTGCCATACTTGGCGGCAATGACTTCACCCTGTTCGGTCAGCCGGATCTGGCCCTGCACCGCCCCTTCCGGTTGCGCCAGGATGGCTTGATAGCTGGGGCCGCCGCCGCGGCCGACGGAGCCGCCGCGTCCATGGAACAGGCGCAGGCGGATGGCGTGGCGGGCGAACACCTCTACCAGCTCGCCCTCGGCCTTGTACAAGGCCCAGCCCGAGGTCAGGAAGCCGCCATCCTTGTTGCTGTCCGAGTAGCCCAGCATCACTTCCTGGGTGTCGTGGCGCGCTTCGCTGACCCACTTGCGGTAGATCGGGATCGAGAACAGGCGGTCCATCACGCCGGCCGCGTTGTCGAGGTCGGCTATGGTTTCGAACAGCGGGATGATGTCGACGTCGAGCGCATGCTCCAGCGGGCGCAGCAGACCGGCTTCCTTAAGCAGCACGGCAAGCTCGAGCAGGTCGGAGACGTTGTCGGTCTTGGAGATGATGCAGTGGCGTATGGCCGCCTTGCCAAAGCGCAGGTGGGCCGAACGCGCGGCGCGGAAGATGGCGAGCTCGGACTCCGTGTCCTCGGAATAGCCGATATGGGGCGAGGCCAGTGGCCGTGCGGTGGAGAGCTCTTCGAGCAGCAGCGCGCAGCGGCCGTCTTCATCGAGCGCCAGATAGCCGATGCCCGGACGGGCGACCTCGAGCAACTCGGCAACGACCCGTTCGTGTACGTCGGAGTTCTGGCGCAGATCGATCGGGGCAAGATGGAAGCCGAACACCCGCACCGCGCGGCGCAGGTGACGCAGGCGCCCGCGGGCCAGTGCGGCACTGCCGTTAGCGACGAGCGAGCGGTGCAGGACGTCGAGATCGTCGTTGAGGGCGCTGGCGCTCGGGTAGGGCTCGGCATCGGCCACCGGGTGGCGCACCGGATCGCTGCCGAGCAGGGCGCGATGGGTGGCCGACAGTCGTGCGTAGATGCCGGAGATGGCGCGCCGGTAGGGTTCGTCCGAGCGATGCGGGGAGTTGTCGGGCGAGTGCCCGGCCAGGGCCAGCAGCGCGTCGGATGCGCTGACCAGGCCGAGTGCCAGCGACAGTTGCGAGCCCAGGGTGTGGAGCTCGTCGAGGTAGTAGCCAAGTGCGGCGGCAGCCTGCATCGCCAGTGCCTGCTGGAGCACCTCGGCGGTGACGAAGGGGTTGCCGTCGCGGTCGCCGCCGATCCAGCTGCCGACTTGCAGGAAGGCGGGCAGCTCGAGGGCGCCGATTGCGGGGTCGGCGGCACCAAGGCGATCTTCGAGGCTGGCGTAGAGGCGCGGCAGCTCGCGCAGGAAGGTGGTTTCGAAGTAGGAGACGCCATTGTTGACTTCGTCGATCACCGACAAGCGGGCCGAGCGCAGCATGCGTGTCTGCCACAGGGTGAGCACCGCGCGGCGCAGGGCCTCGAGATTGGTTTCGGCCTCGTCCGGGGTCAGCTGCATGCGGTCGCGCTCGTCGAGCAGGCGGGCGATTACGGTCTGGCAGTTGAGGATGCTCTTGCGCTGGACTTCGGTCGGGTGCGCGGTGAGCACCGGCGACACCAGCGCCGTATCGAAGAAGGCGGCGAGCCCTGAGGGGCTGGCGATATTCTGCTCGAGCACATGATCGAGTGCGTAGGCCAGGCTGCCCTCACGCGGTGCCGATCCGGCAAGCAGGTGGGCGCGGCTGCGGCGGATGTGGTGCTGGTCTTCGGCGATGTTGGACAGGTGCGAGAAGTAACTGAAGGCACGCACCACTTGGATGGTCTGCTCGCGCGACAGGGCGTCGAGGATGCCTTCCAGTTCGCGCCGCGCGGCGAGGTCGTCGTCGCGGCGGAAGCGCACCGAAGTCTGGCGGATACGTTCGATCAGGTCGAAGCTCGCTTCGCCCTGCTGGTCGCGCACGGTGTCGCCGAGCAGGCGCCCGAGCAGGCGGATGTCTTCGCGCAGGGGCGCGTCCTTGTCTAGTGTCATGGGCGGGGGCTGTCGGTGGGGTTGAAGGGGGTCTGGTCAGTGCGCTTTGGGGGTACTGCGGAGGGTACTGCGTGCCGCTTCGATTGCATTGATGATGTACTGGCCATAAAAGTCCGGCAGGCGCATTCCGACGATGGCCTCGCCGAGCTGCTTGCCGTCCGCGTCATAGAGCACTACGGTCGGCGTAAGCCGGACCTTGCGCGCCCGCGCAAATGCACGGTGGGTGGTGCGCACGCCGCCAAAGTCGGTAAGCGTCACCTCCGAGTCGATGTTTACCTGGCGGAACAAGGCGTGGTCGCGTGATGCTGCCGCGGTCGACATCGGCACCAGATAGTGCCGCGCTTCCTCGCACCAGCTGCACTCGGCCTGGCTGTATAGCACCACCATGGGCTTTGCCTGTGCGCGCATCACGCTGGCATCAAGCGCCATATCCTCAGCCCGCGGTAGCGCCGTCGCTGCACTCAGGGCCATGGGTACGCATGCTAGAATCGTTGCCAGTTTGCGCGCCATTGGTGCGAACCCTGATGCTGCAATGCGGCAAAATTGCGCTGTCAGTAACATGAAAACCGATCCATCTGCATGAGTCCTCCTATCGTGAGCCAATCCCACTCCGGATCCCGCCCCGCGGCGGTCGCCCCTTCGGCCCCCGAGCGTATCGTCATCGCCACCCGTGAAAGCCGCCTTGCCCTGTGGCAGGCTGAGCATGTCAAGGCGCGTCTCGAGGGATTGTATCCCGGCTGCAGGGTGGAACTCCTGGGCATGACCACGCGCGGCGACCAGATCCTCGATCGACCCTTGGCCAAGGTCGGCGGCAAGGGTTTGTTCGTCAAGGAACTGGAGACCGCCCTGCTCGACAATCGTGCGGACATCGCGGTGCATTCGATGAAGGATGTGCCCATGACCATGGGCGACGAGTTCACCCTGGCCTGCATTTCGGCACGCGAAGTGCCACTCGATGCCTTTGTTTCCAACCGCTACGATTCGCTGGCCGACATGCCGCCGGGTGCCGTGGTTGGTACCTCGTCCCTGCGCCGCGAGTCGCAATTGCACGCCCAATACCCCTTCCTCGGGGTGACCAGCCTGCGGGGCAACCTCGATACCCGTCTGCGCAAGCTCGACGAGGGTCAGTACGATGCAATCATTCTGGCCGCGGCCGGCTTGATCCGGCTGGGGCTGGGCGAGCGTATCCGCTCCACCCTCGCATCCGAAGTGTCGCTGCCGGCAGCGGGTCAGGGCGCGCTCGGGATCGAATGCCTTTCTGCCCGTGCCGATATGGTGCAGTGGCTGCAGCCGCTCAATGATCCGGATACCTCGGCCTGTGTGCGCGCCGAACGCGCGGTTGCGCGTGCGCTCGCAGGCAGTTGCGAGGTGCCGCTGGGCGCCTATGCGGAGATCCGCGGTGGCGCCCTGTGGCTACGCGGTTTTGTGGCCTTGCCCGACGGTAGTCGCATCGTTCGTGCCGAACGCGAGGGTGCGCCGGCGGACGCCGAGGCGATCGGCGACGACCTGGCCGAGGATCTGCGTGCGCAAGGCGCCGAAGCGATCCTGGCCGAGCTGGGCTGAGCGGGCGGGGTCGGCGTCGTGGTCGCGGCTGAAACGAGCGGCGGCGCGCTGAGCGGACGGAGCTTGGTGGTGACCCGTCCGGCGGGGCAGTCCGGCAGTCTGTGTCGGGCGATCGAGGCGCAGGGCGGCCGAGCGCTGTGTTTTCCGGTGCTGGCGGTCGGCCCGGTGGCCGACCAGTCCGTGTTCGGGGCGGTGGCGGAGCGGCTCGATGCCTTCGATCTGGCCTTCTTCGTCAGCCCCAATGCGGTCAATTTTGCCCTCGACGGTTTGCTGGCCTTGCGTGACTGGCCACCGCGGCTCAGGGTGGCGACGGTGGGCAAGGGCAGTGAGCGTGCGCTCGCGGCGCGCGGCTTCGACGATGTGATTGCGCCGCTTGCCGGGTTCGACAGCGAGGCGGTGCTGGATTTGCCGGCGTTCTCGGCAGAGACGGTTCGCGGGCGCAAGGTGCTTGTGCTGCGCGGCGACGGGGGGCGCGATCTGCTCGGCGAGACGCTCATCGAGCGTGGTGCGACGGTCGAGTATCTTGCCTGCTACCGGCGCTTCTGCCCTGATATTGATTCGGCCTTGCTCCTCGATCCGGTGCGCAGGGGCGAGATCGACGCGCTGTTGCTTACCAGTACCGAAGGCGCACGCAATCTGGCAGCCATGGTCGGTGCAGAAGGCATGGACTTGCTGTCCGGGTTGCCCGTGTTTGCCTCGCATCCGCGTATTGCCGCGCAGTGTCGCGAGCTCGGGTTGGGCCCGGTCATCGAGACCGATGCCGGCGATGAGGGCTTGCTCCGCGCGCTTGTTCAACACTTTGGTTAAACTCTCGGCATGAAAGAAGAAAACCCTGCGCTTGTTCAGCCGCCTTCCGAGGCGCCGCAGCCGCCCGTTACGCAAGACGGTGCCGCTTCCGATCACCCTGCGGATGCCGTGGGGCCGACGCGTTCCACCTCGTCCGCACCCCCTGCACCTCCCGCAGCCCCTGCACCTGTCGCACCTGCCGCGCGTAGTGGTGGTGGCGCGGGTTGGGCCGTTCTGCTTGCGGTCCTTGCGCTTGCGGGCGCAGGCTTTGCCGTGTGGCAGGCGTGGGAGCTGCGGGGCCAGGCCGACAGCCTGCGCGGGGAGGTCGCCAATCGTCTGAGCGCTGGCGAGACGATCGCGACCGAGGTGCGGGCCATTTCGCGCCAGCAGCAGGAGTCGATCGCAAGCCTGCAGGGCAAGCTCGGTGCGCTCGAATCCAAGGTCGAGGCCACCGAAGGGCAGGCGGCAGCGCTGGAAACGCTGTACCAGCAGTTTTCCCGTTCGCAGGAGGACGGTGTGGTGGCCGAGGTCGAGCAAGCGGTCACGATTGCGGCACAACAGCTACAGCTTGCCGGCAACGTTGAGGCTGCCCTGATCGCGCTGCAAGGGGCGGAGGCACGGCTGGCGATGCAGGACCGGGGGCAACTGGCCCCGTTGCGGCGGGCGATTGCGAGCGACATCGACCAGCTCAGGCAGCAAGCGGTGGTGGATGTGCCAGGCATTGCGTTGCGCCTCGAGCGCCTGCTTGAACGCACCGATACACTGCCGCTGGCTTTTGCCGGCGAGGCGCAGGCAGGGCAGGTGGATCAGCCCGGACCGACGGCCGAAAGCAGTGGCGTTGCGGCACTGGATTTTGTCACTCAGCTGGCGCTGGACGTGTGGCGCGATCTGCGCACGCTGGTACGCGTCGAGCGCCTCGATCAGGCGGCGGAACCCGTTCTGCTGGCGCCGGCGCAGAGCACATTCCTGCGCGAAAACCTCAAGATTCGACTGCTCACGGCCAGGCTGGCCCTGCTGGCACGAGATGGGCGTACCTATACGGCTGATCTCGCTCAGGCGCGAGGCTGGATAGAGCGTTTCTTTGATATTCGCGACGAGCGGGTGCTTTTTGCAATCTCTGAATTGAGTGCGCTCGAGGCGATGCCGGTTACCGTCGAGCGCCACGGACTTAACGAGAGCTTTGCCGCATTGCGCCTGCTCCAGTCACGTCGAACAGACGTGCCGGGGCGTCCGGTGACGGGTGACACCCCGATGCCAGTGTCACCCGCGCCGGCTGCCGAAGTACCGGCTGCCAATACGCCGGTAACGGCGCCGCAGAACTGAGGGCCGAAACATGCGCGCCCTGATCTGGCTTATTGGTATTTTTGCGTTCGCGGCCGGCATGGCCATGCTGGCGGGGCTCAACGAGGGCTATGTCCTCGTTGTTCTGCCGCCGTGGCGGGCCCAGCTTTCGCTCAACCTGCTGCTGCTGTTGCTGGTGGTGGGCTTTGCCCTTGGCTATCTGGTGATCCGGCTCGTCCGGCGCACGCTGGCGCTGCCGGCGGCGGTGGGGCAATGGCGTGAGCGCCGTCGGCGTCAGCATGGGGGGCAGGCCCTGCGCGATGCCTTGCGTACCCTGTTCGAGGGTCGCTTCACCCAGTCGCTGAAATTCGCCTCTTCCGCGTACTCGTCCGGCGAGAGTCCGGCCATGGCCGCGCTGCTGGCGGCGCGGGCCGCGCATGCGATGCATGACGACACCCGGTACCGCATCTGGCTGGGTCGGGTTGCGGATCTGGGCGAGGAGGCTCGCGTTGCACGTCTGATGACCGAGGCCGAGCTTGCCATTGACCATCGCCGCTTCGAGGAGGCGGCAGAACGCCTGGACACCCTGAAGCAGGCCGGACACCGTCACATTGCCGCGCTGCGCTTGTCCTTGAGGGTAGCTTCTTCGTTGCGGCGCTGGGAAGAGGCGCTGCGCCTGACCCGGCAACTGCGAAAGCACAAGGCACTGTCCGATGAGCAGGCCTTGCCCTTGTTGCGCCGGGCACACCTCGAACGTTTCAAGGAACGTGCCGGTGAAGCTGAAGCGCTCGCGCAGCTGTGGAAGGAAATCCCCGCGGATGAGCTGGCCGATCGGCGCATGGTCGAGCGTGTGGTACCGCTGCTCGCGGATGCGGGACAGGGAGCATTGGCGCGGCCGACGCTGGAACGCTTGCTGGATGCGGAGTGGGACGAAGGACTGGCCCGCCTTTACGCACATTGCGGTGAGGGAGGTGGTGATGCCGTGGCGTGTCTGGCCAAGGGTGAGGCATGGCTGAAGCAGCATCCGCGCGATGCCGGGCTGCTGTTTGCTCTGGGCCGCCTGTGCATCGTTTCGCAGTTGTGGGGCAAGGCGCAGAGCTACCTCGAGGCCTCGCTCAATCTTGCGCCCACGGTTGAAACCCATCTGGCCCTGGCGCGCTTGCTCGAACAGCTCGAGCACCCCGAAGAGGCCCAGCGGCACTACCGTGCGGCGGCCGAGCGCGTCGCAGGCTGAATCGCCCTGGCGGCAAACGGACTGCGCGTAATCCGGTTGCGGATGACGGGCAGTCCGGCAGTCGCGTTGCTCAGGTATAGGCCACTTCCGGCTCGCTGCCGCCGATGCGCTGGGCGCGGATCAATGCCTCGGTGATGTTGCTGGTGACGTTGTCGTCGCCCAACTGATCGAGAAAGCCGGAGCGAAACACCAGCGAACCGGGTTGTGAGTTGAGCCCGCTCAGGATCAGGCTGGCGCCACGCTTGTGCAGGTTGCGCTGAAGCGTTTGCAGGATGTCCAGCCCGGTGGTGTCGATGTTGATCACCTTGTCCATGTCGAGGATGACGACGTCCGGATGGCCGTGCTGCATCAGCAGCAGGTTTTCGAGCTTGTTGGCGGCGCCGAAAAACAGGCTGCCGAACATGCGGTAGGCCAGGATGCGCGGCGTGCCATCGGCCCGCGACAGGGCTTCGATGCCGTAATGCTCTTCCAGCGGAATCCGTTCGATCCGGGTCAGGTCCGACATCCGGTAGATGAAGAACAGGCTGGCCAGCACCATGCCGAGTTCCACCGCCAGGGTGAGGTCGAAAATCACCGTGACGAGAAAGGTGCCGAGCAAGATGGTGCGGTACTGGACCGAGTAGCGCGCCAGTTCTTTCGGTGCGAAGGCGTGCCACTCACCCATGTTGATCGACACCATGACCACGATGGCCGACAGCGTCGCAAGCGGGATGTGGCTGGCGAGCGGCGCCAGGGCGAGCACGATGGCCAACAGTACCAAGGCATGCAGGATGCCGGCCACCGGCGTGCGCCCGCCGGTGCGGATGTTGGTGGCAGTGCGCGCAATGGCGCCGGTGGCGGCAAAGCCGCCGAACAAGGGGGCGACGACGTTGGCGATGCCCTGGGCCATGAGTTCCTGGTTGGGGTCGTGGCGGTCGTCGATCTGGCTGTCAGCCACGCGCGCCGACAGCAGCGATTCGATGGCACCGAGCAGCGCGATGGTCAGCGCCGGCGCGATCAGTTTGCCCAGTGTGCCGAGCGACAGTTCGGGCAGGCCGATGGAGGGCAGTTCCTGGGGGATGCCGCCAAAACGGCTGCCGATGGTGTCGACCGGCAGGCCGATCAGGGCACTGATCGCGGTGGCGATGATCAGGACCGCAAGCGGGCCCGGAATCCGCCGCATCCACGCCACACCGGCAGCCTTGCGGTTCCACAGGATCAGGGTCACGAGCGAGGCAACGGCGACCGCAATCGTGGGCAGGTGCAGGCTGGGCAGCGCCGAGTAGAGCGCCTGCAGCTTGCCGAAGAACTCGCCCGGCAGGTTGTCGATCTTCAGCCCGAGGAAGTCCTTGACCTGGGACATGAAGATCACCACCGCAATCCCGTTGGTGAAGCCGACCACCACCGAAAGCGGGATGAAGCGGATCATGCTGCCGAGCCGGAATGCGCCCATCGCCAGCAGCATGACGCCTGACATCATGGTGGCGATCAGCAGGTTCTGCACCCCGTAGTCGACCACGATGGCGTAGATGATGGGGATGAAGGCGCCGGTCGGGCCGCCGATCTGGACCCGTGAGCCACCGAGCAGCGAAATCAGCAGACCGGCGACGATCGCCGTCCAGATGCCGGCGGTGGGCGACATGCCGGAGGCGATGGCGAAGGCCATCGCCAAAGGCAGCGCAAGGACGCCGACGGTAATGCCGGCGGAAAGGTCCTGGGTGAAGCCGCTGCGCCCGTAGCCCGGGAGGGTGTCGAGCAGCTTGGGCCGAAACTTGATCTTCATGGTGTCTCCGTAGTTCGTTCTGGTGCGTTTCGCGCGCGGAAGATCACTACGGAGACGGGTGCCCCCGGCCGGTACGCCGCAGGGCGATCCAGCGTTTGGAGGCGGTCAGTGGCATCGGCTTACTTGACTCGCATGCCCGGGGTCGCGCCGTCGTCCGGCGCCAGAATGTAGAGCCCGCCGGTCTTGCCCTCCGGGTCGGAGGCGGCCAGCACCATGCCCTCGCTCATGCCGAATTTCATCTTGCGTGGCGCGAGGTTGGCGACCATCACCGTGAGGCGGCCGATCAGGGTGGCCGGGTCGTAGGCCGACTTGATCCCGGCAAACACCTGGCGTGGCTTCGGCTTGCCTTCGGTGTCGGTCTCGCCGATGTCGAGCTGCAGCCGGATCAGCTTGTCGGCACCTTCCACGTGTTGGGCATCAACGATCTTCGCAATGCGCAGGTCGACCTTGGTGAAATCGTCGATCGAGATCTGCTCAGACGCGGTTTCGGCAGACTGTGCGCTGTGCTGCTGCTTTTCGGCGTGGCGTTGCGGTGAGGAGACCACTTTGGCGTCCTGTGCGGCAGTGGCGGGCGGAACCGGCGCAAGCGATTCGCGATTGGCTTCGAGCAGGGCGTCGATCTGTTTGCGTTCGATCCGGGTCATCAGGTGCGAGTAGGCGGTGATGACGTGGCCCGAAGGCAGCGCTTGCCATTCGCCGCCCCAGCGCATCTCGTCGATGGCGAGGAAGGCCTCGACCCGGGCTGCGAGCACGGGCAGCACGGGCTTCAGGTACAACGTGAGATCGCGGAACATGGTCAATGCGGTGGAACACACCTGGTGCAAGCGCGCCTCCTGGCCCTCCTGCTTGGCCAGCTCCCAGGGTTTGTGTTCGTTGACATACTGGTTGGCGAGATCGGCCAGATGCATGATCTCGCGCAATGCGCGGCTGTAGTCGCGCTCCTCGTAACAGGCGGCGATCGACCCGGCGGCCCATGCGGCAGAAAATTCTGCAGTGGCCTGCGCGTCGACCTCGGCCAGCTTGCCCTCGAAGCGTTTGCTGACAAAGCCCGCACAGCGGCTGGCAATGTTCACGAACTTGCCGACGAGGTCGGAGTTGACCTTGGCGATCATGTCGTCGAGGTTGAGGTCGACGTCTTCCATGGTGCCGTTTGATTTGCCGGCGAAGTAGTAGCGCAGCCACTCCGGGTTGAGCTTTTGCTCGGTGTAGGAGCGCGCGGTGATGAAGGTGCCGCGGCTCTTGCTCATCTTGGCGCCATCGACGGTCAGAAAGCCGTTTACGCACAACTGACTGGGGGTACGGTAGCCGGCGTACTTGAGCATCGCGGGCCAGAACAGGGCGTGGAAGTAGAGGATGTCCTTGCCGATGAAGTGCACCATTTCGGTGTCGCTGGCTTCTGCGCGTACCGCGTCGGTATAGTCCTCGACCACGATGTCGTTGCGCTTGCCGGCCAGGTTGCGGAAGCTCGCGAGGTAGCCGATCGGGGCGTCGAGCCAGACGTAGAAGTACTTGCCCGGGGCGCCGGGGATCTCGAAGCCGAAGTAGGGCGCGTCGCGCGAGATGTCCCAGTCGGAGAGCTTGTTCTCGCCTTCTTCGCCCAGCCATTCCTTCATCTTGTTGGCCGCTTCGGCCTGCAGGCGGCGTACGCCGAGGGTGTTGCTGCCGCGGGTCCACTCGCGCAGGAAGTCCACTGCGCGCGCGTCGGACAGGCGGAAGAAGTAGTGTTCGGAGGTCTTCAGCACCGGCTTGGCGCCCGAGACCGCGGAGTACGGGTTCTTGAGTTCGGTGGGGGCGTAGGCCGCGCCACAGGCTTCGCAGTTGTCACCGTACTGATCCGCCGCGCCGCACTTGGGGCACTCGCCCTTGATGAAACGGTCGGGGAGGAACATCTCCTTCACCGGGTCGTAGTACTGCTCGATGGCGCGGGTATCGATCAGGTCTGCAGTCCGGAGCTTGCCGTAGATATCTTCGGCGTAGCTGCGGTTCTCGGGGCTGTGGGTGGAATGGTAGTTGTCGAAGGCCACCCCGAAGTCGGTGAAGTCGCGCAAGTGTTCGCCATGCACGCGATTGATCAGCTGTTCGGGGGTGACGCCTTCCTTCTCGGCCCGCAGCATGACCGGCGTGCCGTGGGTGTCGTCCGCGCAGACGTAGTGCACGGTGTTGCCCCGCATGCGCTGGTAGCGCACCCAGATGTCACCCTGGATGTATCCGACAAGGTGGCCGAGATGGATGTCGCCGTTGGCGTAGGGCAGGGCGTTGGTGACGAGGATCTTGCGCGACATGATGGCTTTGCGTGATTCGAAAGACGAGAGTTTAGCAAAGCCGGCCGCTTCACCCTGCACCGGATGTGGTCGGCCAGTGGTGTTGCAGGGGCGGAGCGCGTGTGCCGGGCGCGCTCTGTGTGGTCGTCAGTCCTTTGGCCGGACAAAAATCTCCACCCGGCGGTTGCGCGTGCGACCGGATTCTTGCGCGTTATCGGCAATCGGCTCGGCTTCGCCCTTGCCGTCGGCAGACATTCTGTCGAGCGCCACCCCGCCGCTGCGCAGATACTCCATCACGGCCTCGCCACGCTTGATCGAGAGTTGAAGGTTGTGCATTTCGCTGCCAATGCTATCGGTGTGGCCGACGATGTGGAGGGCGGCTTCCGGGTGCCTGACGAAGGCGGGAAGGAGGCTTTCGAGCGCGCGGGTGAGCGCGGGGCGCAATTCGGCGCTGCCAGATCCGAAGCCGTTGGATACCGGGATGCGCAGATGGAGCTCCGCTGCGGATGGGGCAGCAACAATCTCCGCGCCGTCGATGCTGCCGAGGGCGGTGCGCAGTTCCTGCTGCAGTGCCGCCAAATCTGCGACCTGTGCGGTGCTGGCTACCGGCGCGGGACGCGCAGATGGCGTATCGGCCGGGACGCCTTGGGTTGCGCACGCCGACAGGAACAGCGCGCTCAGGCACAAGGGGAGCAGCAGCGACTTACTGGTCGACTTGGGAGGTGTGGTGGTCATTGTGAGCTCTGGATGATTACTGCGCCGGCATATTAATGCCGGAATTCTGTCTGTCGGAAAACCTTGTTGTTCGCGAGGGTGAGTGAAACCGCTGCGTCCGGTATGATTTCGCCTGACCCCGCTAGTTCGCGGATGGACCGATCTTGAAGGAAGTCATCATGAGTTTGACCCAGGAAGCCGTTACCGAAGCACTGAAATCCGTGATCGACCCGAATACCGGGAAGGACTTCGTTTCGACTCGATGTATCCGGAATCTGGCCGTTAGCGGCGCTGACGTGCGTTTCGACGTCGAGCTTGGCTACCCGGCGAAAAGCCAGCATGAGCCTGTGCGGCAGATGTTGCGTGCGGCGCTTGCCGGTTTGCCGGGGTTGGGCCGGGTGGATATCGAGGTGTCCAGCAAGGTGGTTGCACATTCGGTTCAGCATGGCGTGAAACTGTTGCCCGGGGTGAAAAACATCATTGCCGTGGCGTCTGGCAAGGGCGGCGTGGGCAAGAGTACCACCGCCGTCAATCTGGCACTTGCGCTGGCGGCCGAAGGGGCCAAGGTCGGCATGCTCGATGCGGACATCTATGGCCCCTCGCAGCCACAGATGCTGGGTATCGGCGACCGCCGCCCGGAGTCGCTCGACGGCAAGACCATGGAGCCGCTCGAGGCTTACGGGTTGCAGGCGATGTCGATCGGCTTTCTGGTGGACATTGAAACGCCGATGGTCTGGCGCGGCCCGATGGCAACGCAGGCACTGAACCAGATGCTCAAGGAGACTCACTGGCAGGATCTGGATTACCTCGTGATCGACATGCCCCCGGGTACGGGCGACATTCAGCTGACCCTGTCGCAGAGTGTGCCGGTGACCGGTGCGGTGATCGTGACCACGCCGCAGGACATCGCCCTGCTCGATGCGCGCAAGGGGCTGAAGATGTTCGAGAAGGTGGGGGTGCCCATCCTTGGCGTGGTCGAGAATATGAGCATCCACATCTGCTCCAAGTGTGGTCATGAGGAACACATCTTCGGGACCGGTGGTGGCCAGAAAATGTGTGACGACTACAAGATCCCCTTTCTCGGGGCCTTGCCGCTCGACCTGCAGATTCGCGAACAGGCCGACCAGGGGGCGCCGACCGTGGTGTCGGATCCGGATGGCCGCATCTCCGCGATCTACAAGACGATCGCGCGTAAAGTCGCGATCAGCATCGCGGAGAAGGCGAAGGACATGACGCACAAGTTCCCCAATATCGTGATTCAGAACACCTGATCCGGGCTTGCGTCGCGGTTCGCTTTCGCATCTGCGGCGCTTGGCCTAAACTACGCGGTTTTACGCAGCCGGACGTTCCGGCTGCACGCACAGGAAGCACTGCCCATGTCCATCAAGTCCGACAAATGGATCCGCCGCATGGCCGATCAGCACGGCATGATCGAGCCTTTCGAGCCGGATCTGGTGCGGGTCAATGACGGCGGCAAGATCGTCTCCTACGGTACGTCGAGCTATGGCTACGATGTGCGCTGTGCCAACGAGTTCAAGATCTTCACCAATATCAATTCGACGATCGTCGACCCGAAGGATTTCGATGCGGGCAACTTCGTCGATTTCGTCGGCAATGTCTGCATCATCCCGCCCAACTCCTTTGCCCTTGCCCGCACTGTCGAGTACTTCCGGATTCCGCGCAGCGTGCTGACAGTGTGTCTGGGCAAGAGCACCTACGCACGTTGCGGGATCATCGTGAATGTCACCCCGCTCGAGCCGGAGTGGGAAGGCCACGTGACCCTGGAGTTCTCCAACACCACGCCCTTGCCAGCCAAGATCTATGCGAACGAGGGCATCGCACAGATGCTGTTCTTCGAGGCTGACGAAGTGTGCGAAACCTCGTACCGGGATCGTGGTGGCAAGTATCTCGGCCAGACCGGCGTAACCCTGCCCAAGATCTAAGGCAGAGCCCACCGTTTTTGAGTCACGGGGCCGGCTGACGGCCCTTTTGTCTTTTACGAATATTTCCGGTAACGAGCGGGCAACGATTGCGGGGGTAGAATCCCGGCTTGTGCCGCTTTGGCGCCGCGCTGGAGACCTGAAGGATGCGATTCCACTTTCCCATCATCATCATCGATGAGGATTTCCGTTCCGAGAATACGTCGGGCTTTGGTATCCGCGCGCTTGCCAAGGCGATCGAGGAAGAGGGTATCGAAATCCTGGGGGTGACCAGTTATGGTGACCTGACGTCCTTTGCCCAACAGCAAAGCCGGGGCTCGGCCTTCATTCTGTCGATCGACGATGAGGAGTTTTCGTCGCCCGAAGCTGCGGCCAAGGCGATCGCGGACTTGCGCGCCTTCGTCGAGGAAATCCGCTTCCGCAATGCGGAAATCCCGATCTTTCTTTACGGCGAAACCCGCACCACACGTCACATTCCGAACGACGTGCTGCGCGAGATGCACGGCTTCATCCACATGTTCGAGGATACGCCCGAGTTCATCGCACGCTATGTGGCCCGCGAGGCGAGGAACTATCTCGAGTCGCTGCCGCCGCCGTTCTTCCGTGCGCTGGTGCACTACGCGGCGGACAGTTCCTACTCCTGGCACTGCCCCGGGCACTCGGGTGGCGTTGCCTTCCTAAAGAGCCCGGTAGGGCAGATGTTCCATCAGTTTTTTGGCGAGAACATGTTGCGCGCGGACGTGTGCAATGCCGTCGACGAACTGGGGCAGCTGCTCGATCACACCGGCCCGGTGGCTGCCTCCGAGCGTAACGCGGCGCGCATCTTCAATTGCGACCACCTTTACTTCGTTACCAACGGCACCTCGACCTCGAACAAGATGGTGTGGCACACCACGGTGGCGCCCAACGATATCGTCGTGGTCGACCGCAACTGCCACAAGTCCATTCTTCACTCGATCATCATGACCGGCGCGGTGCCGGTGTTTCTGACCCCGACCCGTAATCATTACGGCATCATCGGGCCGATTCCGATCGAGGAATTCTCGATGGAGACGATCCAGCGCAAGATCGACGCGAATCCGTTTGCACGTGCAGCCAAGACCCAGAAGCCGCGGATCCTCACCATCACCCAGTCCACCTATGACGGGGTGGTCTACAACGTCGAGACGATCAAGGAGATGCTCGACGGCAAGATCGATACGCTGCATTTTGACGAGGCCTGGCTGCCGCACGCGGCATTCCACGACTTCTATGGCGACTATCACGCCATCGGCGAGGGGCGGCCACGGTGCAAGGAGTCGATGGTGTTCTCCACCCAGTCCACGCACAAGTTGCTCGCCGGTCTGTCGCAGGCATCGCAGATCCTGGTGGAGGATTCGGAGACGCGCAAGCTCGATCGCGACATCTTCAACGAAGCCTACCTGATGCATACCTCGACCTCGCCGCAGTACGCGATCATCGCTTCGTGCGATGTGGCTGCGGCCATGATGGACGCACCGGCTGGCACCGCGCTGGTTAACGAATCCCTGTCGGAAGCGGTCGAGTTTCGCCGGGCCATGCGCAAGGTCGAGGCTGAGTTTGGCGAGGCCGACTGGTGGTTCAAGGTCTGGGGGCCGGAGTACCTCGCGGAAGAGGGCCTGGGCGAGCGCGAGGACTGGATGCTGAAGGCTGGCGAGCGCTGGCATGGGTTCGGCAACCTGGCCGCGGGTTTCAACATGCTCGACCCCATCAAGGCCACGATCATCACTCCGGGGTTGGATGTCGACGGCGATTTCGCCGACCACACCGGTATCCCCGCAGCGATCGTCACCAAGTATCTGGCCGAGCACGGGATCATTGTCGAGAAAACCGGCCTCTATTCGTTCTTCATCATGTTCACGATCGGCATCACCAAGGGCCGCTGGAACACGATGGTGACCGAGTTGCAGCAGTTCAAGGACGACTACGATCGCAATCAGCCGCTATGGCGCGTCATGCCCGAGTTCATCGGCAAGTATCCGCGCTACGAAAAGGTCGGGCTCAAAGACTTGTGCAATCAGATCCACTCGCTCTACAAGGCGCACGACATCGCGCGCCTGACCACCGAGATGTATTTGTCCGACATGGTGCCGGCGATGAAACCGGCTGACGCGTTCGCCAAGATGGCGCATCGGGAGATCGAACGGGTTGCCATCGATGAGCTCGAGGGGCGGGTGACGGCAATGTTGGTGACGCCTTATCCGCCGGGCATCCCGTTGCTGATCCCTGGCGAGCGGTTCAATGCGACCATCGTTCGTTATCTGAAGTTCGCGCGCGACTTCAACGCCTCGTTCCCCGGGTTCGAAACCGACATACACGGACTGGTGAAAGGTGATGACGGTCGTTATTACGTGGACTGCGTGGATTGTGTGCAGCCGACGTGATTGCGGTTTTAACGGTGTGAATTGACAAAGGGGCCGCATGCGGCCCCTTTGTCATGGGGGGGGGCGGTGATCAATCCGGGCGCCGATACTCCACGAAGTCAAAGTCGTGGTCGTTGTCAGGATCGGCCTGATGGGGGGTCCGGCTGCTTTCGATGAATCCGAGCTGCTCGAAAGTTGGAAAGCTGGCATCCCCGTCCACGTCCGCTGCGACCTCGGTCAGCATGAGCATGTCCGCCCTCGGCAGCATCTCGCGATAGATCTCGGCGCCACCGATCACGAACACCCTGGGATGGTCCTCCAGCGCATTCAGGGCGCTTTCCGGGTCGGGGTGGACTTCCGCGCCAGGTGCCGAGTACCCGGTGTTCCGTGTGATGACCAGGTTGCGCCGACCTGGCAGGGGGCGTGCAAGCGATTCCCACGTCTTGCGGCCCATCAGTACGGGGTGACCCATGGTTACCGACTTGAAGTGGGCAAGATCCGCCTTCAGTCGCCATGGAAGGGTGTTCTCTCTGCCTATCACGCCGTTACGGGCTACGGCGGCGATCAGCACGATTTCGGGTGTCGTGCTCATATCGCGACAGGGGCCTTGATGTGAGGGTGGGGATCGTAGCCGTCGAGCGTGAAGTCCTCGAAGCGGAAGGCAAACAAGTCTTTCACTGCCGGGTTGAGTGACATCGTAGGCAGCGCGCGCGGGCTGCGGCTGAGCTGCTCCCGTGCCTGATCCAGATGATTCAGGTAGAGATGGCAATCCCCACCGGTCCACACGAAATCGCCCGGTTCGAGCTCACAGACCTGGGCGACCATGAGCGTGAACAGGGCGTAGGAGGCAATATTGAACGGCACGCCGAGAAAAATATCAGCGCTGCGCTGATACAGCTGGCACGACAGTCTGCCGTTTGCGACGTAGAACTGGAACAACGCATGGCAGGGCGGAAGTGCCATGCGATCCACTTCACCCGGGTTCCAGGCGGAGACGAGGTGGCGACGGGAGTCCGGATTTCGTTTCAAGCCGTCGATCAGTTGCGCAATCTGGTCGATACTGCGCCCGTCGGCCGCCTCCCAGCGTCGCCATTGCTTGCCATAGACCGGTCCCAGTTCGCCGTTGGCGTCCGCCCATTCGTCCCAGATCGACACGCCGTTTTCTTTCAGGTAGCGGATATTGGTGTCGCCTTGCAGGAACCACAGCAACTCGTGAATGATCGAGCGCGTGTGCAGCTTCTTGGTGGTGAGCAGCGGAAAGCCACTGCTCAGCGGGTATCGCATCTGCCACCCGAAAACTGAAAGGGTGCCCGTGCCGGTGCGATCCGTCTTGCGGTCGCCATGCTCGAGCACGTGTCGCATCAAGTCGAGGTATTGGTTCATGGCAGTTTCCGGGTAAAGTCCCGAATTCTACCTGCGCAGAGATGGTTTGTCGGGAATGTGGCCTTATGCATGTCCGATTGTGTAAGCTCGTGTTTGCAAGGTGTGACGGGTCGTGGTCGGGGCATGAGAACGAGCTATCTGGTGAGCGTCCCGCGGGCACGATTGCCAACGGGGCCGGAGGGTGGGTAGTGAAGAGCAGGGGCGACATTTTCGACTTTACTTCGGGTGGAAGATCACCGAAGGTTCGGGACCCGGTTGAGGCCATCGAGATGGCCGCGCAGGTGTTCTGCGCCCAGCTTCGACCGGAGCACATTGGGTCACAAGGCCGAGAGCTCGCCGCCGCCTGCCTCGAAGATTTTCTGTCGACGGTGCGGAGCACCGAGCCTGGTCGTGATCAGGCGGCCCTTCGTGATCAAGTCTGGGGGGGTCGCTGGGTGGCGGCCGCGCGCGCATCGACAAGGGAAGTGTTGAGGGCGTATCGGACATTTCTCCATTCGCAGGGTGCAGCAATATTGACCGAGCAGCCTCTGGCGTTCGCCCGGATTCTGGTCGAGGTCATCCGTTGGGATCTGGTCAGCAGGCAGGCGGCGGACCCTGAAATCTGGCAAATGCTCGGCGATGTTTTCGACGCAGCACAAGATCCAGAGGCGTCTCGAGTTGTTGGAGACGGCAATGGTGCGGCGCAAGAGTACCTGCGCGCAATTGCCTATTTTTCGGTGGCCTTGGATCAGCTTTCATTGGATGCGGGTGTCGCGGCCTGCCGTCTGGTGGACATTTCTCTGCCGTTTCTGACCTTGCAGCGTGGCGTTTCTCCCGCGGCCCTTTATCTGGCTGATCCGCCCGCAGCACCTGTCCCGGTTCGCGCCTCTCACGCCGCCGATTCTGGCTGGAGTTACGTTCCGGGTGCAGCGGTCGAGTTTCTTGCCGAGCTTCATGGGCAACTTCTCCGTCGTAGCTTACCGTCCCTTCTGGCTGGTGGTGATCCAGTGCTTCTATGTGAGACCGCTGCGCATCTGCGCCGTCTTTGGTCGCATCGTCCGCCGGTGAGGCGATTTCGGCGGCATCCCGTCGGCGCCGAGCTTCTTGTTGTGCGCGGATATGATGCAATCAGAGGCTTGTTCGGCGCGATGGATGAGGTGGCAAGCAGCGCTTGGAGGACTACCGACCTCAGTCGGGGAGGGGTTGGCGCAATGGTCATTTGCGGTGAGGTGCAGTCTCCCCCGGATAATGGCGATCTGATTGCCTTTCGGTTGCTGGACGGGCCAAGTTGGCATCTGGGCATCGTGCGTCGTGTACGTTTCATCGGCGAGAGTGCCGAGGTTGGCATCGAGACGCTTTCGGTGCGACCGGCACTGATCCGGGTTGACGATGGTCGCGAGCCCGTCGATATGTTCTTCTGCGACCAGGTACTCCGTGGTGAGGCCGTTCGTGTCATTGCCCCTCGAGGGACGATTCGTGAGAACGCCCCTTTGTTTGTTACGTCCGACGGGAGGGTTTCTAAGCTCAAGCCGCTGGAGGTTTCGATGGATGGGCGGGGGTTTGAGTTGCGTGTTTACCAGGTGATGTAGCCTGCGATCGAGCATGGCGAGAATTGTTTAAGTTTCCCCTTGCATATCCGATGAAGCTGTCTATAATGCGCACCTCTTCACCGCACAACGCAGTTCTGCTGCGGCGGTCAAGGCAGAAGCAAGCGGAGTTTGTAGTTGGGGAAGTGGTGGTTTCTGTGGTTTGGAGTTTCGGTGGTAGCGAAACAAATCGAACGACAGGGCTTGACGAGATAAGTTAAGTTGATCATAATCTCGCTTCTCTGCTGCAGGATGCGCAGGGTTCTTTAAAAATTTGAACAATCGATAAGTGTGGGTACTTGGTTGTTGTGGTCGATCCGCTTCGGCGGAGAGAAATTGCAATGATTAGGTGCTCATGTCAGTAAGTGACTTTGAG
>JAUSOD010000014.1 GCA_030656215.1 Azoarcus sp.
GTCGCGCCCTTCGAATTACGCTTGATCGTGGTCATGGCTGCCCCCTCCACAGGGTTAAAGGTCGATCGGTAATCAACCTTAGCCATGGCCACCCGCGCCTTCCAATCGAAGGCGCTTCTGCACACACTTCTGAACACTACCGCACCGCCGCCGCAGGGCGGGTTTCAACCCGCCGCAGGGGGTGATGCGGGCACCACCGCCAGAGTCGGGCACCTGTGGCCGACTGAAGTCGGCCCTACAAAATGCATCAACCACGACACGTCCGCCATTGCAGGGCGGTAGCTGCCACGTAGCTAGCGATGCCCTCTGTCCCTCTATCGGGCCGTACTTACCGGCGCCGGCAACCATAGTGCCGCCCCGCCCGCCTCCAGGTGACACAGATACACCCGCAAGTCGAACTCGAGCTGGTGATAGGCCGGCTCCATGTGCGTGCACAGCTGGTAGAAGGCCTTGTCATGCTCGCGCTCCTTCAGGTGCGCCAGCTCATGCACCACGATCATGCGCAGGAACTCCGCCGGCATGTCCCGAAACACGCTGGCCACGCGGATCTCGCGCTTGGCCTTGAGCTTGCCGCCCTGCACCCGCGAGATCGCGGTGTGGGTGCCAAGGGCATGACGCACGACGTGCAGCGTGTTGTCGTAATTCACCCGTGACAGCGGCGGCGCCTTGCGCATGAAATCCGCCTTCAGCTCGTTGACATAGTCGTAGAGCGCGCTGTCGGTGCGTACGCCGTGCGCCACCGGATAGCGCTGCACCAGCACGCCGGCGAGCCTGCCCTCATCGATGAGCTGTCGAACCTGTGCCACCAGCGCTGCAGGATAGCCGCCGAGATACTTCATCGTGCTCGTGCCGGGCACATCAGACCGGCTCGGCGACTTTGCCGCCTTCAGCCGCCGCGGCTGGCACCACTGCCGCGACCACTTCCGCTTCGTCCAGCTCCTCACCGAGGAAGCCGCCGCTCTGGTGCGCCCACAGCCGCGCGTACAACCCGCCTCTGGCAAGCAGGGCGCGATGGTCACCCTCCTCCACGATGCGGCCATGGTCGAGCACGATCAGGCGGTCCATCGCGGCGATGGTCGACAGCCGGTGGGCGATCGCGACCACGGTCTTGCCTTCCATCAGGCGGTACAGGCTGGCCTGGATCGCGGCCTCGACCTCGGAGTCGAGCGCGCTGGTGGCCTCGTCGAGGAGCAGGATGGGGGCATCCTTGAGCATCACCCGGGCGATCGCGATGCGCTGGCGCTGGCCGCCGGACAGCTTCACCCCGCGTTCGCCGACGTGCGCATCGTAGCCCCTGCGACCATGCGGGTCGCTCAGGGTCTGGATGAAGTCGTGCGCTTCGGCGCGCTTTGCCGCCGCAATCATGTCCTCGTCGGTGGCGTCGGGCCGGCCGTAGAGGATGTTGTCGCGCACCGAGCGGTGCAGCAGCGAGGTGTCCTGGGTGACCATGCCGATCCGGGCGCGCAGGCTGTCCTGCGCAACGTGGGCAATGTCCTGGCCGTCGATCAGGATGCGCCCCTGTTCCACGTCGTAGAAACGCAGCAGCAGATTGACGATGGTGGACTTGCCCGCGCCGGAGCGGCCGACCACGCCGATCTTCTCGCCCGGACGGATCAGCAGCGACATGTCATCGATCACCTTGCGCGCCTGCGGCCCGGTGGCACCGTAGGCAAAGCTCAGGCGCTCGAAACGGACCTCGCCACGGCTCACCTGCAGCGGTTTCGCATCCAGCTGGTCCACCACCAGATGCGGCCGCGCCAGCGTGTTGATGCCGTCCTGCACCGTACCCACATGCTCGAACAGCGAGGCCAGTTCCCACATCACCCAGTGCGACATGCCGTTCAGGCGCAGCGCCATTGCGGTCGCGGCGGCGACTGCACCGACCCCGACCTCACCCTGCATCCACAGCCACAGCACAGTGCCGGCTGTGCTCATGATCAGGCCCATGCTCAAGGTGTGATTGACGATCTCGATGCCGCTCACGAGCCGCATCTGCGCATGCACGGTGAGCAGGAACTCCTTCATCGCCGAGCGTGCATAGCCGGCCTCGCGCCCGGCGTGGGAGAACAGCTTGACCGTGGCGATGTTGGTGTAGGCATCGGTGATCCGCCCGGTCATCAGCGAGCGAGCGTCGGCCTGCGCGCGCGACACCCTTGAGAGCCGCGGCACGAACCACCACAGTGCGAGGGTGTAGCACGACAGCCAGCCGAGCAGGGGCAGCAGCATCCACAAATTGAACCCCCCCACCACCACCGCCAGGGTGACGAAGTAGATGGTGACGAAGACGAGGATGTCGGTCAGGATCAAACAGGTGTCGCGCACCGCGAGCGCGGTCTGCATCACTTTGGCCGCCACCCGCCCGGCGAACTCGTCCTGATAGAAACCCATGCTCTGGCCGAGCATCAGGCGGTGGAAGTTCCAGCGCAGGCGCATCGGGAAGTTGCCAGCCAGGGTCTGGTGCTTGAGCATGGTCTGCAGCCCGACCAGCACAATGCTGCCGACAATGATCGCGGCCAGCAGCAACAGCTTGCCGCCCTCATCCACCCACAGCCGGGCTGGCTCCACCGCGCCAAGCCAGTCCACCACCTTGCCCAGCATCGCGAACAGCAAGGCCTCGAAGGCACCGATGGTGGCGGTGAGCAGGGTCATGCCGAGGATGAAGGGGCGCACGCCCTCGGTACCCGCCCACAGGAAGGCAAAGAAGCCACGCGGCGGGATCGCCAGCGGGGCATCGGGATATGGGTCGACGGCTTTTTCGAACAGTCCGAACACGGGGATCTCCGTTGTTTGAGTACCGCTGCACTTGTGGCGCGGGCGGAACCCGTCATTGTGCCCGAGCCGGCGCGCGCAGGCACGGCCAAGCGGTCTTGCCACGTGCCGCGAGCCCCTCGCACCCGCCCGTGGTCTATGCTTGGATTGCTGCGACCGCGCCGAACGGCCGCCCACTAGCGGCCACGCAGCCAAGGTCACGACGCTCGGGAGGACGCATCATGGACAGCGCGAGATTCGGTATCGTTCAGGTCAAGGTGATCGCGCTTGCCGTCGCCGACCTGGCACGCGCCCACCGTTTCTATGGCGAGACCCTGGGCTGGCCGCCAGCCTTCGAAGGTGACGAACGCGTCGGTTACCAACTCGGATCGACGATCTTCATGCTCAAGGCCGACGGACCGGGGCAGCCAAGTGAAGCACTCAACCCCCGCATTACCCTGGAGACGACCCACGCCCGTCGCACCGAGACCGAACTGCGCGCCAGCGGCGTTGCGATCGGAGACCCGGTTGCCGTCTATGACGACTTCCTCGTCGGCAGCTTCCTCGACAGCGAAGGCAACAAGCTCTGGTTCTGCTCCGCGAACGAGGCCGCGTGAAGGTCCCCATCGCTCCGGACGGGCGGATGCCGGTCAGCCCTCGCCCGTGGCGCGCAGTTTCGCCATCGCCATCGACGCTGCCGCGGTACGCGTTTCCACCCCGAGCTTCTCGAACACGTGCTCCAGATGCTTGTGCACCGTGCGCGGGCTGGAGCCGAGGATCTCGCCGATGTCGCGGTTGGTCTTGCCGCGGATCACCCAGTACAGCACCTCGGCCTCGCGGGTGGTGAGGCGGAAGGCGGCGATCAGAGCCTCGATCGCGCTGGCGTCGTTCTCTTCGCGCAGCACCACCAGCCATTCCTCGTCGCCGGTCTGGTCATGGAAGGAGGCGAGCAGGCGGCGCTGGCCGTCGACCGCCACCAGCGGCGACACGTCGCGGCGCTCGCGGCGGGCGAGTTCGGCGGCGAGGATCCAGTCGAGCAGGCGCTGCGGAGCGAACTCGCTCGGCTCGCTGCGGGCGGTGTCGAACCAGCTGCCGATCAGTTGGCGCGCGAGCGGGGTCTGCCACACCAGCCTGGCATCGTGCGTGCGCACCGCCACCGTGGCCTGGCCGAAGGCGTCGAGCGCGCTGCGTGCCTGCTTCATCTGGCGCGCGTTCTGCACATGCGCGGCGATCCGGGCGAGCACCTCGGCGGGCTTGATCGGCTTGGTCACGTAGTCGGCACCGCCAGCGGCGAAGGCGGCGACCACGTGCTCGGTTTCGGTCAGGCCGGTCATGAAGATCAGCGGGATCGCACGGGTGGCGAAATCCGCCTTGAGCCGGCGCGCGACCTCGAAGCCGTCCATGCCCGGCATCAGCGCATCAAGCAGGACCACGTCGGGCAGGCTCTGGCGGGCACGGGCGAGCGCACTCTCGCCATTGGTGGCGACCAGTACCAGGTAGCCGGCCTCATCCAGCGCGTCGTGCAGCAGGGCGAGGTTTTCCGGCACGTCGTCGACGATCAGCACGATGCCGGCGGCAGCGGCGGCAGGGTCTGCGGCGGTGAGGGGCGGGGTCATGATTCGGGCAGGTCCTTGGGGCGCAGTAGCTCGCGCATTGCATCGAACTGGAACTGGCGCGCGAGCTCGCGCTGCACCCGGACGAACTCGCCATGGACTGGGTCCATGCGCTCGATTTCGGCCAACCGGGTGAGGATGCCACGCAGGAAGCCGAGCTCGATCAGCTCGTCGAGCGCGCGCAGCTCGGCTGCGGGCGGCAGCACCAGCTGCGCTACCGCGGCCGGCGCGAAGGGCACCGCATTGTCCGCTGGGGAATCCGCCCACACCCACTCGAGATGCAGGCGGCGGCCGATCCAGTCGAGCAGCTCGTCCACCCGGATCGGCTTGAGGATGAAGTCCTCCGCGGCAATCCCGACATCGTTGTCCAGGCCCTTGTCGAAGGCATTGGCCGAGATGATCGCCAGGGGCGCCTCGTCCATCCCGGCCGCGCGCAGGCGGCGGATGGTCTCCCAGCCGTCGATGCCGGGCATCGCCAGGTCCATGAAGATCAGGTGCGGAAGGAAGCGCGGCATCATGTCGAGGCAGTCGTAGCCGGATTCGGCCTGGCCGACCTCGAAACCGAGCGGTTCGAGCAGGCTGACCAGCAGCTCGCGGTCTACGCGTTCGTTGTCCACGGTGAGGATGCGCCGGCGCACGCCCTTGTAGCCGATGCGGCGGATGCGCGGCAGGGCCTCCGCGGCCTGGGCATCGTGCAGTTGCGGCAGGAACAGGCGGATGCGGAACACGCTGCCCTCGCCCGGCCGGCTGTCGACGGTTAGCTCGCCGCCCATCAGGTCGGTGAGCATCTTGCTGATCGTCAGCCCGAGCCCGGTGCCGGTGGTGGTGCTGCCATGCGCGCTGCTGCCGCGGGCAAAGGGTTCGAAGATGTGGGCGATCTCGTCGGCCGCAATGCCGGGGCCGCTGTCCTCGACCTCGAACAGTGCCATCTCGCGGCGGTAGGTCAGGCGCACGTGCACCGTGCCGCGCGCGGTGAACTTGACCGCATTGCCGATGATGTTGATCAGGATCTGGCGCAGGCGCTTCTCGTCGGCGCGCACGACATCCGGCAGGCTGCCGACCATCTCGAAGCGAAAACCCAGCCCCTTGTTGCGCGCCTGCAGCTCGAACATGGCCACCAGCTGGCGGACGAAATCCGGAAAGGCGAGCGGACGCATCTCGAGCGCAAATTTGCCGCCTTCGATGCGGGCGATGTCGAGCGTGCCCTCGATCAGCGACAGCAGATGTTCGCCGCTCTTGCGGATCACACTCACCGCCTGCTGCCGGTGGGGCGGAATCGAGGCATCGCCATCGAGGATCTGGGCATAGCCGAGGATGCTGTTGAGCGGGGTGCGCAGCTCGTGGCTGATCGAGGTGACGTAACGGCTCTTGGCCTGGTTGGCCTGCTCGGCGACGCGGCGCGCGTTCTGCAAAGCCTCATCGGTGCGCTGGTGCGACTCGATTTCCTGCATCAGCAGCCGGGTCTGGCGGTTCGACTCCTCCTGCGCCACCTGCCGGCTCTTGTGGGTCAGCACCATCCACCACGCGCCGATGCCGCTCATCAGGAACAGCGCGGCGAAAGTCTTGATCAGCACGCCCTTCAAGTCGCCGGCCGCCACTTCGGGGCCTCGCGACAGGATCTCGTGGTAATAGAGCGTGCCCAGCAGCAAGGCGAGAAACGCGGTGATGCCGCTGATCAGCAGCAGATAGTGGCCCAGGCCCGCATCGAGATAGGGCTGGAGCGAGCGCGGCAGCAGCTTGTGCAACACTCCCGACCACTGCGCCGACAGCCGCGCATGGGGCTTGCACTGATCGCCGCAACGCGCGTCGAGCGAACAGCACAAGGAACAGATGGTGCCCTGGTAGGCCGGGCAGTGGCTGGTGTCCTCGGGCTCGAAGCGCTGCCCGCAGATACAGCACTCGCGCGTCGCCACCCAGGCCTTGCCGGCGGTACGTACCTGTTCGGGCGCCCGTGCGAGGTAATAGCGTCCGCCGGTGAGCCACGCGATCAGCGGCGAAACCACCAGCGCCACGCCCATCGCGATGAAGGGCGCAAAGGGCTGCAGCACCGGGCCGAACAGGCCGATGAAGGTGCTCACCGACAGCACCGAGGCAATCAGCATCGCGCCGACTCCGACCGGGTTGATGTCGTACAGATGGCTGCGCTTGAATTCGATGCCCTTCGGCGACCAGCCCATCGGTTTGTTGATGACGAGGTCCGCCACCACCGCCACCATCCACGAGATGGCGATGTTTGAGTACAGCCCGAGCACCTGACCGAGCGCCTGGAACACGTTCATCTCCATCAGCAGCAGCGCGATCAGGATGTTGAACACCACCCACACCACCCGCCCCGGATGGCTGTGGGTGAGGCGCGAGAAGAAGTTCGACCACGCCAGCGAGCCGGCATAGGCGTTGGTGACATTGATCTTCAACTGCGACACGATGACGAACAGCGTGGTCACCACCATCGCCCACATGGCACTGTCGAATACCGCCGAGAACCCGAGCAAATACATCTGATTGGGATCCACCGCCTTCGCCGGCGACATACCGTTGCGCAGCAGCATCCACGCGAGCAGCGCCCCGCCCAGCATCTTGACCACCCCGATCAGCACCCAGCCCGGCCCGCCCAGCACCACGCCGAACAGCCAGCGCCAGCGGTTCTGCTCGGTGCGCGCCGGCATGAAGCGCAGGTAGTCGGCCTGCTCGCCCATCTGCGTGATCAGCGCGATGCCCACCGTCATCGCGCCGGCGAACAGATGCAGATCGAAGGTGCCGCCCTTGCCATCCAGACCCGGGTATTGCCACAGCCCGGCGAGCACGGTCGGATCCTCGCGCAGCACGAAAAAAAACGGCAGCGCGAGCAGGAACAGCCACAGCGGCTGGCTCAGCGTCTGCAGCTTGCTGATCACGGTGATGCCGTGGGTCACCAGCGGAATGACCACCAGCGCACAGATCAGGTAACCCCAGGCGGGCGGAATGCCGAGCGCCATCTCCAGCGCGTAGGCCATGATCGCCGCCTCGAGCGCGAACAGGATGAAGGTGAAGGACGCATACACCAGCGAGGTGATGGTCGAGCCGATGTAGCCGAAACCAGAGCCGCGCGTCAGCAGATCCATATCCACGCCGTGACGCGCGGCGTAGAGGCTGATCGGCAAGCCGGTCAGGAAGATGATCAGGCCGATCGCGAGGATGGCCCAGAAGCTGTTGATGAAGCCGTAGCCCACCAGCATGGTGGCGCCCACCGCCTCGAGCACGAGGAAGGACGCCGCACCGAAGGCGGTGTTGCCGACCCGGAACTCGGTCCACTTGCGGAAGCTGCGCGGGGTGAAGCGCAGCGCGTAATCCTCTAGTGTCTCGTTGGCGACCCAGGTGTTGTAGTCGCGCCGGATCTTCACCACCCGCTGCGGCGCGCTGTCGTGCGTCGTCGGGTGCGCAGCCGTGTGCGCACTGGCTGCGGGCGCAGGGTCGGCAAGCGGCGGGGCGAGCGGATCAGGGGCGTTCATCGGACGTAAGAATGGCGCAACGCGGGATGCGGTTGCGCCATTCTATGTGAGCCCCCGGCCGGGACGCGCGCTTTGTTTGGCCCCAGTGTTCGACCACAGGTGGCCGAACCGCCTTACTTCTTGCCGCCCATTTCCTTCACCGCATCGGCCAGCAGGGCCGCCTTGTCGATCTGCAGCGGGGTCGGGGCGTCGGCCGGGCACAAGTCTGCGGGGTCGATGCCGCTGCGATCCTGGCCGGCATCGGCGGCCGACGGCAGGTCCTCGCGCGCTACCCCCAGCGTGCGCATCAGATGCCCCATACCGGCCAGAGTGCGGGCCTCGGCGGTAAGACGATCGTAACGAGCGTTGGTGTAGGCGCGACGTGCCTGGAAGTACTCGTTTTCGGTATCGAGCAAGTCGAGCAGGGTCCGCTGGCCGATGTCGAACTGGCGCCGGTAGGCTTCACGCGCCTTCTCGATCGACAGCTGGTGCTGGTCGAGGTAGCGCAGCTGCTCTTCCAGACGATGAACGTCGTTGTAGGCGATCGACAGGGTCTGGCGCAGGTCGCGGCAGGCCTTCTCGCGCAGGTCCTTGGCCTGGTTGTGCGATTCGGCAGCCTGGCGGACGCGCGCGTTGTCCGAACCGCCGCGGAACAGGTTGTAGGTCATGACCAGTTCCACCACGCCGTCGCGCGAGCGCCCATCGAGTCCGTCCAGATTGTTGTCGAGTGCCTGACGGGCGCGCAGATCGACCCGCGGCTGATAGGCAGCACGGCGTGCGTCGATCGCGGCTTGCCCGGCACGCACGTTCTCGACCGCGGCATTGAGCGCGGGGCTGGTGACAAAGGCCTCGCGCAGTGCGCCGCTCACGGTGGACGGCACTCCTGTCGCACTCAGCGTGTCGCCGGGCGCCGGCATGCGCTCGCCCGGCAACTCGCCGACGATCCGCTGGTAGCGACTGCTGACGTCATACAGGTTCGACACCTCGGTCAGCAGATTGGACTCGGCCAGCGCCAGGCGACCGGTTGCCTGCTCGAGATCGACCCGCCGGCCCACGCCGGCACCGGTGCGCTCGCCGATCTGGTCGGACACCTGCTTGTGTTCGACATAGTTCTGCTTGGCCAGCGTCACCAGATCGCGATAGCGCAGCACATCGGAGTAGGCACGCACGGCTTCGAGCGCGGCGGACTCGGAGGCATCGACGATCTCGTAGTAACGCGCAAGCCGCGCGAAACCCAGGCGTGAGACCTCGCTGCGGGTGAAGAACCCGTCATATACCATCTGGTTCAGCGACAGCGTGGCGTTGCCATGGGTGAAGTGGTCGGTCGAGGTACCCGGCCGCTTCTGGCTCTCGCGACCAATCCCGGCACTCAGATCGACCTGCGGCAGATAACCACCGCGTGCTGCATCCTGCTCTGCGCCCGCCGCCTGGAAGGCATGCCAGCGCGCCTGTACCTCAGGGTTGGTCACCACGGCCTTGCGTGCTGCATCGCGCAACATTTCGGGGGGCGTCGCTACAGCGAGCGCCGGCAACACCGCGAGGACTGCGATCGAGAGCAGGGTACGAACACGTTTCATGAATTCTCCGGAACAGCTTGATTTCACCGGCTGCAGCGCACAGGATGCTGCAGCCCAGATTGAGCAATGGCGATGATATACGGCTGCGTCATCGCGAAGTGCGCACTATTTGGCGCCCGGGCGGCAATTCGCCGTTACCGCGGCGCACAAGGTGCGCCGATTCCGCATAATGGGCCCTGAACGCACACACCGAGCATCGATGTCACTTTCTTTACGCCATTGCACCACGGCAAGCGCATCACCCGCCCGCTGCAGCCTGACGCTCAGGCGTTTCGCAGTGGTGTTCGGCCTGCTCGTCGGACTGTGTGCGGCAGCCCCCGACCTCGACCGCGTGCAGTCGCTTGCGGTCAGCCGCTATGGCGCCCCCGCGGGCGAGTCGGTGGCTGCATGGCGGCTGATGATGAATGAGGCACGCGAACTGGGCGACGTGGACAAGCTCACACGGGTGAATACCTTCTTCAACCGTCGGGTCCGGTTTGAGGATGACATCGTGGTATGGCAGCAAAGTGACTACTGGGCCACGCCACTGGAAACGCTCGGACGCGGCGCGGGTGACTGCGAAGACTTCTCGATTGCCAAGTACATCACTCTGCGTCTGCTCGAGGTGCCTGCGGAAAAGCTGCGGCTGGTTTATGTGCGTGCCCGCATCGGCGCCGCTGACAGCACGCTGACGCAGGCCCACATGGTGCTGAGCTATTTCGAAACGCCCACCGCCGAACCGCTGGTGCTCGACAACCTGATCGGCGAGATCCGTCCGGCGGGTCGCCGTCCCGATCTTTTTCCCGTGTTCAGCTTCAATAACGAGGGCCTGTGGGTAGGCGGTGGCACCACCTCCTCGGCCGACCCCACCACCCGGCTGTCGCGCTGGCGCGACGTGCTCGAGCGCATGCGCGCCGAAGGACTGCAATGACCCCTTACCGGATTGAAGCGAATTTTCCCGGAGTGCCACGCCCATGTCCCTGATCAAGCAATTGTGGATCGCCATCGCCATGGTCACCCTGCTGTCGCTGGGTGGCAGCCTGGTAGTGAGCACGCTCGCAGCCAAGCGCTATCTGGAGCAGCAGCTCAACGTAAAGAACGTCGACAATGCCACCGCGCTCGCGCTGTCACTGTCTCAGATGCCGAAGGATGCGGTGACGGTCGAACTGCAGGTGGCCGCCCAGTTCGACGCCGGCCACTATCGCCTGATCCGCCTGGTCGGCCCCGACGGCACCACGCTGGTCGAACGCAGTGCCGAGCCGCGGCTCGATGGCGTGCCGGCATGGTTCATACGCCTGGCTGCGATCGAGGCCCATCCCGGCGTCGCGCATGTCCAGGACGGCTGGCAACAGTTCGCAACCCTGACCCTGGAGAGCCAGACCAGCTACGCCTATTCCGAGTTGTGGAGCAGCATCCGCCAGTTACTGATGTGGTTCGTGGTCATGGCTGCAGCCGCAGGCGTGATCGGCAGCCTGCTGCTGGGGCGCATCACGCGGCCGCTACGCAAACTGGTCGGGCAGGCCGAAGCGATCGGCGAGCGCCGCTTCATCACCACGCCCGAGCCGGCCGCCGCCGAACTGCGGGTGGTGGTGCGGGCGATGAATGCATTGTCCGACCGCGTTCGCCTGATGCTGGTGGACGAGGCTCGCCGCCTCGAAGTCTTGCGCAGGCAGACGCAGGAGGACGCGCTCACCGGCCTGCTCGAGCGGCGCCAGTTCCTCAACGTGCTGGGGGCACAACTCGACGGCCAGGACGCATCAGCCGGCGGCGCATTGCTGATCGCCCGGGTCGGCAATCTCGCCGAACTGAACCGCACCCAGGGCCGCGACTACGTTGACGCCCTGCTGTGCGAGCTGGCGGGCACGATCCGCCAGCAGCTGGCCGACCAGACCGGCTGGGCGGCCGGGCGCCTCAACGGCACCGACCTCGCCATCCTTGCACCGGACATCGCCTACCTGCCGCAGTGGACCGAGCGCTTCGCGGGCGCCCTGCACGACGTCGTCGAGCGCCATGCGCACGCGGGCAGCATGCCCGACATCCCACTGCCGATCGCAGCCGCGCTCTACGCCCCGGGCGAAACACCCGCCGCGGTGCTGACCCGGATCGATACCGCTCTGGCGGAGGCCGAACTGGGCGGCGGACGTGCGGTGCAGATCGATGCCTGGGTGGGCCTGGCGCAGCCGCGACGCGACCAGGCTCAGTGGCGCTCGGCCATCATCGCAGCCCTCGATCAGGATGAGTTGAGGCTGGTAACTTATCCGGTCGCCAATGGTAAGGGCGAGCCGATTCACGTCGAGGCCCCGGTGCGGCTCCTGCTGGACGGCGATTGGCGCGGCGTGGGCTACTTCATGCCATGGGCGGTGCGTCTCGGACTGATGGGAAAAATCGACGCCGCCGTGGTGAAAGAGGCCATCAAGCTCATCCGCGCGACAGGACAATCAGTAGCCGTCAATATCTCGTCTCAGTCTATCCATGACGCCGGCTTCCTCGCCGATTTGCTCGGACAGCTCGGCAATGCGCCCGACGCGGCGCCCCTGCTGTGGATGGAAGTCCCCGAACAGAGCGCGGCACGCAATCCGTACGATTTCCGCACCTTCTGCCTCGCGCTCAAGCCGCTGGCGTGCAAACTCGGTCTCGAGCACGCCGGCCCGCACTTCAGCGCGCTGGGCGATCTTCACGATCTGGGCCTCGACTACCTGAAAGTCGACGCCTCGCTGGTCCGCGGCCTGGAGGGCAACCCGGGCAACCTGGCGTTTGCGCGCAGCCTGTGCACCCTGGCGCACGCGCTCGGGCTGATGGTCATCGCGGAGGGCGTAGAACATGCGGTAGATGCGGCGATGCTGAGCGACGTCGGTTTCGATGCGATGACCGGCCCCGGCATCCGCTGAACTGCAAGGACAAAAAATACCGCGCTGCCCCACCCATGCAGGGGCAGCCTGGTCATGATCCGTGCCCCTGCTCAGATCAGGCCATCATCGGCCGCGCCGAGCAAGTCCAGCCCCCCGCGCAGGGAGGCACGCAGAGAGCGCCGCTCCATCAGTTTCTGTTGCGCCTGTTCGGGCAGATCGGTGAAACGGATCACATCGCGCTCGATCAGCAGATCGACAATGTCCTCCAGCACCCGTACCAGGCGCAGATCGGACGCGGTCAGCATCGCCTCACCCGCTGCACCTTGGCTAAAGGCCAGCAGTTCAGCAGCGCCCTCGTCGATCAGCTCGTCGATCGCACCGTCCGCCTCAAGGCTCGCGGCGATGATTCGCCCTGTCGCATCACGCTTCACATACACCGCGTCAGACCTCCGGAAAGCCGGTATTAACCGTTGTTGATGAGCAGCTGACCATTGGCAAGCAGCTGGTTAATGATGTCATGACTACTCAGGCTGCTGTCGAACGAAACACTCTCCAGCACGATGGTCTGATCTTCCGCGCCCGCTGCATAGCCGCCGGCAAAGCCGCCTGCGCTGCTGACGTGGATCACGGTACTGCCACCGACCTGTTCGACGTTGAGGAAGTTGTCGATTGTGGCAATGCTCTCGTCCTTGAGCAAATCGGCGAGGTCGAGCCGGTCGACATTGCCGCTGCCGGTGAATATGCCGAGGGTGAAGTCGCCCACGGTATCGACGGCCGGGCTGCCGGCAGTGCCCCCATCACCCAGCCTCCACTCGAAGGTGTCGGCACCAAGCCCACCGTAGAGCTCGTCGTTTCCGCCACCGCCGTGGATGAGGTCAGCGGCCTCGCTCCCAATCACCTTATTGCTAACACCATCGGCATCGCTGAAGGTATCGCCCGTCTGAATCACCCAGCTTCCATCGGCTTGTTGCAGCAGCTCGCCACCCGGGGGCACGATCAGATCCGACGAGAACAGCGGATAGTCTTGAGCACCGATGACCTGATATTCACTTACGAGCGCCCCGGCAGGCTTGAACTCGATACGGAAGGTCGCGTGCCCACCCTGATCCCAATACAGGATGTCGATCGGCAACAGGCCACCGTCGATCGCAACCCCACTGAAGAGCGTCACCTTGGTAGAGGTGATCCCGTTATATTCGGCGATGTTGGT
Source organism: Azoarcus sp. (assembly GCA_030656215.1). Classification (GTDB taxonomy): domain Bacteria; phylum Pseudomonadota; class Gammaproteobacteria; order Burkholderiales; family Rhodocyclaceae; genus Parazoarcus. The sequence goes on from JAUSOD010000014.1 coordinate 13,444, forward strand.
GCCGTTGATTCGCACATCGTAGCCATCGTCAGCTGTAATTCTGATGTCGTAGCTACCCTGCTCCATCAGGATATTGCCGCTAAGGCGGACGATCGCATCCGTGGTGCGCCCGACACCGGACACTGATTCAATGCTTCCGACATTGCTCGAACTGCTGCCGGTCAGGAAACGATGCAGATTGCTCCCGGTCACAATCTCGCCACCCGCTTCCACTTTTGTATTCCGCCCCAGATCGTTGGAGAAGAGCGGTGAGTTGGTATTCCCATACAAGCCAAATTCGAGAGCGTTGGCGGTAAAAGCACCGTCAGCGGCTGACCTACCGGCAAGAATCTGGTTGACCTTGGCAATGCTGGTCAGATTGCCCACCGTACCATCATCCGTATGCACCCGCCGGTCGCCATCGAAGCCGTTGATGGTGCTCGTCTGGTTGTCGTTGTAGCCGTAGTACTGACCGGAGAGACCCTGCAGACCGCCGGGCACCACAGTCACAGTGGCTTCAAGGGTGGCAATAACTTGAACATCGGGGGTCACGGTGATGCTGGCCGTAGCCGGGGTGGCATCTTCCAGGCCGAGATTGTCGACCGAGGCGTAGGTGAAGCTGGTCTCCCCGTTCCAGTCGGCTGTCGGCACGAAGGTGACGCTGCCGGCGTTGGCCGTGGCCGGGATCGAATCGCCCACCGCGAGCGCGGTGCCGTTGAGCTGCAGCACGCCATTGAGCGGCAGGGTCTTGATGACGAAGTGCGTCACCGTACCGTCCACATCAGAGCCCGACAGGCTGACCGTGATCCCTGCGGCATCCTCGGCGCCAGTCGCGCTGGTGGTGGCCGTGTCGGGGGCGTCGTTGACCGGGGTCAAGGAGATGGTGGCCGTGGCCGTGGTCGGGTCTTCCAGGCCGAGATCGTCGACCGAGGCGTAGGTGAAGCTGGTCTCACCGTTCCAGTCGGCCGTCGGCACGAAAGTGCCGCTGCCGGCGTTGGCCGTGGCCGGGATCTCGTCACCCACCGCGAGCGCGGTGCCGTTGAGCTGCAGCA
>JAUSOD010000051.1 GCA_030656215.1 Azoarcus sp.
GTGAGCCCGGCGCGCGCGAGGCTGGCGGTGAAGCTGTCGACGTCCGGATGGCGGCTGCGGATCTCGGCGATCGCCGCATCCACGGCGCCGGGCGCGAGGCAGACACCACTGGCTTCGCTGCTCGACAGCACCACCGCCTCGATCTCGGCGTACTGGTGCGCAACCTCGCGCGCGCGGCTGCGCTCGGCCTCGGTCAGGGCGCCACAATCCTTGCTGAACAGGGCGAGCGCGGCCTTGAGTTCGTAGTAGGGTTGGGTGCTCATGCCGCGACCTCGTCGTCCTCGTCATCGGCGGAAAGTGTCATCGGGCGGCGGACAACCGGGGGCGGCAGCGGTTCGAGCGAGTCCTCCGGAATACAGAGCATGTAGCCAGGAAAACTGACGTTGTAGTGCACGCCGCCGGGCATGTCGCGCACGACCTTGATGATCTCGCCCAGGGTGCCCTTTTCGGCCACCACCGCGCCGCGCAGGGCAAAGCTGCGCCCTGCGATCACCTTCTCGCGTGATTCGAAGCGGCTCGGTTTCCACGGTGCGTCGGCTGGGATCACTTCCTCGGCCCGACAGCCGATGATGCGGTCGATGTCGAGGAAATGAACGCTATAGATGATCTGGTCCTGCAGGAAGGTGCCGATCCCGACCACGTTGCCGATACTGCCTCGGCGCACGAGCAGGTCGCCCACGTCCATGCCGGGATAGGTACCGTCATCGCGCACGTTGCGGGTGACGCGGACGGCATCGCCATAGTCGAATTCAGGGCGCATGGGCGTGTCCTCGGCCGGGGGTTGAAAGTTGGTTCAGCGGATTTGGTTCAGCGCTGGATATCGCCAAGCGGAACGAAGGCGGTGCCGGCCGCTTTCTTGAACACCGAAAAGACCTTTTCGGTGACGGCGTCGGACACGGTGAAGTCGCGATAGGCCAGTTCGAGAAAGCGATGGTGGTGAGCGCGCCGGGCATCGTCGTCGCCTTCGGCCGGGTTGTGCGCCAGATAGTCGTGGTAGCGCTGCAGGATGTGCAGGCGGTTCACATGCACCACTGAGGGCTCGTAGGTGACGCCGAAGTACTCGAGGAAGTCTTCGGCAGCCGACAGCTCTTCCATTGCTTCGTCCAGGGTGAGTTCGTCCATGATGGTGCTCCGTGGTCAGGTGGTCGGGCGGTCAGGTGATGAGGCTGGAGGGGTCTTCGGCAGCGCGGGCAACATCGAGCAATACCTTGCTGCCGAGACGATCGGCGGCGTCGATGCGGACCAGGGGTTCGAGCAGTGCAATGGCGGCGGCGGTTTCGCCCTGGCGCAGGCGGATATACGCCGCGCCCTTGAGCGCCGACAGGTAGAAACGGGTCAGCGTCATGGAACATCGGCCGGCAGCGGCAACCTGCTCGGTATCGAAGCCGGTGCCCGCCGCCGGCAGGCCGACGCGCTCGCCGCTGACAGCAATCGCATGCCACACCACGGCCTCGGCTTCGGCCATCTGGTGACGATAGAAGTGATAGCGGTAGCGCGCGACCAGCACCAGCAGGTGGTCGGGTGCGCGGTGCGCGGCTTCGGCCAGTGCCTGCTCGGCTTCGGGAGCCCCGTAGTACTCGCCGGCGCGTTCGATCAGCGCCAGGACGCCTTCCGGGAGGGGATCCTCGAAATACAGGGGTTCGGGATCGAAGTGCAGCAAGTCCATCAGCGTACCCCGCTCACGGTGTCGGTTTCGGGCTGACAGGCGCATTCGGGACAGGCGCCGTCAGTGTTGGCCTGGCAGTCGATGTTGCTATGGGTGATGTTGCTATGGGCGATCAGCGGAATCGTCACCCGGGCCGTCTTCGGTTTTGCGGCCGGCGCTTCCGGGGCGCTCGGCTGGATACGGGCCAGATCGGCCTCCAGGGTCTTGATCCGGTCGAGCAAGCAGTTCAGGGTGTGGCCGACCGGGTCGGGCATCAGGTGATGGTCGAGGTTGAGTTCGTCGGTGGGGCTGAGCATCGGCCCTTCGCGCTTGACTACCCGTGCCGGGATGCCGACCACGGTGCGATCCGGCGGGACGTTCTTTACCACTACCGAGTTGGCACCGACGCGGACCCGGCTGCCGATGGTGATTGCGCCGAGGATCTTGGCGCCGGCGCCGACCACGACATGATCGCCCAGCGTGGGGTGGCGCTTGCCCGGGTTCCAGGTCGTGCCGCCGAGGGTGACGCCGTGATACAGGGTGACGTCATTGCCGATTTCGGCAGTCTCACCCACTACCACGCCAGCGCCGTGATCGATGAAGAAGCGGCGGCCGATGCGGGCGCCGGGGTGGATATCGACATTGCTGAACACGCGGGCCATGAAGCTCAGTAGCCGTGCTGGATAGCGCCAGTCCCGCTGCCACAGTACATGGGCGAGCCGGTAGGCGATCAGGGCATGCACGCCAGGGTAGGTGGTGAGCACTTCCCAAGTGCTGCGGGCAGCCGGGTCGCGGCCGAATACGCAGCGCACATCCTCGCGCAGCAGGCCGAAAAGGCTGGGGGCCGGGGTGTCGAGGGTGTCAGTCATGGTCGCAGTTCGGGTCGCCATGGTGGTCAGGCTCCGGCGAGGACAGAAGGAAGAAACAGGCTCAGGGCCGGCTGCAACTCGGCCTGACGGTTTTGCAGGGTGTCCCAGAACGAGATCAGGTCGCTGCGCTCGGGCGTGCGCTTGGTGCGGCCGGTGAACTCGCGCACATGCGCGAGCAGACAGGCCAGCTCGGTTTCGGTCGGGTTGATGCCGAGGCCGGTGTAGGCCAGCGCCACTCCGCGACTGCCCGAATGCTTGCCCAGCAGCATGCGGTGGCTGCGACCGAGCAGCGCGGGGTCGATGTTCTGGTAGTTGGCCGGATCCTTGAGCAGGCCATCCACATGAATGCCCGCCTCGTGAGTGAAGACACCTTCGCCGACCACGCTCTTGTGCCAGCCCACCGGTCGACCAGAGGCTATTGCCACCGCTTCGGAGGCGTCGAGCAGGCGGCGGAAGTCGATCAGGTCCCCGAGGTGGTGAAACTGGCGCAAGCCCAGCGCCACCTCTTCCAGTGCGGCATTGCCGGCACGTTCGCCAAGACCGTTGACCGTGGTGTTGACATGGGTGGCACCGGCACGCACCGCGGCCAGGGTGTTGGCCGTGGCCAGACCGAGGTCGTCATGGGCATGCATCTCGAGTTCGAGGGGGGTGATTTTCCGCAGTGCGGCGATGGCGTCGAAGGTGGCAAAGGGATCGAGCACGCCGAGGGTGTCGGCAAAGCGGAAGCGTCTGGCTCCGGCGGCTTCGGCCGCGGCGACCACTTCGGCGAGGAAGCCGGGATCGGCACGCGAGGCGTCTTCACCGCCGACGCCGACCTCGAACCCGGCATCGCGCGCCACCGGCACCCAGCGCGCAATGCGCGCCAGCACTTCGTCGCGGTTGGAGCCGAGCTTGTGCCGGATCTGCTGCTCGGATACCGGCACTGACAATTCAAGCATGTGCACCGGCAAGCCCCTACAGGACTCGATATCGGCACCGGTGAGTCGGCCCCACACGATGAGCCGGGTGTTCTCCCCGGCATCGTCCAGGGTGCGGGCGATGGCACGGATGTCGTCGCACTCCTCGGCGCCCATCGCCGGGATGCCGATCTCCAGCTCGGGTACGCCGATCGACGCCAGAATGCCGGCGATCGCGCACTTTTCCGCACAGGTGAAGGCAACCCCTGCGGACTGTTCGCCGTCGCGCAGGGTGGTGTCGTCGATGGTGACCGGGATGGACATGGCAGCTTCCGGGAGTGGGGGAGCGGGTTCGGGTGGCGTGATCGGTCCGCGTGCGAGGTCGGGTCGATCACGCCGGTTTGTTACACGCCGTGCTCAGGCATAAGTCGGGGCGAAGGCCTTCTCCGGATCGGTGACCGGACCGTTCTCGCCCCAGTACGGAGACAGCTTGCGCAGCTGGGCGATGATGGCCGGGGTGACAGCGATGACGCGGTCGATTTCGGCCTCGGTGTTTTCGCGCGACAGCGAGAAGCGGATGGTGCCGTGGGCGGCGGTGTAGGGAATGCCCATGGCGCGCATCACGTGCGAGGGTTCGAGCGAGCCCGAGGTGCAGGCCGAGCCGGACGATGCCGCGATGCCCTGCTTGTTGAGCAGCATCAGGATGGCTTCGCCCTCGACGTATTCGAACGCGACGTTGAGCGTGTTCGGCAGGCGGTTGCGGGCGTCGCCGGTGACGAAAGCGTGCGGCACGGCGGCAAGGATGCCGGCCTGCAGCTTGTCGCGCAGCGCGCGGACGTAGGTGTTCTCCTGCTCCATGTGCTCGAGCGCAAGCTCCGCCGCGACGCCCATGCCGATGATGGCGGGGACGTTCTCGGTGCCGGCACGACGACCACGCTCCTGGCCACCGCCGCGCAGCAGCGGGCGGAAGCGGGCGCCACGGCGCAGATAGAGTGCGCCGATACCTTTCGGCCCGTGCAGCTTGTGACCCGACATCGACAGCATGTCGATCGCGGAATTGGCCAGGTTGAGCGGAATCTTGCCCACGGCCTGGACCGCATCGGTATGGAACAGCACGCCAGCGGCGTTGGCCATCTGCGCCATTTGCTCCACCGGGAAGAAGGTGCCGGTTTCGTTGTTGGCCCACATCACCGAGACCACCGCGACCTTGTCGCTGAGCAGCTTGGCGTATTCATCGAGATCCAGCCGCCCGATGCCGTCCACCTTGAGTTTGTGGATGGTGTAGCCATCCTTCTCGAGCTGGTCGCACAGGTGGAGCACGGCGTGGTGCTCGACCATGGTGATGATGATTTCGCGGCGCTCCGGATTGGCCTTCAAGGCTGACAGGATGGCGGTGTTGTCGGCCTCGGTGCCGCCGGCGGTATAGACGATCTCGGAGTCATATTCGGCACCGAGCAGCTTCTGCAAGGAACCACGTGCTGCCTTCACGGCGTGGCCCACCTTGGCGCCGAAGCTGTGCATCGAGGACGGGTTGCCGAACTGCTCGGTGAAGTAGGGCAGCATCGCCGCAACCGCCTCGGGCGCGCAGCGGGTGGTGGCGTTGTTGTCGAGATAGATCGGCGTCAGGTTGGGGATGCTCATCATGCTCTCCGTATGGCCGGTCAGGCGAGGGTGTTCGGGGCAAGCTTGACCGTCGGCTTCACCGGTACCAGCTTCACCAGCTCACCGAGGGCTTCGATCATCTGCGCCTGGACGCCGCCCAGGGTGGCTGCTTCCATCTGGCAGCCGGAGCAGGCTCCCTTCATGGCCACGTAGATGGTCTTGCCATCGACGTCGACCAGTTCGATGTCACCATGGTCGCGCTGCAGGTTGGGGCGGGCCTTCTCGATCACTTGCTCGATCTTGCGGATGCGCTCGAGGGTGGTCATTTTGCCCGGCACCTTCTTCTCCGGCGGGGGGGCGGCCTTGAAGTCTTCGCCGCGCTCGGCCAGCACCTTGGCAAGGATCTCCTCGATGCCTTCGTGGCACGACGAGCAACCGCCGCCGGCCTTGGTGTAGTTGGTGACCTGCTCGACGCTGCACAGGTTGTTGGCGCGGATGGTGTCCTCGATCATCACTGCATCGACGGCGAAACACTTGCAGATCAGCGCGCCTTCCTCGTGGTCGTCGCTCCAGACTTCGCCGCGGTAGTTGGCGATCGCCGATTGCAGGGCTTCGCGGCCCATTACCGAGCAGTGCATTTTTTCCGGCGGCAGGCCGCCGAGGAAGTCGGCGATGTCCTGGTTGCTGACGTCGAGCGCCTGCTCCAGGGTCTTGCCCTTGATGATCTCGGTCAGCGCCGAGCTCGACGCGATCGCCGAGCCGCAGCCGAAGGTCTGGAACGAGGCGTCGAGGATGGTCTCGTTGGCCGGGTCGACCTTGAGCATCAGGCGCAGCGCGTCGCCACAGGAAATCGAGCCCACTTCACCAATGGCGTTTGCCTCGGGCAGCGCACCGGCGTTGCGCGGGTTGTAGAAGTGTTCCTTGACGGTTTCGGAGTAATCCCACATGACGGTCTCCCTGACTCAGGCTGCGAAGGACTGGCCACAGGCACAACCGGCCGAGGCGTTGGGGTTTTCGAACTTGAAGCCGGAGCCGGTGAGCGACTCGACGAAATCGACGGTGACGCCGGCGAGCATCGGGGCCGAGTACGGATCCACCAACAGAGTGATGCCGTCGAGCTCGACGACCACGTCGTCCTCGGCTTTCTCGGCTTCGAGCTTCATGCCGTACTGCAGGCCGGAACAGCCGCCGCCCTGTACGTGGATGCGCAGCCCGACAACCGGATCGGCAGAGGTGGAGATGAAACGGCTGACGGCTTTCTGGGCGGTGGGGGTAAGCGTGATCATGTTCGGGTCTCCAGGTGGAAGGGGGCTATGGGAGACATAGTGCAAACCCCGTGCCACGCGAAAATGATCTGCAAGGTATTGATTTATATGGTGCTGTAGTGTTTGTGTCGTGTCGCGAAGGGCACGCGGGGAGGGGTTTGTCAGTTTTGCGACAGATGGAGGAGGGGGTTGAAACCCGCCCTGCGGCGGCTGCCCGATGCCCGTGGCCGGAGCAATGTTTTTTGTAGGGCCGACTTCAGTCGGCCGCAGGCACCCGGGTCAGGCGTACGTGCCCGCACCACCTCCCGCGGCGGGTTGAAACCCGCCCTACGGCGGCTGTCCGATGGGCGTGGCCGATGCGATGTTTTTTTGTAGGGTCGGCTTCAGCCGACCGCACACGCTCAGCCGATTACGTGCTCGTACACCAGGCGCAGCACGTCACGCTCCGGGTCGGAGATGCCGCGGGTTTCGGTGATGGAGACGAAACGCCCCTGAGCGTTGCCGAGGGCATCGAAGGGCGGGTCGATGTCGGTGAAGTGCGCAAGCCGCACCGACACCGTGCCGCCCGGGGCAAGCATCTCGGCTTCGAACTCGGTATCGAGCTGCAGCGCACCCGCGGGCAGGCCCAGCAGGTCGGTGGCACGGGCGGTCAGGGCACCGGGGTGGGGCAGCACGCCCTCGTCGGCGGGGGCTTCGAGGCGCGCCGCAAGCATCGAATCGCCAAAGCGGGCGAATCGCAATCGGGCGCTGGTGGATTGCTTGTGGAACAGGACGAGGGCGAGGTCGTTCATCGGGTGCTCGGGTTCAGGCGGTGGAGGGCAGACGGTTTGGGTCAGGCGGTGACGGGCGACGCGCCGTGGGTGTGGCAGTCCTTGGGGCAGACGCGGCCACAGGCACCACAGCCGATACAGTCGAGCGCGTTCTTCAGTGTCATGACCATCATGTTGTCGTCGTCGAGATCTTCGTCCATGTCGTCTTCGCGCTCGACGAGGTCGAACACGTCGCGCGGACAGACCTTGTAACAGCGGCCACAGCCGATGCATTTCTTGCCGTCGAGTTCGAGGACGAACTGTGCCGTCCAGGGGGTGCCGCCGCGGGTCAGGCCGGTGATGGGATCCATGGTGTGTTCCTCTGTTGCATGTTGCGGGGGAAAGAAGGTTCTGAGGCTGGGAGCCTGAAGGCCGGTGATCGATGCAGCGGTTCGGTGGCGAAATGCCTGGAGGCAGGGCTCAGCTTTCGGTCTCGGTTGCCGCCGTCAGACGCGCATTGGCTTCGGCCCAGGCCTGGCAGGCCTCGTAGGCCGATTGCGATATGCCCGGCAGCTCTTGGTAGCCGGCCGGCAGGCGGTCCTCGACCAGGTCGTGCAGTTGTGAGGCCCATTCCTGAGAAATGCGCTTGAGTTTGCGGACTTCCTTTTCCAGCGCCTTGAGTTCTTCGTCGTTCATCTCGATCTCCTGCATTGCGCCCGTGACGGCGCTGCGTCCGCCACGGGTCGGGATGTCTGCTCGGTCAGAGACCGGCCACTTCGGGGTATTTGCCGACCAGCTCAAGGGCCACCGACAGGATCTTGTCGCCTTCGTCCTTCATCTTGGAGAAGGAGTCGAAGCCGAAGCGATGCACGTCGCGCAGCGTGCGGCTCACGACCACGAGCTTGCCGACGGTGATCACCGCTCGGCCGAAACCTTCGTGCGACAGGTTGATGATCGGCACTGCCATCAGGCCGCATTCCTTCTCGATCAACGCGGCGATCGCGTTGTGAAAGGCCTTTACCCGAGCGATGGTGACGTCATCGGGGTCGCCCACCACCGGGATCTGGCGGCGCTGTTCCTTGGTCAGCACGTAGGGCGCGAGCACGCGCTCGATGGGCCATTCGTCGTAGGTGCCGTAGTTGTCGAGCGCGCGCGTCTGGCGGTTCATTTCCTTGAAGAAGTCAGTGCCGGCAAGGTCGGCGCCAAGGACGGGCGCGGGGGCGGTATTGGTGTCGATGCTGATCATCGGTGTAACTCCTGGTGGTCGCTGGCAGGTGGTGCGTTGGTTGGATCGGGTGAGAGGCGGGGAGCCGTTTGCAGTGCGGGATGTCGCGCAACGCGGCGGGACAGGATGAATCCGAGGCCCATCCCGGCGAAGCTGAGGCCGGCGATGCCGGCGTCGGTAAGCTGGATGAGACTGGCGAGCGCCATGCCGGCGAGCAGGCCGAACAGGGGCAGCATGTGGGTGACCGCGAGTGCGCGAAACGCGGTGGCGGTGTCGATCTCTACCAGCACTTCGTCGCCCGCCCGGTGTCCGCAGCCTGGGGCGTTGAGTACCAGCTCGGTGGTGCTCGCGGTGCCGCACACCTTGGCCGCGTGACAACTGCCGCAGGCGGCCGCGCGCTCGAAGCGGACCACGAGCTGCCCGTCGTCGGTGGCAGAAACACGGCCACTGCGGCGCATCATTCCTGCCACCCTTCGGCTTCCATGGCGTCGAAGCGGCGGGTGTCAGCGGGTTGCCGATCGCGGACCGCCTTGGCCAGCCAGCCGCCGGGTCCGCTGGCGAGCTCGGCCTGCAGGTCGCCGATCAGGCCTTCGATCGGGCTGCCTTCCTCGACCCGGATCGGCTGCACGCCGGACGCGAGCAGCTGTTTGACCGCCGAGGCGCCAACCGCGAGGCAATACACCGCCGAGCATCCCGCCAGTGTGGCGATCTTGGCCGGTAGCTTGTTCTCGTTGCCGTCTTGCGCGGTGTCGATGAACTCGGTGACCTCCACCAGTTGCGAAGCGTCGGCACCGATCTCGAAGATGGCGAAGGCTTCGGTCGAGCCGAAGTGCTGGTTCACCGTGCTGCGGTCGGTGCTGGCAAAGGCAATGCGTACGCCGTTCATGATCGGGCGCCCCTGTTCAGTGCCCACCAGCCGCAACTGGCGACGGCGCGGCGGGGGCGTGCAGTTTGAAGCGGGAGTGGTGGGGAGCGATGGTTTCATGATGTTGCAGTACCAGGTTGGCCAGATCGAACAGGGCCTGCCGGGTACCCCGGTAGCCCACCCAGGTCTTGCAGTGGCCGCCGACGAGGTCGTATTGCGGCATACCGGCACGCAGCAGGGGGATGCCAAGCCGCGCCGCAGTGGCGACGGCGTGGGAATTGGCTATCAGCAGTTCGGCGCCGCCACTGCGGGCGAGCGTTTCCAGATCCTCGAGGTCGCCGACATGGGCCTGTGCGCTGGGCAGGCTGGCGAGGCTGGCGGCCTTGATCGGCGACACTGCGGCGACGATCTCGCTGCCCATGCCGGCGAGCAGGGTCGCCAGTTGCAGCAGCAGGTCGGGGTCGGCGGCAATCGCCACCCGGCGCAGGCCGGTCATGAAGTGGGTGTCGACCATGGTGTCCTGCAGTTGCGCACGATGACGTTCGAGTTTGTCGGGGACGGCAATGCCGGCGATTTCGGCCAGGGTCTGGGTGAATTGGTCGCAGGCGTCGATCCCCATCAGGCCGCCGAAGCGGTGGTCGGGTACGCCGCTGCGCTCGGCCAGCAGGTCGGCCGCGCCCTTGAGCGAGCGTCCGACGACGATGGTGGCCACTGCCTCGCCCAACGTGGCGAGTTCCGATACCGGGGTGCCGCCGAGGGTGACCGGGACGAAGTCCTCGGCGATCAGGTGGCCGTCGAGCGAGTCGGCGAGGTCGGGTACGGCCAGCGGACGCAGGCCGAAAAGCTCGACCCATTCCTTGATTGCTTCGACGTCACCGGGGGTGAGGTGGGCGCCGAGCAGCAAATTGACCTGCTTCTTGCGCTTGCCGACCAGACCGGTACCGGCGGTGTGCGGCACGGTGGCGTCGAGGATGCCCTTGACCGCCGAAGCGTAGCCGGTTTCGAGGCAGCCGGCGAAGTCGGGCGTGTTCACCGCGGCCACCGGAATGTGGTCGAACTGCGGCGACTGCGCACGGAAATCGCGCACCAGGCGGGCGATGTCGGTGCCCTGGGTTTCGGCCAGCGCGGTGGTGGCAAGCCCCACCAGTGCCGGCTTGCTCTTGCCACACACGGTGGCGAGCGCCTGAATGACGTTGTCGTCGGCGTTCATCACCGTGGCGACCTGGTCCATCGCCGTGGTCTGGAGCGGAATCGGCTCGCGGAAGTGACGTACGAGAAAGACCTTGGCAAACGCGGTGCAGCCTTGCGAGCCGTGGAAGATCGGCATCGCGCGGTTGATCCCGAGAAAGGCCAGCGCGGCCCCGGCCGGGGCCGAGGACTTGAGCGGATTGACCGCGAGCGCCTTGGGGTGACGGATGATCTCGGCCATGGTCGGTCTCCTAGGCGGCCGCGCCGGCTGCGGCCGGGTGCGGGTGATCATGGTCGTGGTCGTGGCCGTGCGCTTCTTCATCATCGGCCGCGTCCGGGCTGTCGCCCATCTCGGGTCCGGCCACCACCATCGCCTTGTGCGACCATGGGGCGGGCTTGCGCACCGCGTCCCATACCGGCGACTCGAGGGTCAGCGCAAGCTGGCGCACCAGTTCCTTCATGCCCTCGTAGCCGGCGTAGCCGAATTCGCGTTCCTGGTTGATGTCGAGGAAGGGCAGGCGTGCCTTGAGCGCGGTGTAGAGGTTGCGCCCGCCGGCGATCAGGATGTCGGCCTTGAGCTCATATACCGCATTGAGCAGGTCGCGCGCGCCCTCACTGTTGAGCATGATGGTGTTGTCGCCCATCAGCTCCAGAATGCGCGCCTTGTCTTCCTCGGTGGATTTCTTGGTGCCGCTGGCGACCACGTTCATGCCCAGGTCCTGCAGCGCGGACACCACCGACCACGACTTCACCCCGCCGGTAAAGAGCAGCACGCGCTTGCCTTCGAGACGCGGGCGCCAGATGGCGAGTTCGCCGCGCACGCGGGCTTCCTCGCGCGCGATCAGCGCCTCGGTGCGCGCGATCAGGTCGGGGTCGGCGATGATGCGGGCGATGTCGCGCAGCGCCGCCGAGGTATCGGTGATGCCGTAGAAACTGCCCTCGAACCAGGGGATGCCGTAGCGCTCCTCCATCTTGCGCGCGACGTTGATCATGGCCTTGGCACACACCAGCATGCTGACTTCGGCGCGGTGCATGGTCTGCACCTCGTGGAAGCGGGCGTCGCCCGACAGCGTACAGAGGATGCGGATGCCCAGTTCGTCGAACAGCGGGGTCAGGTACCACAGCTCGCCGGCGATGTTGTACTCGCCGATGAGGTTGATGTTATGCACCGTGATGCCGGCCGGTACGGCCTCCGCCGGCAGCGGCTCGGGCTCGCGGGTGCCGATCACGTGCTTGACCATGGCCTCGCCGGCGATGCGGTTGCCGAGGTTTTTGGTGCCGTAGAAGCCGGCGCAGTCGATCGGCACCACCGGCACCCCCCAGCGTTCGGCGGCGGCGCGGCACACGGCCTCGATATCGTCGCCGATCAGCGCCGGCACACAGGTGTTGTACACAAAGACGGCAGCCGGGGCGTGAGTGTCGATGGCCTGCTTGATGCCGTGGAACAGGCGCTTCTCGCCGCGCCCCATGATCACGTCCTGCTCCGACAGGTCGGTGGTCATGCCGATCTTGTACAGGGTGGAGCCCGAGGACAGGGTGCCGCGGTTGTCCCACGAGTTTCCCGAACAGGCGATCGGGCCATGCACGATGTGAGCGACGTCGGCGATCGGCAGCAAGGCGATCTGCGCACCGTCGAAGGCGCAGCCGCCGGCCGAGGCACCGGGCTTGGGCCGGGCACAACCGGATTTCTCCTTTTTGTTGTGCTCACAGGCGGGTTCGTTCATCAGTTCGGCAATGTCAGCGGCTTTCACGGTGAGGCTCCGTGGCGGGGATGACTACTTCTCTGCAAGCTCCGTGCCGTAGGGCAGAACGGGCACAAGTTGCGGAAAGAAAAGAAAATTGTGCTCGGCAGACCGTGTAACGAACCCGACAATGTGCCGGCCGCGACACGACAGCGCGCAGCCGGCAGTGGATCAGATTCCGTACGGTTCCCGCATCCAGCCATCGATCAGCGCGGCGTCGCGCTCGGGCAAATAGGCCATGCCGTCCTGCAGGTCGGCGAAGACCTCGGGGGCGATGCTGCGCGGCACGCGGTGGGCGCTGACCATGTGGAAGTACCAGGCGAAGCCGTAGCCGGCGCTGCGGTCGAAGTCGTGCAGCTGCTGCGCGAGGGTGAGGCCGCGCACCGCCGGGGTGCCGCTCCACGGCGGCACATAGGCGGCGACGGGGACTGCGCTCGCGCGGGGCTGGCGGTAGCGGTCGAGGTGTTCGGACAGGGCGAGCACCCAGTGGTCGCACAGATTGCGTTGCTGGCCGGCACTGCTGGCCGCCCATTCGGCAAGAAAGCGCAGGACCGGGGCGGGTTTACCGGGCAATTGCTCGATCCGCGACACGAAGGCGCGGATGTCGGTCAGGCGCCGGAAGCGGTAGCGTGGCAGCCCCAGCGGCCGCGGCGGGGCGCTGTCTGCCGGGCGTTCGAGCAGCGCTTCGACTGCTTCGGCCGGTTCGCTGCGGTGGGCGAGCGGGTGGCTGATCACTTCCTGCAGTTCCTCGATTTCAAGCTGCAGGTAGTCTTCGGGGCCGGGCCCGCAGGGGGCCACAAAATAGTGGCTGACGCCCTGCTCGAGGGTCAGCGCGAGGGTGGAGTCGACATACTCCTCGGCGAACGCGGCACCATCCTCGCCGCACTCGGCCCAGGCCCGCTCCAGCCAGTGGAGCGCATCGCTGGAAATCTCGTCTCCCTTCGCGTTGATGATGCGGCCGGGGCGAAACCAGCCACCACGCGACAGCCTGGGCGAAAAGTCGGGGCCACCTTCGCGGCGCAATGCGTCGAGCAGGGTGGCGTGGCCCGGTAAGGGCGTGACCGTGGTGCACAGGTAACGCAGGGTGTCGTCGAGGGTGGGTTGCGAGGCCGGTGGCGCGACCGGTGGCGCGAGCGGGACGTAGGTCATGGGAACTTCCTTGGCAGGCATGGGAATTCGGGGGTGGTCGGGCGTTGGCGCTTACTGGCCGGCAGCGCTCAGGCGCTCGCTGGCGAGCTGGCGGACGGCCTCCTCGGGGTCGTTGTCGGCGACGGGGCCGAGGGCATCGAGTGGGGCCTGGTGCACGGCAGCGGCGCGCACCAGCCAGTGCGGGTCGGCGAGCATGGTGGCGGCGTCGGCGGGCAGCATGCGGCCGGCAGCGAGGGCGCGTACCTCGGGGTCGGCGTCGCGGGCGAGGCGGCCCAGGGCGAAGGCAGGCAGGCGGCGGGCGATCTCCTTGCGCACCACCGGATCGGGATCGTCGGTCATCTGCGGCAGGCTGCCGTGGGGCAGGCGGCGTGCCACCTGAAGGCGAACGGCGTAGTCCGGATCGCGCATCATCTTGCCGAGCATGGCAGGCGGCAGGCGGCTGGCTACGGTGACGCGCACCTCGCGATCGGGATCGCGGGCGAGATGCAGCAGCGACTCGCCTTCCACCCGGGTCGCCACCGCGCGGCGTACGGTTTCGTCCGCGTCGGCGATCATGCGGGCTGCGGCGTCGATCGGTGCGTAGCGCACGGCGATCGCACGCCGCTCCCAGAAGCTGTCGTCCAGACAGGCTTCGGCAAATTCCGGGTTGCGGCGCAGGAAGCGATCGATCTGACGGCCGCTGTGGACGAACAGACACAGGTCTCCGGGGGCGCAGCGCCCGTCGGCCAGCAGGCTGTCGCGCAGCATGCATTGCGAACAGGGGTTCTCCGGCGGACGGTAGCCGTCGGTTTCGGGGCTCGGATCCTGGGTCATGGCGCTTGTCAGTGGCTTGCCACTTCGGTGACGGCCTGGGTGAGCTCGTCGGCGAAACAGCCCACCGGCGGGCCGAGCACGGCGTCCGGGCCTTCGAAGCGGACGACGAAGATCTCGACCTCGGGGGCGGCTTCGACGTGGCCGGTCTTCACCACCACACCGCGCGTGCCGGGTGCGGCGAGCAGTGCGCCTTCCTCGACCTCCGGAAGGCTGCCGTCGTTGTAGATGGCGTCGGCCGCGTAGACGACTTCGCCGGGCTTGCAGGAGAGTGTGCTCATGGTATTCACCACACGCTGGCCGGCGCGCGCAGGCGCTCGACCGGCTGGTCCTTGATCAGATGCTCGTCGATGATGGTGCCGATGTCGGCTGCGCCGACACCGGAGTACATCACTCCCTCCGGATAGACGAGCACGCTGGGGCCCGACGAACAGGGGCCGATGCAACCGGTATTTGTGAGCGCATAGTCGGCCCACAGATTGCGTGCCTGGAAGGCCTCGAGGAAGGCCTGATAGACCTCGTTGCAGCCCTTTAGCTGGCACGAGCCGCGCGGATGGCCGGGTGGGCGGCCCTGGACACAGACAAGTACGTGTTTTTTCGGTTTGGCCATGATGGACTCCGTTTCGGGTAGAAGTGTCGGTGCAGGCCGGACCGCATTGCTCCGCTAAGGGGCGCGCTCCGGTCTGGATCGGGGTCTGCGGTGGGCCTTCAGCCGGCGGCTTCGAGCAATGCCGGGGTGACCTGTGCCAGCCAGGCGTCGACCCGCCCTTCGGTCAGGTCGGCCTGGTTGTCGTGATCGAGGGCGAGGCCGACGAAGGCGTCGTCCATCACCGCCTGCGAGGTCTTGAAGCTGTAGCCATCGACCGGCCAGGCGCCGATCACGGTGGCGCCGCACGCGGTGACGCAGTCGTAGAGCTCGATCATGGCGTCGCAGAATTCGTTGCCGTACTTTTCCTGGTCGCCGAGCCCGAAGATGGCGACCACTTTGCCGCTCATGTCGGCGCCGTCGAGCTGCGGCAGGAACTCGGCCCAGCTCTCGGACTGTGCGCCGCTTTCGAGGCCGGGTAGCTCACCGTCGCCCAGCGTGGGGGTGCCGATGATCAGGGCGTCGTGGGACAGGAAGTCTTCCACGGTGGCCTTGGCGACATTGATCGGGTCGGCGGCGGCATCGCCGAGTTTCTTGGCGATCGATTTTGCAATCCGCCGGGTGCGACCGGTGTCGGTGCCGAAGTAGATGCCGATGTTTGCCATGACGTGCTCCTGGTCAGTTTCAGTAGTGTGGAAGGTGGGACAGGGAAGGATGGGCTGCGGCAAGCGATTCAGCGATCGCTGCCGTAAGCACAGACCGTGTCGGTGTGGATCACGCCGGCTCCGGCAGGCCGAAGTGGGTGCGTAGCAAGCCGAGCAGGCGGGCCTGGCTGAGTTCTTCCCTGATCAGCGGCTCGCCCGAGGCGATCGCATCGCCTTCGTCCGGGTAGGACAGCTCGACGGCATACTTGCCCTGGGGTTGGCCGTAGGTGAATACGAAGGCACCCAGCCCTTCCTCGCCCGGCAGCAGCAGGCCGAGGGCTTCCTCGTTGTCGCGCCAGCGTGCATCCAGGGCGATGAGGCCGACTTCGAGCATGGGCTCGAGGGTGATCAGCAACTGGCTAAGGCTACGGAATTTGGGGGCGGTATTGGTCATCATCATGATGGAGTCATCCGACAGTGTGGCGAAGGAGTGCAAGGCAGGCGCGGCTGGCGGCGAGGTCGACCGCACGCGCGTCGTCGAAATTGACCACCTGGGGGTCGGCGCCGCATTCGATCAGCAGCGCGACCATGTCGGCCTTGCTGGCCGAGGCGGTGTACATCAGGCTGGTGGCGCCCATGTCGTTGCGGTTGTCGATGTCGATGCCACCTTTGACCAGCAGGCGGACGGCCTCGGAGCTGTCGGAGACACAGGCCAGCCACAGGGCGTTGTTGCCATCCATGTTGCGGCGCGAGACGTCGACCCCGTGGGCCAGCAACTCGGCGATGAGGGCAGCTTGCCCCCCGAGCGCGGCGCGCATCAGCGGGGTGAGGCCGTGCTTGCGGGGTGCGTCGAGGTCGTCGAGGTCGAAACCGTATTCGACCAGGAAGGCGATCAACTGCGGGCTTGAAGCGTCGTCGGCAGCGGGCGGGCAACGGTGTCCGCCGGAGCGGGTGGCGAGTGCGGTGTCGAGTGCGGTGACCAGGACTTCGTAGCCACCATCCACGCTGTACACCTCGGGGAAGCGGAAATCGGCAAACCACTGCGCATAGGTCCGGCTGGCGTTGCCGTGGTAGCAATAGACCAGGACCGGGGTGGTGCGTGCCAGCGCGCGCGCGCGCAGGGCGAAGTCGGCTTCGGTCAGCCGCGTCGCCTCGGGAATATGGGCGGCGGCGAAGCTGCGCTCGTCACGCACGTCGAATACGGCGAGTGCGGGCAGGACCCCGTCGCGATGGCGCAGCAGCATGTCGGCCGCGTCGGCTGCGGAGATGCGGTGGTCCTGACGGCTGGTGGGTTCGGCGCGAACGGCGGTGGATGCGATCATGGCGTGGGCTCGGGTGCGGGGAATGCGGGAAGAAGGGAGGTGCGACGTGATGCCGGATAGGCAGGACCGGTTTCGATCCGCGCATCGTCGATCGGCAGCCCGACGGTGAAGTGGTAGAGCGTCTGGTAGTCGCTGCCGTCGATGCCGAGCAGCTTGTGCACCGGGTCGTCGAAGAAGCAGCCGATGCCGGTGCCGCGCAGGCCGAGGGCCTCTGCGCGGAGATAGAGCGATTGCCCGATCAGCCCGGCGCTGCGCAACAGGTCGCGGTAGGCGGCCGGGTCGCGGGTGACGACCGGTGCGAACGGTGCCACCAGGCCGAGTGCGAGACAGGCGTTGGCGGCGATGTCCTGATGGCAGTGCAGGCTGCGCGTCAGGCGGTAGAGTTCAACCGGCTCGAAACGGCGCAGCAGGCGAAGCCCGGGCCCGTGATCGAGCCCCGACACTGCGTGGCCCCCGGCGGCAAAGGGCGGCAGTCCGTCGGTGCGATCGGTGTCGGCACTGAGAACATAAATACCGGGATCGAGCGTTTCCACCCGGTGGATGTAGAGGACGGCGTTAAGCCGCGGGGCGCCCGGCGTGAGTCCCGGCATGTCCTGTTCGCTGATTGCCTCGAGCAGGGCGAGGAACTGTGGCCGCGTCATCCAGTGACTGGCGGCAAAGCGTTGCGCACTGCGCCGCGTGAGCAGGACGTCGACTGCGGGGACGCTCATGTCGGCTGCGTCCGTTGCCGGCGCACGAGGCGGAACGTCCAGCTCGGGCCGGGCGCGGCGGGCGGTGTCGCGGTAGCTGTCGGGACGCCGCGTGGCGATGGCGACATCCTGAATCAGCGGCCAGTGATGGCGCGGTGCGGGGTCGAGGGGGGAAGCCTTGCCGTGCCAGTGCACGGTGCCCACCTCGAGCAAGGCATCCGCGGCGTCCGGGGTGGTCGCGGCGCGGCTGGTGGCAGCGTTTGAGATGACCGCGTCCGGCGCAGGGTCGTCAGTGCGGTCAGCGGAGCCGCCGTCGAGGCTGAGCGTGAGCAGGATTTCGGCCTCTTCGCGCTCGAGGTCGGGGAAGCGCCCGGTCGGATAGTCTGCGTCGCGATCGAGGCCGAGGCGGTGGGCGAGCGCACGGTTGCCGATCCGGCGCTCGGCCAGCGGCCAGCCGAGCAGGGCGGCGGCGTGCGCGAGCGCACCGACGGCGTGGCCGACATCGAGCTGACAGTAGCGAAACCCCCGTTCTCCGTACTTCCAGGCCTCGCGCCACATTGCGGTGCTGAGCGCGATCCGCAGCTGCGGTGCGGACGAGGGCGAGGATGAGGACGGGGGCGGCTGGATGTCGAGCGCGCGGCACTCGAGCGCATGATCGTCGGCACGATAGTGATGCACGCCGTCGGCCAGGCCAGGCACGCCACGCGTGATCAGCCAGGCCTCGACCGGATGCAGGTTGCCGCTCGAGGGGTTGGCGCGTACGGCCCAGCGATCGGGGCCGAGGGTTTTCCAGGCGGTGATGCCGAGCGACAACTGCAGCAGCACACCGATGCTCGCGAGCCCGGGCGCCTGCGGACGGCGGGGGAGTGCTTGGCGGTCGAACGGAATGCTCTGCACTTGTGCGAGCGGATCGGTGCCGTCGACGTCGGCAAGCACGACCTCGTCCAGTAGCGTAAGGAATACCGCCGGTGCGCCCGTGTAATGGCGAAACGGAGCAGGCTGGGCATCCCAGTCGAGCATCTTCGGCCCGGCCGCATAGGCTTCGAACCGATGCTTGCTGCGCTCGTGGTAGAGCCTGACGATGGCGTCGGCCGACAGCGGCGGGGGGGCCGATGGGCTTGCGACAGGGAGGGCGGAGCCTGGAGAGTTCATGTCCCTCACTCTGCAAATCCGGTACCAGTTGCCTGGCTGCCCTGCAGGCCGCGCCAATGCTGGGGGTGGTGCGCGCGCCAAGGGCTCGGGGCGTGTGCGGAACCTGCCCTGCGCGGAGGCGAGTGTCGTGTTTCCGACATTGATCAGGGTGCAGCCCTGGCGCCCGGGCGGGGCGGGATTGCCGGGTCAGCAGCGGGGCAGGGGCGGATTCAGTGACCTTGCTAACGGCAGCGGGAGTGGGCTGGCGTTGGGCTGGCGTTGAGCTTGCTTGTAGCGCACGCCCACTAATTCAAGAGTCCCCCCGCATGAACCCGAAACCTGCCCAGATCGACACCTGTGCCCGCATAGAAGCGGCGGCCACCGACATCCTCACCCTGATCGAAGGCCTGGATGGGGCCGAGTACGCCCGCAGCCGCCTGACCCGCAGCGCCGCTGCGGCCTGTCTACGCGAGATCGCCGGCCTTGCCGCGGGCCTTGCGCCGGCCGGGCGCGAGGCGATGCCGGAGGTCGATTGGGCTGCCTGGGTCGCATTGCACGAGACCCTCGCCCGCGGCGGCGATGCCGCGCGCGAGTGGGCCGCAGCTTCCGGGCTTGCCGAGATGACCCTGCAGTGGATGCGGGTCTATCGGCAGGCGGGGATGTAGCGGAACGCTGACCTCATTGGTGCCCGAGGGGCTTCGGCCTTCTCGAGTGAATTTCTGGAGCAGGAACTGGCGAGTTCGAACCCGAGTCCGTCCAGTGGAATGCAAGTCCGACAGCCTCTTATAGCGTCTTGAGATACTCCAGCAGGACATCCTTGTCTTCGTCCGGCAGTTCAGTGCCGAATACATGGCCCTCGTTGCCTCCGCCCTTGGCGGCGACCTCGTGGCGGGTGCCGATGCGTTCTGCCTCCGCGCCGCTGGTGACGAAACCGACCCGCACCGGGTCATACACATCGTAGCCGCGCCAGAATGCGGTCGGGCGTTGCGGGGGCGGTTCGAGCAGGTCGCGCAGGGTGGGCACGGAGCCATTGTGCAGGTAGGGCGCGCGCAGCCAGATGCCGTCGAGGAAGGCAGCGATGTAGCCGGTGAGCGGTTCCTCGACCAGTCCGGGGCGCTCGATCCCCATCTCGCGCACGACCGCGTTGGCTTCGCGTGCGGCTTTTTCGTTCCAGGTGTCGATGCGGTCGCGGCTGGTGCCCACTTCGGCCAGCGCCACCACTGTGCCGGTGCGCGACGAGGCATGGCAGGCAGCGCAGTTGGCATCGAACACCGCCTTGCCCTGCTCGGCGCGCGCGGCGTCAATCGGGAAGGGGTACTTCGGTGCCGGCTTGTTCGATACGTAATCCTGGATCCAGCGCACCTGCTCCAGAAACTCGTCGTTGTTCTTGGGTGGGGCGCCGAGCAGGCCGAGCGCGGAGTCGATGATCACCGAGAACGGGTCGTGGCTGTCGCCGGCGAAATTCATCCGCATGCCCTTTTCCGGGTCGTATTTCTTCAGGTTCCACAGCGAGGGCATATCGGTGGGGCCGAGGGTGTCGTCCATCGGCCAGCGGATCATGAAGTACTTGGTCAGGTTCATCGCGTCGTCGCGACCGCGACCCCAGGGCGGAAAGTCGGGCCGGTAGAGCCAGGCGAACTGCTCTTCGCGCTCAAGCAAGGTCTTCCTGGTGATCGGGATGATCAGAAAGCGGTAGATCATGCGGTCGATGAAGGACAGGTCGGTGACCAGCCGGATTTCGGCCATCAGGTTGTCGGCGTTGAAGCGCGGGTCCTTGGCGCAGTCGATCAGGAAGCGGAAGAAGGCCCACAGGTCGAGCGTGTGGTTCGGCCCGGTGGGGACGAACACGGGTGCGACGTCCGCGCTCGCACGGTAGCTCGAGGTGTGGCAGGCCGCGCAGTTGTTGGCCACGCGCGGGAAGCCGACCACCTTCTTCGAGAACCCGACCGGCAGCTCCTGACCTTCCTCCCACACCACGCCGAAGGAGGCGTAGCCGCCGGGCCCGGGCAACTTGTCGGGGAAGATGCGCGGCAGCACATAGAAAATCCAGTACGGGATACCTGCGTCGCGTTCGGCGCCGATCGAGCCGTATTTGAAGCGCATGTCGGGGTCGTCGGTGATCCAGGCCGGCTGGGCTTCCTCGCGGAAGAATTTGTACCAGGCAAAGGCGCCGCCGGCCGCGCCCAGCACCAGCAGAACGAGCAGGGCTGCGATCAGGCTGCGGCCGCGGTGGGTGCTTGGTGGGGTTTTCATGACGATGCTCCTTCGACCTCAGAAGGTCTTCAGATATTCGACCAGCGCGTCCTTGTCCGTGGCCGGTAAATCGGTGCCATAGCTCGGGCCTTCGTGCCCGGCGTTGCCATTGCCCGGCACGCTGGTGTCGAACAGGAACAGCGGGGCACCGTCGGTGGTTTCGGCTGCCGAGCCGGCGGCGAAGCCGACGCGTTGCGGATCGTAGACGTCGCTGCCGCGGGCAAACCGGGCCGGACGCAGGGCTGCGGGCTCGAGCAGGTCACGCAGGGTGGGCACCGAGCCGTTGTGCAGGTAGGGCGCGCGTAGCCAGATGCCGTCGAGCGGCATGTTGGCGTAGCCCTGGGTCTTGCGGAAGTGCTGGAAGCGGTGCGGGTAGCCCGCATACAGCGTGGCCTGGTTTACCGCCAGTTCGCGCGAGTAGGAGTCGAGCCGGGCACGGTCGGTGCCGATCTGCGCGATCGGGGTGACATGGCCGACCGCGGCGCCGCGGAAGTCCTGTCCGTTGGCACCATGACAGCCGGCGCAGTATTGGGCATAGAGCGGGGCACCGCGTGCGGCCAATGCCTCATCGACCGGCCACGGCCACGGCGGCGGCGCGACGTCGAGCAGCCACGCCTCGACCCGCCCGATGGCCGCGAGGTCGATCGTCGGCGGCGTGGTGCCGGTACCGAAGGCCGCACTCTTGTTGCGCTCTTCGGTGTGGGTGTTGTTGCCGTCCCAGTGCAGTTCCATGCGCTGACCGTCGTCGCGGGTGAAGCGCTTGCGCTGGTTCCAGATCGACGGAAAGTCGGAGGCACCGAGCAGTTCGTGCGGCGGCAGTTGCTTCATCGGGAAGTTGAACAGCACCTTGGCCGAATTGAAGGTGTCGACCCGGCCCGGTCCCCATTCGGGCTGATCGAACACGAACTCGAAGCGCCCGCGCAGCATCAGCAGGCGTTCGCGCATCAGCGCAATCGCCACCGGGTAGACGAGGTAGCGGTCGATCAGGCTGATGCCGCCGGCGAGGCGGTCGATCTCGGGCACGATGTAGTCGCGTGAGAATTTGGGACCGGCGGCGCAGTTGAAAAAGAAGGTTTCGAAGGCGCGGATGTCGAAGCGATGCGCCGGCATGCCGGTGATCACGCGCGGGGCGGCATCGGGTGCCTCGCGCACGGTGCTGGTGTGGCACGCCGCGCAGTTCAGGAATACGCGGTCGATACCGAGGTGGCGGCGTTTGGAGACGCCGATCGGCAGGTCGCGGCCGGCTTCGTAGATCATGCCGAGCGAGGCGTAACCCTTGCCCGGAAGATGCTCCGGGCAGACCTGCGGCAGCGCCTGCCAGATCCAGTAGGGGAAGCCGGATTCGCGTTCGCCGCCGGTCGAGCCGTACTTGAAATGGTCCACGACATCGGCGTGGACGACCGCTTCGTCGGGGAGAAAACGCCATGCGGCATAGCCGCCACCCAGCACGATCACGAGCCACGGCAGTACCACCAGCAGGCGCATCAGCCCGCGCAGCAGCGAGCGACGCGGCTTCGGTTCGGGGCGGGGATCAGCGGTCACGGCGGGTCTCCTTGTGTCAGCTCAGTGGCGCGCCGTGGTGCAGGGGGCCAGCGTGGCATAGGGGCGCACGAGCAGTGCGGTGCGGCTGGCGCCGCTTGCTGCCAGCATTCCTTCCAGCGCGGTGCGCATTAAGGGCAGATCGGTGGACCGAATGAAGCTGTCGGCATGGGCGGCGGCCGGTGGTGGCATCGGTGTCTTAGGCCGTGCGGCGGGCGGCAGCCCGTTCATCTCCAGTCGATACAGCATGCGTTCGGCGCAGCCGGTGATCTGGCTGCGCACCTGTGCGTCATCTCCGTGGAGGAAGCCCGGCGGGAATTCGGTGGCGGCAGCGTGGCACTGGCTACACTGGCGTACGAAGGCGAGCAGATCGGGTGGCCAAGGCGCAGCGCGCGGCGTGATCGGGTCGGCAAGGCGGATTGTGGATGGGGCAGGATACGGGGAAGGGGACACCCATGCGCTCGGTGTTGTGCTGTGGCGGATGCCGAGATCGTCGAAGAGGGGCCCCAGCACCGCGCCGCGGCGCAGCGGCATGTCGTCGAGGGCATCGCTGGTGCCGGCCAGGGTGGCGCGCTCGAGCGCCTCGATCGCCTGGTCGAGCGGGCCGAGGTCGGCGGCCAGTTGCACAAGCGCGCGGGCGGGCGCCGTGGCTGTTGCCCGCGTCAGGTGCAGTCGGCGGATCGCTTGGCCGCTGGCCGTGCGCACGCTGCTGCCATCTCGTTGGAGCGCGAAGTGGATGTTTCGGGCGTCGTCCGCTCCGTGCGCATTGCCGTGACCTTGACTGCGCTCCATCTCAATCGTGCCCATGCTGTCGTTGCCGGGCATGACCAGGCGGTCGATGGTGCCGCTGCTCATCCCGACGTTCATCCTGCCGTTCATCACTTGCGGCTGCAGTCCGATACGGGCCAGCAGACGGCCGCCGTCGGGGGCGCTGCAGTCGAGGTCCAGCCGCTGGCCGGCGATTTCCCGCTCGGTGCAGGAGAAGTCGACCTCAGTCACGGGCGGGGATGGCGCCGCCGCAAGCTGACGATCGATGAGGGCGATGTCGGTGCGCGAGAAGAACAGCGACAGGGCATGGATGAAACGGCTCACATCGGCGGTGTTGCGTCCGTGCCAGCGTTCCAGCGGTGGACGCAGGGCGAGCGGGTCGAAGGCCGCGCCGATGTCGGCGAAACGAGGCAACTCGGCATCGGCCGGCGCGCGTTCTCCGCCCACAAGTGCGGCGAAGGGCTGGCGATTCGGGATCTGCGGGTCGGGAATCTCCAGTCCGGCGGGCCAGCGTTGCTGCCAGGTCGCGAGCAGGGGCTGGACCAGGCGGTGGAGGTCGGGCTGATTCTCAAGTGCGACCGGTCGACTTCCGCCGAGCCGGTAGCGCAAGGCCTGGCGCAGTGCTTCGGCACGACAGGCGATGGCGGTCTCGCGGCTTGCTCCCGCGCAGCCTTCGCGCCACAGGCGCTGGGTGGTGGCGAACAGGTTTGCGCGCAGGGTGGCGGCATCGATTGCATCGGGCACGTCCACCCCATGGCGCCACTGCAGGCCGTAGTAAGGCAGGCCGGTGGCGGCCAGCCGCTCGGCGACCGGCGGGCTGGCGCTGGTCTCGTCCCACGACTGGCGGGAGAAGATTGGTGCCGCGTTATGGTGGCAGGCCAGACACAGCGTGCGACTGGCATGGCCGATCACCGGTGTGGCCGCGGCGCGGTAGTCGTGCACGAGCTGGAATTCGAAGCGGGCGTCGATTTCGTTGTAGCTGATCACCTCCAGCGCAGCGGCCTTTTCGTGATAAGCCACGTAAAGGCGGTCCTTGAGGTAGCGATGGCCCGGCAGCGCGTGGGGCGGCGGCTCGCCGGTCACCGCGGCGACCACGCGCGGATAGCGGAAGGCTTCCACGTCTCCCGCGGCATGGCGCTGCAGGGACCGACCGAGCGGAATCAGTACCACCGAAAGTCCTCCCCCTGGTTCCCGGGCATCGAGTTGCAGTGCGATCCGTTGCAGCAGTGCAGTAAACGGGAAGGGAATCTGCAACGTGCCGTCGGTATTCCGATCCAGCACCAGCTCGAACAGCGACTGCCCGGACGGCGGAAGGTCGCTGCCCGGCGCCTCTGCCGGCAGCGCGGCCCTCGCGGTCATCACGTGCAAGGTGCTGCCCAGGAGCAACACGGCAAGACGCGATGTCGATCGGACCATGCTCAGCCCCCTTCACCTCCGATGCCGCAAGCGATCACGACGAGAGGTGGCGCCGTAGTCGCTAACCTGAAGTAAGTCGCTCCGCGACGACCATGCGCTGCTGTGTGCCGGTCCAGCAGTCTTGCTGCACCTGACCGGTCTTCATGAACTCGTCCCGCGCGCGATCGGCGATGTCCTTGTTGTACAGCACGAAATTGACCACGAAGGCGCGGTCCATGTAGGCGCGGCCGAGATAGAAGCCGGGATACACCATGCGGATTTCGTCGCGGATGGCAAAGCCGTCGCGCCCGCCGAGCAGGTCCGGCATGCGCCGGTAGCCCGGGAGCTCGTCGGTGAAGGCGTAGTCGATGATGATCGATTCGCGCCGGCTGTCGAGCAGGCTCTGGCCGCAATAGAGCCTGGCCGGGAACAGCAGCCACTGGTCCTTGCCGTTCACGGTGGCCTTCTGCAGCGGGTTGTCGGTGCCTTCTTCGACCAGGCCGAGTTTCTTCAGCGTGCTGAGGTCCTCGATGCGGTTACGCAACAGGCGCTCATCCCGATAGAAGACCTTGCCCTTCCACAGCAACTCGCCGACCAGGTCGAGTTTGGCGCCGGCTACGTTGACCAGCAAGCCCTTCAGGCCGCCGCCAGCGATCTCCGACAGGCGCAGCTTGCCGCTTTCGCCGCGGGGGAAGAACAGATCACCCTCGAAGGGGCCGTCCGGAATCGGCCCGGCACTCAGGCGGGCGTAGATCTGGTCTACCTGCTCCTGGTCGAGGAAGGACAGGTTCTTGGGAGTGATCTTGTACAGGTCGGCGGTCGACAGCGGGTGCTGGTAATCCAGCTGGGCAAAGTCCGGCTTGCTGGCGTAGCCCTCGGCGTAGGGGGCAAAGGCGATCTCGGGTGCGGCCTTGTCGGCGCGGTTGAAGAAGTCGCAGCCTGAAATGGTCAGCGCGGTGGCCAGCGCAGCTGCGACACCGGCGGTGCGGGTGACGAGCGTAGCGATCTTCATGACGTTCTCCTTGCGATTACAGCGTGGCAAGGAAGGCGATCAGCGCCTTCTTGTCGGCTTCAGGCAGGTCCTCGCCGAAACGGTGGCCTTCGTTCTCGATCTCGGCGGTGCAACTGCTGTAGTTCTGCTTGATCAGCTGCGGCCGTGCCTTGAGCGCATCGACCAGCGCATTTGGCTTGCCCGCGATTTCGGTGGTGATGGCCTTAAGGTCCTCGAATACCCTGGCGCCGGTTTCCGCACCGAAGCGTTGCACAAGGCTCGACTCCAGCTCCTTGGGCGCGGTCTTGGCCCGCACCAGGTCCACGATGAACTCCTTGTGCTGGAAGTTGCCGATGGTGCCGGCGGTGACGCCACGGCCATTGATCTCGCTCGGAATGGTGAGCTCGAAGCCGAGCAGTTTCTCCTTCTCGGTGCCGTCCCACAGGCGCGGGCCGATGCGCATGGTGACGTCCTCGTTGAGCAGCGTGACTTTGGGGATACGCTGGGCCGGGTTCAGCAGCTCCTCCATTGAGGCCTTGTACAGTCGGTAGCGTCCTTCCACGCTGGGGTCGTATTCGAAACACGCTGGCTGTTGCTCCGGCGGCAGCAGCTTGACCGTGCTGCCATCGACGTAGCGGGGGCGTTGGGCATAGAAGTCATTGGCCGCGGTTTGCGGCTTGCCGCACAGCTCGGGCCCAAGGGCGTTGTTGTGCAGGAAAGGGGCGTGCGCCCAAAGGTTGAGCAGCGAGATGTTGCGGTAGTAGCCGCGACCGCCGTCGCCGTGCTCCTTGACGTTGGGGTCGGGGGGGCGCGCGCGCAGGGTTTCCGAACCGTACTCCTGCCACACGTGGCCGGCCATGTGATTGGAGTGGAGCGCGCGGCAGCGGAAGGTGCCGACCTCGGACACCGGTGTGGCGCGGTCATTGCCGAGCCAGTCCTCGCGCAGGCCGGTGGCGAGGTCGAGTTTGTGGAAGTCGAGGCTGGCGAGTTGTCCGGTTGTCGCCTCCGTCTGGCTGGAGTGGCAGCGTGCGCAACTGTTGGCGTAGACCTCACGGCCACGCGCCACCGCACCCGTGCCGAATTCGGTCTCGAGGTCGGCAATCAGGTCCTGCTCGGTGTAGCGGGCGGTGGGCGTCGAGGCGCGCAGCACGTTTTCGCGCGATTCGCGCAGGTCGGTGGCGTTGGCTTCGGCCGACAGGAAGAAGTCGAGGATGTTGTCGAGACGGTCCTCGATGGCGCGGAAGTTGGGACAGTCGCGCCGGCACTGACCGACATTGAATGGGGTCTGGCCGAAACCGCGCTGCTGCGGGTCGAGCTGACGGAGGTCGGAGAGGTGGTTCATCCAGCATTGTTCGGCGCACGAGCCGATGTTGAAGTACACGCGCTGGATCGCCTCGAGCGCACCGGTCGAATCCTCGCCGCCCTTCAGGATGTGATGCACGGTTTCCTGCTGCAGGGATTTCTTCCAGCATTTGGCGTCGCGGCCCGGCTCGCACCAGCAGCTTGCCTCGTCCTTGTCGTCACTGCAGGAGGCGACTTTGCGCCACCTAAGCACGGATTCGTCGGCGAAGGTCGGGCGTTTGGCGATGTTGATCAGTGCATTGATGGTGCCCGGGTTGTTCACCTGGTCGGTCGGGATGGCCGAGGTGTCGCTGGTGCCGGGGCGGGCGTGGGCGAACATCTGCCATTCGAGGGTGTTGCTGGCCATGCCCGACACCATGATCTCGGAGATGCGGGTGTACTGGTTGCCGAGCAGGCCCTTGATGTTCTCCCACTTCGGCTCGGCCGGGTCGGTGGGCGGGTTGAGCGGGTCGAAGGAGATATGGCACGCGCCGCAGGAGGTGCCGATCAGGAAGGGCGGTTCGATGCCACCGTCCTGCAGGTGCGAACGGGCCGCCTCCCTGGCGCCGGCTGCTGCGGCAATCGGGCGGTTGTAGCCCTCCCAGCTTCCGGCGCTCCCGTTCAGCCGCTGCCACGCGTCCTTGTCGAAGCGTGGGTTCGGAAACTTGCGGATGCCGAGCGCACCGGTCGAGGTGCCGAAGCGTAGATCGCAGGCGGAGTGGCGCTGGTCGGCGGGGCCATGGACCTCGCCCGCCTTCAGTGGTGCATCGCGGAAATCGCAGGCCGGGTCGGGGTAGCCGCTGCGACCGACATAGCCGAGCAACTCTTCGTCACCCGGGCACCAGTCCAGGCCGTAGGTCTCGTCGAAGCTCTTTGCGGGGCAGTTGTCGGAACCCGGGGTGCAGCAGGAGGGATCGTTGATGATGCCCCAGGCACGGAAGCGGTCGCCGCGCTGGTCGCCGCGAAGCACGCGGTACCAGTCGATCAGCACGCCGACGCGTTGCTGGAAGACGTAAGTGTGGAAGCGCTCGTTGCCGGCCGTGGCCTTGAACCAGATCAGACGGCCGGCGCATTCGGATTCGCTCAAACCCTGGCGGGCGCAGGCCTCGTAATAGGGAGCGTCCTGTGCATGGACGAGCTTTCCGACCGCTGCGGAACCGTTTTCGGGTGCTGTGCCGACGGGTGCAGAACCATCTGGTGCCGGTGAGACAGTGGGCTCCGTGGTAGCGGTGAGTGGAATCGCGAGAGCGAACACCGCGGCGAACAGTGTGATCAAGACCAGTGCGCGCTTCATGATGCGTCCTCCCGGCTGGGCGGGCCGGCATCAAGCAAGGTGGCACGCAAGGGCGCTATCGCTAACGGAAGGCGTTCCCCTTACGGACAACAAACGCGCTCCGTAACACTGCAGGCGTGCGGCGAGGCTCTCTGTCGGCTCGGGGGGCGCACTGCAGCCGACCTGCGGTGCGCCCGACGGCTATTTCTGGTAATTCATTCATAGCCGGAAATAACCCATTAGCAAGAACAGGATCGGAACATGACGGGACCAAAGGACGTCCCGCGGCCGCGCCACGGGGGACGTTGGCCGCGGGAGTGGCTGAACTTACGGGGGCTGGACTCAGGGGCGCGGCGGGATGAAGATCTCTGCTTCACCGGTCAGGACTTCGGTCTTGCCGACGGTGCAGATGGTCGAAAAGACCGCTCTCCGCTTTTCGGGCTTCATTCCGGTCAGGGTTACCCGTGCTACCACGGTGTCGCCGACCTTTACCGGTGCCTTGAACTTCAGGGTCTGGGACAGGTAGATGCAGCCCGGGCCGGGCAGGCGTGTTCCGAATACCGTCGAGATATAGGATGCAGAGAGCATGCCGTGCGCGATGCGGCCGCCGAACATGGTGCTGGCCGCGAACTCACCGTCCAGATGCACGGGGTTGGTGTCTCCGGACACGCCAGCAAACATGAGAATATCGGCATCGGTAACCGTCCTGGAGACGGCTGCGGTCATGCCTTCCTTGAGGTCTTCAAAGTTGTAACCGTACATTTCCGAAAAATCACGGGCTTCTGCGGACATTTTATTCTCCTGGATCTACGTGGGGCAAAGGCTACAAAGAAAGAGAGGGGATGCAGCTTTTTTTCAAGACTCGAGCATAGCGCATAAGGCTTGTATCAGACGGACGTCGACGCTGCGACGCCCTGGATGGTGCAGTGCAAAGCCGTCATGCGGCTGTGCTAGTATCCGTCCTCTGAAAGACGAATAATTTAATTTTTTTAAATAAAAACAATTACTTAGTTTTTTTGCTTGAATCAGGGGAAGGCTGATGGCGTTCGTGACCAGTTTAACGCGGATGTGTTCGAGTATCCGTTATCGTGTTCATGGGGATTTGCACGATTGCTTCTGCGATGTGCCGTCGTCGCAGAGAGACGTTATTACTGGCCTTAAGGGACCATCATGCTGAAGGTATTCAGTCACTATTTTCCTTCACATACGCTGCAACAGATACTTCTTGACGCGCTGCTGCTCTTTGTAGCGGTCGTGGTTGCAGTGACTTTTCAGCTTCATGCCGAAGTCATCGAGTGGGGGGGTCTTGTTACCTTCCGCCCTGATCTTCGCCGTCGCCATGGTGGCGTTGAATTCGGCGATGGGGCTTTATCGTCCTGCTGCAGAAGATACTCACCGATCGGCTGTGGCCCGCGTGCTGCTTTCTGTAGTGGTCAGTCTGCCTGTGGCCTACGGTGTCTTTCGTCTGCTGCCTTGGTCGGGATTCACTTCGGCCGCCATGCAGACTTCCGTGTTGCTGCTGCTGGGGGTCGTGCTGTCGATGCGGGCGCTGGTCAATCGGCGCCAGTCCTCGTCGCTGTTTGCGCCGCGTATTCTCATCATCGGCACGGGACCGGATGCGCTCACCGTTCAACGGGCGCTGTCACACCCCGCGCAAGGTGGAATGCAAATTGTCGGTTTTTTCTCTCCCGGTGGCGATGACGCAGTCGAAGTGGATCCGAGAAAGGTGCTGCCGGGTGCAGGGCTGGTCGAGACCGTGAAGCGATTGCGGGTGAGCGAAGTCATTGTCGCTGTTCGCGAGCGGCGCGGCGGAGTGTTGCCCCTGCGTGAGTTGCTCGACTGCAAGCTGGCCGGCGTGCGAGTGCTCGACCTTTCGTCGTTCTTCGAGCGAGTGCAGGGGCAGGTGCGGGTCGATTCGCTGCGTGCGAGTTGGCTAATCTATGGCGACGGCTTCCGGCAGAACTTTGGTCGGACCGTGATCAAGCGCTGCTTTGATCTGCTGGCAGCGGTCGCGCTCTTGATCCTGGCCGCGCCGATCATGCTGGTCACCATGTTGCTGATCCTGTTCGAGGATGGAGGTCCGGTGTTCTATCGGCAGGAGCGAGTCGGGTTCGGCGGCAGGATCTTCAAGGTGACAAAATTCCGCAGCATGCGAACCGACGCGGAGAAAGACGGAAAGCCACGCTGGGCCTCGTCCAACGACGATCGCGCAACGCGCGTGGGCAGTGTGATCAGGAAACTGCGCATCGACGAGTTGCCTCAGCTGCTGAATGTGCTGGTTGGTGACATGAGTCTCGTCGGTCCGCGTCCTGAGCGCCCCTACTTTGTTGATCAACTGGCACGTGAGATCCCCTTCTACGGTGTCCGTCACTGTGTCAAACCGGGCGTGACCGGCTGGGCTCAGGTACGCTATCAATATGGATCGTCGGTGGATGATGCGATCCAGAAGCTGCAGTACGATCTGTACTACGTCAAGAACCATACCCTTGTACTCGATACCCTGGTGCTGTTCGAGACGGTTCGGGTGGTTCTGACCGGTGAGGGTGCGCACTGAGCGTTTCGGCGCTCCCTTGCTGCCGGTGAGTATGGTTCGCCAGGACTTCAGTCTGCTGGCCTGAAATTGGTGCAAGGGGTGAGTGTTGGCTGATTTTGCAGTGTGGGGCTATGGTCTCGCGGCTCTTGCCTACCTAGGTTTCGGAATCTATCTCTATGCCGCCTGGCGAGGCGCACCCGAGGGTGGCGTGCTTCTTTTCGCGGTGGCGGTCTCCTGCGTATGGGCCAGCACCGGCGCGTGGTTTGCGAGTAGTCCGGCGTCATGGTTGTTTCAGTTTTCGCAGGTGGCTGATGTTTTCCGCTCGGGCGCCTGGTTTGCCTTCCTGCTGATTCTTTTACGCCCGCTGCTGGCGCAGGGGATACGCTGGCCCGTCGTATTGGCGCTGATCCTGGTCGCTGCGCAGTTGCTCGGAGCGGCGGCGGCGGGGTTCGAGTGGTTGCCGGATGAGGCGACGTCTCGGTCGTCGATTGCGTTGTCGCTTGCCTCCGCCGTACTCGGGCTGGTTTTGGTGGAACAGGTCTATCGGGGCATGCCGGTGGAAGCACGGTGGGGGCTCAAGCCCCTGTGTCTGGGCTTGAGCGCCGGGTACATGTTCGAGCTCTATCTGTTTGCCGAAGCCTTTCTGTTTGGCCGTCTCGATCCCGATATGTGGGCAGTGCGCGGCCTTGTCCATGCACTGGTGCTTCCACTGATCGCGCTGTCCGGGGCGCGCAATCCCTCGTGGACGCTGCGGATGTCTCTGTCCCGGGAGGTGGTTTTCCACTCCACGGCACTCGCGGTTGCCGGACTGTATCTGTTGATCGTTGCGGGCGCCGGATACTACGTCCGCTATTTTGGTGGAGACTGGGGCAGGGCGCTGCAGGCAGCCCTGTTGTTTGCCGCGCTGCTGTTACTCGCGGTATTCATTTTCTCGGGTACCCAGCGGGCGAGACTGCGGGTATTCATCAACAAGCACCTGTTTCCTTATCGTTACGATTACCGTACTGAGTGGCTGCGTTTTACTCAGGCGCTTTCGTCTGCCAATGGCAAGCTGGACCTCGGGCAGTCGGTCATCAAGGCGCTTTCTGACTTGGTGGAGAGTCCGGGAGGCAGCTTGTGGATGCGGGGAGCGGATGGCAGTTTCGCGGTGTACTCCAGGCTCAATCAGCCGTCGATCGATCTCCGTGAGGCCGCCGACTCGCCGCTGGTCCGGTTCCTGGAGGCGCGCGAGTGGGTGATCAACCTCGAGGAGTACCGTTTCAGTCCGGCAGTGTATGAGGGCCTCGTGCTGCCGGAGTGGCTCATGTATTTTCCGGATGCGTGGCTCTTGGTGCCACTGAAGAGCGGCGGAAAGCTGATTGGTTTTGTGGTGCTTACCGCGCCTCGCGCCTCGTTCGAAATCGACTGGGAGGTGCTTGACCTGCTGAAGACCGCGCAGCGACAGGCAGCGAGTTACCTGGAGAGGATGCAGTCGGCCGAAGCGCTGCTAGAGGCGCAGAAGTTCGAGTCCTTCAACCGGATGTCGGCCTTCGTCGTGCATGACCTGAAAAATCTGGTTGCGCAGTTGTCGCTGATGCTCAAGAACGCGGAGCGCCATCGCAACAATCCGGAGTTTCAGGATGACATGCTTGAAACCGTGGCACACGTGGAGTCGCGCATGCGCGGTTTGATGACACAGTTGCAGGAAAAACGCTCGATTGACCCGCCCCGTGCGGTGGACATCGGCGCAGTTGTCGAAGGCATCAGCTTCCGCAAGCGGGATCAGCGTCCGCGCCTTGATCTGAGCCTGCCGTCCGAGGGCAATGGAATTGTGCTCGCCCATCCCGAACGACTTGAACGAGTGATCGGGCATATCGTGCAGAATGCCCTTGAAGCCACCCCCGAGGATGGTAAGGTATCTGTCCGGGTGCAGTTCGAAGATGCAGGCAGAATCCGTATTGTTGTGGAGGATACCGGGCGTGGCATGTCCGCGCATTTTCTCAGGGATCGTCTCGCGCGTCCTTTCGAGACCACCAAGGCCAGCGGTATGGGAATCGGTGTTTTCGAAACCCGTCAATATCTAAGGGAACTGGGCGGTGATGTGCTTTTTGAGAGCGAGGAGGGCGTGGGCACGAAGGTCACCCTGGACTTGCCCCGAATGATTCGCACAAATTCAGATGAACACCAGGGAGTCGTCAGTCAGCATGGCTGAGAAGCAGCGAACCTTACTGATCGTTGAAGACGATCTCACCCTGCAAAAGCAGATGCGCTGGGCCTTTGACGGGTTTGAGACGGTGCTGGCGAGTGATCGCGAGAGCGCCATTGCGCAGTTGCGCCGTCATGAGCCTGCCGTGGTGACGATGGACCTGGGTTTGCCCCCGGCACCCGATGATGTGACCGAGGGTTTCCTGCTCCTTGCTGAAATGCTCTCTTTGATGCCGGACACCAAGGTCATAGTCCTGACCGGTCAGCACGACCGCGAAAATGCCGTGCGTGCAGTAGGCATGGGCGCTTACGACTTTTTCGGCAAGCCGTTTGAACCCGAACTGCTGGCCCTGACGATCGAGCGAGCCTTTCGCCTGCACGACCTGCAGGCCGAGAACGCAAGACTCAAGCAGCTTCAGTCGGGTGCGCTGGCGGGGCTGCTGACCCGTGCGCCGTCGATGCTGAAAGTGTGCCGTACCATCGAGAAGGTCGCCTCCGCCGCAGCGACCGTAACCCTGCTCGGCGAGAGCGGTACCGGCAAGGAAGTGCTCGCGCGCGGGCTTCACTCGATGTCGCCCCGCGTCAAGGAACGCTTTGTCGCGATCAATTGCGCGGCGATTCCCGAGAACCTGCTCGAGAGCGAGCTGTTCGGTTACGAGAAAGGGGCCTTCACTGGCGCTGCAAAACAGACACTCGGCAAGATTGAGACTGCTCACAAGGGCACCCTGTTTCTGGATGAAATTGGGGACCTGCCTATGTCCCTGCAGGCAAAGCTGCTGCGCTTCCTCCAGGAGCGAGTGATCGAGCGTATCGGCGGGCGGCAGGAAATTCCGGTCGATGTGAGGGTCGTCTGTGCGACCCATCGTGATCTGAAGGCGCAGATTCAGGCGGGCCTGTTCCGTGAGGACCTTTATTATCGGCTGGCCGAGATCGTCGTTGCCATCCCGCCCTTGCGCGATCGTGAGGGCGATGCGGTGCTGCTGGCGCATGCTTTTGTTCAGCGGTTTGCGACTGAGAATGGACGCGGATCCATGCATCTGGCAGAAGATGCCATTCCGGCCATCGAGGCGCACCCGTGGCCGGGCAATGTACGTGAGCTTGAAAACTGTCTCAAGCGGGCCGTGATCATGGCCGACACCAATCGCGTATCGGCCGAGGATCTTGGACTGGCAGGCGCGGACGAGGTGCTCGAGCATCTGAACCTGAGGCACGTCCGCGATGAGGCCGAGCGTCGAGCAGTTTTGCGCGTCATCGCCCGAACCAACGGCAATATTGCCAAGGCGGCAGAAATCCTGGGCGTCAGTCGGCCCTCTCTGTATGACCTTATGAATCGATTTGGATTGAAGAAGGAGAACTGATCTTGTCTGCCACCCGCAACACCCCGACGGATGCCGTTTGGACCAGGAAGGTCCGTGCCACCGCAACGGTGCTCGTCACTGCACTGCTGCTCGCAGGCTGCACCGACAGTCCCGAGGCCATGGTCGATTCAGCCAAGGCTTATCTGGCAAAGAACGATATCAATGCCGCATCCATCCAGCTGAAGAACGCACTGCAGGAGAACGGGAATCTGGCAGAAGGCAGATTCCTGCTGGGCAAAATCAACCTCGAGCAGGGAAATGTGCCTGGCGCGGTGAAGGAGCTGCAACGCGCGGCAGAGCTCGGTTACCCGGCTGATCAGGTCACCCCCCTGCTTGCCAGCGCACTGGTGCGCTCGGCCGAGTTTGATCGGGTATTGAAGGATTATGGCGATACGACGCTCGGCGACCCCGTGGCGCAAGGGCAGCTGTTGTCCGCAATCGGGGATGCCCGCTTTGCCAAGGCCGATGTTGCCGGGGCGCGAAGCGCCTTCGAGGCAGCGCTCGCCGTCAGCCCCGACAACGGCCTGGCGCGTGTGGGCCTGGGGCGGGCAAAGCTATTTTCCGGTGATGCGCCGGGCGCTCAGGCGGAGGCCGAAGCGGCCATTGCCGGTCAGGCAGAACTCGGCGAAGCTCATGCACTGCTCGCTGACACCATGCTCGCCCAAGGCAAGCCGGAAGAAGCCATCAAGGCGCTGGAAGCGGCCGTTCGCGCTCGGCCCGACTCGGTCAGTTACCATTTTGCGCTGATTTCCCTGCAGCTTCGCCAGAACGACTTCGATGCAGCGGCCAAGCAGTTGGAGGCGATGAAGAAGGTCGCACCCAAGCATCCATCCACCCGCTATGTGCAGGCTTTCCTCGATTTTCGCAACAATCGCAATGCGGAGGCCCGTGAAGGCGTGATGGAAGTGGTCAAGAACGCACCGGACTTTCTACCGGGGCAGCTGCTCGCCGGGTCGGTCTTGATGCGTCTGAACGAGCATGTGGTGGCGCGCACGCATCTGGCCACGGTGCTGGCGCGCGCGCCGGGCCAGCCGCTGGCGCGCAGGTTGATGGCCGCGTCCCACTTGGCGTCAGGCGAGGCGAGCCGGGCGCTGGAGATGATTCAGCCGCTGCTTGCTGCACAGAATCAGGATGCGGCGCTGCAGGGACTGGCGGGTCAGATTTACCTGGCCAACGGCGATCTGGAAAAGGCCGAGGCGTATTTCGAGAAATCTGCGGCGGCGGCGCCCGACGACGCGAGCGCGCGAACGCGGCTAGGTGTGGCCCGACTTGCAGGTGGTGATGCAGAGGGTGCGTTTGCGGATCTGGAGGCAGCATCCCGGCTCGACGAAACCTCGGGTCAGGCCGATCTGGCGATGATCCTGGCCTATATGCGGCGGAGCGAGTTCGACAAGGCTCTGGAGGCGCAAAAGACGCTGGAGGGGAAGCAGCCGGACAATCCGCAGACACACAATCTGAAAGGAGGCATCCTGCTGGCAAAGAAGGATCCGGCGGGTGCGCGGGCAGCGTTCGAGCGCGCCGTTGAGCTTAAGCCGGATTTCCTTGCAGCGCAGGTCAACCTGGCCCGGCTTGATCTGGCGGACAAGACGCCGGACGCAGCCAAGGCCCGGTTCGAAGGAATCATTAAGCAGAACCCGAAGAACGTGGACGCGCTGCTGGCTTATGCGGACTTGCAGAACTCGACCGGTTCCAGCGCGGCTGAAGTGTTGGCGACCCTGGAGCGCGCTGCAGAGGCGGGGCCAGGGTTGTTGCCGCCGCGCCTGGCGCTGATACAGCACCACCTGCGCCAGCGGGACCCGGCCAAGGCGATGACAGTCGCCCAGCAGGCGGTGGCTGCGGAGCCCAATGACCCGCGTGCGGTCGAGGCACTGGCACGGGTCCAGCTTGCGTCCGGGCAGACTCAGCAGGCTATCGCTTCGCTGAACAAGCTGGCCGGTCTCCTGCCTCAATCACCTGCTCCCCTGTTGGCACTGTCGGATGCGCAGCGTCAGGCGAAGGATGACGCTGCCGCCGAGCAGAGCTTGCGCAAGGCCCTGGCCCTAAAAGGCGATCTGCTCGAGGCGCAACAGCGGCTGGTTGGCGTACAGGTGGCACGGGGTAATCGGGACAATGCGCTTGCTACGGCGAAGAGCATCCAGAAGCAAAGGCCCACCGCTGCAATCGGTTATTCCCTCGAAGGCGACGTGCTGGGCAGCGCCGGGCGATG
The DNA here is from genome assembly GCA_030656215.1 of Azoarcus sp. GTDB lineage: Bacteria > Pseudomonadota > Gammaproteobacteria > Burkholderiales > Rhodocyclaceae > Parazoarcus. The sequence goes on from JAUSOD010000051.1 coordinate 36,219, forward strand.
GCCCGAGGCGGCCACAGCCTATCGGAAGGCGCTCGACCGTGGCAAGAGTGGCGAGCTCGTCATTAAGCTGCATTCGGCCCTGATGCGCACTGAGCGCAAGGCCGATGCCGACAAGCTGATGAAGGACTGGCTGAGCGCCGAGCCCAAGGATCTGGCTGCGCGCGGTTATGTTGCCGAGCGTGCGCTGGCCGAGAAGCGTTATGCGGACGCCTTGAAGATGTTCCGCGAGATGAACGAACTGGCGCCAGGTAATGCGTTGGTTCTGAACAATCTGGCATGGACTGCTGCGGCGGCCAAGGACGGGCAGGCGCTCACGTACGCAGAGCAGGCGCTTGCGCTGGCACCGGACAATCCGGTGGTGCTCGATACCGTGGGTGTGATCCAGGTCGATGGCGGCCAGTCGGACAAGGGCTTGGCCAATCTGGTGCGTGCGGTTTCGCTCGCGCCCGATCTTGCCCCCTTGCGGTTGAATCTGGCCAAGGCCTATGCAAAGCTTGAACGCAAAGCCGATGCGCGTAAGGAGCTGGAGATTTTGATGCCCAAGGTGCAGGCCGGTACGCCGGTGCATACCGAGGCGGAAGCGCTGTTGAAGACGCTTTGAAGCAGATCGTCATTAGAGAATTGATCAAGGAAAACAGTCAATGACTACCATCGCCGTTATTGGTCTGGGCTACGTAGGACTGCCGCTGGCAGTCGAGTTCGGGAAGAAATTCCGTACCATCGGGTTCGATCTTTCGGTCGACAAGGTTGCGGCTTATCGCGATTTTGTCGATCCGACGGGTGAGGTTTCGACCGAAGATCTTCGCGCCGCGACCCAGCTGAGCTGCCACACCGACCCCACCGTCCTTAAGGACGCAGACTTCATCATCGTGGCAGTACCCACGCCGGTGGACGCCGCTCACCAGCCGGATTTCACCCCGCTGGTCAAGTCGTCTCAGACCGTAGGGCGCAATCTCAAGCGCGGCGCCATTGTGGTATATGAATCGACGGTATACCCGGGGGCAACCGAAGAAATCTGCATTCCGATCCTTGAGCGCGAATCCGGCCTGACCTGGAAACAGGATTTCTTTGTGGGCTACTCCCCCGAGCGGATCAATCCGGGCGACAAGGAGCGTACTGTGACCCGAATCGTCAAGGTGGTGTCGGGAGATACCCCCGAGACCCTGGAGACGGTGAAGCAGGTCTATGGTTCGGTGATCACCGCAGGGGTGTATCCGGCCAGCTCGATCAAGGTCGCCGAAGCGGCCAAAGTGATCGAGAATACCCAGCGCGACCTCAATATCGCGCTGATGAATGAACTTGCGCTCATCTTCCACAAAATCGGAATCGATACGCTGGATGTACTCGAGGCGGCCGGTACCAAATGGAACTTCCTGCCCTTCCGTCCGGGCCTCGTGGGTGGGCACTGCATTGGTGTCGACCCCTACTACCTGACGCACAAGGCCGACATGCTCGGCTATCACCCGCAGGTCATCCTTGCCGGACGCCGGATCAACGACGGCATGGGCAAGTATGTGGCGGAGCAGACGGTCAAGGAGATGATTACTTCGGGTTCCAGCATCAAGGGTGCCGATGTCATCGTGCTCGGCCTCACCTTCAAGGAGAATTGCCCCGATCTGCGCAACAGCAAGGTCATTGATGTGATCCGCGAGTTGCAGAGTTACGGGTGCAAGGTGCATGTACACGACCCGGTTGCCGAGTCGGACGAGGCCATGCATGAATATGGCGTCGGGCTCACCGCGTGGGAGGATCTGCCCCAGGCCGAGGCAATCGTGGCTGCGGTTTCGCACTCAGAATACTTGCAGATGCCGCTTGAGCGCATGCTGACCAAGCTGGCTGCAGGTGGGGTGTTTGCCGACGTGAAATCGGCATACAACGCGATGGCATTGAGTGCTGCCGGCGCAAAGGTGTGGCGTCTCTGACACGAACACGGTGGCGGCAAGGGAGGGCAGGGTGATTGCCTGGCGTTTGAGGTGGGTGGCGTACAGTCTCGTCGGAACCGCGGTGTGCGCACTTGCGCCTGTTGTAAAAGCCGCGGACGCAACCGAGGTGGCGGCTGCGTTTGCCCAGCAGGCGCGTTATCTTGCCAATCAGGCCTTGAGCTACGAGCATGGCGAGGGCGTGCGGCGCGACCCGGAGCACGCCGCCGTGCTTTATTGCGAATCTGCACGACTGGGCGACCCTGAAGCCATGTATGCCCTGGGTTGGATGTATGCCAATGCGCGCGGGGTGGGGCGTAACGACGAGTTTGCCGGCACCCTGTTTGCGATGGCCGCCTTCCTCGGTAATGCGCATGCAGAACGAATGGTGCGCTACACCGGCGATTACACCGGTGCGGTGCCCGACTGCCTGCATCCGCCGCCGGGCACGGTGCTCGAGGAGTGGCCGGCGGACGAGTTGATCGCTGCGATGTCGGGGGATCGGCAGCGTATCGCCCGCCTGTTGGTCGAGTTGGCCCCGCGCTACGGCATCCGGCCACGTCTTGCGCTCGCGATTGCGCTGGCCGAGTCGAACCTCAACCCGGTCGCCCTTTCGCCGAAGAATGCAATGGGGGTGATGCAGCTCATTCCCGCGACTGCAGTGCGCTTCAATGTTCGGAATCCGCTCGAAGCGGAAGACAATATCAAGGGCGGCCTTGCGTATCTGCGCTGGTTGCTCGCCTATTTCGAGGGAGATATCGCATTGGCAGCCGCTGGCTACAATGCAGGAGAGGGGGCCGTCGAACGATTCCGGGGCGTGCCGCCTTATCGCGAAACGCGGCTCTACGTGGAGCGTATTCTTGCGTTTGTTCGCAACCCGCAGCATCCCTATGACGGCAGCGTGGTGGCCCCCAGTCGGACCATTTCCGGCCTGCGGGTCGCCGCAACGAAGGAGCAGGACTCATGAGCGTGTTTTTTCGTGATGTTCGTCGTCTTTCCGCTGCGCTGTTGCTCGGTTTCCTGAGCGTGCTCACGACCCTGCCCGCGCAGGCTGGCCTGGTCGAGGTGGTGCCTCGAATCAAGGCTTCGGTCGTCGCGATCGGAACCTATCAACGAACCCGCAGCCCGGCGTTCCGCTTTCTCGGTACCGGTTTTGCCGTTGGTAACGGGCGCCTGATTGCTACCAATGCGCATGTGCTGCCCGACAGCGTCGTGGACGACAAGCTCGAGACGCTGGTGGTGGTATTGCCGGGTGATGAACAGACCCGTGCGGTACGACAGGTAGCGCGAGTGGCGGTGGATAAGAACCGCGATCTTGCGGTACTCAGACTCGAGGGCGGTGAGCCACTCCCCGCTCTCGTGCTGGCGGGCGGAGCCAGGCCCCTCGAGGGCCAGTCGATTGCCTTCACGGGTTTCCCCATCGGCAACGCCCTCGGAATGACGCCTGTGACCCACCGCGGCATCATTGCCGCCATCACGCCGATCGGCATCCCCCAGGGCAATGCGCGCGATCTCAATCCGGCGCTGGTGCGGCGTCTGGCTGGCGAGGAGTTTCGGGTGTATCAACTCGATGCCACCGCCTATCCGGGCAACAGCGGCAGTCCTGTTTTCAATCCCGATTCGGGCGAAGTACTCGGCGTAATCAATATGGTGTTCGTCAAGTCCACCAAGGAGAACGTGCTGAGCAATCCGTCCGGTATCAGTTATGCCATCCCGGTGGAGCATCTGATCAGGTTGATCAGCGGCTTGCAGTGATGAATGCGTAATGGAAACTGATACCGCGTTCGGTAGCTGAAACCGACCCGGTATCGGGCGGTGGTCGTGATTAGACCCCCCATACCACCGGTACTTTCTCCCGCTGTGCCCGCTCCAGCATGTCCATCAGCGGCCATGCGCGCTGGGCGAGGCTCACCGGGGCGGCCATGCCGGTACGGCCGGCCTCGCGGTCGGCTGCTTCATCGTCTTCGGTAGGCGGTGCGTTGCGCACGCGGTCCTCCTCGATGGCGGCGCGCAGGCGGGCGATGGCGTCGGGCAGTTGCGCCACGGTGACGATGCCTTTGACGTCTTCCGGATCCTTGCCGAATGCGGCGATGAGTTTCTTGCCGGCATCGCCGTGCATGATGACGTCTGCGCTTGCATCAGATTTAAAGATGATCAGCATGGGTTTTCTCCTTAAAGTCCTTTGACCGCGTAAATGCCCGGTGCGTTGCGCCAATAGCCCTGGTAATCCATGCCACAGCCGAACAGGAAGCGGTCGGCGATGTCGAGGCCAGTGAAATCGGCGCGCATGCCCGGGAAGGCCTTGCGCTCGTGCTGTTTGTGTACCAGCACCGCCGACAGCACTTCCCTTGCGCCTTCTGCCTTGAGGTAGTCGATGATGGCCGCGAGGGTGTGGCCTTCGTCGAGGATGTCATCAAGCACCAGCACCGTGCGATCGCGCAGATCCTGGGTGGGGCGGACACGCCAGTCGAGCAGGGTGCCCTGGATCGCGTGACCGTAGCGGGTGGCGTGGAGGTAAGCGACTTCGAGCGGAAAGGGCAGCCGTGGCAGGATGCGGCCGGCCAGGATCAAGCCTCCGTTCATCACCGTGTAGACCAGCGGGTTGCTGTTGGAGAGTCGCTCGGTTATTTCGGCCGCCATGCGCTCGAGTGCCGCCTCCACCTTGCGTTCATCTGCCAGGCAGTCAGCTTCTTCGCGCGCACGAAGGATTTCTTCCATGTTCATGGTGGTCTGGAACTCCGGCAGGGGGGCGTCGCCGCAATGGGGGATAACGGGATTTTATCGCACTAACAGTGCGGAGCCCGAACGCTTCTTAAACTTGCAGGTAAACTGCTGCGAACCCAGCAGCGAGGACTTCCATGTCTATCCATCAGATCAATCACCCGCTCGTACGGCACAAGATCGGCTTGATGCGCGAAGCCGACATCAGCACCAAGAAATTCCGCGAGCTCACCGCCGAACTGGCGCGCTTGCTGGCCTACGAGGCGTGCAAGGATTTTCCGCTCGAAACCGTCACCATCGAGGGCTGGGCGGGGCCGGTCGAGATCGATCAGATCAAGGGCAAGAAGGTTACCGTGGTGCCGATACTGCGTGCCGGCCTGGGCATGCTGGACGGGGTGCTGGACATGATTCCGAGTGCCAAGGTGAGCGTGGTCGGCATCGCACGCAACGAAGAAACCTTGCTGCCGGTGCCCTATTTCGAGAAATTCGTCGGTCATCTGGGCGAGCGCATGGCGCTGATCATCGATCCGATGCTGGCCACCGGCGGCTCCCTGTCGGCCACGGTCGATATGCTCAAGCGTAACGGCTGCGGGCAGGTGCGGGCGCTGGTGCTGGTGGCCGCGCCGGAGGGCATCGCGTTGATGGCCGAGCGCCATCCCGATGTGGAGATCTACACCGCGAGCATTGACAGTCATCTCAACGAGCACGGCTACATCATCCCTGGACTGGGCGACGCGGGCGACAAGATTTTCGGTACCAAGCACAACTGAACCCGGTCTGCGCAGGGCTGACATCCGGTGTCGGAGCCTGCGCCACCCCTCACCCTTCCAAACAATAAGCGATCGTCCCGGCAGGTGTGCCGGTGGCGACAGGAGTGTTGCGATGCGTGAAATCCCGATCGAATCCGCCGATCCCCTGTGGCGGCAGGCTGTTTCCGGCGCCCAGATCCTGTTTGTGGCGTTTGGCGCACTGGTGCTGGTACCCTTGCTCACCGGCCTGAACCCCAGCATGGCGCTGCTTGGCGCAGGGGTGGGGACCTTGCTGTTCCAGTTGGTGACCAAGCGTCAGGTGCCGATCTTTCTCGGCTCCAGCTTCGCCTTCATCGCCCCGATCATCTTCAGTATGCAGACTTGGGGGCTGTCGGCGACGATGGGCGCGCTGGCCTGCGTGTCGCTGGTGTATTTCCTGTTCTCCGCGTTGGTCTGGCGTCACGGGGCGGAGATCGTGCATCGTTTCATGCCGCCGGTGGTGATCGGTCCGATCATCATGATCATCGGCCTGTCGCTGGCCGCGGTCGCAGTGAATATGGCGATGGGGCGCAGTGGCGATGGCAAGATCGAACTGGTGCCCTATGGCACGGCGATGATCGTGGCCGCGGTGTCGTTCGGCGCGACCGTCGTGGCAGCGGTTTTTGCGCGCGGCTTTCTCAAGCTCGTGCCGATCCTGATCGGGGTTGGAACGGGCTATGTACTTGCCGCCTTCCTTGGCTTGGTCGATTTCGGCAAGATCGCCGCCGCGCCCTGGCTTGCAATTCCGGAGTTCGTTGCGCCGACCTTCGAGTGGGCGGCAATCCTGTTCATGATTCCGGTGGCGCTGGCACCCGCGATCGAACATGTGGGCGATGTGGTTGCAATCGGCGGGGTGACCGGCAAGGACTACACGGACAAGCCAGGCCTGCACCGCACGCTGGCGGGCGACGGGCTCGGCGTGCTGTTTGCCGGCATGGTCGGCGGGCCACCGGTGACGACATACTCGGAAGTGACCGGCGCGGTGATCCTGACCAAGAGCTACAACCCCGCGGTGATGACCTGGGCCGCAGTCCTTGCGATCGCAATGGCCTTCTTCGGCAAGTTCAACGCCTTGTTGCAGTCGATTCCGGTGCCGGTCATGGGCGGCATCATGATGTTGTTGTTCGGCTCGGTGGCCAGTATCGGCCTCAAGACCCTGATCGCCGACCGAACCAACCTGGACGATCCGCGCAATCTGGTGATCGTGTCGGCGGTGCTGGTGTTCGGTATTGGCGGACTGGCGCTCAACCTGGATGGGTTCAGTCTGCAGGGCGTGAGTCTGTGCGGCGTGGCGGCGATCTTGTTGAACCTGCTGCTGCCGAAGCAGAAAACGATGGGCTGAGGCAGGGCTCAAGGTCTGCCACGCTCTGGTGGCGGACTGAAGTCCGTCCTGCCGCCCCCGTCCTGCTGCCTCTCGTGCCGGGTGAGTGTTACTTGTTTGAAAAGCGTCCGACGACCCGGCTGGCGATGCGTCCTGCCACTCTGCGTACCAGCGGCAGGGCGAGCAGGCCGGTTTTCGAGCCGGGGCTCCCCTGGACACGGCGAAAGATCATCCAGCCAAGCCAGGCCCGTTTAGCCAGGCGTAGCGCAAGGCGGGGTTTGCTGACAATGAGCAGGATGAGCGCACCCGACAGCAGTGGTGCGTGCTCCCGTGCCCAGTCGACGCCATCGCGAACACGGTCCACGGTGTCGAGTGCGGATTCGAAGCCTGCCAGGCGGTACATCATGTCGTCGCGCTGGCGTTCTGCATTGATCTGCAGGCGCTGCTTTCTCAGCGCGAACTCGATCAGCCGGGGGTTCATTCCTCTTTCCGCAATGCCGCACGGTCGCGGGCGAGCTCCGCCAGACTGGCTGCAAAAAGGCGCGATCCGCGCTTGAGTTCGCGTGCAGCATTGCTTGCTGTCAGCAGGGCGCCGCCGATACAGATTGCGGTGGCGATGCCCAAGGCCAGCAGGCGGTGTTCCTCCCAGAACAGTACGGTGAGGAACAGCAGCAGGAAGACGAGGCCAAAGGCCAGCAGTAGCGCGCCCACGACGACATTGAACAGCAGCCCGGTGAGGCGCAGCTTTTCTTCCTGCACCTCAACCGCGAGCAATTCCAGCCGTGTCTGCGCGGTCTGCAGGCCACTATCCAGAAAGCCGCGCAGGCTGTCCGCCAGACGCGGTTTCCGTGTTTCGCTCACTGTGCGCGCTTACCGGCGGCCGGCCAGCAGGCCGAGCAGGAACGCGACACCAGCGGCAACGCCAACCGATTCCCACGGATGTGCATGTACATAGTCGTCGGTCGCGTGCGCGGCTTTCTTGGTCTTTGCGACCACTGCGGCTTCTGTGTCGGCGATCCGGTCCTTGGCGACGGCAAGGCGGTCGGTGAGGCGGACGCGTACATCGGACAGCTTCTCTCCGGCCTGACCTGCGGTCAACTTGAGAAGCTCTTCGGCGTCGGCAACGACGACCTTGAGGTCCGAAACAAGTTTGTCTGTCGAGTGGGTGTTGGTGTCGCTCATGTGCTGTCTCCTTGCTTGCGATGACGGTTGCGCGAGTGCGCTCCTATATGTTTACGCTAATCCCATTCGGGAGCGATGGCAAATCGATTAGGGTCGATTTCGCGTCAGGAGACTGTCCGGCCTCGGGTGGGAGCGATGGTTGAAGGCGTGGAGGCAGCGCACGGTCGGTCCACATGCACGCTGATTTCTGTCCGGGCAAGGCTACAGACCGATGTGAAAGCAGACGCCCAATCGGCCGGATCCTGCCAGGCGGTGACGGTCCGGATATTGAAGTTCGATTTGTGCAGTGCCGCAGATGGCGTATAGTCGCTCTAACCACCTGATGACTGCGGACGCCCGAAATGAGCAAGTCTCCCGATGCTGCGCTGCGGCCCAGCGCTTTACCCGACTACCTGCGTCGCACCTACACGTGGGCGTATCTCAGTCCGCGCACCTTGCCATGGCTTGATCGTGCACCGGTGGTGTCGGCCATCCTGTGGGGCAACGCCGGGCGCCTGATGCGTTGGGCGGTCGGGCAGTTCGTGGCGGGTGAGCGGGTGCTGCAGGCCGCCTGTGTCTATGGCGATTTCTCGTTGATGCTGGCGCGCCAGGTGGGCGTTGAAGGGCAGCTCGAAGTGGTCGATGTTGCACCGATCCAGGTTGCCAATGTCCGCCGCAAATTTGCCGAGTTTCCGCAGGGGAGCGCACATGTCGCCGATCTGGTGAAGCCCCTCGATTCCCAGTACGACGGCGTGTGCTGCTTTTTCTTGCTGCATGAAGTCCCGGATGCCGAGCGCCGCCAGATTGTCGCCAATCTGCTGGCGGCGGTGCGGCCCGGTGGGCGGGCGGTGTTCGTCGACTACCACCGGCCACATCGTCTGCACCCGCTCGCGCCGGTGATGAAGCTCGTGTTCCGCTGGCTCGAACCCTATGCTCCGTCGCTGCTGGATACGCCGATTTCCACCCTGGCGGAAGAGGCGTCAGCCTTCGAGTGGCGCAAGGAGACCCGCTTCGGTGGGCTTTACCAGTTGCTGGTTGCCACCCGGCGCCCGTGATGCCTGTGTCGGACGCGTGCTTCAGGCGCCCCAGTCGTAATCGATGATCAGTGGGGCATGATCGCTGAAGCGCTGATCCTTGAAGATCGTCGCCGTTTTCGCAGTCGCGGCGATGCCGGGTGTCGCCAGCTGGTAGTCGATCCGCCAGCCCACGTTCTTGGCCCAAGCCTGGCCGCGGTTGGACCACCAGGTGTAGCTGTCGCCCGTCGCCTCGGGATGAAGGCGGCGATAGACATCGACCCAACCCTGCTCTTCGAACACGCGCGTTAGCCAGGCACGTTCTTCGGGTAGAAAACCTGAGTTCTTCTGGTTGCCTTTCCAGTTCTTGAGGTCGATTTCCTTGTGGGCGATGTTCCAGTCGCCGCAGATCACCACCTCGCGACCACAGGCGCGCAGTTGCGCAAGATGGCTGAAGAAGCGCTCCATGAAACTGAACTTGGCCTGCTGGCGCTCGTCTGAACTGGAGCCTGAGGGCAGGTAGAGCGAGATCACCGACAGCTTGCCGAAGTCGAGTTCGATGTAGCGGCCTTCGGCATCGATGTCGGCAATGCCCAGGCCTTCGATGACGCGCTCGGGTGCTTGACGGCTGTAGATGCCGACGCCGCTATAGCCCTTTTTTTCCGCGTGGTGGAACCAGCCCTGGAGTCCGGCGGGCTTGAGCATGGTCGCGCTGAGGTCGCCTGCCTGGGCCTTGAGTTCCTGCATGCAGACGAGGTCTGCGTCCTGTCGTGCGAGCCAGTCGAGAAAACCTTTTGTGGTGGCCGAGCGGATGCCGTTGAGGTTGGCAGAGATGATGCGTAACATGGGCGGACTTCCAGTCATGCTGCGGTGCAGGGAAAAGAATCGTGGATTTTAGCCGGGAATTCATTGCGCTCGCCTGCGATAAAGGTGTTTTGCGCTTCGGGTCGTTCATTACCAAGGCGGGTCGTAACTCGCCTTATTTTTTCAATGCGGGCCTGTTCGACGACGGGCTGTCGTTCCGTGCCCTGTGCGGCTACTACGCGCACGCCATTCGCAGTTCGGGGGTCGAGTTCGACATGCTATTCGGCCCGGCCTACAAGGGCATTCCGCTGGTTGCCGGTACCGCGATCCGGCTCGCAGAGGAGGGTGTCGGCCTGCCATTCGCGTTCAACCGCAAGGAGGCCAAGGATCATGGCGAGGGTGGCACACTGATCGGCGCGCCGCTGGCCGGCAAGGTGCTGATACTCGACGACGTGATCTCGGCGGGAACATCGGTGCGCGAATCGGTGGAGATCATCCGCTCGGCCGGTGCGACTCCCGCCGGGGTGGTCATTGCACTCGATCGCATGGAGCGTGGCAAGGGTGCGTTGTCAGCGGTTCAGGAGGTGCGGGAGAGTTTTGGCATTCCGGTGATCGCCGTTGCCACGCTGGATGACCTTGTCGGCTACCTGGCCGACAGCACCGAACTCGCCGCCAATCTCGATGCAGTGAAGGCTTACCGGGATACCTATGGCATCACTTCGGGTCGCTGACCTGGCGCTGCTGGTTGCGCTGCTGGCACCGCTTGCTTCCGTTGCACAAACATCCAGTCGCTCAATCTATTGCTGCGATGTGGGTGGGCAGCCGGTATGCGGGGATATTCTTCCCGCAGCGTGCTACGGTCGTGCCTATCGTGAGATCAGCCCGTTTGGCACGGTGCGACGCCATGTTCCTGCACCGCTGACAGCAGAGGAGATCGCACGGCGTGACGAGGCACTTCGGCAACGCAGGGAGGCGGAGGCCGCAGCACTCAAGCAGCGACGCCTCGATCAGGCCCTGCTCGAAACCTATCCCAGTGCGGCAGAAATCGAGGTTCGGCGCGACCGCTCGCTGGCCGAACTCGATCGCACAATTGCCGACCTTCGCGTGCGCGAGACCGAGCTTCTTGCCCGCAAGGCAAAACTGGCCAAGGAGGTCGAGTCCCATCGCGGTCGGTCGCTTCCCCACGCGCTGGTCGAAGATCTCCTCAACGTCGATGGCGAGATCGTTGCGCAGCGCTCGATCATCGATGCCAAGGAGCGCGAGCGCGAGTCGATTCGGCAACGCTTTGAAGAAGACCGCCGTCGTTACCACGAGCTGACGGTGCCCGCGTCCCTCCCGCGCTGAGTGCTGCGACGGGTTGCCTGATTTTCCGGAGACTCCGATGAAACCCATCGATTTGCAGGTGGTCAGGGCGGCCTGTCCACATGACTGTCCAGACACTTGCGCGATGGAGATCACCGTCGAGCAGGGGAGAGCGGTGCGCGTTCGCGGGGCAGACGCCATGCCGTTTACCAACGGGTCGCTGTGCACGAAGGTGTCGCACTACCTCGAGCGGGTGTATTCGGACCAGCGCCTGCGCCATCCGATGAAGCGGATCGGCAGGAAGGGCGAGGGGCGCTTCGAGCGCATCAGCTGGGACGAGGCGCTCGATACCATCGCGGCGAAGTTCGGCGCGATCGCGGCTGATGATCCGCGCGCAATCCTGCCCTACAGTTACGCCGGAACGATGGGTCTGGTGCAGGGCGAGAGTATGGACCGGCGCTTCTTTCATCGCCTCGGGGCATCCCTGCTAGACCGCACGATCTGCGCGTCTGCCGGCGCCATGGGCTGGAAGGCGACCGTTGGCGCTTCGATTGGCACCGACCCCGAAGCAGTAGTGGATGCGAAGCTGATCCTGATCTGGGGTGCCAACCCGGTGGTGTCCAATCTGCACGGCTGGCGCTACCTGCAGGAGGCCAAGCGGCGTGGTGCGCGACTGATCTGCATCGACCCGCGTCGCACCGACACCGCTGCCAAGTGCCATCAGCACATCGCGCCTTTGCCCGGTACCGACGGTGCGCTGGCGCTGGCGATGATGCAGGTGTTGATTGCCGAGGATCTGCTCGATCATGACTACATTGCGCAATACACCCTGGGCTTCGATGCGCTGGCCGAGCGCGTGCATGAATTCACCCCGGAATGGGCGGCACCGCTGACCGGCTTGAGTGCAGCGGTGATCCGCGATCTGGCGCGTGAGTACGGCCAAGCGAGGCCGTCGCTGATCCGCCTGAACTACGGCCTCAATCGCTGTGCGGGGGGCGGCATGGCAGTCCGCAATATTGCCTGTCTGCCTGCGCTGACCGGTGCCTGGCGGCATGCTGCCGGTGGTGCGCTGTTGTCCGCGTCGGGTAATTTCCCCACCGATGCACACGCGCTCGGGCGCCCCGACCTCTACCCCGATCCCGAGCGCTTTCCGCCGCGCACGATCAACATGTCGACGATCGGCGACGCGCTGCTTAATGCGACCGAGCCGCCGATCCGCGCGATTTACGTCTACAACGCAAACCCGGTGGCGGTTGCGCCCAACAGCAACGAGGTGCGTGCCGGATTCGCGCGCGAGGATCTGTTCTGCGTGGTGCATGAGCTATTCCAGACCGACACTGCCGACTATGCTGACATCCTGCTGCCGGCAACCAGCCAACTTGAGCATCGTGACGTGCATGGCACTTATGGGCACTTCTACGTGGTGAACAATCAGCCTGCGATTGCACCGCTGGGTGAAGCCCGACCGAATACCGAGGTGTTCCGGCAGTTAGCCGCACGGATGGGTTATACCGACTCCGCGTTCGCCGACTCGGATGATGCGCTGGCGGCGGCCGCATTCAAGCGTGACGATGCGCGCGCACTCGGCGTCACACCGGAGAAGCTGGCAACCCAGGGCTGGGCCAGACTTAACCTGCCACGGCCCTTCGTGCCCTTTGCCAAGGGTGGTTTTCGAACGCCGTCGGGCAAATGCGAGTTCCATTCCGACATGCTGGCACAGCGCGGGCTCGACCCGCTGCCGGCCTGGCATCCGCCCGCGGAGTCGGTGGCGAGCAATCCGGCGCTCGCCGCGCGTTATCCGCTGGCCCTGATCACGCCGCCGGCACGCAATTTTCTCAATACCAGCTTCAGCCACCTGCCGCGTTTTGTCGAGCAGGAAGGCTCGCCCAAGCTCGAGATCCACCCGCAGGATGCTGCTGTCCGAGGCATCAACGATGGCGATCGGGTTTGCATTCGCAATGACCGGGGTTCTTTTCATGCGCGCGCGGCGGTTACGGACAGGGTTCGTGCCGGCGTGGTGGTGAGCCCCTCTGTGTGGTGGCAAAAACTGTCCGGCGATGGCGAAAATGCCAACGCAGTGACGTCCTCCGCCCTCACCGACATGGGAGGCGGGCCGATTTTTTATGATTGCCTGGTCGAGGTTTCGGCGGTATGACTAGCCCCATTACTGCGGAGACCCAGTTTGATGCGGTCGCCGCCATCATTTCCGCTGCCCAACGGATATTGTTCATCACCGGGGCCGGGATTTCTGCCGATTCCGGTCTGCCGACCTATCGCGGCATCGGCGGTCTCTATCACGAGCGCCTGACCGGCGAGGGGCTGACCATCGAGGAAGCCTTGTCGGGCGAGATGATGGAGAAGCGCCCCGACATCGCCTGGCGCTATCTGGCCGAGATCGAATCGAATTGCCGCGGGGCCCTGCCCAATGCGGCCCATCGGCTGATTGCCGAACTGGAGCGTGAGAAACCCGGCGTGTGGGTGCTGACTCAGAATGTAGACGGCCTGCACCGGATGGCGGGCTCGCAGAAGGTGATCCAGATTCACGGCACCGTCCATCACCTGCGCTGCACCGAATGCCCCCACCAGCGGAGCGTCCTGGACTTTGCCGGTCTGTCGATCCCTCCGGGGTGCCCGGTGTGCGGCGGCGTGCTGCGTCCGGATGTGGTGCTGTTCGGGGAAATGCTGCCGCAAAAGGGCATCGACCGGCTCGCCCATGTGCTCGAAACTGGCGTAGATCTGGTGATCTCGATCGGTACCACCAGCGTGTTCCCCTATATCGCCGGGCCGGTATGGTGGGCGCAGCAAAACGGTATCCCGACAATCGAGATCAATCCGGGTGAAACCGAGGTGAGCGGGGTCGTTGACCATCGCTTGCGGGTCGGTGCTGCAGAGGCGATGACCCGCTTGTGGGAGAGGTTGCATCCGGCGTGAGGTGATTTCGCACCCCACGCCGTCGCGGTGCTTGCAGCGGCTGGTGCTTACAGCAACACGCGTTCGATCCCGCCGCTGTTGGCCTTGCCGACGTAGTCCGGCAGCCAGTTCTCGCCCAGCAGGTGCCGGGCCAACTCGACCACGATGTAGTCGGTTTCCACGCCGCCAGCGTCGTTGGCGTAGCGGGTGAGGCCCTGCAGACAGCTCGGGCATGAGGTGAGGATGCGGGTCGGGACATTGGGCTGCACAACCTGCATCCGTGCCACGTCCTTCTCGATCTCTTCCTGCTTGCGGAAGCGGACCTGGGTGGAGATGTCCGGACGCGCCACCGCAAGCGTGCCGGATTCGCCGCAGCAGCGGTCCGACAGATCCACCCGGGTGCCCATCAGCTCGTTGGCGACCTTGATCCCGGAATGGACCTTCATTGGCGTGTGGCAGGGCTCGTGGTACATGTAGTTCACGCCCTTCACACCTTCGAGCTTCACCCCCTTCTCCATCAGATACTCGTGGATGTCGAGCAGCCGGCAGCCGGGGAAGATCTTGTCGAATTCATACTTCTGCAGCTGATCCATACAGGTGCCGCAGGACACGATCACGGTCTTGATATCGAGATAGTTCAACGTGTTGGCGACGCGGTGGAACAGCACCCGGTTATCGGTGGTGATCTTCTGGCCCTTGTCCTCCTCGCCCGCTGCCGTCTGCGGGTAGCCGCAGCACAGGTAGCCGGGTGGCAGCACGGTCTGGGCGCCGACGTGGTAGAGCATGGCTTGGGTGGCGAGCCCGACCTGGCTGAACAGGCGTTCGGAGCCGCAGCCGGGGAAGTAGAACACCGCTTCGGATTCGCCGTTGGCCTTCCTCGGGTCGCGGATGACCGGGATGACCTTGTCGTCCTCGATGTCGAGCAGGGCGCGCGAGGTGCGCTTCGGCAGGTTGCCCGGCATCGGCTTGTTGATGAAGTGGATCACCTGGGCCTTGATCGAAGGCTTGCCCAGCGTGGCCGGCGGTGCCTTCACCTGGGGCTGGATCAGGCCCAGCTTCTTGCCCATGTCGTGGGCAAAGCGCTGGGCTTTGTAACCCCATTCGATCATGCCGGTACGGATCAGCTTGATCGTGGCCGGGTCCTTGACCGTGAGGAAGGCCATCGCCGCGGCCTTGCCCGGGTTGAACGACTTCTTGCCCTGCTTGCGCAGCAGGTTGCGCATCTTGATCGAGACGTCGCCAAAGTCGATGTCTACCGGGCACGGCTTCTCGCACTTGTGGCATACGGTGCAGTGGTCGGCCACGTCCTCGAACTCGGCCCAGTGGGCGAGCGAAACCCCGCGCCGGGTTTGCTCTTCATACAGCATGGCCTCGATCAGCAGCGAAGTGGACAGGATCTTGTTGCGCGGGCTGTACATCAGGTTGGCGCGCGGCACGTGGGTGGAGCACACCGGCTTGCACTTGCCGCAGCGCAGACAGTCCTTGATGTCGTGCGCAATCTCGCCGATCTCGGTCTGCTCCATGATCAGCGACTCGTGCCCCATCAGGTTGAAGCTGGGGGTGTAGGCGTTGTCGAGGTTGCCCCCGCGCATCAGCTTGCCGCGGTTGAAGCGGCCTTCGGGGTCGATTCTGGCCTTGTAGTCCCAGAAGTTCGCCATCTCCTCGTCGGTGAGGTAGTCGAGCTTGGTGATGCCGATGCCGTGCTCGCCCGAGATCACGCCGTCGAGCGCACGCGCCAGCGCCATGATGCGGTCGACCGCGCGATTGGCGGTCTGCAGCATGTCGTAGTTGTCGGAGTTGACCGGGATGTTGGTGTGCACGTTGCCGTCGCCGGCATGCATGTGCAGGGCCACGAACACGCGGCCGCGCAGCACCTGCTTGTGCAGCGCCTCGATCCTATCCAGTACCGGACGGAACACCGTGCCGTCGAAGATCTTGTCCAGCCTGGGCTTGATCTCGGACTTCCACGACACCCGGATGGAGTAGTCCTGCAGGCGGTGGAACAGACGCGGCTCGGCGGCACGGTTGGTCAGCTCGCCGGCCTGCACGCCATAGGCGGCGAAGCGGCTTTCGGCTTCGGCCAGCGGAAGGTCGAGGTTCTCCAGCAACCACTCCCAGCGCAGGCGTACCGCCTCGACATAGTTGAGCGCGGCTTCGCGGCGGTCGCCGATCAGCTCGTCGGCAGCCAGATTGGCGTCGCCCTGGTCGAGCGGCAGCTCGCCCCGCAGGAATTCGGCCAGGGTGTCGCACAACTCAAGTTTGTTACGGGTGGAGAGCTCGATGTTGATGCGCTCGATCCCGTCGCAGTAGTCGCCCATCCGCGGGAGCGGAATCACTACGTCCTCGTTGACCTTGAACGCGTTGGTATGGCGCGAGATCGCGGCGGTGCGCGAGCGCTCCAGCCAGAAGCGCTTGCGCTGCTCCGGCGACACCGCGATGAAGCCTTCGGCACCGCGGGTGTTGGTCATGCGCACCACGTCCGAGGCGGCCGCCATCACGGCGTTTTCGTCAAAGCCGACGATGTCGCCGATCAGCACCATCTTCGGCCGGCCGTGGCGCTTGGCCTTGGTGGTGTAGCCGACGGCTTTTACATAGCGCTCGTCGAGGTGTTCGAGCCCGGCCAGCAGCACGCCGGCGGTATTGCCAGCACCACCGGGCTTGAAGTAATCGGTGATCTCGACGATGGCCGGCACCGCCTCGCGCACCTGGCTGAAGAATTCGAGACAGACCGTGCGGGTGACTGGCGGCATCTTGTGCAGCACCCAGCGCGAGGCCACGATCAGCCCGTCGGTGCCTTCCTTCTGCACGCCCGGGATGCCGCCGAGGAACTTGTCGGTGACGTCCTTGCCCAGTCCGTCCTTGCGGCAGTGCGCGCCCGGCATGGACAGGATCTCCTCGCCCAGCGGCTTGTAGCTGAGGCCGTCGAAACGGCGCAGGCGGAAGCGGGCGATGTGCTGCTCGTGGATCTTGCCGAAGTTGTGGTCGAGGCGCTCGACCTCGAGCCAGTTTCCGTCCGGCGTAACCATCTTCCACCACGCCAGGTTGTCGAGCGCGGTGCCCCAAAGCACGGCTTTCTTGCCACCGGCATTCATCGCAATGTTGCCGCCGACGCAGGAGGCACTGGCCGACGTGGGGTCGACCGCGAACACGCGTCCGGCCGCACTGGCCGCTTCCGATACGCGCTCGGTGACCACGCCGGCGCCGGTGCGGACGGTGGCGTAGGGCGAGGCCATCGGCTTGCCGTCGGCGTCGGGCAGCACCATGTCCTCGACCGGGCCAATGCTGATCAGCTTTTCGGTGTTGATCACCACCGAGTTGGCGTCCAGCGGGATAGCCCCACCGGTGTAGCCGGTGCCGCCGCCACGGGGGATGATGGTCATCCCCAGTTCGATACAGGCACGCACCAGCGGGGCCATTTCCTCTTCGGTGTCGGGGTAGAGCACGACGAAGGGATACTCGACCCGCCAGTCGGTGGCATCCGTGACGTGAGAGACGCGGGCGTGACCGTCGAAGCAGATGTTGTCGCGTCCGGTGTGGCGTGCCAGCGTCTTGAGTGCCGCCTTGCGCTTGCGCGCGGTGTCGTCGAACCAGCGTTCGAAGTCGGACACTGCCTCGCGCGCCCGGCCGATCAGCAAGGCCACCCGGTCATTGCCCTGCCGCCGCTTCTCGACTTCGTTGACACGGTGGTTGAGCGCGTTGATCAGCGCTTCGCGGCGTTCGCGGCTGGTGAGCAGATCGTCTTCGAGGTAGGGGTTGCGCCGTACCACCCAGATGTCGCCCAGCACCTCATAAAGCATTCGCGCAGAACGCCCGGTTACGCGTTCGGCCCGTAGCTCATCGAGGACGGACCAGGCCTCGTCGCCGAGCAGGCGGATCACGATCTCGCGATCGGAGAACGAGGTGTAGTTGTAAGGAATTTCTCGCAGGCGTTGGGTCATTGGTGCACCGGGTTGGCTGCTGCAGGGGAACCTGCGATTTTAACGAACCGCAGTGCAACATGCAGCAAAAATCAATACCTTATGCGAAGTGTGGGCTCTTGCTTCGCGCTCTGGGAGTGGACGCCGTTGGCATCGGGGGGCTTGCCCTGATCGGCAGGTCGTGTCGATCAACAGGTCGCTGCGGTCATCGCGATCTCGATCCGCCAGCCCGGCTGGGCCAGACCGGCGATCTGGACACAGGCGCGGGAGGGCGCCGTGCCCGGTGGTAGCCATGCATCCCACACCGCGTTCATGCCATCGTAGTCTGTGAGGTCGGTGAGATAGACGGTAGCCATCAGGATGCGCCCACGGTCGCTACCGACGGCCTGTAGCTGGCGCTCGAGGCTGGCGAGTACGTCCCGGGTCTGGCTGGTGATGTCGCCGTCGGAGGAGCCGGGTACCTCGACGAGATAGACCACGCCATTGTGGACGACGGAGTCGGAGTAGCGGGCAGTGGTGCCATTGCGCTGGATTGCTTGCATGGGCGTGCTTGAGGACGATACGCAGGGCACTCAAGTATAGCGCTCCGGATCACAGCATCGCCCATGCGATTGCAAGGTAGCGCGCGCCCTTGCCAATAGCCATCCACCACACGCAGCTTATCCACGGCAGGCGCAGCAAGCCCGCTGCGGCGCACAGCGCATCACCGATCAGCGGCACCCATGACAGCAGCAGGATGAGGCTGCCGTGGCGGCGCACGAGATCGAGTCGGGGTGGCAGTTCCTTGCGCGGCAGCAGGCGGGCCATCGTGTAGGTGCTCATCCCGCCGAGGGTGTTGCCCAGTGTGGCCAGCAGGAGGGCAAGCGCAGCCCGCTCGGGTTGCAACTGTAGAGTGGCCGCGAGCACCAGCTCCGAACCTCCAGGCAGCAGGGTGGCAGCCAGGAAGGCGGAGAGGAAAAGTGCCCCCATGGTAGCGTCAAGTGCGTCGGTCACGGCGGGTTTGTGCCTTGCCGAGCACCTGTCGGGTGAGCATCAAGCGAGACCGGGGTTCTCTTGGATGTTGACGATGGCATATGACATATGCAGAATTGCAGGGCTTTTCCATTTGTCATTTTTCAGGAGTTGTGTGATGAAGAGATTGATGTTGTCGATTTCCGCTTCGATCCTGGTAGCAGCGTTGTCTCCCGCAGATGCCTGGGCGAATCCTCAGCATGAGCGCATGAAGCGTTGCAGTCAGGAAGCAAAGGAAAAGACCTTGAAGGGGGATGAGCGCAAACAGTTCATGAGTGGCTGCCTGAAAGGCAAGCACACGCCATCACCCGCAGCATCGTCAGCGTCAGCCGGAGACGAGGTGAAGGCTCCCACCGAAAAGGCTCCCACGGCGTCGGTGGCGAAGTCAGATGCCACGGTTTCGGCGCAGAAAGATCTTGCCAAAGCGTGCAATCGGGCGGCGACGGAGAAAACGCTCAAGGGCGCGGAGCGCAAGAGCTTCATCAGCGAGTGCCTGAAAGGCTGACTGCGACGGGGTCAGTCCCGGGTTCCCGGCGCAGGCGGAAATCGCAGTTCGACAAAGGACCGCAGCCTGCGCAGCGGGAACGTACAAGTTGCCGTCAACTGGCGTGTCAGGAATACGGAGTGTTCGAGTCGGGCGATGTTGCTGCCGTTCCCGGTGTCAGACGATATCGAAGAAAACCAGGTCGCGTTCGATCTCTTTTGACGAGAAGCCGCAGCCCAGCCGTCCGGACCCGGTCAGGGTCAGTTCCTCTGCCTTGATGCAGCGTTCCTCATCGCCGTTGATCGAGACAAAACAGCCATTGGTACTCTGGTCGATCAGGACGAAGCCTTCGCGTCGCCGTTCGATCCGGGCATGTTGACGCGACGCACGTGGGTCGATGATGACCACGTCGTTGCCGAGCTCTCGGCCCACGAGCACGATGGGCCGATGCTCTTCGACAAACATCACGTCCTGTTGATGGCGCAGGCGCAGGCGTTGCGAAATCCTCGCTGTCGGCGGGAGCGAGGTGACCTGTCCCACCCGGTGGCCGATGACGAAGACCGGCCAATCCAGTGTGCCTTGAGCGTCCGAGGTAAGCGCTTCCGCACCGGCATAGTGCCGCGCTGAAGGGGTAAGCAGCATCACTGCCGTGCTGCTGGCCAGTGCCTGGCCGGGCTTGCAGGTCTGCAGCAGCCGTTGCGCACCTACCACTCCGTCACCGCCGGCGCCCGATTCAACAAGACCGTAGTGAATACCGATTCGCACCTTGAGTTGGGTGCCGCTGAGCGGGGGCAGGCTGAGCACCCGGTCCAGCATTTCACACGACGCGATGATGGCGGAATCGCTGCGCTCGAACGTCGCCACGATGAAGCCCGGCTGCCGCAAAATGATGTTGCCGCCATTGCTGTCGATAGCGCGGTCGATGCGATTGATGCAGCGTTCAACCGCGTGCGCTGCCTCGGTCGCGCCAAGTGGCGCAAGCAGCCGCTCGCCTCCGATCACGTCGGTCACGAGCACGCAGAGGTTTTTACGATCGGACATAGTGGGAGCGCATGCGGTAACGGATCGGGGTAACGGATCGGCAGCAGATCGCTGAGCACGTCGCAATGATGATCAAACGCGGCATCCGACGCAAGCCTTCTTGGCCGATGACCCGGGAATAAATTATTGGCCCGGATGCAGCCGGAGAATTCCTGTCGTGGGTTCAGGCAGCGGTTCGCGATCGAAGGCGATATCACCTTCAGTCAGTATGGTGTTGCGATCGACACCGACGAAGTCGAACAGCTTCTGGTCTGCAAGATGGGAAGGCACTACGTTCTTGAGCGAAGTCGTCAGCGATTCGATACGACCCGGGAAGTCCCGTGCCCAAGTCTGAAGCATGTTCTTTATCTGCTTGCGCTGGGCATTTTCCTGCGAGCCGCAGAGGTTACAGGGAATGATCGGAAAGTCCATCGTGCGGGCAAAGCGGACGATATCACTCTCGGTGCAATAGGCCAGCGGACGGATCACCACGTGATTGCCATCGTCGCTGACCAGTTTTGGCGGCATGGCCTTGATTTTGCCGCCGAAGAACATGTTCAGAAAAAGCGTTTCAAGCATGTCGTCGCGGTGGTGACCCAGCGCGATGCGGGTGGCGCCAATTTCCTTTGCCGTACGGTAGATGATCCCCCGCCGCAGGCGTGAGCACAGCGAACAGGTGGTCTTGCCTTCGGGGATCTTGTCCTTGACGATCGAGTACGTATCTTCGGTGACGATACGGTATTCGACGCCGATCGACTCGAAGTATTCGGGCAGGATGTGATCGGGAAAACCGGGTTGTTTCTGATCGAGGTTCATCGCCAAGATGCGAAAATCAACCGGAGCCCGTTCGCGCAGTGCGAGCAGGCATGAAAGCAGGGTGTAGGAGTCCTTGCCGCCGGACACGCAGACCATGACCGTGTCGCCGTCGCCGATCATGTTGTAATCGCCTATCGCCTCGCCAACGCTGCGTTCCAGCTTCTTCTTGAGGCGCAGGAAGTTGTTCGAGTGGCGGTGCTCCAAGGGTTCGGCAGCGGTTTCGGTCGCAGTGTTCACGGTGAGGCTCGGCAGGAAAATCGTGTCGGATTATACCCTTGCGCGTCATGCGAGATTGGCAGCGGCGTCCGATGAGCCCTTCGCGCGCTCACAGGTGCGAGCTGCGGCCACCATCCACAGCCAGGATCTGGCCGGTAATATAGGGCGCGTCGAACAGCAGGAAGCGCACCGTACGCGCGATGTCGGCCGGGCTGCCCTCACGTTGCAGCAGGGTGTGGCGGATGATCTGCTCGCGCTCGGCAAGTGCAAACTGGTTGTCTTCCGGCCATTCGATCGGGCCGGGCGAGACGCCATTCACCCGGACCTCGGGGGCCATCTCCAGTGCAAGCGCCCGGGTCAGCCCGGCAAGCCCGGCCTTGGCCGCACAGTACAGCGCGTAATGTCGCAGGGGGCGTTCGGCGTGGATGTCTACGATGTTGACCACGGCGCCGCGCGTTTTCCTGAGCGCCGGTGCGAGCGCCTGGGTCAGGAACAGCGGGCCCTTGAGGTTGGAGCCCATGAGGTCGGCCCAGGCCGCCGCGTCGATGGTGCCAAGTGGGGTTGGAAAGAAGCTCGAGGCATTGTTGACAAGGCCATCGATCCGGCCGAAGTGGGCGAGAGCGCTGTCGGCGACGGCCTCGGGTATCCCATCGACACCCAGGTCGCCGCCCACGGTGAAGGCGGAGCCGGTGCGGATTGCGTTGAGTTCCGCGGCAAGGCGCTCGGCTTCGGCACGGCTGCGCCGATAGTGCAGGGCGATGTCTGCGCCGCAGGCGTGAAGCTCGCGGGAGATCGCGGCACCCACCCGGCGTGCGGCGCCGGTGACCAGAATGACGGGAGCAGCAGTGTGATCGTTCATGGTGCAGTCGGGGTTGGTTGGGTCACATCGTTATCAATGGGGGTGGACGAGGGTGCCGACGAGGCTGCGGGTAGCTCGGGGTGGCTCGGCTACAATGCGGCGTCTTTCTGTCTTGTGCCTTGAATATGCCATCCTTGCCCCAGCCGTCTGCGGACGCGCTTGAACAAAGTACCTGCCTCGTGGCCCTGATACATGCCGAAATCGTGGCGGCCGGCGGCTGGGTGCCGTTTTCGCGCTACATGGAGCTTGCACTTTACGCGCCCGGGCTGGGGTATTACAGCGGTGGCGCCAGAAAGTTCGGGCCTGGTGGGGATTTCATCACCGCTCCCGAGCTGACACCCT
The DNA here is from genome assembly GCA_030656215.1 of Azoarcus sp. Taxonomy (GTDB): domain Bacteria; phylum Pseudomonadota; class Gammaproteobacteria; order Burkholderiales; family Rhodocyclaceae; genus Parazoarcus. The sequence continues at coordinate 58,823 of JAUSOD010000051.1, forward strand.
TGTTCGGACAGGCCTTGGCGAGCCAGGTCGAGCAGGTCATGCAACTCAGTGTGCGGCAGGTCATCGAAGTCGGCGCCGGGACTGGACTGCTCGCCGCGGACTTGTTGCTTGAGCTCGAGCGCCGCGGCACTGTGCCGGAACGCTACGGCATCCTCGAACTTTCTGCCGAGTTGCGTGAGCGTCAGTTCGATACTCTTGCCCGCCAGGTACCCCATCTGGCATCCCGGGTGGACTGGCTGGAGGCCTTGCCGGAGAGCTTCTCCGGTGCGGTCATTGCCAACGAAGTGGTAGATGTGATGCCGGTGCATCTGATCGTATCGCGTGCCGAGGGCTTGTTCGAACGTGGCGTGATGCTGGCCGGGGTGGAGGCCGCCGCAGGTTTTCGCTGGGGCGACATGCCCGCACAGGGGGCGGTGCTGGACGCTGCAAGGGCGCTGGCGCTGCCCGAGCCGACCGAAGGTGAGTACGTCACCGAGATCAATCTGGCCGGTCAGGCATGGGTCGCGTCGTGGGCCGACCGATTGCAGCACGGGGCGATGTTGTTGATCGACTACGGGTATCCGCGTGCCGAGTTCTACTTGCCCTCGCGCTCCAGCGGCACCTTGCTGTGCTATTACCGCCACCATGCGCATGCCGACCCGTTCCTGTGGCCGGGCCTGAACGACATCACCGAGTTCGTGGATTTTACCGCGATGGCCGAGGCTGCGTTCGAGGCCGGGCTGGAGGTGCTGGGTTACACCAGCCAGGCGCACTTCCTGTTCAACTGCGGTGTGCTCGAATGCCTTGCCCGGCGGGCGCCGGAGGAAACTGCGGATTATGTGCGTGCAGCACGCGCAGTTCAGCGGCTGACGACCCCGCAGGAAATGGGCGAGCTGTTCAAGGTGCTCGCACTCGGGCGCGGCATCGAAATGCCACTCCTGGGGTTTGTGCGGGGCGACCGCCTGCACACACTGTAGGCGTGCGCGGCTGCCCCTCCTGAGCCTTGGTGGCGCCTATTCCTGATTGCGGTACATGGCCTTCAGGAAGGCATCAAGATCTTCCGGTAGCGCAATGCGCTCGGGTTCGTGATGCCGGTCGATCTGCTGCAGTTGCAGCGCGACTTCGGGGCGGGGTAGCCAGTTGGCGTTGAGCACTTCCTCGTCATACGCCTCGGGTTCCCGGAATTCTTTTCCGGACTGCATATCCATGACGATCACCATGATGGCCTCCGCAACTTGGGCCGGAAATCCCGGCCTCCTGAGTTCATTAACGGCCGCTGTCGAGCGGGCTTGAATGGAAGATTGGGACCGACGGTGTTGCGTTCAAGGTGCGGAAATCACACCTTCAGTTTCATCATGGCAAGACAAGTGGCCGCTGACCAGGGAAAATCGCACGGTCTGTGGTTTTTTTGCCGCACCGATGTACCGGTGCGCCCTCGCGCTTTCATCTACAGATCCCGCTCCTTCAGCCAGTCGGCAATCCGTGTCGCGACCCGCTCCCAGTCCATCTCCAGCATCATGCCGTGTCCGAGGCCGTCGAAAATCTCTGCGCTCAACCCATAGGTGCTCGCCGTCATGCGTACCTGGTCCGGCGGAATGAGCTGGTCGTGACTGGTGCCGAGAATCAGCATCGGCACGCTGCTCATGCGGCTGGGCTGCGGCAGGTTGAATAGCGTCATGTCCCAGATTGCACGATGTGACTCGGGCTGGCTGAGCTTGTAGTAACGACGCAGACGCTCATCGTCGAGCGGCTGATGAAACAGCGCCTCGCGCAGACTGTCGAGCTGGGCTTCGCCGCCGCCCATGATCCGGTTCAGGTCGGTCAGCAGATGCGGTTTGGTGAACATCAATCCGAGCGCCGAACCCATCAGGCCTTGTGGCGGTACCGAAGACAACAGTACCGCAGCCGGGGCGGTGGCGCGTTCCAGATATTTCTGCACCACCATGCCGCCCATCGAATGGCCGATCAGCACCGGCGGCTCGGGCAGGCGGGCGATGACCTCGGCGATGTCGCGGACGTAATCGTCGATTGACAGGGCGTCGAGGTGCTTATGGTTGCGACTTTTTCCATGCCCGGAGAGCGACACGGCATAGGCCATCCAGCCCTGTTCCGCGAACCAGGGCAAAAAGTGCTCTTCCCAGCACCACGCGCCGGTATAAGCACCATGAATGAAAAGCAGCGGCACCGGGCGTGGGGTGCCCTTGGCCGGGCTGTGACAGAGCACTTCAAGGTCGCCGAAGCGGGGTGTGTTCATCGCGGGATCTCCATGCCGCGCTGCACGGCCGGACGGGCCGCGATCGAGTCGAACCAGCGCTTCACTTCCGGGTAGCGGGCAAGGTCGATGCCTTGCCATTCATGGCGGGCAAGCCAGGGGTAGCTTGCAATGTCGGCGATCGAGTATGCGCTGCCGGCTAGCCAGTCGCGTCCGGCAAGGCGGGTGTTGAGTACGCCGTAGATGCGGGCGGCCTCTTTCGAGTAACGGTCGATGGCGTAAGGGATGACGTCCGGGGCAAAGCGCAGAAAGTGGTGTGCCTGACCGAGCATCGGCCCGACGCTGCCCATCTGGAACATCAGCCATTGATGCGCTTCGCAGCGCTCGCGGGGATCGTCGGGCAGCAGTCGGCCAGTTTTGTCGGCCAGATAGAGCAGGATCGCACCCGATTCGATCAGCGTGATCGGTTTGCCATCCGGCCCGTCACTGTCGATGATCACCGGGATCTTGTGGTTCGGGTTCAGCGCGAGAAATTCGGGGGAAAACTGGGCGTCACGGGTAATGTCGATCGGCTTCACCTCATACGCCAGTCCAAGCTCCTCGAGTGCGATCGAGACTTTGCGGCCGTTCGGGGTGCCCCAGGTGTAGAGGGTGATCATGCGCTGCTCGCTCTGTTGGTTGCGGTACTCGCCCCTGAGGGGTCTAATCCGGGACTCTATGTGCGGGGTGGCTATGCTGAAGTGGATTGTGGTGATCGTGCTGGTTGTGCTGGTCACCGGCCTGATGCGCCCCGGCATCGCCCACAGGCTGCGCCTGGGGCGATTGCCCGGCGATGTTCACTTCAAGCTTCGTGGACGAGCTTATCACTTCCCTTTTACCACCACCGTGCTGCTTTCCCTGTTTGCCTGGCTGATTTTTCGCACGCTCTGATTGCTTGCTCGGTTGTTCAGGCATGTGCGTTCAAGCGTCGGATCGCCCCGATTCCTTGCGCAATGCCTTGATCGCAGCCACCCGTGCGGCATGGATCTGAGCCGGGATCCGGGTCTTGTCGGTGCAGGCGCGCGCGATGGCGCCGGCGTCGATTTGGCAGATCGCCTGTTGCGCCGCGCGCCACTGCACGCCCGGCGCCCAGTCCGGCGGACGTGTTCCACCGCGGCCGTGGTAATCGCAGGCGGCGGCATCGAGCATGAGTCCGAAGCGCTCCGGACGGCGCAGCACATCGCAGCGTTCCAGTACCTTGACCACGGTTTCCGGGCGCAGGATGTCGAACTGGCCCAGGATGCCGTGTTCGCGCGCGACCATTTCGGCCAGGTCGCGACAGTCGGTGGGCGCTTTCAGGCGGTCGGATACCTGTCGGGCCATGCGCTCGCTGCGGGCTTCATGGCCGTAATGGTGGGGCAGGATGTCGGCCGGGGTGGTGCCCTTGCCCAGATCGTGCAACAGACAGGCCCAGCGTACCGTCAAGGGTTGGTGCGTGCGGGCGGCGTGGTCGATCACCATCAGCACATGTTCGCCGGTGTCGATTTCGGGGTGGTGCTTCTCGGGTTGGGGAATGCCGAACAGGCGATCGATCTCGGGCAGAATGCGCTGCAGCGCGCCGCAGTCGCGCAGCACCCGGATCATGCGTGAAGGTGCGGCCTCCATCAGCCCGCGCGAGATCTCCTGCCAGACCCGCTCGGCTACCAGATGGTCGACTTCGCCGCCGTCGACCATGCTGCGCATCAGGGCGAGGGTTTCCGGGGCCACGACGAACGCGTCAAAACGCGCCGCAAAGCGTGCCACTCGAAGGATGCGCACCGGATCTTCGGCAAATGCAGGGCTGACGTGACGAAAAACCCGCGCCTCAAGGTCTGCAACGCCGCCATAGGGGTCGATCAACTGACCGTCGGCGGCGCGTGCGATGGCGTTGATGGTGAGGTCGCGGCGCAGCAGGTCTTCCTCGAGTCTGACCTCGGGCGAAGCGTGGCACACGAAGCCGGTGTAGCCGCGACCGCTCTTGCGCTCGGTGCGCGCGAGCGCGTATTCCTCCTGCGTCTGCGGGTGGAGAAAAACCGGGAAGTCCCGCCCCACCGGGCGGAACCCCCGCGCGAGCATGGCTTCCGCGGTTTCACCGACCACCACCCAGTCGCGATCCTTGACCGGAAGGCCGAGCAGTGCGTCGCGAACCGCACCGCCCACCACAAAGGCACGCATCAGTCGTAGAGGTCCTCGGACTTGATGGATTCAGTCTCGAGACGTGCGGCCGCTTCCCACTCCTGCATGTGCGGGTTGGCGAGCATGGCTGCCAGATACTCGCCCGCGGCGCCGTCGGGCTTCACGCCGTAGGTCCGGAAGCGGAAGCAGACCGGCGCGAATGCCGCGTCCGCCGTGGTGAAGGTGCCGAACAGATAGGGGCCGCCAGCGCCGAAGCGGCTGCGGCAGTCGTTCCAGATCGCCACGATGCGGGCAATCTCGGCGTCCACTTCCGGCGTGTGGCCGTGGCCGCTGTAATCCTTGCGGATGTTCATGCTCATGTGCTGACGCAGGTTGGCGAAGCCCGAGTGCATCTCGGCGGTCACTGCGCGGGCGACGGCACGTGCAACCACATCGGCGGGGAGCAAGTGAGGCGCCTTTTCCGCAAGGTATTCGCCGATTGCCAGCGAATCCCACACCACGAGGCCGTGATCGATGAGGCATGGCACCTTACCCGAGGGCGAGTGCGACAGGATGTGCTCGCGGCTGCCGGGGATGAACAGCGGAATGCGGATTTCTTCGAAAGTGAAGCCGCCGGCGCGGGCAGACATCCACGCACGCAGGGACCAGGACGAGTAATTCTTGTTGCCGATGATGAGTTTCATCGCGGACTCCGACTGAGAGCAGGTTAGCGCCGCGCGTGGCGGCGGAAGGGATTGTAGTTGGCGCGTTGTGCAGTGTGGCCAAGCCATTGCGGGACGACCGATTCGATCGCGGTCGGGCTCATGCCGAAGGGCAACGGAGCGCCACTGGCGACGTTGTCGGCCCGCATCGAGCGAACGTTGTCACGGCTCATCAGTGGCTGGGGGGCAAGTTCCATCAGCCTCGCCTGCAGCATGGCCAGGCCCTCTGGCAGGGCGATGATCGGACGCGGGTGACCCACCAGGGCCGACACGTATTCCACCAGCTGGCGCAGGGTATAGACCGTGGGGCCAGCCACGTCCAGGGTCTGGCCGCTGGCGACGGGGTCGGTCAGGCAGCGCCATACCACCTCGGCTACGTCCTCCACATACACAGGCTGGAAACGTGCGCCAGCGCCGCCCAGCGGCAGCACAGGAAAGAGGCCGGACAGCTTGGCAAAGAGATTCAGGAAGCTGTCGCCGCGCCCGAAGATCACCGACGGCCGCAGGATGGTCCACGCGACTTCAGGCGCAGCGCTGCGGATGGCAGCCTCGCCGGCTGCTTTTGAACGCTGGTATTCGGACGGGCCGTTTGCATCGGCACCGAGGGCGCTGATATGGATCAGGCGCGGCACGCCGGCGGCCTTGCAGGCAGCGACGATCTTCGTCGGCAGCTCGACGTGGGCGCGGGCGAAGTCCGGGCCGAAGGGCGAGCCACTGCGGGAGTGGAGCACGCCCACCAGGCTGATCACCGCATCGGCGCCGGCAAGCAGCCGGGTAAGGGTGGCCTCGTCGTGGCAATCGGCTTCGACCACCTCGGCGTTCGGCAGCAGCAGCACCGCGCCGGCGCGGCTGCGGCGACGGGTGGGAATCACGACGCCAACTCCGGCCTCGGCAAGGCGGTTGGCGATGGCGCTGCCGACAAAGCCGGAGCCGCCGATCAGGACGACACGTTGCGGAATCATTGTGGTGCTCGCTCCTATACTGCAAATGCTGGGTGGGTGTATCGCGTAAAGACAGTAAGGACGGATTATCGCCCTTCCGGGCGCGCCGCGATGGTGCCAAGTCGCGTTTTTAATGATTGGGGCTGGCGGTCGAGCAGGGTGGCATAGACCACGGTGTTGGCCATGACCTTCTTGACGTAGTCGCGGGTCTCATCGAAGGGGATGGTTTCGGCATAGATGGCGCCTTCGAGGGGTCGTGCATCGCGCCAGCGCTTGGCCCGGCCCGGCCCGGCGTTATAGCCGGCGCTGGCCAGCACCGGATGGTTGTCGAGATCCTCCAGGATCAGGCGCATGTAGCTCGTGCCCAGGCGGACATTGGTATTCGGTTCAGCGAGCAGCCCCTGATGATAGCCGCTCATGCCGATCTTGCCGGCGACCCACTTGCCGGTGGCCGGCATCACCTGCATCAGGCCTTGGGCACCGGCGCTCGAGCGCGCGGGCACGACGAAGCGGCTTTCCTGTCGCATCAGCCCATAGACCCAGCTCATGTCCAGTTGCTGGCTGCGTACCTGAGGTTCGATCAGCTCGCGGTAAGGGGTGAGGAAACGCAGGTCGAAGGCGCCATTCGGGCTGGCCAGTTCGGCGGTGTTGATCGCACGGTCGTAGATATCGTGCTTCAACGCGAGCCGGGCTGCGGCAAGGCGGAACACCTCGTCCTGGTCGCGAAGTGACCAGTTCCATTCGCGCACGCCCTCGGTGCGCATGTCGAGGCGAAACAGCGCCAGGGCGCGGCGCAGGCCGGGGTCTTCCTCGGCGGCGCGGAGTTGGAGCGGGGTGAGGGGCGGCGTGTGCGCAGGAGGGGCAAAGGGTCGGCCCAGCTCCTCGCCAGCAAGGATGCCGTAGAAGTGAGGCTCACCCGCGATCCGGGCATACAGCGCATCGGCTTCTGCGCTGCGGCCACCGGTCGCTGCCAGCGCGCGAGCGCGCCAGTAGATCCAGTCTGGCAGGCCTTGTTCGTCCTCGGGCAAACGCTCGATTGCGGCGAGCACGGCGCTCCAGTCACTGTTGCGCAGGGCGGCACGGATGCGCCACGCCCGTTGATCACTGCTCATCGGGGTGTCGCCCGCAGCGCGGAACCAGGCCGCCGCCTCGCTGCCCTGGGCTTGAGCCGCACGGTGCGCAAGCGCGGCCAGGGCGTGAGCACGCTCGCCACTGCCGAGGCGGTCCTGCAGGCGAACCAGGCGGGCATGCGCTCCCGGCACGTCTTCGCGGGCAAGGCGCACGATGGCGGCCAGTGCCAGTTCGCGACCGCCACGGCTGATTGCGAAGTTGCCCGGCAGGCGATCGATATATTGCGCCGGGCTGCGGATTGCCTGGTCGAAGGCGCCGAAGTCAGCTGCGCTGAGCAAGGCGAGCGTGCTGCGCGCGCTTACCGGATTGCGGCTGTCGACCTGGCGGCGAAACCGCCACCACACCTCATCCTCACTCACCGTGGCATTACTGACCGCCGCGCCCAGCACCGTGTCGCAGGCGGAATGTGAGTCGGTAAGACTAGCCCATTGCGCCGCCACTTCGGTCAGCGGCTCACGGTCGCCGCCCATCAGGCGTGCGGTCCAGTGCAGGCAGCGCAACTCGCTGTCGGGACGCTGAAGGTCGGGGTACAGGTGGCGGAATCCCGCCCAGTCGCCATCCTTGGCCAGACGGCGCAGCCAGTCGGCGCGCAGGCGCTCGGCAAGCATGGAGCCTGCCTCCTGGACGAGGAAATCCGAGAGTTCCACTGCCGGCGGTGGGTCTGTTCGGGCAAGCTTGTTGAACAGCAGCCAGTAGCGTACGTAGGGGTCGAGCGGGTGGAGGTCGGATTGTGCGGCCAGTCGTTCGAGCGTGGTCCGGTCGCCGCTGCGTATCGCGTCACGGGCCGCAAGAATGCGCTCATCTCCAAGCTGTGCACATGCACTTGTCGCCGAAACCAGAAGGGCGGCGACGATCCCTCCCCAAGAAAACCTGTGCATCCTTTACCATCCTTGTTTCTGATTGATTGACCATATCACAGTGACCGACGGTTTCTCAGCCCTTACTGCAGACGTGCTCCAGCAACGTCATTACATTCGCGGCCAGGCCCTTGCGGCACGCATCGCATTGCCCGCCGAAACACGGGAGACGCTCACCCGTCAGCTCGAAGGCCAGCTGGATGCGCTGATCGCACATCTGGACCCGATTTCGCTCGGATTCTGCTGGCCCTACCGGGCCGAGCCTGATCTCCGCGGCTGGGTGCAGCGCTGGCTGGCGGGTAGTGCCCGGCGGCTTGCTGCCCTTCCGGTGGTGCTGGACAAGGACCGGCCGCTGGTGTTCCGTCCATGGACGAATTCCGTGGCGATGGAAGCGGATCGGCACGGAATTCCCCACCCCGCCGGCGGTGCCGAGGTGCTGCCCGAGCTGTTGTTGGTGCCGCTCAATGCCTTTGATGCTCAGGGCTTTCGCCTCGGTTACGGGGGCGGATATTTCGACCGGACGCTGGCGGCGCAAAAGGTGTTGGCCGTGGGGGTCGGCTTTGAGTTGGGGCGCGTAGACACCGTGTATCCCCAGGATCACGACAAGCCGATGGACTGGCTGGTGACGGAGGCCGGAAGCTGGTCGTGTGCGGCAGCGCGAAACGTCCTGCCCGGGCCCGGCAGGACGGCGGACGATCAGGGCTGAACAACTGGATCAGTTTTGCCATGCCAGCGCTGGCCCAAGAGCCCGGATATACCCGGCGTTCAGGCAAGGTCGGAATGCGCGACCCGGTTACGTCCCTGATTCTTGGCGCGGTACAACTGATCGTCTGCACGTGCGAGCGCCTGTTCGGCATTGCCGCCCGCAGCATGGAGTGAGGTGACGCCGATGCTGACGGTCACCCTGATCATGCTGCCATCTTCCTTGGTGATGCTTGTGTCCTGGATCCGCAACCGGATCCGTTCGCACAGCTCCACCGCGCGCTGGCTGCTTGTTTCGGGGAGCAGGATGCCGAATTCCTCTCCACCGAGTCGCCCCAGCGTGTCGGTGTCGCGCAGCGTGTCCGACACGACATCGACGAAGTGTTTGAGTACGGCGTCGCCCGCCGCGTGACCGTGCTCGTCATTGACTTGCTTGAAGTGATCCAGATCGAGCATGACCAGGGCTCCCGGCCTGCTGTAGCGCTGGATCCGCGCCAGTTCGAGCTCGACCTTGTCGAGAAAGGTGCGGCGATTGAGGGTGCCCGTAAGCGGGTCAGTGCTCGCCAGGAGGCTTAGCGCCTGTTCATGCTTCTTGCGCGGAGTGACATCGTGATAGATGCGCAGGTAACCCAGCAGGCGCTCCCCGCTCCGGATAGGCACGAAATCGCGTTCCAGCCAGCGTTCGTCCTTGAGCTGGATCTCCTCACCAAAGGTCGAGGTGCCAGCGGCCCGGAGCGCATCGAGCCGGGCGACAAAGCCGGCCTCGTCGGCAGTCTGCATACCGGCTGCGAACGTGAGCTCCTCCATCGGCTGCCCGACGCCGTACTGATCGCCGCGGGGAATGCCCAGGAGCCCGAACACGCGCTCGTTGAGCAAGGTGATGCGTCCCTCGGTGTCTTCCATGACCACTGCGCCGGGGAAGCTGTCGACCACCGTCTGTAGCCGTGCGTGCGCGCCCTCGAGTTCCGCCTGCGCGGCCTTGCGCGCAGTGATCTCCTCCTTGACGGCAACAAAGTGGGAGATGCGGCCGTCCGTGTTGCGAATCGGCGTGATCGTTATCGCCTCGTCGTAGAGACTGCCGTCCTTGCGCCGGTTGACGAGTTCACCGCGCCACACCTGACCCTTGAGGATGGTGTTCCACAGGGATTCGTAATAGGCCGCTGTTTGCTGCCCCGAGTTCACCAGCTCCTTGGGTTTGCGGCCTAGGGCGTCGGCAGTGCTGAAACCGGTCAGGGCGCCGAATGCAGGATTGACCCATTCGATGGTCGCATCCGTGCCGGTGATGACCACCGCGTTGGCACTGGCGTTGAGCGCACTCTCGAGGAGCCGTTGGCGAGCCTCCGTTTCGCGGCGCAAGGCGCGCTCGTGCAGACCGGCGCGGCGGAAGAATAGGTAGCCCGCCAGTACCCCGCCAATGCCGAGCAGCACCAGTGGAAGGACAATGAGCGCCTGGTTGCGGCTTTCCGCCTTGGCCTCAGTCAGCACCTGGTCGAGGTCGGTGAAACTCGCCACGGCAATCGGCAAGCGCGTGTTGAGCATCGAGCTGGTTAGCAGCCGGGTCTGGTCAGCGCCATCCGAGGTCTGGGTGGTGTTGTATTCGCCTGCTCGCCAGCGGCCGACCAGCGCCTGTTCCTCCCTCAACTGAGCGTCATCGATAGGGGCGGTGTCGAGCAGGCGTGATCCATCCTGGCGGAGTAGGCTGATGCGATCGGAAGGATTGGTTTGAAAGTCATCGAGGATACGCAGCAGGTAATCCATGTTCAGCGTGGCCAGCAGCGTCAGGGAACCGCCGTCGCCCTGATTGATGCCGCGTATCACCGGGATGAAGCCGAGATCGGGTGTCGCTGATCGTGCATCGGAAGTTGCTGTACCGCTTGCGAGGTCACGGCCGGCGTGGGCCGAGCCGATGCGCAGCATCGCGGTGACGGTGCGGGTGTGGGGCAGATAGTCGGTCAGATCCGGGACCATGCCAACATTGTCGGCCGTGGTGCTGGCGATGACGCTGCCACTGTCGTTGATGACCGAGATCGAGCGCAGGTAGGGGGCGTTGCGTAGAGCGTAGTCGAGCTGCGTGGTCCAGGCGGCCGGTGAATAGACCTGGTGGCCGGCATCGAGCAGGGACTTGAGGCTCAGGTCGACGTTCTGCAGCAGCTGGCCGAGATAGGCGTTGAGATGGCTTACGTCGCGTTGTGCGAGTTGCTGTCGGGTCTTGCGTACCTGGTCTTCGAGGCGGACCGAATGATAGGTGAGGCCCGCCCAGGTTAGCAGCGCAATCAGGCCCAGCAGGGCGAAGAATCCGAGATCGGCGAGGCGCCTGCGGCGTCGTGCGTTCACTGAAGGCTTGCTCAGCGGGGAACGACTATCCGCTCCAAACCATGCCGGTGCGCGGCCTCGAGCAGTCGGCCATCCTGCTTGATCGCGCTGACAAAGGTTTCGAGCCGCTGATGCCAGCGCTCATCGCCGGGGGCGATTGCCCAAGCGTAGGGCGTGACGTGATAGATGGCACTGGGTGTGATCAGGCGTGCCCAGTCGACGTTGTCCAGCATGCGTCGGCTGTAGGGAAAGTCGGTCATGAACACATCGGCCCGCCCGGATTCGACCTCCTGCTCGCGCGCATGAGGAGAGGCCAGAATGGACAGCTTGGCGTGGCGCAGTTTGTCCCGCATGACGGGTTCGTGCAGGGTGCCTTTGGCGACGGCAACCACCACGCCCGGCTGGTCGATGTCGTCCCACTGCTGGATCCGGCGGTTACTGCGGGTGGTGATTGCGTAGATGTCGCTGGCCAGGTGCGGTGAGGTGAAGCGCAGCTTCTCTGCACGCGCTGGGGTGATCCCGATCGCGAACATGGCCACATCGCAACGCTCGCCCAGCACGTCGTCGAACAGGCGGGCGAAGCTGCTGTCGACGAACTCGACCTTTGTCCCCAGGTCCTTGCCGAGTTCCTGCGCCAGGTCGACGTCGATGCCGCGCAACTCCATCGTTCTGGGATCACGCAGCGAGATACCGTAATAGTCCGGCCAGATACACACCCGCAGGCGCTGCTCGGCCAGGATGCGGTCGAGGCGGCTGGCCGGTTCGGCTTGAACTCCGGTTGTCGGGCCCCACAGCAGGGCAATGCTCAATAGAGCCGCAAGAGCCGGCCTGACTGGGAGAAAGAGCGGTCGCATGGAAACCATCCTTGAGGAAAGTCGGCACGATGGCTTCTCGTTATGATGTCAGCCGTTGCCATTGTGGCGGGCCTACAGTGCTTGAGGGGCATGCCGGATGTCTTCATTTCTATTACAAAATGAATAGGGATACAAGCGCCTGCGTCACGCCTCGCCAAGAAACATCCGGTAGGCCGGATTAGCGGTTTCGTCGACGAATTCATATCCGAGTCGTTGCAGAAAGTCGCCGAAGGCGGCCTTGTCTCCAGCCGGAACCTGCATGCCGACCAGCACCCGGCCGAAGTCGGCACCGTGGTTGCGGTAGTGAAACAGGCTGATGTTCCAGTCCGAGCGCAGGTTGGAGAGGAAATTCATCAGCGCGCCCGGGCGTTCGGGAAAGCTGAAGCGGTACACCACTTCGTCTTCCGCCTGCGGTGCGTGGCCGCCGACCATGTAGCGGACGTGGGTCTTGGCCAGTTCGTCATCGGTCAGATCGACAGCGGGCAATTCATGGCGTTCGAGGAGTTCGACCAGACGGGTGGCTTCGGCGCGGTTGTGTACGGTGACACCGACAAAAATATGGGCTTTGTTTGCGTCGGCGTAACGATAGTTGAATTCGGTGATGTTGCGACTCCCGAGCAGGCTGCAGAACTTGCGGAAGGAGCCGGGGTGCTCGGGGATGGTGACGGCGAGCACGGCTTCGCGTTGTTCACCGAGTTCGGCGCGTTCGGCGACGAAGCGCAAACGATCGAAGTTCATGTTGGCGCCCGATGCGATGGCGACCAGATGCTTGTCGCGCAGCTTGTGGCGACGTGCGTACTCCTTGGCCCCGGCCACGGCGAGGGCGCCAGCGGGCTCCAGGATGGAGCGGGTGTCCTCGAACACATCCTTGATCGCCGCACAGATGGCGTCGTTATCGACCAGGATCATTTCATCCACGTACTGCTGACACAGGCGGAAGGTCTCGACGCCAACCTCCTTGACCGCCGCGCCGTCGGCAAAGAGACCGACCTGTTCGAGCACCACCCGCTTGCCTGCTGCCAGTGAGCGTGTCATCGCGTCGGCATCCACCGCTTCGACCCCGATGATTTTCGTCTCCGGGCGTAGCCGTTTGATATAGGCGGCCACGCCGGCGATCAGCCCGCCGCCACCAACACAGCAGAACACGGCGTGGATCGGTTGCGGGTGCGCGCGCAGGATCTCCATGCCTACGGTGCCCTGGCCGGCGATCACGTCGGGGTCGTCGAAGGGGTGCACGAAGGTGAGCTTTTCCGTCTTTTCCAGCTCGATCGCGTGGGTGTAGGCCTCGGAATAGGATTCCCCCGCCAGCACCACCTCACCACCACGTGCCCTGACCGCGTCGATCTTGATCTGCGGCGTAGTACTCGGCATCACGATCACCGCCCTGACCCCGAGCTTCTGCGCCGACAGCGCCACTCCTTGGGCGTGGTTGCCCGCAGAGGCACAGATCACGCCGCGCTTGAGCGCCTGGGGAGACAGCTTGACCATCTTGTTGTAGGCCCCGCGCAGCTTGAAGCTGAACACCGGCTGCATGTCCTCACGCTTGAAGTAAATGCGGTTGTGGATGCGGGCCGACAGGTTACTGGCGAAATCGAGCGGGGTTTCGACGGCGACGTCGTACACCTGGGCGTTGAGGATGCGTTCCAGGTAATCCGTGCTGGGGGCGGTCATGGCGTGTGCTTTGCGAGTAAGACGGCGGAAAAGAGGGCGAGCGTAGCAGCCGATGCGGCGCTGCGGCAAGGGTAAGGATGGATACTTGCCGCTGAGTTCAGCCCCTACGGGGTCCGATCCTGCGCGCCAGCCTGTAGCAGGAGGCTCTGGCGCTCGATGAACTCCTGCATCGAGTCCACGCCGCGCAGTTGCAGTATCGTCGAGCGCACCGCCGCTTCGAGCAGAACGGCGAGGTTGCGGCCGGCGGCAACCGGCAGGGTGACGCGTGGAATGCCGACGCCAAGGATGTCCTGCTGCTCGCGTTGCAAGGGAAGTCGCGTCGGGTCGTCCTGGCCGGGCTGGCGGCGCTCGAGGTGGCAGATCAGGCGCAGACGCATTTTGCGCCGACACGCGGTCTCGCCAAAGATGGTGCGTATGTTGAGGATGCCCAGCCCGCGCACCTCGATGAAGTCCTGCAGCAGTTCGGGGCAGCGGCCTTCGAGTACCGTCGGTGCGATGCGCGAGAATTCGGTGATGTCGTCGGCCACCAGGCCGTGGCCGCGCGAGATCAGTTCCAGTGCGAGTTCGGACTTGCCGGCGCCCGAGTTGCCGGTGATGAACACGCCCAGCCCGAGCACATCCATGAATACGCCGTGGAGGGACATCTTCTCGGCGAGCTCGCGGGACAGGTAGAGCCGCAACTGGTCGATCACGCCGGCCGAGGGCTGCGGGGTAGAAAACAGGGTAACGTTATGCGCCTCACACACGCCAAGCACGATGTTCGGCGCATCGCAGCCGTCGGCGACGATGATGGCCGGAGGCCGTGCAGACAGGATGCCGTTGAGATGGTGCGCGACCTTGTCGCGCGACTGGCGTTGCGCCCAGGCGAGCTCGGCGGCGCCAAGAATCTGCAGCCGGGTGGGGTGTATCAGGTTCAGGTGGCCGATGAGGTCAGCCGGCCAGATACGCTCTTCCGCAACTGCAAGGACGCCGTCCAGGCTGCCGCTGACGTGGGTCAGCTGCAGTCGTGTGCGGTTGTCCTCATACAGCTTCGCGACGCTCGTTTGCCGCATCGGTTCCCCAGTGGGTGAACAGGGTGTGCAGCGCGGCGGCATCCGGTGCGTTGAGCAGTTGCTCGCGGAAGCTGCGGTCACTGAACATCTGCGCCAGTTCCGACAGCAACTGCAGGTGTGTTTCGTTGGCCTGTTCCGGCACCAGCAGCACGAACAGCAGGTTGACCGGGCGGCCGTCTGGGGCATCGAACTGCACGGGTGCAGACAGACGCATGAAGGCGCCTGCAGCCTCCTTCAGGCCCTTGATGCGGCCATGCGGGATGGCGATGCCCTGTCCGAGACCGGTTGAGCCGAGGCGCTCGCGGGCAAACAGGCTGTCGAACACCATGCTGCGGGCGACGCCCTGATTGTTCTCGAACAACAGACCGGCCTGCTCGAACACGCGTTTCTTGCTGCTGGCGTCGAGGTCGGCAACCACGTTCGAAAGTGGCAGGAGTTGGGCAATGAGGCTCATGCGCTTTTGGGGCTCGCACTGTGCTGCCGGAGCAGCGACAACGCTGGAGGGTCTGATAGGCCCGGGTACAGCCGGACCGCGTTGTTCAACCGCGCGGATTATAACTGCACCCTAGACCGAAAGGCCTAATGAAAAAATCACGCTTCGTCGGGTATTTGGTGCTTGTGCGATTCGTGGTGATGGTCGTTGCTTTTCTGCTTGTACTTGATGATCTGACGATCGAGCTTGTCGGTCATCGCGTCGATGGCGGCGTAAAGGTCGGCGTCGGTGGTTTCGACATGGATGTCCTTACCTCGCACATGGACCGTGACTTCGGCCTTCTGGTCCAGCTTCTCGACAGAAAGAATCACGCTCACGCTGGTAACGTTGTCGAAGTGACGAATCACCCGGTCAAGTTTTGCCGAGACGTAGTCGCGGATGGCTGGGGTCACTTCGACGTGGTGTCCGGTGATATTGAGATTCATGGCAACTCCTCTTGTTTTCAGATCGTTTTGCGCAGGCTGACCGGCGGGATATTGAGCGATTCGCGATATTTGGCGATAGTGCGCCTCGCGACCACGATACCCTGCTGGCCCAACAGATCGGCAATCTTGGCGTCGGACAGGGGTTTTTTCCTGTCTTCGGCATCGATCAACTGGCGAATCAGCGCGCGAATCGCCGTTGATGAAGCCGCTCCACCGGTATCGGTGGCAACGTGACTGCCGAAAAAATACTTGAGTTCGAATACGCCGCGCGGGGTGGCCATGTACTTCTGGGTGGTCACGCGAGACACGGTGGATTCATGCAGTTCAAGCTGGTCTGCAATCTCCCGGAGGGTCAGTGGTCGCATTGCCACCTCGCCATGATCGAAGAACTGCCGTTGCTGGTCAACGATGGCCTGGGAGACGCGCAGGATGGTGTCAAAGCGCTGCTGAACATTCTTGATCAGCCAGCGCGCTTCCTGTAGCTGGCCAGTCAGCCCGCCGCCCTGACCGCGGTTCTGCTGCAGCAGGCTGGCGTAGAGCTGGTTGATGCGCAGCCGTGGCATGGCCTCGGCATTGAGCGACACCGTCCACCGGTTGCGGATCTTGCGCACCACCACGTCGGGTAGCACGTAGCGGGTTTCCTCGCTCGAGTGCTGTGAGCCGGGATGGGGGTCGAGGCGGCAGATCAGGGCGTGGGCGGCGCGCAGGGCGTCGTCGTCGCAGTCGGTGAGGCGCTTGAGCTTGGCGAAGTTGCGTTCGGCGAGCAGTTCGAGATATTGCTCGACGATGACCAGTGCGAGATCCCGGCAGGGGGAAGGGGGCATCGCACGGACCTGCAGCCCGAGGCACTCTTGCGGTGTGCGCGCGCCGATGCCGGCCGGTTCAAGTTGCTGGACATGGCGCAGGGCGATGGCGAGATCGTCGAGGTCGATGTCGAGTTCGGGCGGAAGCAGCTCGAGCAGGTCTTCGAGCGCCTGGTGCAGGTAGCCGTCGTCGTCCAGCGCCTCGATGATGAAGCGCACCAGCAAACGGTCCCGATCGGACAGGGGCGATAGCGCAACCTGTTGGTCGAGGTAGTCGCGCAAGGAGGTGCCGGCCGCCTGAAACTCCTGAAAGTCGGAGTCCTCATCGTCGTCCCCCTTGCTGCTGGCGCCACTGCCGGTGCCGGACCAGTCCATGCCCTCATCGAAATCGGCTGATTCGTTCTCGGTGCGGGTTTCGGTTTCGGCTGCTTTTTCGCCACTTTCAGCCGGGGTGTCGGTGGCTGCCGATGCGGGGGTCGTACCGAGTGCAGCCGGCGCAAAGTCGCTGCCGTCACCGTCCTCGCGCTCGAGCATCGGGTTTTCCAGCAGGAAGCGTTCGATCTCCTGGTTCAGCTCGAGCGTCGACAGTTGCAGCAACTTGATCGATTGCTGCAACTGGGGCGTGAGCGTCAGGTGCTGGGAAAGCTTGAGCTGAAGTGTGGGTTTCATTGTGCCGGAATGGATCGTGGGCCAGGCTCAGAGCCGGAAATGCTCGCCGAGGTACACCCGACGGACTTGCTCGTTGGCGATGATGTCTCGCGGCTCGCCGCTGGCAAGTACCCTGCCCTCGGTGATGATGGTGGCGCGGTCGCAGATGCCCAGTGTCTCTCGTACGTTATGGTCGGTGATCAGGACGCCGATATTGCGTTCCTTGAGGAAACGGATGATCTTCTGGATGTCGATGACGGCAATCGGATCGACGCCGGCAAAGGGCTCGTCGAGCAGGATCAGGCGCGGGTCGGTGGCCAGCGCACGGGCGATCTCGCAGCGTCTGCGCTCGCCCCCGGAGAGCGAAATGGCGGTGTTGTCGCGCAGGTGGGCGATGCCGAGCTCTTCGAGCAATTGTTCGAGACGGGCGTCAATTTTTTCACCATCGAGGCCCTGCAACTCAAGTACCGCGCGAATGTTCTCGGCCACCGTGAGCTTGCGAAAGACGCTCATCTCCTGCGGCAGATAGGACAGACCGAGGCGGGCGCGGGCATGGATCGGCAGGTGGGTGAGGGCGGTGCTGTCGAGCGTGATCTCGCCGCCATCGGCCCTCACCAGACCGACGATCATGTAAAAACAGGTGGTCTTGCCCGCACCATTGGGGCCGAGCAAGCCGACGACTTCGCCCGAGCCGACCTCGAACGACACGTCGTGCACCACGGTGCGTGTTTTGTAACGCTTTTGCAGGCCGGTGACCTTAAGCAGACTCATCGGGATTTTCTTTCAGCAGTTTGCAGATCACGTCGGTGGCAAAGCCACGGGTTTGCAGGAAGCGTGCCTGACGTGCCCATTCGCGGCTGTCGGCAGGCTGAGTCCGGAATCTAGACTGCCACACCGCGCGGGCGCGGTCGAGTTCGGATTCCACACATTCGTTCGCGATGGTCTCGTTGATCAGGGTCTTGTCCACGCCACGCCGCATAAGCTCGCTGCGCAGCCGGGTACCGCCAAACCGCGCGGCCTTGCTGCGCACCCAGGCCTCGGCAAAGCGGGTGTCGGACTGAAGCTCGAGCTCGCCCATGCGTGCCAGCACGGCCTCGATTTCCTCGGCGCTGCCATAAGCGGACAGCTTGCGTGCCAGTTCCGCACGCGAGTGATCGCGGCGGGCAAGATGGCGCAGAGCGCGCTCGCGCAGGGTCAGCTCGCCCATCCTGTCCGCCTGGGATGCGCTGACTCGCCTCAGGCCTCGGACGCGACTGGCGCCTTGGCGGCAATCACCGCCATATCGCCAAGCCCGACTGCGGCACGGACCTTGTTTTCGATTTCCCGCGCGAGCGCGGGGTTGGCGCGCAGGAATTCACGCGAGTTGTCCTTGCCCTGGCCGATCTTGTCGCCCTGGTACGCATACCACGCACCGGACTTGTCGACGATCTTGTGGGTCACGCCCAGGTCGATGATCTCGCCCTCGCGGGAGATGCCTTCTCCGTAGAGGATGTCGAAGTGGGCCTCCTTGAACGGCGGGGCGACCTTGTTCTTGACCACCTTGACCCGGGTTTCGGAGCCGACCACCTCGTCGCCCTTCTTGATCGCGCCGGTACGGCGGATGTCGAGCCGTACCGAGGCGTAGAACTTGAGTGCATTGCCGCCGGTGGTGGTTTCCGGACTGCCGAACATCACCCCGATCTTCATCCGGATCTGGTTGATGAAGATCACCAGGGTGTTGGTGCGCTTGATGTTGGCGGTGAGTTTGCGCAGCGCCTGCGACATCAGCCGGGCCTGCAGGCCGGGTAGCTGGTCGCCCATCTCGCCTTCGATTTCGGCCTTGGGCGTAAGCGCGGCGACCGAGTCGATCACCACGATATCGACGCCGCCCGAGCGCACCAGCATGTCGGAGATTTCGAGGGCCTGTTCGCCGGTGTCCGGCTGGGAGATCAGCAGGTCTTCGATGTTGACCCCGAGTTTTTCGGCGTAGCCGACGTCGAGCGCATGCTCGGCGTCGATGAAGGCTGCGGTGCCGCCCATCTTTTGCATTTCGGCGATGACCTGAAGGGTCAGCGTGGTCTTGCCGGACGACTCGGGACCGTAGATCTCGACCACCCGACCGCGCGGCAGGCCACCGAGGCCAAGCGCAATATCCAGCCCCAACGAGCCGGTGGAAACGGTCTGGATGTCGCGTTCGATGCTGCCGTCGCCCATCCGCATGATCGAGCCCTTGCCGAACTGCTTCTCGATTTGCGAGAGCGCAGCGGCGAGTGCCTTGGCCTTGTTGTCGTCCATGAGTCGTCCTTCCTGAGTGAGATGCGAATTATGGCACAGAGCTTGCTGAGATGCTGCCGCCGGCATCACTCAGACGGATCACCTGTTCCAGCGCGGCAACGACTGTTTGTCGCCGTACGGACTCGCGGTCGCCGCCGAAGTGCAGCGTGGTGGTGGTTACGTCGCCGGCGCGCAGGCCCCAGCCGACACAGACTGTTCCGACCGGTTTGTCCGCGCTGCCCCCGCCCGGTCCGGCCACGCCAGATACGGCTACCACGATCTGAGCAGTGCTGTGGGCCAGTGCCCCGCGCACCATTTCCGCAACCGCCTGCTCGCTGACTGCACCCCGAGTGGCGAGGGTCTGCTCAGCCACCCCCAGCAGGTCGATCTTGGCGGCGTTGGAGTAGGTGACAAAGCCGCGGTCGAACCAGTTCGAGCTGCCGGCGGTTGCAGTCACCACTTCGGCAATCCAGCCGCCGGTGCAGGATTCGGCGGTGCCCAGCATCCAGCCCCGCTGTTCGAGCGCCGTGCCCACCCGACGTGATAGTTGTTCGAGTTCGATGTCCATGCTCAGGCTCCAAAAAGGCTGACCAACACAGCCAGCGCCAGCAGCGTGTAGCCCGCGGCAAGCAGGTCGTCGAGCATCACGCCGAAGCCGCCTTTCACCCGGCTGTCTGCCCAGCGGATCGGCTGCGGCTTGGTAATGTCGAACAGGCGGAACAAGGCCACCGCCACCGCCTGCCATGCCAAGGTGGCTGGGGTGAATGCCAGAATGAGCCACATGGCCACCATTTCGTCCCACACGATCGCGCCATGGTCGGAGGCGCCGAGCGCGCGCCCGGTGCGCTCGGCGGCGAGAATGCCGGCGATGAACAGTGCCGCCAGCAGCGCAAGGAAGACCCCCTCGGACAGGGGCGTCCGGATCAGGGGGTAGAGTAACCAGGCGAGCAGGGTGCCTGCCGTTCCCGGGGCCTTGGGCGACAGGCCGGAGCCGAAGCCGAGCGAGATGAAGTGCGCGGGATGGCTTAGCAGCAGGCGGGCGGTGGGGCGGGTATCAGGCAAAGTGGTCGTATCCGGAAATAAGAGGGGGCAGGAGGCGCCCGTCAGCCTCGCGCAATAGCAACTGTCGGTGATCGGCTGTGAGGAGGCCGATGCGGGTCAGTGGCAGATCGAGCTTGCGCGAGTGCTGCAACAGTGTGTCGCGGTGATCGGGGGGAGCGGAAAACAGCAGTTCGTAATCATCTCCGCCACCGAGCAGGCAGCGTCGCGCCAGTGTTTCGTCCGCGCCGGTGATGAGCAGTTCGGCCAGGGGCAGGGCCGGGAGGTCGATGACGGCACCACAGCCGGAGCGCTCGAGGAGGTGGCCGAGATCGCCGATCAGACCGTCCGACACATCCAGCATTGCGCTGGCGATGCCACGTAGCGCCAGCCCGAGTTCGACTCGGGGCACCGGGTGTTGCAGGGCATGGAGACAGCGTGCGAGTCCTTCCGGGTTGAGCGCGCACTTGTGCCGAAGTGCGTTCAGTCCGAGTGCCGCGAGTCCGGGCTGGCCGGAGACCCACAGATCGTCACCTGGCTGGCCGCCGGCACGGGTGATCGCCTCACCCACGGGTACTTCGCCAAGGATGGTGATGCTCAGGGTCAGTGGTCCGCGCGTGGTGTCGCCACCGACCAGATCGACACCGTAATGCGATGCACAGTCGAACAAACCGGCGGAAAAGGCGCTCAGCCAGTCGTCGTCCACGTCCGGAAGGGCGAGGCCGAGCACGGCCCAGCGTGGCGTAGCCCCCATCGCTGCAAGGTCGGAGAGGTTGACTGCGAGCGTCTTCCAGCCCAGGTCGCGGGGGGCGGTGTCGGCGAAAAAGTGGGTGCCGGCCACGAGCAGGTCGGTCGATACGGCAAGCTGCATGCCTGGCTGCGGCCGCATCAGCGCAGCATCGTCACCCACGGTCAGGTCAGTATGCGCGGCTGGGCGGGTGAAGTGGCGACGAATCAGATCGAACTCTGAGGGCATGCGTGCGGGTGCTTTCGAAGACATGGGCTGGCGTGGGAGCTTACCGCACTGGACGATTCTGCGCTGCGCCCACCGGGACGATGGTCTGCCGCAGAGGTCGGGGATCAGTAACCATAGCATTTACATGGTTAATGTTTCCCCAAAATGGGTAAGATGGCGGAAAATCGCTGAGTGGACGGGGAGCTGAGGTGGCAATTGGCACTAACGAGGGGCTCCGGACCCGCTTGTCGGCGATCGTGATCGTGATCGTTGCGCTGGTCATGCTGCCCGCGTTGATGTTTGGTGACGCCTATCTCGAACGTCAGACCCGCGCCCAGGCTGAGGCGCAACTCCAGACCCTGAGTCGGCTCGTACGTGGCCTGGTCGAGGTGCAGTACGCATCGCTCGGAACCGAGCTGTCCTTGCTCGCCGATGCAATGTCGCACCATTTTGACGGGGCCTACTCCGCGACGCCAGGCGGCGACGCCGCGATGGTGCTCCAACTCGATAATGCGCCGCTGGCCGGGCGTAGCGCCGAACTGGCACGATTCGGCGACGAGCGTCGTGGCACCCTGGCTGCGCTGCTGGTGCGCGATGGTCAGCGCTTCAAGGTACTTGCATCTACCCACAGGGGTAAGGGTGAGGCGAGTCCGGTCTTGTTGCTCAATCGCGCAACCGTGGATGTACTCGAGGCGGGCCGGCGCTGGCAGGGGGGTATTGCGATCGAGGATCGTCGCTACCTGCTTGAGCTCATTCCCGTGCGTGAAGGCTCGGGGCGCCTTCTCGGGTTGATGGCGGTGGGCCTGGACCTGGCGCAGGCGTTGCAGCCCTTGCGTGCGTACCTGCGCGACTTCGTGATCGGGGACGGTGGCTATCTCTACGTGGTCGATGCCAATTCAGGGCCGGATTACGGTCGTTTCATTGTGCATCCCCTCCAGCAGGGCGAGGCGCCTTTCGTGCCACCGGATGGGGTCGTAAGCGAGTTGGTTGCCCACATGCTTGCCGGGCCCGAGGGCATTGTGGATTACACCTGGCAGAATGTGGCGCTCGGAGAGACCGAACCCCGTGCAAAGATCGTGGCCGTCACGCACAGTGCGGCCTTGGGTTGGGTCATCGGCGCCAGTGGTTACCGCGAGGAGTTCGGTCGTGGTGCTGCGCAATTGCGTTATGCAGTGGGCGTGTCGATCGCCCTGATGGCCTTGCTGTTGATGTTTGGTCTGAACTTCGTGATCGGGCGGATGGTGATGCGGCCGATGCTGCGCCTGCAGCGCACCTTGCGCACCTTGAGCCGCGGAAACGAGACCCTGGTGCATTCTGATAACGAGCCGGCACTGGTCGGCGGGGTGTGCGATGTCCTGGTGCGGGAGGGTGGCTTCAGGCTGGCACTCATCGAGTCGATTGACGAGAACGGCGAGCTGGTCAGGGTTGCCGCAGCGGGCGATGCGGACCGTTTGATGGCCTTGCTCGAGGCAGGAAACGAGCTTGCGCTGGCGCCGAGTCGACGTGCGCTTGAGGTGCGCAGCATGATTCGGGTCACCTCTACCGGTGAATGCCCGCCCGCTCTGCGGGGGGCGGCACTGCAGGCGGGGTGTCAGGCCCTGATCGCCTTTCCGCTGATCGATGGAGGGACGATGTTGGGTGTGCTCACGATTGGGAGCGCTCGCGTGAGCGACCTCGATCAGGCCGGCGTGGCGCTGCTCAAGGAGCTGGCCGAAGATCTCGGTTACGGCATGATGAGCTTGCGCACCGCGCACGCGCGCGATGTGGCGGAAGGCGCGTTGCGGCTGCGTGAGCAGGCGATCGAGGCGACCCGTGACGGGGTCCTGATCCTGGGTGCGGAAGACGGGCGCTACCGCATCCGGGATGCCAATCCGGCTGCCGGAAAGATCCTGGGGGTCGAGCCGCAGGCCTTGCTCGGCGCCACGTCCGATGCGCTTGGTGCGCTCGATGTCGATGCGGTCCTTGCGCTGGAGCAGGCGTTTTCTGCACAGCGTGCGTCGGTTCTGGAGCTCGAAGGCGTGCGCCCCGATGGTGAAGCCTTCTGGTCGGAGTGCGCGGTCGCGCCGGTGGTGGCCGATGGGGCGGAATGCGTGGTGCTGGTGATCAAGGATGTCACCGAGCGGACACTCTACCTGCGCCAGATCGAGCATCAGGCACGCTTTGATCCGCTCACCGGCCTGCCCAACCGGTCCTTGCTCGACGATCGGCTCGAACAGGCCATCATCGGCGCACGTCGCCATCGTTGCTTGCTTGCGGTCGCCTACCTGGATCTCGACCATTTCAAGCGTATCAATGACAACCTGGGGCACCGCACCGGAGATCGCCTGTTGCGCGAGGTCGCCGGGAGATTGCAATCGGTGTTGCGCGATGGCGATACCGCCGCGCGCCAGGGCGGGGACGAATTCGTCGTCCTGCTGCCCGGCCTCGAGGGGCAGGACCAGGCCTATGCCGTCCTGCAACGCGTGCAGCAGGCCCTGATGGCACCGGTTATCGTTGATGGCCACCAGTTCTTCGTCACCTGCAGCATGGGGGTGAGTCTCTACCCACAGGACGGAGACGACGATGAGACCCTGCTCAAGCATGCAGACATTGCGATGTATCAGGCCAAGGAGTCAGGACGCGACGCCATCCGCTTCTTCACCCCCGAGATGAATGAGCGGGTTCAGGACCGGCTCATGCTCGAGCAGGCGCTGCGTCAGGCGCTGGCGCGTGACGAGCTTCATGTGGCCTATCAACCACAGGTGGTATCTGTGACCGGGCGGATCGTCGGAGCGGAAGCACTGTTGCGCTGGACTCATCCGGAGTTGGGGTCCATTGCCCCCGACCGCTTCATTCCCATGGCCGAGGAGCTCGGCCTGATCGAGGCGATCGGCGAATGGGTACTGCGAACGGCCTGCCTGCAGGCGCTGGCCTGGCAATCGGCGGGCCAGCCCTTACGGGTTGCCGTCAATGTCTCGGTCAGGCAGTTTCGTTCGGCGGACTTTCCCGCACGGGTCGCTGCCGTGCTGGAGGAGACCGGGCTTGAGCCCTCGATGCTCGAACTCGAGATCACCGAGAGCATGCTCATGGGAAATGTGGAGGCGGCGGAAGAGACGCTCAAGCAACTCAAGCAACTTGGGCTTGCCCTTGCGCTCGATGATTTTGGCACCGGCTATTCGAGCTTTGCCTATCTTCAGCGTTTTCCGATCGATACCCTCAAGGTGGACCAGACCTTTGTCCGTGGCATGCTCGCTGGAAGCCGCGCCGTGTCGATCGTAACTGCGATCGTGGCCATGGCTCACAGCCTGGGCATGCGCGCGATTGCGGAGGGTGTCGAGTTAGCTTCGCAGCAGCGCCAACTCACCGAACTCGGCTGTGACGAGTTGCAGGGCTACTTCCTTGGTCGCCCGGTCAAGGCCGAGGACTTCAGTGCTGGATGGCGAGACGCGGGTGCAATCAGCGCAAGCCGATGATCATGCTCAGCGCCAGCGCCAGCAGGACCATCAGCGCAAACCACGCGACCACGCCGGCGGTCAGCACGAAGCTGCCCATCAGGCGCGACTTGCTGTGGTCGTTGAGCTGAAACAGCGGTTCCACACCGTGGTAGATCAGCGCAGCCGAGGCCACCCATGCCACCGCAAGCGCGATACCGGCCAGCCACACCGAGGGGACGAACAGCACCAGTGCGCCAAGCCACAGCGGGGTGGGGGCGATGGCTGCGAGCATGAAGGCGCTCTGATAATCGGGCCTGGCTTTGACCACATCACCCATCTGCTGGATGATGGACGCCATCAGTGGCACCATCAGCAGTTGTGCCGCGTAAAAGGTCAGGAACAGGGTTGCGGCTTCGATCCCGGTGAAGGGCGGAACGGTTTCGGGAAACACTGCACCCGGGGTGACGAACATCGAATAAACGAACATTGCTGCCGGAATCAGCGACATCGGCATCACGTAGGTCAGAAACATCTTCGCCACGGTAGGATGCATGCGGACCACGTCCGGCCAGCCTTCGTCACAGGAATAGAACATCTTGGGCAGATTCTGGAGAACCATGATGACCTCCTTTCCAGTTTGTGTCTCCCTTCGTATTCCGGCTCGTTGCGGACTGCCTGAACAACCCGTATGCAGGTAGACCGCAGGCGGGTGGTTTCGTGCCGGAGCCACGACAGGGCGCCACGACAACGCGGTGACGATGTCCGGTCATCGCCTCTTTCTGCGCTTGAATCATGATCAGACCGTCCCCGGTCACCCTAGAGCGGGCCGCGATCTTATTGGTCTTGGCGGTGTCGGCCGGCTTGCTTCTGTTTGCTCCGTCGATCACTCAACCGCAGTCCTACCATCAGTTGGCCGACACCCGTGCCCTGTCGCTCGGGTTCGCCACGGTGCCGAACGCTGCGGATGTGCTCTCCAGTCTGCTTTTTACGGTCGCCGGACTGGCCGGCCTTTGCCTCTGTAAGGTGTCGGAGCCCTCGCAGCGCTTGTCGCTCCGGGTGTTCTTCAGCGGATTGGCGCTGACCGGATTCGGCAGCGTCTGGTATCACCTGTCGCCGTCCGACGAGACATTGGTCTGGGATCGCTTGCCGATGGCGCTGGCGTTCGCGGGGGCCGTGGGTGCGATCGCCGCCGAGCGACTGGGTGCGTCGGCCGGTGCCAGATGGCTGGTTGGCTGGCTGGCCCTTGCTACCGGTTCGGTGGCGGTCTGGGTTGTCACGGGCGATTTGAGGCTTTATGGCCTTGCCCAGTTCGGGGGCGTTGTGCTCCTGCTGCTCTGGGTCCGCCTTGGGGCAGTTGCCGGGATGGTCCGCCTGCCTTGGGGATGGCTGCTGATTGCGTACGTGGCCGCAAAGGGGTTCGAGCTATTCGATCGGGAGATCTGGGCCCTGACCGAGGGGGTGGTCGCCGGTCATGCGCTGAAGCACGCGGCCGCAGCAGTCGGTGTGGTGCCGATACTTGGCGTCCTTTGGAGAAGAGGAAGGTAGCCCTCCCCTGAAAGCAAAACGCCAACCCCGAAGGATTGGCGTAAGTGCTTGAATATGTTGGTGGGCCCTGCGGGACTCGAACCCGCAACCAAAGGATTATGAGTCCTCTGCTCTAACCATTGAGCTAAAGGCCCGCCGTTGCCCGGCAACTGGTGTTGCGCGGGCGGGGACGGTCAGGCGTCGCTGTCGAGGAAGCTGCGTAGCTTCTCGGAGCGGCTCGGGTGGCGCAGCTTGCGCAGGGCCTTGGCTTCGATCTGGCGGATACGTTCGCGGGTAACGTCGAACTGCTTGCCGACTTCTTCCAGCGTATGGTCGGTGTTCATTTCGATGCCGAATCGCATGCGCAGCACTTTGGCTTCGCGGGGGGTGAGCGAGTCGAGCACTTCGCCGGTGGCATCGCGCAGGCCGGAGTACATTGCCGCCTCGGCCGGAGCCAGGGTGGCGGTGTCCTCGATGAAGTCGCCAAGATGGGAGTCGTCATCGTCGCCGATCGGCGTTTCCATGGAGATCGGCTCCTTGGAGATTTTCATGATCTTGCGGATCTTCTCCTCGGGCATCTCCATCTTCTCGGCCAGGGTTGCGGGATCGGGCTCGGAGCCGGTTTCCTGCAGGATCTGACGGCTGATGCGGTTCATCTTGTTGATCGTTTCGATCATGTGCACCGGGATACGGATGGTGCGTGCCTGGTCCGCGATCGAACGCGTGATGGCCTGGCGGATCCACCAGGTGGCGTAGGTGGAGAATTTGTAGCCGCGACGGTATTCGAACTTGTCCACTGCCTTCATCAGGCCGATGTTGCCTTCCTGGATGAGGTCGAGGAACTGCAGCCCGCGGTTGGTGTACTTCTTCGCGATCGAGATCACCAGACGCAGGTTGGCCTCGGTCATTTCGCGCTTGGCGCGGCGCATTTTGGCTTCGCCGGTGGACATCTGGCGGTTGATGTCCTTGAGTTCCTTCAGCGGGATGCCGATGCGCGCCTGCAGGTCGAGCAGCTTCTGCTGCTCTTCGAGGACGGCGGGGTGCACGCGCATCAGACCGTCTACATAGCCCTTGCCCGAGGAAATCTCGTTCTTGAGCCAGTCGATGTCGGTCTCGTGACCAGGGAAGATCTTGATGAAGTGCTGGCGCGGCATACCTGCACGGTCGACGCACAGGCGCAGGATGTGACGCTCGTGGCCGCGAACCTGTTCGACCATGTGGCGAACCGTATCGCACAGACGTTCGATTGACTTCGCCGTGAAGCGGATGTTGAGCAGCTCTTCGGAGATCTGCTGCTGGAACTTGAGGTAAGCCTTGTCCTGCGAGCCTTTCTTTGAAAGCGCCGCCATCATGTTTTCGTAATGCTCGCGGATCACGGCGAAGCGGGCGAGGGCGTCGGTCTTCAGTTGCAGAAGGGTGGCGGCGTTGGCTGCTCCTTCGGTGTCGGCGTCATCCTCGGCGTCTTCGCCGTCAGATTCGGTCTCGACCTCGGGCTCGGCGACTTCTTCGACCGTTGCGGCCAGCGCGGCTTCGTCGGCGGCGGCGTTCGGGTCGATCACGGCGTCGACGATCTCGTCGGCGCGCATCTCGTCACGTGAGACCTTGTCCGCGATGGCGAGCATTTCCGCAACCGTGGTCGGGCAGGCCGAGATCGCAAGCACCATGTGCTTGAGGCCGTCCTCGATACGCTTGGCGATCTCGATCTCGCCTTCACGCGTGAGCAGCTCGACCGTGCCCATTTCCCGCATGTACATGCGAACCGGATCGGTCGTGCGTCCGAATTCGGAGTCGACGGTGGACAGTGCCTGCTCGGCTTCTTCCTCGGCGACGTCCTCGTCCACCGTGGTGGCGACGTTGTCGGACATGAGCAGGTCTTCGGCGGCAGGTGCCGCATCGTAGACCTGGATGCCCATGTTGTTGAAGGTGGCGATGATGCCTTCGATCTGCTCGGCGTCGGCGACGTCGTCAGGAAGGTGATCGCTGATCTCCGCATACGTGAGGTAGCCGCGCTCTTTGCCTAGCGTGATAAGCGTCTTCAGTCGGGTGCGGCGCACCTCGGCGTCGAGCGGGGCGATTTCCGGGCTTTCGACGACCAGTGCGGCCTTGCTGGCCTTTGAGGCTCGACCTTTTGGGCCGTCCTTGCGCGCATCCTTGGCTTTTTCGCGTGCCATGGCACTCCTCGAATCGGGGCGGAAAATGAATGGGTAAACCAAAAATTATACTATAAATCTGAGACTTTGCCTGCGCCGGCCAGGTTCCGCTTCTCCAGCAGCAATTCGCCGAGACGGTGACGATCGGCGGCGGAGAGCGAGCCAAGCTTCGATTGCTCCAGCAGTTCGGTGATTTCGCGTGCGATGGCGTCTGCCTGGAGCTTGCGCAGCGTGTCCTCGAACAGGGTTTCGACGATGGCTTCTTCGAACTCGGTGTCGACCAGCTCGGCGCCGATACGAGACAGGGTTTCGCCGTGGGGCGTGTCGCGGAAGCGCTCGATCAACGCGCCGAGTCCGCCGGCGGGGATCGGCTCTCCCAGGCTAACAAGGTCCACAATGGCGATCATGGCGCGGCCCTCCGCACTTTCGTCAGGGACAAGGTCCACCGGCAGGCGCGCAGCCCATGCCGGGTGTTGCAGGACAAGGCGCAGCAAGGTGCCGATTGCTGACGGCGGTTTGCGCCGGCCCTGGAAACGTGGTGGCGATGGCGTGCGCGGCTTGCGGTTGAAATCCTGATTGCCAAAGCCTGCGCGCGCCGGAGTGGCTGGTTTGATGCCGAAGGCTTGTTCGACTTCAGTCTGGGTCATGTCGCTGGCTTCTGCAATTAATTTGATCACCTGCAGGCGCAGCATCGGGGCCGAGATGCGCGTCACCAATGGACGTGCCTCGTGTATCAGCCGTGCGCGACCTTCCGCGGTATCGAGTTCACAGCGTTCCTTGAGTTCCTGTAGCAGGACGCTGGCCAGTGGCATCGCGTTGACAGCAGCCTTGCGAAAAGCATCGGCGCCTTCGCTGCGGATAAAGGAGTCCGGGTCGTGCTCGGTCGGCAGAAACAGGAAGGCCAGTGTGGTGTCGTCGCGCAAGACCTCGAGTGCGTTTTCGAGCGCGCGCCACGCTGCGCGTCGGCCGGCGGCGTCGCCGTCGAAGCAGAATACGATGCGTTCGGTATGGCGCAGCAGGGTGTTGATATGGTGTGGCGTGGTTGCGGTGCCGAGGGTGGCGACGGCGTTTTCAACGCCGAACTGGGCGAGCGCCACGACGTCCATATAGCCCTCTACCACCAGTGCGTAACTGGCATCGCGGATGGCTTTCTGGGCGAGAAACAGGCCGTAGAGTTCACGTCCCTTCTCGAATAGTGGGGTCTCGGGAGAGTTCAGGTACTTGGGTTCGCCGCCATCGAGCACGCGTCCGCCGAACGCAATGATGCGTCCGCGTCGGTCGTGGATCGGAAACATGATGCGGTGGCGGAAGCGGTCGTAGCGTCTTCCCTGGTCGTTGTCGATGACCAGGCCGGCCTCGGCAAGATGCTTGCTCTGGTAATCGGGAAAAGTGCGCTGCAGGGCCTGCCACTCGTCAGGCGCAAAGCCGATGCCGAAACGGCCGGCAATCTCACCCGAGAGGCCGCGGCGCTTCAGGTAATCGACCGCATCGGGTGCATGCTTGAGTTGGTCGCGGTAGAAGCGCGCTGCCGCAGACATGGCTTCGAACAGCTTTTCGGTGGTGTCGTTGTGCGCCGAAGTGCCTGGCTTTCCGTCGTCCGGGACCTGCATGCCGGCGTGTGCGGCGAGCTCCTTGACCGCCTCGACGAAGCTCAGGCCACTGTATTCCATCAGGAAGCCAATGGCGCTGCCATGTACTCCGCATCCGAAGCAGTGATAGAACTGCTTGGTCGGGCTGACGGAGAATGATGCTGATTTTTCGCCGTGGAAAGGGCAGCAGGCGAAATAATTCGCGCCGCTCTTCTTGAGAGGCAGATGCCGCTCGATGACGTCGATGATATCGACGCGCGCAAGCAGATCCTGTACGAAAGACTGTGGGATCATCGCGCTTGAAAAATGACACGCCGGGCAGGGATCTTGACGATCTCCGCCCGGCGTGTAGGCAGCCGGCAGGGCCGCTGCAGGATCAGTACATCTTCGGCGGCAGGGTCTGGCTGCGCAGGCGCTTGTGATTGCGCTTGACCGCGGCGGCCAGCTTGCGCTTGCGCTCGGCGGTGGGCTTCTCGTAAAACTCGCGTGAGCGCAGTTCGGTCAGCACACCGGTCTTTTCGATAGTGCGCTTGAAGCGGCGGATGGCAACTTCAAACGGCTCGTTTTCCTTGACGCGAATACCCGGCATTGCGAACTTCCTTGTGTGTCTGGGGGCAGAAAGATCGCGAATATAGCGGAGTCGTCCGGTCATGGCAAGCATTGCGAAGTATCGCTACCCCTGAAATCGTCTCGTCAGCAGGTAAAATGGGGCTCTCAAAGCGCGGGGAAGCAGGGCATGAAGGTACTTGGCATCGAGACATCCTGTGACGAGACGGGAGTTGCAATCTATGACACCGATGCGGGGCTGCTGGCGCAGAGCCTGCATTCGCAGGTGGACCTGCACGCGGTGTATGGGGGCGTGGTGCCCGAGCTTGCGTCGCGCGATCATATTCGCCGACTGCCTGCCCTGGTGCGGCAGACCTTGAGCGATGCGGGTCTCGGTGTCGAATCGCTCGATGCAATCGCCTACACGGCCGGCCCCGGCCTTGCAGGTGCGTTGCTTGTGGGTGCAAGTGTCGCTGAGTCGATGGCGATGGCGGCGAATATTCCGGCGCTGCCGGTGCATCACCTCGAGGGGCATTTGCTGTCGCCGCTGCTTGCCGCCGAGCCGCCGAGCTTCCCGTTCGTGGCCTTGCTGGTCTCGGGTGGTCATACCCAGTTGATGGCGGTGACCGGGGTCGGCGCCTACACATTGCTTGGCGAGTCGCTCGACGATGCGGCCGGCGAGGCCTTCGACAAGACGGCGAAGCTGCTAGGGCTGGGTTATCCGGGCGGACCCCAGTTGGCCGCGTTGGCCGAACAGGGAAGGGCTGGACGGTTCAAGCTGCCGCGACCGATGCTGCATTCGGGAGATCTTGATTTCAGTTTCAGCGGACTCAAGACGGCGGTGCTCAATGTGGTGTCGGCACCGGGATGGCAGCCTGAATGGGCCGCCGACCTTGCTGCGGACTTTCAGGAGGCGGTGGTCGAGGTGCTGTGTGCGAAATCGCTGGCGGCGCTGAAACAGACCGGGCTCAAGTCCATGGTCGTGGCTGGCGGCGTCGGGGCGAACACGCAGTTGCGAGCCCGGCTGGATGCGGTGACGCGTCGGCGGGGGGCAAGAGTGCATTACCCGGAGCCTGCCTTGTGCACCGACAACGGGGCGATGATTGCTTTTGCCGGTGCCCTGCGTCTCGCGGCTGGCGAGCGCCCGGTTCGCGCGCCGGGTGTCCGGATTCGTCCGCGCTGGCCGCTGGCCGAGCTGTTCAGCCCGGCCCAGATTTGAGTGAGCTGAGTTCAGCCGCCTTTCTTGCCGCCGAGTCGGCCTTCGGTGCCGGCCAGAAGGCGCTGAATATTCGCTGCGTGACGCCAGATCAGTACTGCACTCATGACCAGCAGCACGGCGATGACCGGATCGCCACCCAGAAACACGAATCCCGCCAGCGGCGAAACGACGGCTGCTGCGATCGCGGCAGCCGACGAGTAGCGGCTCACCAAGGCAACCAGCAGCCAGATGCCGAGGCAGGCCAGCGCGATGCGCCAGTCGATGCCTGCGAGTACGCCAAGCGCGGTCGCGACCCCTTTGCCGCCGTTGAAGCGGAGGAAGATCGTGAACACATGACCAAGAAATGCCGCGAGCCCCGCCAGTGCGGCTTCCGGCGCACTGAAGCCGAGACGGGTGGCCGCCCACACGGCGAACAGGCCCTTGAGGCAGTCACCCAGCAGGGTCACGGCAGCGGCCCCCTTGTTGCCACTGCGCAGCACGTTGGTTGCGCCGGGATTGCCCGAGCCGTAGTGGCGCGGATCCTGCAACCCGAACAGGCGACTCGAGACGATGGCAAACGGAATCGAGCCGAGCAGGTAGGCTGCAGCAAGCAGAAGCAGGACAGACATCATTTCTCCGTAAGCTCCTGGGCACAGGAGGCCTTGTGGTTCGCGCCACACATCGTGCGCAAGCAGCCGACGCATCCGGCTAGAATTGCGGCGATTCTAATCGGGAACCGACATGGATTTCATCTTCATCGAAGAGTTACGCGTTCAAGCCTGGGTGGGCATCTACCCGCGGGAAAAAATTGCACCGCAAACGGTCGAGCTTCACCTCACCTTCGGAGTGCCGGACTCGGCTGCAGAGCATGACGAGATTGCCGATACGATCAATTACGCCGAAGTGATTGAACGTATCCGCAAGGAGCTGTCCGAACGCCATTTCAACCTGATCGAGACGCTCGGCGAGTTCGTGGTGAACTTGTTGTTCGAGGAGTTCGGCGCGCCCTGGGTGAAAATACGCATTGCCAAGATCGGGGTGATGAAGGGTGTGCGACGAGTCGGTGTATTCATCCAGCGCGGAAAGGGGGGCGTCAGCCCGCCTGAAGACACGGCTTGAAACTGGCCCCCGGATTGAACAAAAAAAGCCCGGCAGTGCCGGGCTTTATTATCAGGGATTCGGCGCGACTTCGAGCTCGTCCAGGGACTTGCCCTGTGCCAGCCAGTCAAGCGCCCATTGCGGTTTTCGTCCGCGACCGCTCCAGCCCTGCTCCGGGTTTGCCGGATTGCGGTACTTGATCACGCTGACCTTGGTGGGCTTGGCCGCCTTCTTGATCTTTGCCGCTTTGGCCGGCTTGGCGGTGGCTTTTTCGCTGGTAGTCGATACGGTTCCCAGCACCTCTTCCAACGTCAAGCCCTGCTCGGCAACCATCTTCTGCATGCGCTTGATCAAGTCGCGACGCGCGGTATCGCTGCGGCGCTTGATCTCGGTTTCAACCCGTTTTTGTAGTCGATTTAATTCAGTCAGTGTCAGCGTTTCCAGTTCCATGCTTGCTCCGTGGCCAAGGCCAAATAGTGGATGGATTTTTTTGCCATTGTATCGGCTCTATTTCCAACGACGTATTCTGACAGCAACGGGCTTTGATATAAAAGGTTTTTTATTTCGACATTTTAGTTCTGCAAATCGCACCTGAATGCCCGCTTGGGTACACGAATTTCAATTCGCAACTTCCACCAGTGTCGGCTGCAATGCCCGAAGCAGATCGTGGGGATGCAGGCCAACCAGATAGCCCCTGCGTCCGCCATTGATATAGATGAGGGGCAGGTCAAGAACCGTCCTCTCAAGGAACACCGGCATCTTCTTCCGCGTGGCGAATGGCGAGGTACCGCCCACCAGATAGCCTGAATGGCGATTTGCCACTTCCGGTTTGCACGGTTCGATCCGCTTGCGCCCGGCCTGACGGGCCAGTTCCTTGGTTGAGACCTTGTGGTTGCCGTGCATCAGCACGATCATGGGCTGCGCGTTCTCGTCTTCCATGATCAGGGTCTTGATCACTGCGTGCTCATCGACATTCAGCTCTCGTGCCGAAACTTCGGTGCCACCATGCTCCTCGTATGTGTAAAGGTGATTCGAATGGGCAATGGCGTGCTGGCGCAGAAAGCGGGTTGCAGGTGTTTCCGGCGCATTCTTTTCTATCTTGCTCATGATCCGTTCTCCCGACGGGAAGGATATTTCTCAACTGTCAATGAACCGGTATCGGTGGTTGGAGATCTGTGTTCAGTATTCAGCCGCGTGGATGATGAATCTGGTGCAGCTTCTTGAGTCGTTCGCGGGCCACATGGGTATAAATCTGGGTGGTCGAAATGTCGGCATGCCCGAGTAGCATTTGTACCACCCGCAGGTCGGCGCCATGATTCAGGAGGTGGGTGGCAAAGGCGTGCCGAACGGTATGAGGTGATATCCGCGTGGCTGGAATGCCGGCGCCGACCGCATATTGTTTTATGATCCGCCAGAACATCTGTCTTGTCATGGCGCCTCCCCTGCGGGTTACGAATATCGCGTCGCAGACTCGCCCGGCGAGCAGCAGGGGGCGTGCCTGGGCAAGATAGCGCGTGATCCAGTCGGCCGCGATTTCGCCCAGCGGCACCAGCCTTTCCTTGCTGCCCTTGCCCATGATGCGCACCACACCCTCATTGAGGCTGACGGCAAACAGTTTGAGCTCGGTCAGCTCGGACACCCGTAGCCCGCTGGCGTAAAGCACTTCGAGCATGCAGCGGTCGCGCAGGCCGAGTGGCGTATCGACATCGGGAACCGCCAGCAGGGCTTCGACCTGGGTTTCCGACAGCGTTTTCGGAAAGCGCTGCCCGGGTAGCGGGGAGTCGAGTTGCAGCGTCGGATCGGCCTGGATTTCGCCGCGCGCCAACAGGTGCCGGTAGTAGCGTCGCCAAGCTGAGAGCAGACGGCGCTGGCTGGCCGGGCGGGCGCGTTTGCTGAAATCGGCGAGATAGGCGGCCAGGTCGGCGCCCTCGGCCACGCGCAAGGCGGTGCCCTTTTCGGCCAGCCAAAGTCCGAACAGGGCGAGGTCGCTACGGTAGCCGGACAGGGTGTTGCGCGCGAGCCCGTGCTCCAGCCACAGCGTGTCGGTAAAGGCATCCAGTTCGCTGCGCAGGGATTCGGGCAGAGCAGGAGATGGCGTTCGGCTCATTGCGCGTGCTTGGTCGAATGCATCTCGTTGGCTGACTTTGCCTCGTTGGCCGGTATTGCTTCGTTGTCCAATAGCCAGCGCTTGGCCGCGATCAGATAGCCGTCCGACGCGTGGGCAAAGCCGCCTATTCCCTTGATCCCCACTGCGCGGTGGCAGGGTACGACAAGCGGAAACGGATTGGCGCCACACGCCTGTCCCAGGGCGCGTGGCGCGGTTCCGAGCGTGCGTGCGAGTTCTCCATAGGTTCGCACCTCGCCTGCCGGAATGGCGCGTAGTGCCTGCCATACGCGCTGCTGGAAGGCGGTTCCGCGTTTGCTGAGCGGCAATTCAAGAGCAATGCGCGGAAGCTCGATCCATGCATTGATCCGCTCGGCAACCGCAATGGCGAGCGCGGTGTTTGCGGGGATGAGGGGGGTTTCAGGGGGCAGGAAGATCAGCTCACTGACCGTTTCATCCGCAATACGGATGCCGAATTTGCCAAACGGTAGCGCGAGGACGGCTGAAAACGCCGGCTCTGCAGGAGTCTTGGTTGTCATCGGTCTGTGCGTAAATGCGAAGCGCCCGGTTATCCGCAGGCGCTTCAGGGGTGCCGTCCAGGCTTGGGTACGAGTGTCAGGCGCGATGTTGTGTCTAGCGACGGATCTCGCCATTGCCGAACACGATCCATTTCTGGCTGGTCAGGCCCTCAAGGCCTACCGGGCCGCGTGCGTGGATCTTGTCGGTGGAGATCCCGATCTCGGCGCCCAGCCCATATTCGAAGCCGTCGGCGAAGCGGGTGGACGCATTTACCATCACCGAGGCCGAATCCACTTCACGCAGGAAACGCATGGCGTGGGTGTAGTTCTCCGTAATGATGGATTCGGTATGGCCTGAGCTGTAGGTGTTGATGTGGGCAATCGCCTCGTCGAGTCCGGTAACGACCTTTATGGCAATAATCGGTGCCAGATACTCTTCCGACCAGTCCTGCTCGGTGGCGGCGATGAGCTTTTCCGATGCGATGCCGGCTTCGCGCAGCAGGACGAGGGATTCCGGGCAGGCGCGCATTTCGACCCCCTTGCCGGCGAGCATCGTGCCGATTGCGGGCAGGCAGAGATCGGCGACGGTGCGTGATACGAGTAGCGACTCTGTGGTGTTGCAGGTGCCGTAGCGCTGAGTCTTCGAGTTCTCGACAATCGGTACGATCTTGGCCGGATCGGCCTCGTCGTCCACATAGACGTGGCAGTTGCCGTCGAGGTGCTTGATCACCGGTACGCGGGATTCCCGCGAGATACGCTCGATCAGGCCCTTGCCGCCGCGCGGCACGATGACGTCGACGAACTCGGGCATGGTGATCAGGGCGCCAACGGCGGCGCGGTCGGTGGTGTCCACCACCTGTACCGCGTGTTCCGGCAAACCGGCTGCGGCAAGGCCGGCGCGCACGCATGCGGCGATTGCCTGGTTGCAGTGCAGCGCTTCCTTGCCGCCGCGCAGGATCGCCGCATTGCCGGACTTCAGGCACAGCGCAGCAGCGTCGGCGGTGACGTTGGGGCGGGCTTCGTAGATGATCCCGATAACGCCCAGCGGTACCCGCATCTTGCCGACCTGGATGCCCGAGGGGCGGCGCTTGATGTCGGTCATCTCGCCCACCGGATCGGGCAGGGCGGCGACCTGTTCGAGGCCGATGGCAATCGCTTCGACGCCTTTCTCGTTCAGCGTCAGGCGGTCGATCATCGCCGGTTCGAGTCCGGCTTCGCGCGCAGCCGCCAGATCGCGGGCGTTGGCAGCGAGGAGGGCTTCACGGCAGGCGCGGATTTCTGCCGCCATGGCGAACAGCGCGATGTTCTTGGCCTCGGTGGAGGCAGCGGCGAGCAGGCGCGATGCGGCGCGGGCCTGTTTGCCGAGGGTGTGCATGTAGGTCTGGATGTCCATCTTGTGGTTCCGGGGCGCTAAGGGGAAGGACGGGGGCCGGAGGCGGGCCAAAGAACAATTAGATCACTGAATGAGGGATTGGTGGCAAGTGTGCAGGTTCTGGGTGGGGGGCGGCACGCGGTGCTTGCAGATCCCTTTAGCGGCGGCTCAGGCGCAGCGCGAGTTGCTGGAACTCGTCCCATACGTCGCCGCTGACGATGCCCTTGATCATGCGGTCGATGCGGGCGGCATGCATCAGCGCTGCGCGCAGGGCCGATTGGGTGAGGCGATCAATTGCGCGGCCCAGCGCCTGCTGACGACGGCTGTCGAAGATGCGTTCGGCCTTGAACAGGGCGGCTAGCGGCTGTCCGGCATCGCGCCCGGTGCGCAAGGCGGCAAGGCTGCGGGTTTCGTTGGCGAGTGCCCACAGGATCAGCGGTGGCGCGGCGCCCTCACCCCGGAGGCCGTCGAGCAGGCGAACGCAGCGCGCAGGGTCGCCCTCGAGGATCGCCTGGCGAAGCTTGTCGATGTCGTAGCGGGCGACGTTGAGCACCGCGTCCTGTACCTGCTCGAGGCTGATCGCGCCCTCGGGATGGAGCAGGCCCAGCTTGCGGATCTCCTGGTGGGCGGCAAGCAGATTGCCTTCCACATGCTCCGCGATGAAGCTCAGCGCCTCTGGCGATGCAGACTGTTTCTGCGCGGCCAGGCGTTGTGCCACCCAGGCGGGAAGGCGTTCGCGCTCGGGGGCGTTGAGTTCGATGGCGGTTCCATGTTCGGACAGTGCTTTGAACCAGCTGGTCTTGCGCCCCTGCCAGTCGACTTCGGGTAGTGATATCAGGGTGAGCACACCGGTGGGCAGCTTTGCAGCATAGCGCTGCAGCGCGTCTCCACCATCACGGCCGGGCTTGCCGGTGGGGATGCGCAGGTCGATCAGCTTCTCGCCACCGAACAGCGACATGTTTCCGGCGGCCAGCGTGAGGCTGTCCCAGCGGAAACCCTGGCCGACGACCAGGGTTTCGCGCTCAGAGTAGCCTTGTCGCCTGGCGGCGGCACGAATGGCATCGCCCGCTTCCAGCACCAGCAGCGGCTCGTTGCCGTGCAGCACCCACAGCGGGGCGAGCGGCTTGTCGAGCTGGGTGGCGAGCTGGTCCGGACGCAGGATCACGACGGACGGCGATAGACGGCGAGCCGACGCATGAGCTGCTGCACCAGATCGGCCTGCATGTCGCGATAGAGCAGCGCTTCCTCCTGCACCTTGCCAAGCACCGCTTCATCGTTGAATGTGTATTCACGTCGCGCCGAGATATTGGTCGGCGGAATCAGTTCGTTCCCCGCCTTGTCGATCAGACGAAAGCGGATGCGCTGACCAAGCTGGTATTCGCGTACCTTGCCGGCGCCGGTCAGGCTCAGAATCTCGCGGGTGCGCTCATTGGCGAGAAGTTGCAGCCTGGCTTCGGCCTGCGCAGCATCCTCGGTGACCGTGGTAGTGCCGCTGGTGGCGACCTGTCTGCGTAGTGCGGCACCCAGGTCGGAGAATTCGGACACCCCCACGTGAAGCGTGGCGAACGCAAGCGGCTGCGGGCCGCGCAGGCGAAAGCCACAGCCGGCAAGCACTGCCGCACTTGCCAGCGCAGACCCGGCGACGAGCAGACGACGGCGGAACGGGTTGAAATGCATGTGCGCGTCCTCAGACCACGATGTTGATCAGACGGCCGGGAACCACCACCACTTTCTTCGGCGGCTTCCCTTCCATGAATTTCAGTGCGGCATCGGAGGCCAGTGCGGCGCTTTCGATGTCCGACTTGCTGGCGTCGGCTGCGACCCTGATGCTGCCGCGCAGTTTGCCGTTAACCTGCACCATCAGCTCGATTTGATCCTGCTTGAGCGCAGCCTCGAGCGGCTCCGGCCACGCCGCAGCGAGAATGTCGCTACCGTAGCCGCAGTCCTGCCACAGCGCATGGGTAATATGGGGCGCGATCGGGGATAGCACGCGCAGCAGGATGGAAAGACCTTCTTCGACCACTTCGGCGTGCGCGGTGGCAGGTTCGCGCGGCGCCTTCTCGAGTGCGTTGAGGATTTTCATTGCGGCCGACACCACGGTATTGAACTGGTGTTTGCCAAAATCGTAGTTGGCCTGTTTGAGGTTTGTATGGATCTCGCGGCGGACGTCGGCCAGCGCGGCAGGCAATTCGCCGCCGACAAGTTGACGCTTGCCGGGCAGGGCGCTGCGGATTTCGCTGGCATACAGATGCCCCAGG
Source organism: Azoarcus sp. (assembly GCA_030656215.1). Classification (GTDB taxonomy): domain Bacteria; phylum Pseudomonadota; class Gammaproteobacteria; order Burkholderiales; family Rhodocyclaceae; genus Parazoarcus. The sequence continues at coordinate 97,775 of JAUSOD010000051.1, forward strand.
TTCCACACCCGGCGCAGGAAGCGCGATGCGCCTTCGACCCCGGAGTCGGACCACTCGAGCTGCTGGTCGGGGGGCGCGGCGAACATGGTGAACAGGCGCGCGGTATCGGCACCGTACTGGTCCACCAGCGATTGCGGGTCCACGCCGTTGTTCTTCGACTTGGACATCTTCTCGATCCCGCCGATGACCACTGGCAGGCCGTCACTGGCGAGCCTGGCGGCGACGATGCGGCCGCGTTCGTCACGTTCGACGGCGACGTCGGCCGGGTTCAGCCATTGTTTCTTACCGCCATCGAGCTCGCGGTAATAGGTTTCGGCCACCACCATGCCCTGGGTCAGCAGCTTGGCGAAAGGCTCCGATACATTGACCAGCCCGCAGTCGCGCATGGCGCGGGTGAAGAAGCGCGAGTACAGCAAGTGCAGGATGGCGTGTTCGATGCCGCCGATGTACTGGTCGACCGGTGCCCAGTAGTTGGCGCGCTCGTCCACCATGGCGGCGTGATTGTCGGCACAGGTGTAGCGCATGAAATACCACGACGACTCGACGAAGGTATCCATGGTGTCGGTTTCGCGCTTCGCCGGTTTGCCGCACTTGGGGCAGCTGCAATCGTAGAACGAAGCCATCTTGGCCAGCGGCGAGCCGCGCCCGGTGATTTCGACGTTTTCCGGCAGGACCACCGGCAGCTGCTCGTCAGGCACCGGCACGTCGCCGCAGTCTGCACAATGGATCATCGGGATCGGGCAGCCCCAGTAGCGCTGGCGCGAGATGCCCCAGTCGCGCAGGCGGTACTGCACCCGTTTGTTGCCCAGGCCTTTGGCCTCGAGGTCGGCAGCAATGGCGTCGGCGGCATCCTGGAAGTGGAGACCATTGTATTTGCCCGAGTTCACCAGGCGCCCCGGTTCTGCATAAGCGTCGATCCACGGCGCCACGGTATCTTCGTACGCGTCGCGAGTGGAGCGCACCACCATCGTGATCGGCAGGCGATAACGGGTGGCGAAGGCGAAATCGCGCTCATCGTGCGCCGGCACGGCCATCACCGCACCTTCGCCATAGCCCATCAGCACGTAGTTGGCGACCCACACCGGCAGATACTCGCCGGAAATCGGGTGCACCACACGCAGGCCGGTGGGCATCCCCTTCTTCTCCATTGCCGCTAGGTCGGCTTCGGCCACACTGCCGTGCTTGCATTCCTCGATGAAGGCGGCGAGCTCGGGCTTGCTGGCAGCGGCTTGGGTGGCGAGCGGATGCTCGGCGGCGACGGCGACATAGGTCGCTCCCATCAGGGTGTCGGCGCGGGTGGTGAACACCTTGAGCACGCCGGCCTGGCCGATGGTGGACAGGTCGTAGGGGAAGTGCACCTCGACGCCTGCGGAGCGGCCGATCCAGTTCTTCTGCATCAGCTTGACCTGTTCCGGCCAGCCTGACAGGCCGTCGAGGGCGTCGAGCAGTTCGTCGGCGTAGGCGGTGATGTTCAGGTAGTAGCCGGGAATCTCGCGTTTCTCGACCACCGCACCGGTGCGCCAGCCCTTGCCGTCGATCACCTGCTCGTTGGCCAGCACGGTCTGGTCCACCGGGTCCCAGTTCACCACCTGGGTCTTGCGGTAAGCAATGCCCTTTTCCAGCATCTTCAAAAACAGCCACTGGTTCCACTTG
>JAUSOD010000028.1 GCA_030656215.1 Azoarcus sp.
AGATCCCTTTTTTTTGGGGGGGTGGGGGGGGTTGGGGGCTTTTTCCATAGCTACATATCTGGGGAGGTATCGTTATTGAAAAACAGGGTGTCCCGGGGTCTAGAGGACCGGGAGACCCCCCCAAAACCCCCAAACCCCCCACGTCGAGAAAACAGCGCCCCCAGCCGCGAAACTGAATTTCAGATCGTTTCGCGCCCCACCCCCACCACCGCCGCCCCACCGAATCGGCACCCGCATCGACCTCCCCGACTCCGCGAACTCATCCTCACCGGCATGACACCAGGCTGTGGTTTTTCGCTTCCGCGCTTTCGATCCGTCGGGCAGCTGCCCAGCGTCCCACCGTTACAATTTTTCCACGCTGAAAAGGTGAGCGCCACTCACCCACCCCGGGGCTGAACACCGCGCCACAGAAAGGGAAAGCTGGAAAATGGGGGAGCAATTCTCCCGGTTACAACGTGCCGCGCATCCGCTGTAATGGAGTCACACCAAACGCAGCACTCGACCAGGAGCAAACGCCATGACCGCCACCAACAACACCATGCCCCAGGCCGACGCCGACGACCTCTTCGACGCCTTTGCCCTGCTCGATCGGACGCGCTCCGACGTCATCGCCCACAACGCGCAGCGGATGAACCACCCGCTGGTGCGCGCCTGGCTGACCGGTGTCGGCAGGGAACCGAGTGCGCGCACCACCGGTATGGTCAGCTCCTCCCCGGCCGTGCGCTTGGAGAAGCGGCTCGAGGCCGGCGAAGCGGTCACCCTCGGCGATGTCTTCGCCACCATCGTCAAGCTGCAGAAAGACCTGCACTACGCCCGCGCCGCGGCCTGATCGTGCTGAACCGGCGCCGAAAGTGAAGTCGGCGCCCGGATTGCTCAGGTCAATGACGTCAGGGGCACTGCATCCGGCCGTTGATCATCTGACACGCGCCACCGCCTGCTGCCGGGAAATACGTATTTCCAGCCCCTCGGTTGTAGCGCCCTCCCGCGTTGTCCCAGCACCCGCCGCTGTCACAATTCGTGATTGTCGTCGCTCTGGGTGGTGCGGCCCTTGAGGATCCGCGGCGGCCGTATTCGTTGTGGATCTCCACCCGGTCTGGCTCTCGCATGCCGCAAGCACTCCGCATCGCGGCTTCCTTCGAAGCGACAGATGCCTTGTTTCGGGTCATCGACCCCGCTTCGATGTCGAGCGACCATTTTGCTTGCTTGCAAGCATGGGAGTCGGCTCGCTCGGCTTGAAGATCCGACTCCGTTCGCCCGTACTGGCTGCGCGATGAGCCCGCAGCTTCGTAGGAATCCATCCTTTCCTGCAGATCCCTAATTTCGCGCTTGAGCGCCTGTTCTCGACTGCCCGACGTGTCGAGCGTGTTCTCATGCAGATTGACGGAGCCACCTGCGTTCTTCCCATGGCACGGCACATCCGAGAATGTGACTTTCCCGGTGCTGTCCTCCTTGCATTTGTACACCTGCGCGTCGGCAGAAGTGGAGACGAGGGCAGCGATCAGAATGGCGGCGGCAGCTGGAAGCATGGCAATCAACTTGCATTGGTAGTTTGATACGCCATCGTAACCGCGAAGCACTGCTGTTCGTGTGAGTTCTGACCTGTTTCGGGTATCGCCTTCGTCACTCAGAACCAATGGACATATGACTCGCACTTCATATGTCGTTCAAGCCAGCTCGACCCGGTACGCCTTCTCCACCACACCGAGCGCCCCGGTGCGGCCGATCACAATGGATGTTGTGTAAAAGGCTTCACGCATAAACGCCGGCATTCCGCTCCGGGTAGCTTTCATATACATGCTCAAAAACCGCCGAGCATTTTTGGTTGTAGAGCTCCGGGGTGTATACGCGCGGCAGGCCGCTGTCGAGCATGTCTTCGATGGCCAGCTTCAACTGTGAGCGCGCCGCAGCCTTCTGCCGCCAGTTAAGGACAAGCAATGCCTTGAGCCTGGTCAGTAGTTCGCGCGCAGCCTTCTTCACCTCGGTGCGTTCTTCGGCCGATAGCTCGGGGGCCGGCCGCGTCAAGATGTCAAAAATCACCAACTCTTCCTCGCTCATGTTCTCGCGTACATGGCGCTCCTGCTCGTCGTTCAGGCTGTTGGACAGTGTCACCAACTCGGCAAACAGTTCCTCGATGCTGCGGCTGCCAGCGTTGTAGCTTTCGATCAGTGCCTCGAATTTTTCGGCGAAGTCGGCGCGGGTGCGATTCAACTGGATCATCTTTTCCAGTTGTGCGCGGATCGCAGTCTTGAGCACTTCGAGGTCAGTGTTCTTGTGCTTGGATTCCTTGAAACGTTGGGCCAGCGCTTCGAAGTTGATTTTTGACAGATCAAGTGCCGGTGGGCCTGACTGCCGAATTTCATGGCCAGTGATGGATCCGTCAAGCAGGACGTTGATCTGACCCATCACTTTGGAAATATCCGGCGGGTTCGGGTTGAGCGTGGCGCGGATGGCTTCGGCCAGTGTCGTCAGACAGGCGACACGACTGGCGAACTCCAGCGCTGACGGATCGGGCTTCACGGCGCGGTAGAGCGTACTGACCAGCCGCTCATGGGCAAAGAAGTCGCTGCGCAGCGGGTCGGGTGAGATCAGCGCGTTCATGCCGTCCTGAATGCACGACAGGCGCTCCATGCTGCCGGCCGCCGTCGCCTCTATCTCGGTTAGCATCACCTTGTGTGCGGCGCAGAAGGCCGTGGCACCCACCACCGACGTGCGCAGTTCTTCGACCAGTTGCTGCTTGTCCTTGACCGGACTCTTACCGTCCTTGCCTGCGCCATAGATCGCCAGCGCTTTTTCCAGCGAGGCGAAGACGTTGGCGTAATCGACGATGACGCCGCTGTGCTTGCCGGGAAACACACGGTTGGCGCGGGCGATGGCCTGCATCAGCGTGTGGTTGCGCATCGGCTTGTCGAGATACACCGTCGAGCAGCTTGGGGCGTCGAAGCCGGTCAGCCACATGGCGCAGACAAAGACCAGCCGCAGCGGATCGTCGGTGTCCTTGAACTTCTCGTCCAGCCCCGGCTGCCCGGTGGAAGACGACAGGTTCATGCGTTTGCGGTGCGGCTCGATGTCCAGGCCCAGCGCCTGCATCTGCTGGATCTCGTTCTGCCCCGGCGAGACGATCACCGCCATGTCGGTTGTGGTCAGCACATCGAGCCGCGCTTTCAGTTTGGCCCGGCGTGCATCGCGGTGTGCCTGCTCGGGACTCATCTCACCACCGCGCGGCTGGTAGTGCAGTTCGCCCAGTTCCTTCTGGACCCGTGCGGTTTCCTCCGCCCAATGCACCTTCACCTTGTCGTGCATGCGCAGCGCGGTGGCCTTGTCGATCGACACCACCATCGCCTTACCAACCGCATTTGCCAACATTCCGCGCCCGAGGAAGTGGCACACGATGTCCTGTGCCACGGTTTCCAGCCGGTCGTCCCGGGTGATCAGGTGGTATTGCCGTCCCAGCACCTTCTCCAGCTTGGCCTCTTGATCGGCGTCGAGATCGGCATCCTCGATCACACGGTAAATGTCTTCGTTCAGGTCCGGATTGACGAGCTGCAGTTCCGGTGTGCGGTTCTCGTAGAACAGCGGCACGGTGGCGCCGTCTTCGATGGACTGCTGGAAGTCGTAGATTGAAACGTAATCGCCGAAGACTTCCTTGGTGCGCTCCTCACCGGCGATCAGCGGCGTCCCGGTAAAGGCCAGGAACATCGCCTTGGGTAGGGCTGCGCGCATGTTGAGCGCCAGCGTGTCGTACTGGCTGCGGTGCGCTTCGTCGGTCAGCACGATCACGTCGGAGCGGTCACACAGCAACTCGGACGTCTGGAACTTGTGCACCAGCGTGAAGACGTAACGGTGGTTGCCGCGCAGAAGCTCGCGCAGGTGGGCACCACTGGCGGCATGGCATTCATCTCCTTCGGCCTCCGACACCGCGCCGGTGGTCTTGAAGGTCTTGGCGATCTGCTCGTCCAGTTCGACGCGGTCAGTGACGATCACAAAGGTCCAGTTGCCGGCTAGTTTGCGCAGCACCTTTTGGGCGAAGAACACCATCGAGAAGCTTTTGCCGCTGCCTTGCGTCTGCCAGAACACGCCGCCGCGCCCGTGGCCCAGCTTGCGTGCTTCGAGCATGGAGGCGATGGCATTATTGACGCCGAGGAACTGGTGGTTCTGCCCAAGGATCTTGATCTGCCCCGCCTTGTGTTCGGAAAACAGGGTGAAGTTCTCGACCAGATCGAGCAGGCGTGTCGGGTCGCAGGTGCCGCGCAGCATGACTTCCAGCGACACGCGGCGGGGTTCGTCCTCGCGCTCGATACGCTTCCACTCCACCCAGCGCCCCCACTCGGCGGTGAGCGAGCCGACGCGGCTGTCGGTGCCGTTGCTGGCGATGAGGAACGCGTTGCTCCAAAATAGCGCTGGAATCTGCTGCTTGTAGTGGGTCAGGTTCTCGTCAAACGCCGCCCGCGCCGGCACACCCGGTTTCTTGAGTTCGATCACCACCCAGGGAAGGCCATTGACGAAGCCGACCAGATCGGGCCGGCAGGTATAGAGCGCACCAGTGACGCTGAACTGGCTGACCAGCAGGAAGTCGTTGTGCTCCGGATGTTCCCAATCGACCACGCGCAGGCGTTCCGTCTTCTGGCCCCCGTGTTCGCGGTCAGGGACGGACACCTTGATGCCTTCCTTGAGCAGTTGATAAACCTCGCGGTTGGCGGCCTCCAGGCTCATCGCCGAACGATCGCGGGTTAGCTCATCAATGGCGGTTTGAATCGCCTCCGGCGGCAGTGTCGGGTTAAATTTGGACAGCGCAGCGCGCAGGCGTTCGACCAGCACCACCTCGCCCTTGGTCGCGCGCCCCAGCGTTCCGTCCGCACCGAACGTCTCTTCCATCGCCGATACCGTCTGCCAGCCGAGCGCAGCAAACAGGCTGATGGCGGGCTGTTCGACGAGCTGGTCTTCGGAATAGGCGTGGGACATTGCTATCCCTCGATGACTAGGGTTCCGTCGGGGAACACCATCGATCCCCGATCTGAAATATTCCCAATGGTAGATCCGTGTTTGCCTAATTGGGGGCGTATCTTCTTGAACTCGTCAAAGTCGCCGAGTGCTTGCGCGATTAGCGGGTCGATTTCAAAGCGGACACGATCAGGATCGAATCCGACTGCTGCGGCCGTAATTGCACGTAGTGGGCTACTTTTCTCGCCATTGTCGTTAGTGATTTGGCGACGACTCTGCCGAGGATCACTACCCTCCCTGAACTCTTGTCGACACCAAGCTGCCAGATTCTCATCGCCAGTCAGTTCGAACCAGCTCGCAAAAGAGCGACGAAAGACGTAGTAACTCAGTTCAGGCAACAACTCGGTCGCGCCTTCGGGGTCGCGAATGTGCAGCGTACCGACTCCAGCAGAATTTTGAGAGTCAAGAGTCAAGACGCTACCAAAAGATCGCGAAAATGATGGGTGGGCAACAGCGTCCTTGCCTTGGCGGAGTGCTGTACCCATCGCTGACTTGTGACAGTTCGAACCGGTGCCCTTGGATTCCATTACAGCCAAGTCGCTACTTGTCGGATTCAGCATCACATAATCCGGAGACTTTGTCCCGGCATAGGGCGGATGCAATCCCGCAACCCATGGGCCGAAATCTGCTATCCAATGGTAACCACGCTCCCATTTCCAGTAGGCGTAGCTCACTCCTTGCGCTAGTTCGCCAATTCTCGTGGTCGCCGAAAAATCACGAATCACGTTCAGATAGAGGGCTGATACGCGGAGATCGGGTGCGCGATTCCAGTCGAGCAAGAACCGTAGAGTCGGTTTCACGATCGCAGCCAAGTATTTTCGCGACGCCCGCCCTGAGTTCACGGTTAGCACTGACCTGACCATCGCAAATACAAGCTGACGATCATTAACTATGAACGGCTGTGGCGGAGCTATGGCGGCTCCGGGACGGGCACAACCGTATTCAATGACGGGTATCGAGAATTGGGTCATGTTGCTGGTTCCACAAGATCGAGCGGCAAAGCCTGGCCGGAGAGCAGGCGCGGCAGCAGCAGATCACGGGTGCGGCGAAGGTTTTGAACTTGCTGGCTCAGTGTGGCAATTTCCGAATGCAGTGGCTCGAAATGTTTCGTGGCGGTTTCCACTACCGAAGACGGAGGGCACACCAACTCAATGCCTTGCATGTCGTCCTTCGTCACCGATGCGAAGATGGCCCCATTACCCATCATGTCGTCCTTTGTGAAGCGGTTTCGCAGTTGCTCCCAAATAAACGCTTGGTGCCCTTGGTTGTGCCGTATGGCCGACAGACCTCGACCCAAGATGATCCTCTTGTTGGCGATGTTCATTCGTCCAACCGGCGCACGCACGCTAAATAGAATGTCGCCAGCTTCCGCGATGCGTCCCTCTGCAGTGCAGAACAAGCGGTCAGATGGGAACCGATCCCCAAAATTCGTAACGCCCTGATGGAATGCAACACCGTCACCGACCTCGTTGTAGAACTCCGATTTCGGCGACTGGCCCATCGTAAGGCCGCAAACGTCCTTGAGCTTCTTCACCTCCCACCCCTGCGGAATCTCGCCGAGGGGGGAGGCGACGCGGGGGTGGTTTTCGTGCCCGGGGAAGCGAAAGTGGACGAACCATTCGCGGTAGAGGGCGCGGGCCATCGACTCAAGAATCTTGATGCGCCGCTGGCTGTTCTCGATGAGTTCGTCGTAGGCCGACAGGATGCCCGCGATCCGTTGCTGGACGGGGAGCGGGGGGAGTACAACCGGAAGCTTCTTCAAAATTCCCAAGTTGATACCTGGAACTGCAGCCCCAATCGCTTTGCCGAGGACGTGCTGAACCATCTTCGGTCCGGCAAAGTAGAAGAACAGGTACTCCGGATCAGCGAGGTCGAGGTTGGGCCGCAGCTTAAGCTGCTTGTTGGAGATGATGTACTCGGGAAATGGGCCGTTTTTTGGAATAAGGCCGACCTGGCCAATGGTTCCCCAACAAGTGAAAACCAAATCGCCCGCACGGACGTGTTGCGCTCTGTATTTTGTTGCTTGCTCCGCGCTCACGAATGCGAATCCCTCTGGCACGAACCTCGTAAGGTCGTTGCGAAGATTTCCACCCCGAATAATGGGCACACCTGATTCGACGAAATATTTTGAGCTGATGTTCGAACCGAATGGGCCTGCGACACAAGCCGATTTTTCAGGCGACTTGATGTCGTCAACCGTTACTAGTTGCCACCCTCTTGGCAGTGGCGTCTCGAATAGGGGATGGACGGTTGCTGCCATTTTCAAGCCTCCAAAATCTCCGCCACATTCGCGGCGATGGTCTGCTCCAATTCCCGAGCCTGAGCGTTCAGCGATTCCAGCTCCTCGTTCAAGGTTTCGAGCTGTTCCTTGAAGTCCTCGTCGCTGACCTCCTCGCCCGGTGCGACGCCGACGTAACGGCCGGGGTTGAGCGACCAGCCCTGGGCTTCGATCTCGGTGAGCGTCGCGGCCTTGCACAGGCCGGGCACGTCGGCGTAGGCGGGTTTGTCGCCAAAGACTTCTTTGATTTTGGCTGCCGTTCCGCCATCGCCAACTATTAGATCAAGCGCCTCGCCGCGATAGAGGCGGACGATGTTGGCGATGAAGCCGATCTGCGATGGCGTCCAGTCGCGGTGGGCGCGATCGACCTGCCGGTAGATGTGGCGGGCGTCGATGAACAGTACGGTGTCGGCGCGCTTGGTTTTGGCCTTGCCCTTGTCGAAGAACCACAGCGTGCAGGGCAGCGTGACGGTGTAGAACATGTTGGGGCCGACCGCGACCATGACATCGACCGCCCGTGCTTCGATCAACTTCTGCCGCAGTTCCTGTTCGGACGAGCGGGCGTCGGAGGCGGAGTTGGCCATAACGAACCCGGCGCGGCCGGTGGCGTTGAGCGCCGAGTAGAAGAGCTGTATCCACAGGTAGTTGGCGTTATCGGTGCGCGGCAGGCCAAAGGGGAAGCGGCGACCGGCGCCGACCATGTCTTTCAGCCGTTCCTTGTCCACCGCATTTACGTTGAACGGTGGATTGGCGAGGACGAAGTCGAACTGACCGGTGGCGGTGTGCGGGTCGTCGTAGTAGCTGTTGATGTTGCCGCCGTGTTTGATGTCGCCTTCCAGCCCATGCACGGCCAAGTTGAGGCGGCATAGACGGCCGGTGTCGTCGGTTTTTTCGACGCCGCAGATGGCGAGTTCGGCGGCGGGGCTCTTCTGGTGTTCGGCAACGAAGCGCGCCGACTGCACGAACATGCCGCCGGAGCCGCAGGCGGGGTCGAGGATGCGACCGTGGAAGGGTTCGATGATTTCAGCCAGCAGTTTGACGATGCTGGAGGGCGTGTAGAACTCGCCGCCACCCTGTCCCTCGGTCATGGCAAAGGCGCCAAGGAAGTATTCGTAGATGCGGCCGAAGGCGTCGTAGTCGAGCGTGGCCGGAATCTCGGAGACCTTCTTCAGCAGTTCCTTGAGCAAGGTGCTGGTGAAAAGGTTGTAGGTCTTGGGCAGCACGCCGGCAAGCTGCTGGTTGTGCTTCTCGATCTCGCGCATCGCGGCGTTGACCTTGGCGCCGATGTCGGCCACCTCGGGCAGCGTCAGAAGATAGTCGAAGCGCGTCTCGGAGGCGAGGTAGAGGATGCCCTCAGCGTGGTAGGCGGCGGGTTCATCGACCCGGCTGCCGCGCCGCGACGACGCGCTGGCGCCTTCGAGTTTGGTGCGCTGAATGGCGAAGCGGACTTCGGCAAAGCGCAGGAAGATCAGACCGAGGATGGGGCCGGAGTATTCCTGAGCCTTGAGGCCAGAGTTGGCGCGGAACTGGTCGGCGGCATCCCACAGACGCTTTTCGAGCGAGGAGGAGGCGGCGTCTTTTTCGGAGGGGGCAATCCAGAGCATAGTCAGTCGGCTTCTACGAGTTCAAGGCCACTGTCGTGGGCCATTGCGGTGGGGATGTCTTCGCCTTCGTCGGCGGCGTCGTCCGTGGTCGGCGCCGCATGACCAGTGATACCCGAGACCAGTTCCATGAGCAGCTTCTGGCGCGCCTTCATAAACCCGGCAAAGTCGTTGGCGTAAAGCTCCAGCACCGGGATGCAGTGCGATTGGAGGTATTCAGCCAGCGCTGCCTTGTCGATGGGTGGTTCGATGATCTGGCCGTTGAAGCCGGCTTTGCCCTTTTCCAATTTTTCCAGATAGATTGAGGGTGCGACGCCACCGATGATGCGGTTGGTGCGGTAGCCGAGCGGGGTCTTGTTGACAACAGAATCGTAGATTGAGGACGGCAGCTTCTGCGATTCGCACCAGGCTTTGGGGAAGATGTGGTGAATATCGACACCTTCATCAAAAAAGACGATCTGGTCGAAGGCTTGGCCGCTGCGGAAGTCGATTGCGCCCTCGCGCAGCAAAAGTGCCTGCAAGCCCTTGTAGGCGGCAGAGAGGCGTGAACGCATGGTTAGCAGGCGGTCGGCGCGCAGCACGCCTTCGGTGACGGTGGTGGGCTCCAATCCGCCATCGAGCCAGGCGGGCACCTCAAGGATGTCCTTTGCGAAGCGGCTTTCGACTGCCGAACCGTACAGTTCGCCAAACACACCGCACCAGTACCAGCGGGCGATCTTGTCGTTGTTCGTCGTGTGTTCAGCCTTGTCGCCGATCTCGGCAAAGACGGCGGCAAGGGGAACGAGTTGCGTCTGGTAGGGCAGATCAACGACGCGGTGAATCTGCTGCTGGCGCAGGAATTTGGCGGCGCGTTCAAATCCGGCACGGACAGCGGTGTAATGCTTCTTGTAGGCGGCCAGCGGCAGATCGAGCAGTGATTGGCGCGTGGCGCGGACGGCGGGCCAGTCGCTTTCCTTCTTGGTTGGGTCGGCTATCGCCGCGAGGCGCAGTTCCTTGGTATGCAGCAGGGCAATCGCTTGCAGGAAGTCGGTCGAGGCGACGTTGGCTAGAACGCCTTGTGCCTGCCCGGCAGCGCGGCCGAAGTTGGCGAGCCGCTTCTGGAGGCCGAGTTTAAGATCGGCGTTGTCGGACATCTCGTCCCCAAGCCAGTCATCACGCAGCTTGTGCCCTTGGGCGGCATACATGGCGGTGAGCAACTCAAAGGCATCCAGCGCCTTGCCGCCGGTGTTGACCTTCTCGAAGACGAGGCAGACGGCTTCGTGGGAGGTGTCGGCCCCGAGCGCGATGACGGGCACCTGATATTCGGCGAAGTTCTTCAGGACATCATTCTGGAAGCGAAAGAAGATGCCGATTTTGTCCTCGCCCTTCTTGTTCCAGTAGCTCCAGAAACCCTGCATCCACACATCCGTGCTGAATACCTGATTCAGCGGAAACATTAGCTTCTCGTACTCCAGTTCTGGCGATGACAGGTCGAGCACGATGTCTTTGTCAAAATTTACCTTCAACTTGCGGTCTTCGGGCACCGCGAAAATCGCTGAGTCTCGGTCGGCCTCGCTGTTGAGTGCCTTCATCATGTCAATGTAGAACCATCGCCTGACCAGTCGTTTCTTGGCGGTGATGGTGGACACGACCTGCCGGCGCATGCAGCTTTGGTACAACGAAGTCATTCGCTGCTGACCATCGAGTAGCAGTTGTTCCGGTTTCGTCTGCACTGCAACCGGTGCGCCTTCAATGGGGCGATAGGCGAAGACCACCCCCGTGTCGATCTTCGACTTGAGCGACATTAGCGCCCCCATCGGGAAGCCCCGCGAGACGGAGGCGATGAGACTCATGATGCGCTCCTCCTCCCACACCCAGCTACGCTGGAAGTCCGGCAGTTGCAGCTTGCCGTCCTCGCAGTTTTTGAGGAGCGTTTGGAGCAACACGGGATTGGTGTCGAAGGTTGTCTTGGCCATCAGTGCGGCGCTCCCTTTGTGTTCTTGTTGGGCATCTTGGCCACATTGGCGCACTCGGTTTTGTTCGTTAGACCGGCATCCGAGTAACGCCGCTATTGTCCAGCAAAGTTGGAGCAGGAACAAAAAATGATTATGCGAACCCCATGGAGTTTCGATGTGGTCAATCTTGGACGGTGGAAGCTGCGAACGGCTGTGGCTCAGTGCCGATGCTTGTCGAGAAGCCGTCTCTCGGCAAGCACCGAGGGGTGTTGCCTGGAGACGAGATCAGGGGCCGCGGCTCCCATGCTTCCAGTCCCCTTGGATGGAGTACTGACTACGATCGATACTACTCACCAGTATCTCCAGGCCCGTTATCTCTTTAAGGCGGGCCGCTGCACCTTCGAAAACTCGTGCCGGATAGCAAAAGCTGGGGCCGTAGCCAGACAGCCGGCTACAGGGAAGGTCGACACTACGCAACACTTGCGCAAGCTGCCGACTGAGCGTCACTCGCGCTTCATGTCCTCGACCCATAAGCTTGAAGGGCTGAATTTGTGCCTCCTGCCCGGCCGACGCTATCAGGGTGTCGCGAATCAGTTGGAACATCTGAGTTTCGTGCTTCTTGCGGGACTGTTGGATGGACTTCTCGCTGGTGGTGACGATCAACAGACTGGCCTCGGATGAAGGGGCTACTGGCACGTTCATGGGCCGCTGCTCCGGAAGTCGAATGCCGTGATCGATGGCGAGTTGGCAGAGCCGACTCCGCTGAGCCGGATGCAATTTGCCTACCCACTCCGGCAGATGCAGATCGCCAAAACGGTTCAGATATTGACCCGTGCGCATAGAGCATGCCATCCCAATTGCCCATGGAAAGCGGTGCGTCACGACCGCTCCATCTTCACCAACGGATTGCTCCTTGAAAGCCCCATACCCTGGCACGATCGCCAGGGCCCCCAGTATCTTTTGCGCAAAGGTGTCGCTGGGTATTTCTTCGTCAGGTTTCGCGGTCTTTGCCATGGTCACCGAGTTCCTAAGCGCCAGTTGTGTGTTCCCACGGCAGATCGAGGTCCGCCCGCCCAAAGTGCCCATACGCCGCAGTCTGCGCATAGATCGGCCGCTTCAGATCCAGCGATTCAATGATGCCCTTCGGCGTCAGTCGGAAGCGCGCCCTCACAAGTGCCTCGAGTTCTTCGTCCGACTGAGTCGCTGTGCCGTAAGTATCGACCATCACCGACACCGGCTCGACCACACCGATGGCGTAGGCCAACTGCACCAGACATCTCTTCGCCAGTCCTTCGGCCACCAGAGCCTTGGCGACGTGCCGTGCCATGTAGGCCGCCGAGCGATCGACCTTGCTTGGGTCCTTGCCCGAGAAGGCTCCACCGCCATGCGGGCAGGCGCTGCCGTAGGTGTCGACGATGATCTTGCGACCGGTGAGGCCGGTGTCGCCCTTTGGCCCGCCGACCGTGAACCGGCCAGTGGGGTTGATCAGCGCCTCGAATCCGGGGCTGCGCAGCGACGCCGGGATGACCGGGCCGATAATGTGGCGTAGCACTTCGGCGCGCAGCGTGGCGGTATCGATCGACTCTGCGTGCTGGGTCGAAAGCACCACCTTCTCGATGGCGACTGGTCGGCCGTCATCGTAGCGTACGGTGACCTGACTCTTGGCGTCCGGCCGCAGCCAAGGCAGTTCGCCCGACTTGCGCAGCGCGGCCTGGCGCCGCACCAGCTGGTGCGCGAGACTGAGCGCCAGCGGCATCAGCTCGGGCGTTTCGTCGCAGGCGTAACCGAACATCAACCCCTGGTCGCCAGCGCCAATCTCGCCATCGGCCCGATCCACGCCTTGCCCGATCTCGCTCGACTGGTGATTGAAGGCAATCTTGACTTGGCAACGGCGCGGGTCGATGCCGGTCGCTGCGTCCGTGTAGCCAATGTCGGCGAGTGTTCTGCGAACGATGCTTTCGGCCGCCGCCTCAATGTCGCGGAAGATCCCCTCATCACGTGTCTTGAACTCGCCAGCGACGAGTACGAATTGGTCGGCCAACATGGTCTCGCAGGCAACGCGCGCGTCAGGGTCGCGGCCGAGGAATGCGTCGAGAATGCGGTCGGAGATCTGATCGGCGACCTTGTCAGGATGGCCTTCGGAGACGGATTCGGAAGTGAAGAGGTAGGTTCGATGGCTCATGGGGTGCTCGATGCGGGGATGGGGAATGGGGATGTCTGTCGCGTGGTTTTGTGGCGTCAGTTCGATCGCTCAGACCACCGGCTTCCGGTCGTAACGCACGATGTCTTCGCCCTCGTAGACGAAGCGGATCGACCATCCGCGCTCGGCGGCAATCCGGTTCGCTTCCTCGACCGGGGTGTGGAGCTGAGCCGCGAAGTAGCTGCTGCCCGGGCAGTCGCCTTCGATGACGACAATCCCCAGCGCATCCATTAGTTCGGAATCCTCGCGCTGAAAGCGGGTATAGGCCGCCCCCTGCGCGTCGCCGTTTGCGTAGTAGTCCTCCCACTCCTGGCATGGGTCCGGTGCGTCGCAGAGCCAGCTATCGAGGATCGATTCGATGGCCGATTGATCCGAGCCCTTGGCCTCTCGGTACCACTCAAGCCAGTTGACGTCGGCCAACTCGTCGATCACCGCCGCCTCCAGCGCTGGATCCTGCTTTCGCAGGTGATCCCGGTAGAGTTGCTGGATGGGTTCGTACATGTCGCAGTGGCGCTCGACGATCGATTCGCTGACGTCACTGACTTCGCAAAATCCGTACGCTTCGTAGCGTGTGGTCGGCTCCTCGAAGTTGGCGTACCAAAGCGTGCGGTATTCGCCGACCACGAAGAGATCCCAGGTGCGGGCCGCTTCGATCCACGCCTCGTCGACCTCGTCCTGAGAAGCGGTAGCCAGATCGATCGGCAGGGCAATCGACGCGCCGAAAGAGGCCAGCGTTTTGAGGAAAGTCCGGCGGTCCATGGTCACCCTCTCCCAAAGAAGAACATCTGGGCGGAAAGCACCTGACGCCAGCCGTCGTACCCGTCGCGACGCAGGGTGTGCCACTCGAGCGCAGCCGTGTTCGTTTCGTCGAGCTCCAGGCATTCGGTGCGGATCGTGTCCATCACCGATATTTTCTTGCCCTTCCAGAAGGCCAGTCGTTCGTCGTGGTAGCACAGCTCGTCGCGTGCGACCTGGGCGAGTTCTTTGGCGCTGGAGCCAAAACTACATTGTTCGCGAATCATGATGGGTACTCCTCTTTAGCGGCTTTGCCGATCTGGCGGGGGCCGCAAGCTGGACTCAAATCCCCCCGGCCCGTAAGGTGGGCCGCACCTGTGGAGCCTTTCTATGTCACGCAGAGCATTCGCTACCGTCCTGCATGTGACAGCTGCGATCCGTTCGAACCAGAGGGACCGCCAAGCAGAGGAGCTTGAGCGTTGACCGTTCCGCCACGGCAGACCAGACGGAAGGTCGCACACTGCTGAGTTCGGGTAGTTGAGAGAGCCATGTCACCGCCAGCCCAACCACGGCGGGACAACCGGCAGCGGATCGCGAATTGGTGGAGTGAGCGGGGGTGCTGCCTCTGAGCTTGGGCGGTTACCCAGACGCAGGATGAACTTGCCAAGGGCTTCGTATTGGCTAGAGGGCGGTCGCCGGTCGCCGGTCCATTCGGTGATGACCATTTTGGTGCTCCTTGCCCCCGATTGAGCCGGCGTGACCGGCCTCGCGGGGGCGAAGAGGCGGCGACGCTTTAGCAGCATTTATCAATCGCCCTGCAAGTTGTCCTTAACTCGGCGACGCCCAACAAAAAACCCGCTGGGCAAGAGCCAAAGCGGGTTTGATAGAGAACCGCTTTAGCCGCATTTATAAAGCGCCCGCAAGCTGAAGCTCAAATCGGCGCGAACGAATTACAACTCAGCCTCCCTGGGTTCGTCAAGCTCCCAATTGCCGATTCACGCAAAGGGGATGGCCGCTGCAGCCTCGAGCTCCGCTGACCGACCGCGGCGGTGCGGTTCTGCAGCGCCCACAGCAAGTCGTTCTTGCTGACTCCCGGCGTTTTGGTCCGGTTGTTGTTCCGGGGAGGCGTGATGATCTTCTCCCCCGTTACGATCGGAACAGTCGAGACAGCTTTGCCCGTCTTCGGGCGCAGCGCAGCGCGGATGTACTCGACCTCAGGCTGGGTCAGTCCGAACCGTTGTCCATATCGGTCTGGGGAGAAACGATAGCCTTCTGCTCCGACGGCTTTTGCATACGGGACAAGAATTGAATCGACGGCCCTTCGGAATAGATCGGATGGTCCGGCCCCGCCATCTTCAGTCCGTGCTTCGCGCAGATTCTTTCCGTTTCTTCCCGCGAGATAGGTGTCCGCTGCATTGAGTTCGCTCCTTGCAAAATAAGGGGTGATGTCTTTCAAACCCGCCGCTTCGGCGATACCTGCCGAGGCGGAGAGAAGTGCGTCCCACCCAGCGTCATCCCCGAAGTGCAGAAACTTGGCGCCGCGCCCATCGATGGATGTGCTGTAGTCCAGTCCGGCAGCCCCTGCCGCTTCGTGCAACGCCGTGATCTGCTCGGCCATCATCACCTTGTTCTGACTGAGCAAAACCGCACGTGTCTGATCTTTCGTTTCTTCAAACCACGGCTGCGTCGCAACATGCGCTGCTGCTTGCTGAAATGACCGCGGTGAGGCTTACTGACCCTTCCGCGCTGCGTCGAACGTCTCCTGCGACAGGGGCTTCATTCCGGCCTTGACCCGATTCGCGTTGATCTCCTTGAGCGACTGCAACGGCCGCGGGCCCGCCTCGAGCGCTTTGTCGACTTGCTCCTGCATCGACTTCTGCTCGCGCGCATCTTCCGGTGTCCAGCTGTCCTTTTTGTCTATCTGCCGCTCCTGTCCGAGTCAGGTAGAAACCATCGTCTGCCTGCTCGATGTTGTACTGGTTGCCCTGCTTCGCGTGCCAAGCCTTGGACCCTTCCGCCATCTTTTCCGAGGAGAACGGACCCACCCGATCGCGCGCTTCGGAGCGTACCACACTGCTGGAACGTGAGGATTGCTCCCCTTTCTGGCGCGTCGCGGCCGACAAGAGGGTGCGGGCCGCCACCTGCTGCACCGCTTCGAGATCGCGGATATAGCGGTCCGTGTCGAAGCCGCGCAGCGTCTGCTTCTGGCCCTTCAGGTATTCGATGGTGCGCTTCAGTGAGTTGCGGATCTTCTCCAGCAGCGGGCGATTCTGGGCCCGGAGCTCCGTGAAGACCTTCTCCCAGAACCCGGTGTCCTTCATCCGGTTGCCGAAGATGTCCGCGTCGAACTCTTCGCGCAGGGCGCCTCGGGTCAGGGTCTGGCCCCGTCCTGCTGCGCCTGGGCCAGCACCGCATCCAGGATGTCCGATCCCGGCACACCGGATTGACGCAACTGGTTGATCTTGTCGCGGTACTTGCCGCCGGTGTAGGAGCCGAGGAACTCGAGCTGCGCATCGTCCGACGCATCGACGTAGGGGTCGATCGCTGCGGAGAAGCGGGTCCGCTCCTGCGGGGTGAAGGTGTGGTAAGTCTCGTGCCCTGCTACGACGAGGGGGGCTGCGTCGCCTTCGGTGGCGCGGATGTAGGCAACCCCGGGTCGGCGCCCGCGCAGGACGAATCCGTCCCCGTACTGGGCGGCGTTGGGAGAGTCAAAGAATCGATACTGCGTTCCAAAGATGCTGCCCAGTCCTTCGATGACAGCGGCGGCAGACCTTGTAAGGCGCGTGCCTCGTTGAGCTCGATCAGGAACGTCAGGGAGATCTTGCGAGGAGTAGATTCGGACATTAGCAGGCGTGTCTCCGTTGGTGAAGGACACATCATCGATCGCTTCTTGCTGGGTTGCAATATCGAGAGGTCCAATGCTCAAGCCGTAGAGTGCCGCTTAGGCAAAGACAGGTTTGGCCCCCAGTGCAGCATGCGGACAGATGTCACCCCCTTCGATCTTCCATCAGTGTGGCAAAGGGTGCGCCGATTGATCTGGCACGTCATTGTCTGGCAGTGATCAAGACGGTCTGATCAATTCCACCCCGGAAAAATTTGCGAGTGACCACGAATAGCTTGGCCTGCTTTCCGAGCGGCATCATCTGCTCCTTCACTTGCGCGGACGATTGCCACCGCGTTCTCGAATGCTTCGCCCGTCGGCATCGCCCGCCAGATCCCGGCGCGATAGCCGTGGGTCTGAAGGTCAGTGATGAAGCGCAGGACCGGCGCCAGCGCCTTGAACTGCTCGCTGTTGGGATCCAGCCGGAACGCAGCAGCGGCGTTGATTCTCTCGAGACCTTCGATGAACGCCCCGCGGAACTGCTCGTTCAGCTCAGGTGCGCCGACCGCCAGGCGCCACACCGCCACCGGAACGAGTCCCACGCCGGCGACGTCCTGCTCTGCGAACCGCTCCAGCGTAATCGGCCAGCCCAGCGCGCGAAGGCGGTCGGCAGCGATCGTGTCTTTCGTGACGCACGCCGCGGAGTACTCGGTGAAGTTGGTCATTTGCATGGTGACAAGCGCCAATGCTTCGCGGCTCATGGGATCGGCGGGGTAGCGCGGATCGGGAAAGTGAGCGACACTCACTTTTCCTGCTGTATCATTGGTTTTCGCTTTGCCTGTCTGGGCGGGGCGTGTTTTGGTCTGCATTTCAAACTCCTGTGATGAGGGGTTATTTGCGCCCGACTCGGTTGCCGCCGAGTCGGGCGCTGTCACGTCTGGGCCTGGTCAGAGGTCCAGGGCTTGCTCAACGTCGCGCAGGCGCCAGCGTGCCGATCGCCCAAGGTGGATCGGTGCGGGCAGACGACGGTCGGCCACGAGCTGGTGCCAGTGGCGAATCGAGATGTCGAGTAGTTCGGCTCCCGTCTTGGCGCTCAGAAGCGCGGTCGGTAGGTCGCGTGGGTTCTCGACATCGGTGAATTGTTCGGTGGTGGCGTTCATGGTGGGTCTATGCGCTGGTGTGCAGACCCCAGCGTGCACGAACTTTTGCGGCCTGTCAGGAAACCGCTGATCAGGGCTGATTTTTCCGCTGAAGGGCGCGTTTGAAGTGCGCGGGCGTGCTGGTGCAGGGTGTGGGAAGCGGTCGGAGCACATGCGAGACTATGTTCGCAGCCGATGATCCGAGAATCAGGGCCGCGGTCCCGAGCGTTGCTCTGACTTCCTGCTCATAGGCCTGGATGCTCTTGGCGCGCTTGGATCGAGGGCGACCGAACGCCGAGCCTCGACGATGGCAATCAATTTTTCGAGCTCGATCCTAGCTTGATGGGAACTCGCACCACCACTCCTGCGCGTGCTGCCTCGGAACTCCATCAACGTGATCGATCTGGAAGCCGCGGATGAGCATGCCACGCGGAGTAACCCTCAGAATTGCGACGTCGAACAGTGGCGCAATAACCCCACGCCTGGAGGACATGCCGTAGCTCTCCCAAACCTTGGCGCACTTCAGAGGCCGGCCCTCGGCATTCCCTGTCGGCCAGTCGTCCAGTCGTCCACAGTGAGCGTGCCCACCTGCCCCGGGTCGGCGCGGCATTCTTCCCGGGATCGGCGAGCACCACAACGCAAGAGCTGGACAAGTCGGACTTGCATGGCGAGTGGCTGTATAAAACACCAGTTTAACCCGCTGCCTGGCTCGGGTGTAGGCTGTCTACTCGCCGTAGATGGGAGATATCCATGTGCGGACGGTACGCCCTCTACGGGCCACACTCCCGGCTTCAGAGAGAGTTCGATTTCGAGTTTGAGGAGATCGACAAGGTCAAGATCGACCTGTACAACATCGCTCCGTCACAGTGGGCGCCGGTCATCCGCGCAACGCCTGCCGGACGTCGTTCCCTTATTCGTGCGCGGTGGGGCCTGCTCCCGTCGTGGGTCAAGGAGCCGGGCAAGCTGACTCAACCGATCAATGCGAAAGTGGAGACGGCCGCCGAGAAACCCATGTTCAGGCACGCCTTCCGGCACTCGCGCGTTCTGGTACCCATCTCGGGTTTCTACGAGTGGCAACCTGTCGCCGGCGGCAAGCAGCCTTTCTTCATCCGCCCAGTGAACCACGAGTCCCACTTCGCTTTGGGTGGCTTGCTCGAGCGCTGGGACGGGCCCGACGGTGTGGTGCTCACGTTCGCGGTGCTGACAACAGAGGCAAACGAGTTGATTCGACCGATTCACGATCGGATGCCGGTCATCATTCGGCCGGAGAACTATGATGCCTGGCTCGATCCTGAGCTCGTCGACGCGGCTGCAGTCCGGAGCTTGGCCAGCCCCTACCCGGCGGATCTGATGGAAAAGTACCCAGTTGGTCGAGCGGTGGGGAATCCCCGGGCGCAGGGACCGGAGTTGATCGAGCCGACCGGCTAGTATTTTGTGCGCGTTCTGATGAAGTTACGAACTCGACCGGCCGGATGCCTCGACGGCTTTCCGCTTGTAGCCCGAGACCGTCTCGCGGTGACGAACCTCCGCATCAGATGCCGACTTGATCACATCCGCCGGAACCAGAGTAAGGATGACCGTCCACGCCTGCCACAAGGTCAAGACAACGAGGAGCCCATAGGAGACCCCGCGGAGATGCTCACGATAGGGAAGCAACTCTGCAATGTTACGAAGGATGGGCACGAACAGCCCGGCGACTAGGACAATGCACAGGATGGCAGTCGAATGGATTGCCGGATGGAGTAGCTTTCCCATGCGTACCGGGGCCACCTCCGCCTTCCCCTGCTCGCCTCGAAACGACAATTTGAGCCGTTCAGGGTAGATGATTGCCAACCACGCACCAACAACAGCAAAGATGATGGAGGCTGTCGTGCGAAGCGCTTCGTATAGGGGCCATTGCTCCGCCATCGGCACCGCCTGACCGAAATGCAGCGCGCCCCCCACCGCCAACGCGGAGAGAACTATCGCAGGGATCAGGACAACGAGTCGAATCATTCCGTCAGTTTGATGATTTCCACGCGATTTTCAAGCAAAGCATTGAGGAGGGATTCCGCGTTCACAACTTCCTCGCTGTCCCGGGTAACGTCCAGCTCGAACTGACTCCGGGCAAGGGTGTGACTGAGCCAGTATGGTTGTGCAGACTGTCCCAGAAACATGAACCCGTAGTCGTCCCACTCGCTTTCGTGTCCGGCGTCCCAATCCTCGAAGATGGCCTGCAAGTCGTCCTCGGTCATTGCGCCGTTGAGCTCATACTGAACCCTGACCTTATCAGGATGCTTCGCCGGCTCCTCCATGTGGGTCCAGCGTAACAGGCTCTGCCACTTGCTCAGGTCTTCCTCGCGGTCCAACTTCAGGACGGTTTTCCGAATCACTTTGCGAATGTTGATGCGGTTCTGCTGGATAAGTTCGCGCGCACCCGGCTTGCGCAACAGACCCGTTCGGAACCTCGGGTACAGGTTAATCGGCGCATCCTTCGCTGGGTCATTTGCGTACCCGAGAATCTCGACCTGGTCATCATCGTCGCTGTACACGACGTGATTTGAGAAGCTAGCAAGGAACGCCTCAACGTACTTTTGCAAGGACTGCTGCCCGGTCCAGAGATGCTGGAACCGAATGCTTGCAAACAGGTTTCGCGACGGGATGAACCAGAAGTAAGTCGCAAAACCAGGAATGCTGCCTTTCTCGATGTCGTTCATGACCACTTCGGCACTGCCGACGCTCGAATTGCCGCGAATCGAAGCCACCCCTGACTCATTCGCGGGGGTCTGATTCCAGATCGAAACCAACCAAGTGTCGCCCAGCTTCCGGATGTCCATTAGGTACGCCGGATGCACGTCCTCCCCATCTGCCGGCTCGAAGGTCTTGGTCTCCGCCAGGCTCTTACCCTGACTCCAGTCATCCAGATTCTGGAGCGTCGCAGCAATGGACCCGAAAACCGGATGCTCTTTCCCACGCTTGAAATAGCCGCAATCAGAGATCTCATAGAAGCTGATTTTTGCTTTTTCCCTCATTCCACTCCCTTGCGACAGCTAGGTTTCCGTCATTCTGGCTGCGGCACCCGTTCCGCTGGATGTCCTCGTTCGCGCTAGTTTTACCGTCCCATCAACACGACGCGAGTCAATTTCTCAGTTTTGCTATGCATCCCTCGCCGGCATGAGCAAGACTCGACACCGATTCTCACTCGGCCGCAGACGCGCCCATCAGTCGGATCACTTCCTCTGCTGAAGTAACCCCAGCGTAACCCCGGCACCAAGAAAAAAGGCCTGCATCGCTGCAAGCCCTTGATTTAATGGTGCCCCCGGACGGAATCGAACCGCCGACCTTCGGTTTACAAAACCGTTGCTCTACCAACTGAGCTACAAGGGCTTCACTTCAGGTCGCGGATTATAGCCGAAGTCGCCGAGACCGCCAGTATCCAGCACGAACATGAACGCGACAAAGGGCTTTCCTTTTCTCAATTACTGTATAAAATTACAGTTACCGAGACAGCAGTTTGCGTCGTCTCATTCACTTCGATGGAGAGACACAATGGAACCGAAAATCAATCGACTTCTCATGGGCTGCGGCTTGCTGGCGGGGCTGATGCTGGGTACCGGAAACGCGGGGGGCGCGATTGCACTGACGCTGGCGGGGGTGGCCGGAGCATGGCTTTTGCGCACGCGGCCCGGAGAAGAGCGTAGCTTGTGGTGACAAGCTGGAGATGAGGCTCAGGGCCGTAACGGAATCGACGTGCCTCGGTCGACGGCTACAGCAGTCACGCTGTTCTTGGGGCTGCCTTCGATCAGTTTGTCAGAGTAGGTGAGATAGACAAGCACATTGCGCTTGGCATCAACCATGCGGACGACCTGCAGACGCTTGAAGAGCACCGACAGACGCTCGGAAAAGACCTCTTCCTTCAACGGAACCGGTTCGCGAAACCGGATCGGTCCCACCTGCCGACATGCGATGGATGCATCGGAACGATCCTCTGCCAGGCCGACAGCACCGGAGAGCCCGCCCGTTTTAGCGCGCGAAACATAACAGGTTACGCCCTCCACGCGGGGGTCGTCGTAAGCTTCGACGACCACCTTGTGATTGGGGCCGATCAGCTTCCAGACCGTGGACACCTCACCAACTGTCTCGGCATGGGCCGGGGAGCTCAATATGAGCACAGCGGCAAAAGTGGCAAAAAGTGGGCGCAAGGAAAGCATCACTTGCCGAACTTGCTCACAAGCTGCTGCAGCTTCTCGCCACGACGGAGCTCCGCTTCCTCGGCTTTGCGCTTTGCCTCTTCTGCCTCGCGCTTCGCACGCTGCAGTTTGGCCGCGGCAGCAAAGCGTTCCTTCAGGGTTGTCGACGCATGTGTGCGCTGCTCCTCGGTGACTTCGCCCGCCACCGCTCCATCGAAATCAAAACGCTCCGTGGCACGCTCCATCGCCTTCAGATAGCGCGTGGAAGCCGTGTGCATCCGCAATGCGGTGCGCAGCGTTTTCTTTTCGAACTCCGGAAAACGCTCAAGGATGTTCGTGTCGATTCGGATTGCCAGGGGCTTGAAGTCGCGGAAAGTCGGCGACTGCTCCTGAAGCTTCTGCAACAGGGCACGGGGCTCGAGAGCAGTCTTAACGGGAGGCGTTTCGTTCGTCATGGTGCAGCAGGCTGGTCGGCAGGAAGTTTGCATTCTACCTGAGGCATCAAGGTGAAAGCCTCTATCGGCAGCAATGCTCTTTTTGGCAACTCCTCCGGCCAAGGATCGGGACCAGACCTATGCCCCTGCCACCAGGGAGTGGGGCAGCCCCACTTTCGCCCCATTTCGACGCCGCAGGCCTTGCAGAGGGTGCTCGGCCATCCCTTATGTGTTGGATATCAGGAAGGTAGAAAGGCATAATCAGACATTGAATATCGTTGCAGAACCCGCTTGGGGACTGCACCCGCCGCAATCTTCCGGATTCAGTGAATGACCCGACCGCCACCTGCCACGCCCGTGCCCCAGAAAGCTGCGGACGCAGATTCGCGCGGTCATGGCAAGAGTGCGGGCAACGATGGCGCCGCTTCTCCATCGGAGATCGCTCGAGAAACCTTGCGGCAGCTTGCCACAAGTCGAGTGCCTCCCACCCCGGATAACTACCGCGACCTGTACGTCCAGATTTCCGGGTCGATTGCGGAAGACGCCTTCCCGACCCGCGCACTGAAGGCGATTGCCGCTGCGCTGCCACGCTCCAGCCCGGAAGCATTGCGTATTGCGCGCCTGTTTGAGAACGGCGTAGCCAGCGCTCAGTGGCCGGCGCTACGACAGGCAATCGTGGTCATCTGCGAGATGCAGGGTTCGGGTCAGAAACAGTGGGCGACACTGATCCAGAATCTCGCAACACATCTTGAGCGCGCTGGCGACGCCCCCACCCTGGCCCGCAAACGGGAAGCACTCGACCATGTTCTGGCGGGTAGTCCGGACCCCGAGCAGCTTTTTGCGCGCCTCGGCGCCCTCATCCGCAGTTGGGGGCAAACCCCTGATGAAACGTGCTTGCCTGTCGTCTCGGCTGCCACCGTCACGAAAACGGGTGGATTGAATGAGTTCATAGACAACCCGCTGCGGCCCTTGCTGGCCAATCTGTTGACGCGCGGCGTCATCCCCTTGACCGACGGGGACGAGGCGCTGGCTGCAGCGGCACGCGAGCTTTCAAGCGTCGTCCTGAGTGCCCCGGTTGAATCGATCGCGGGGCGCCTCGACCACCTGATTACGCGGATGGAGTGGACTGGCGAAGAGCACCGCGCAATTCGACAGGCACTACTGACTCTCCTGCGCCTCATCATCGACAACATTCGCGAACTTGTCATCGATGACAGCTGGCTGCATGGGCAACTGTCGATCATTTCGGAGGCTTTTGACGGCGTACTCGACATCCGGCTGCTCGACGAGGTGGAGCACCGTCTGCGCGATGTCATCGAAAAGCAGAGTCACCTGAAACGTCAGTTGTCCGACGCCCAGCAGCGGCTCAAGTCCATGCTGGCCGGCTTTATCGACCGCTTGTCAGACTTTTCCGCAGTGACGGGTGACTATCAGGAGGTGCTCGGACAGGGCGCCCAGCGCATCAGCAAGGCACAAAATATCGAAGAATTGTCGGACGTGGTCGAGGAGATCCTGCGCGAAACCCACAACACACGGGAATCCACCAAGCGCTCGGGCGAGGAGCTTTCCCGGTTGCGCGAGGAAGTCGACTCCGCCAACCAGCACATTCTGCGACTTCAGCGTGAGCTGGACGAAACCAGTGAGCTGGTCCGTCACGACCCGCTCACCGGTGCGCTCAATCGCAAGGGTCTGGACGAAGCACTCGCCCGCGAGATTTCGCGCATGCGACGGCTCGGCACCGCACTTTGCATCGGACTGCTAGACATCGACAACTTCAAGCAGATCAACGACGCGCACGGCCATCTGGTGGGAGACGACGCACTGCGCCACCTGTCCGCCATCGTGCGTGAAACCCTGCGCCCGCAAGATGCGGTCGCGCGCTATGGCGGCGAGGAGTTTCTCATCCTGCTGCCCGACACCGAGCTTGATCAGGCCAACGCCATCCTGGTACGACTGCAGCGCGAGCTTACCCGTCGCTTCTTTCTCGCCAACACGGAGCATTTGCTAATCACCTTCAGTGCCGGCATCAGCCGCCTCAGCCATGACGAGGATCCGATGATCGCCATCGACCGCGCCGACAAGGCGATGTATGCCGCCAAGCGCGCGGGCAAGAACCGGGTGCTCAACGCCGCCTGACCCCCGTATTCCAGCATTCCGGCATCCCACAACAGGCCCACATGTCAGAGTTCTCGAACCCTTCCGAGATTGCACGTGAAACGCTACGCCAACTCGCACTGCGCCGCACGCCCCCGACACCAGACAACTACCTGCGGCTCTATCACGAAATTGCAGGTACCACGCCGACAGAAGCAACGTTTCCGGAGCGCTTCGTTCGTCAGATCGCGCGGCGCATCCCACGCGATACGGCAGAGCGACTGCGCCTTGCCCGCCAGCTGGATCAGGCGCTGAGCGATAGCGACGCAGCTGGCGGCGAACGTGCGCTCACCCAGTATCTCGACTGCCTGTCGGGCGAAAAACCGCCGGCGTGGAGTGAACTGATCGGCAATCTGCTCCGCCAGTGGGAGGGACGACAGCTCGGCTGGACCACGGCGCGCAAACGGGACTCTCTTGACCGGGTTCTCAGCGCAAGCGACGCCAGCGCCCTGTACACCCGTCTGCAGTCACTGCTGCGAGCGTGGGGACAGGCCCCGATCGATCCCGAACAGCCAGCGCCGGAAACCACCGACGCCGTGGCGCCAATCACGCAGCAAGCGCTGCCCTCCGTCCCGACCAGGAGTATCCGCGAGCCCGATCCCAGATCAGAGATGGACCCCGGAGCGCTGGTGCCGGCCCTGCGGGATCTGCTCGCATTGGCGATGGAATCGGTCGCACCTGCATTTTTGGGTGGGCACCCCGATCTTCTCAGCGATACAAGGCTGATCGCAACGGCCGCCAGGGATGCGGCCGATGTTCAGACGCTCGACACCGTTGGCCGGCAGTTGCGCAAGTTTGCCCACCGACTGGAACTCGCAGCCGCCGACGACGCTGAAGTGCGCGATGGCCTGCTCAAGCTGTTAAGACTGCTGCTGCAGAACATTGACGAGTTGGTCATCGACGACCAATGGCTGCAGGGACAGGTCGAGATGTTGCGCGAACTCATCGACCAACCGACGACCCCCCGCCTTATCGACGATGCCGGGCGACGGCTGAAGGAGGTCATCTACAAGCAAAGCCAGCTCAAGCACAACCTCGCGCAGGCGCAGACCATGCTCAGGGACATGCTGGCCGGCTTCGTGGACCAACTGGCCAGTTTTGCCCAGAGCACGGGCAGCTATCACGACCGGATGGGTGCTTGCGCGCAGAAGATTGCGTCCGCCCGGGATGTGTCCGAAATCGGACAGGTACTGGACGAAGTGATGACCGAAACCCGCGCAATTCAGCACCAGGCCGGGCGCTCGCGCGACGAACTGTCTGCAGCACAACGACGCGCCGGTGCGGCAGAAGCCCAGATCGCAGAGATGCAGAAGGAGCTCGACGAGGCCAGCCGGCTCGTACGTCACGACCAACTGACCGGCTCGCTGAACCGGCGTGGGCTCGAGGAAGTCTTCGAACGCGAGGCCGCTCGTGCGCAGCGCCACAACATTCCGATCTGCATTGCGCTGCTGGACATCGACAACTTCAAGAAACTCAACGACACCCTGGGACACCAGACCGGAGACGAGGCCCTGATCCACCTCACCCGGACGGTCCGGCAACACCTTCGCCCACAGGACGCACTTGCCCGCTATGGTGGAGAAGAGTTCGTGATCGTGCTCCCGGAAACCACCCTCGAGCAGGCCGGCCAGACGCTGGTGCGATTACAGCGCGAGCTGACTCGTGCGTTCTTCATGGCAGGCGACCAGCGCCTCGTGATTACCTTCAGCGCGGGAGTGACCCCGCGTGCGCACGGAGAAATGCTCGATGCCGTCCTCGCCCGCGCCGACGCCGCCATGTACGAGGCCAAGCAAAGCGGCAAAAACCGGGTGACCAGCCGCGATATCGCCCAAACTTCGGACGGGGAGACCCCGCGAGCGCCCGAATGATGGCCTTCCCTTGCCCCGTTATTGCCCCCTTCGAGCGGAGGTCCGCCATCTGCGCCCACCACCACCCGATCCGCCGGGGTAACTTCCCCGATCAGGCCTCGGGTACAATGCGTGGGTCCCGTTAAGACAAAAAAACTCAATGACCGGGAAATTTCTCCTTCAGCCCCTGCTCGATCTCGCCAACACGCGGATGGACGATGCTGCACGCCGGCTTGGCGAATTGATCGCATCCGAAAAGAGTAGCCAGCAGAAGCTGGAGATGCTCGAACGCTATCGTGCCGAATACAGCGAGCGCTTCATCGAAGCTACCAGAGATGGCATCGGACCCGACGCATTGCGCAACTTCAGCGCCTTCATCGGTCGCATCGACGACGCCATCGCCGCACAGCTTCGCGTGGTACAGCAATCCAAGCAATACATCAGTCAGGGCCAGAAGGCCTGGATGACCCAGCGCGGCAAGGTCAGGGCGTTCGATACCCTCTCGCAGCGCCATCACAACGAGCAGGCAAAGGCCGACTCGCGCCAGGAACAACGCACGACCGACGAACATGCTGCCCGCCAGCATCGCGACAAGGACACCGACCCGACCTGAGTGCCCACCCACGGGTGCGACAGCTGGCACGGCGCTTGCTGATTCCCCGGTGAGATACGCTCAAGAGGGCAACACCATGGCATCCCCAATCGCATCCAGCTCGTCGGCCTTCGCCTTTCTGAACCCTGCCGGCGGTTCTGCCAGGGATACAGGCACATCGGCCGTCACCGGCAGCGGCTTTTCCGATGTTCTGCGCGGACAGATGCGCAGCAAGCCTGCGCACGAGTCATCAGCCCCCTCCCGCAGCGACTCCGAAAGCACTAATCGCATACCGGAACGCCCCGCAGCGCGCCAACCGGAGCGGGCCGCCGAACGAAGCAATCAACGCGAATCGGCGGCTCCCCGTGAGCGCGGCCAGGGCGAGCCAGAGAGCGCATCCGCAAAGACATCGGAGCCCACTTCAAGTGGCGCGGCAGAGACCAAGACCACCGCCGCAGACAACAAGGCAACGCACCCCGTCGTCGCCAATACCGCAGCGCACGGAACGAAATCAGCGACATCCCCGGCGGATGCAGTTAGCGAGCTGACGACCGCAGCGGCGGGCACGATTCCCGCCACCGCAGAAGGCGAGCTTGACGGCCTGCAGTCGGTGATCACCCCGGACGCAGAAGCAGAATCCGCGGCCAAGGTGCTGGCAATCGCCGACGCGGCAGCGGCGAGCGATCTTGCCGGCTTGCCGGCAGTGATTGCCGCCCTGCTTCCGGAACTTGCCGCCAAGCAAGCTGCAACGACAAACACGCCCGCTGCGAGCAGCGCTACCGACGACACTGACAGCGTCAAGCTCACCGCAGAAATGGGATTAGCGGGTGACACCCGGAACAAATCGCTTCAGAATCCCGGCGGTGCGAAGCCAAAGCTTGACCTGGCGGCTGCATTAAACGGTTCGCAGGCTCAGCCCGCCACTGTGCTGCAGGTGAAAGCGGAAATTCCATCCGCATTTGCCGAACGCGCAGCCTCGGCATTGCAGTCGATATCGGGAGAAGTGCCAGCCGGCGCGCAGGCTTCAGTCATGCACAGCCTTCGCCAAGCGGGCCAGCTTCCGGCGACGACACCTCAACTTCCGGTTGCCACCCCTGCCGGACAGAACGGATGGGCCAATGAGGTTGGCACCCGGGTAATGTGGATGATAGGCCGTGCCGAGAGCAAGGCGGAGCTGGTCCTGACCCCGCCCAACCTGGGCAAGGTGGAGGTTTCGATCAACCTGAATGGCGATCAGACCACGGCCCAGTTCGTTGCTGCGACACAGGCTGCTCGCGACGCACTCGAACAGGCAATGCCGCGCTTGCGCGAACTGTTGGCCCAGTCCGGCATCAGCCTCGGCCAGACGGGTGTGAGCACCTCGGGCGATCAGCAGGGGTCAGGCGATGATGGCACGCGCGGTGGTGGTCGTGGCACTGCCTCTGCCGGCATGGAAGCAGGCGAGGCCGGCGCGGCCAAGACCTGGGTAAGACAAACTGAAGGTCTGGTCGACACTTTCGCCTGAAGCGCATGAATTGGGGGCACTCTGCCCCACTTTTCCGCGCTTGGGGCAAGCTGACAATCAGCCATAATCCAAGCGTAGGAAAAGGAGATTTTCATGGCGAAAGCCCCAGCCAAGCCGGAAGCACCCGAAGGTGATGCGCCTCCCAAGAAGGGCGGGAAGATGTTGATGATCATCATCATCGCGGTGGTGGTACTGCTGATCATCGTAGCCGGCGCTATCGGTGCGCTTGTCCTGATGAAAAAGGGCGGAGGCGACGCGGAGGGCAAAGCCAACGCCGAAGCCCCTGCCGCAGCACCCTCCACCGCAGTGGACCTGTCCAAACCGCCGGTTTTCGCCGCACTGGACACATTCACCGTAAACCTGCGCCGCGAAGAGGGCGATCACTACCTTCAAGCTGTCATCGCGCTACGTGTCGCCGATCAGAAAACGGCAGACGCGCTCAAGGGCTTCATGCCCGAAATCCGTCACCGCATCAACTTGCTGCTGTCGAGCAAACTACCATCGGAAGTGCAGACAACCGAAGGCCGCGAGACCCTCGCCATGGAAATTCTTGACTCGGTTAACGAATCACTGGGCTTCCCGCCACCGCCGCCGGGCACACGGGTGCTTACTGCAGCGCCACCCGTTCAATCGGTGCTGTTCAACTCGTTCATCATCCAGTAACTGGACAAAGCCATGTCTTCGGACTTTCTCTCCCAGGAAGAAGTTGACGCCCTGCTCCGCGGCGTCAGCGGGGAGTCCGACGAACCGGTCGCCGACGAAGTCGACGACGGCGGGGTACGCCCCTACAACATGGCCACCCAGGAGCGCATCGTGCGTGGGCGCATGCCCACCATGGAGCTCATCAATGAACGCTTCGCCCGCTACCTGCGGATCGGCCTGTTCAACTACATGCACCGCAACGCCGAAGTATCGGTGGGGCCGATACGGGTGCAGAAATATGCCGAGTTCGTTCGCAACCTCGTGGTGCCGACCAATCTGAACCTGGTGGTCGCCAAGCCCCTGCGTGGTACGGGCCTGGTGGTGTTCGACCCGAACCTGGTGTTCCTTGTGGTGGACAACATGTTTGGTGGCGACGGTCGCTTTCATACCCGGATCGAGGGGCGCGACTTCACCCCGACCGAACAGCGCATCATCCAGGGCATGCTCAATGTGGTCTTCGCCGAATACAGCAAGGCCTGGGCGCCGGTATTCAAGATCGATCTCGAGTACGTGCGCTCCGAGATGAACTCGCAATTCGCCAACATCGCAACGCCGTCCGAGATCGTGGTGGCGACCAGTTTTTCGCTCGAGCTCGGTGGTGCGCAGGCAGAGATGCACTTCTGCTTTCCCTACTCGATGCTGGAGCCGATTCGCGAGATGCTCTACTCGACGATGCAGAGCGACCACCTCACCCAGGACCGGCGCTGGGTCAACCTGCTGTCGCGCCAGTTGCAGACGGCCGACGTCGAGCTGACCTGCAACCTCGGCGTAGCGAAGGTCACCTTGCGTGACATCGTGAATATGCGGGTGGGCGATGTGATTCCGCTCACCATTCCCAGCCCTCTGCAGGCCGAGGTCGACGGCGTACCCATCATCGCCTGTCGCTATGGTACCCAGGGCGGCCAGTATGCCATCAAGATAGAACGTTTTCTCGGCTCCGAAGAGCCGGAGCCCACCAAGTTAGCGGGAGACAAGCATGGCTGACGAAGCAGACAACCAGATCAACGAAGACGACTGGGCAGCAGCCATGCAGGAACAGGCGGCAACCGAGGCCGGCGTGGATAGCGAGTCAGCCCAGGTTGCGGCCGATCTCGCCGCGGCCGCGATGGGCGGGTCACCCTACCAGGCGAAGCCGGCCAGTCAGTTGTTCGAGGATTTCGGCTCCACCGGGGCAAAGCCGGGTGCGCTGAACGATTTCGACATGATCCTCGACATCCCGGTACAGCTCACCGTCGAACTCGGGCGCACCAAGCTCTCCATCCGCAATCTGCTCCAGCTCGCTCACGGCTCGGTGGTCGAACTCGACGGCCTGGCCGGAGAGCCGATGGACGTACTGGTCAACGGCACCCTGATCGCGCAGGGTGAGGTGGTGGTGGTGAATGACAAGTTCGGGATCCGACTCACGGACATCATCACCCCGGCAGAACGGATGCGCAAAATCCGTCATTGAGCTTTACCCCGACCTCTCCTTCGCCCAATCCCTCCTGACCCAACCCGCCTGGCTTAGCTCCTCCGCTGATTCGTCCCGGTTTCCGGCCCTCAACACCACGACTCGTGAACGCCGCGCAGCCAATCCGAAAAACATGACGCAGTGAAATACTCCCTGATTCTGCCCCTTGTGCTCGCAGCACCGGCTGTCGCCAGTACTGCAGACCCCGCCACCTCACCGCTGCCCGATCTCGCCGGCAGCCTGGGCCAGATGCTGTTCGGCCTGGTCATTGTCATCGCCTTGCTGCTGGCCTGTCTGTGGCTCATCAAGCGTCTGGCCGCACCGCGCAATGCCGCCGGCACGGTCAAGGTGCTGGGTGCCACTGCCGTGGGGCCGCGCGAGCGTGTCGTGCTGGTTGAAGTGGGCCCCCGCGTGCTGGTGCTCGGTGTCGCACCGGGTAACGTCCGCACCCTGCATGTCATGGATGCGAGTGATTTCCCCACCAGCGGAAACGCGCCTGAAACCGTCACCACCAGCACGAACGATTTTTCCGGCTGGCTCAAGAAATCCCTGGAACGCCGACATGATGCGTCCTGAAACCCTGCGTCGCGGCCTCGTCCTCGCCGTCCTGATGGCCGTCCCGGCGCTGGCAGTCGCACAGGCGCTGCCGGCACTGACCACCACCCCGGCAGCCAACGGTGGCACCACTTACAGCCTCACCATCCAGACGCTGTTGCTGATGACCTTGCTCAGCTTCATTCCTGCGATGGTGCTGATGATGACCAGTTTCACCCGAATCATCATTGTCTTCTCCCTGCTGCGCCAGGCCATGGGCACCCAGACCTCGCCGCCCAATCAGGTACTGCTCGGCCTAGCGCTGTTCCTGACCTTTTTCATCATGGCGCCGGTCGCCGACCGGGTGTACGTCGATGCCTATGTGCCGATGTCCGAGGGCAGCATCGGCTTCGACCAGGCACTCGAGCGGGCGTCGGTGCCGGTCAAGGCCTTCATGCTCAAGCAGATTCGCGAACCCGATCTGAGCCTGTTTGCCGGACTCGCCAAAATACCGCCGGTAGAGAAAGCCGAAGATCTTCCCATGCAGGTGGTCATCCCCGCCTTCGTCACCTCCGAGCTGAAAACCGCGTTTCAGATCGGCTTCATCATCTTCATCCCCTTCATCATCATCGACATGGTGGTCGCCTCGGTACTGATGTCGATGGGTATGATGATGATGTCGCCGGTGATCGTCTCGCTGCCGTTCAAGATCATGCTCTTCGTGCTGGTCGATGGCTGGACCCTGTTGATCGGTTCGATGGTGCAGAGTTTCGCCGTCTAGGAGCATCGCCATGACCCCTACCGCAGTCATCGATCTCGGCCGCCAGGCCATTGAAGTCACGCTGATGGTGTCCGCGCCGCTATTCCTGGCCGCACTCATCACCGGCCTGACGATCAGCATCTTCCAGGCGGCCACCCAGATCAACGAAATGACTTTGTCTTTCGTTCCCAAGTTGGTCGCGATCTTCGTCACCCTGGTGCTGGCCGGTCCGTGGATGCTTACGGTACTGACCGACTTCATGCGCCGGCTGTTCGAATCCATCCCGACCATGATCGGGTGATCGCGGCCCCCTCATGCTGAGCGTCACCGCGGCACAACTCGATGCCTGGCTTGCCGCCCTGATGTTTCCGCTGGCGCGTCTCCTCGGCCTGTTCGCCTCCGCCCCCATCTTCTCCAACCGCGGCGTATCGGTCCGGGCACGACTCGCGATCGGTCTGGGGATCGGTATCGCCCTGGTGCCGGTCATGCCGCCCATGCCGGCGGTGTCGCCCGGCTCGGGCATCGGGCTGATGATCATGGTGCAGCAGATGTTCATCGGCATCGCGATCGGCTTCATGGTGCGCCTGGTGTTTGCCGCGGTCGATATGGCCGGTTCGCTGATCGGCATGCAGATGGGCCTGTCGTTCGCCATTTTCTTCGACCCCGATGCGGGTGGGCAAACTGCCGTGCTGTCGGACTTTCTCAGTCTGGTCGCCACCCTGCTCTTTCTCGCCATCAACGGTCACCTGATTCTGGTGGACCTGCTGGTGCGCAGCTTCGAGTGGCTGCCGGTCAGCACGACGGTGATCAATGCCGACGGCTGGGGATACATCGCGCGCGCCGGCGCCACCGTGTTTGCAACCGGGCTGCTGTTGGCGCTGCCAGTGATCGCGGTACTCCTGGTAGCAAACATCGCGCTGGGCATCCTGACTCGCGCCGCACCGCAGCTGAACCTGTTCGCGATCGGCTTCCCAATCACGCTGGCGATGGGCTTCTTCGCCCTGCTGCTGATCATGACCAACTTCGGCCCGGTGGTGCAGAGCCTGTTCGAGCGCAGCTTCGACACCATTCCGCTGATGCTTGAGGCGCTGGCGCCGACCGGGAGTTAGAGCTCGGGAAACTGCCGCGAGCGCAGCAGCCGGACCTCGCCCTGTGCCACCCGGCGGGCAAAGGGCCGCGAGGAATCCATGCCTTCCTCGAAGCGTACAATATCAAAACCCGCGTAACCGCCCTCCTGCATCAGCTTGCGGGCATTACGGACGAAAGTCTGTCTCGCCTCCCCCTCGCCACCGGTCACCAGGCGCTTCATGGTCAGATCGATCTGACGAAGGTCGGATTCAAGCTCGGTGACCTGAATCTTCCACGTCGGGGCAAACGGATCGTATATCGCATAGGCAATCAGGCCACCCGCGATGAACTCGGGTGAGGTGTAGCTCAGTTCCTGAGCAGTCATGATCGTGCCCGCGGTACCCGCCACCGTAGCGCCATGATCCTGGAAGGTGGTACATCCGGCAAACAGGGGCACAAGGCAGGCCAAGGCAAGGACGGACTTGTTCATGGTCTTGCTCACTGCAGGTAGTTGAACAGCGACAGGCCCGACACCCGCATGAAGGATTGCTGTGCTGCCTGCAACAGCGTCTGGCGCATGGTCAGGTCGGTGAGCGCTTCCGCATAATCAAGATCCTGCAGGCCCGACAGCGTGGTCGCGTACTGGATATTGAGGTCGCTGCCGATATTCTGCAGTTGTTCAACCTCCACCATCTGCGAGCCCACCTGGGCACGAACCTTCAGCACACTCTCGAGTCCCGCATCGAAGTTCTGAAGTGCGAACTCGATGTTGGCGGCCACGCCGCCGGCACCGGGCCGCTCGAGGCCATCGATGAACAGCGCGAAATTGTCGAACACGTTCGCGGAGGGGACGATAACCTCGTACTTCTCACCGCCCGAAGAGGTGTCGTTAACCGTAACAGCCAAGCCATTGAAACGGAGTTCAAGAAATCCTCCAGCATTCAGGACAGGAGGATCAGTATCAAGCGTAACCGGACGCGGACTCGGATCTCCCGGTCGATACTCGACCACGTTGTAACCCGGCAGGGTGCTGTCGTAGCTAATCTCGTAACGCTTCCCACTGTCCGATGAATCCAGTTGGGGGGGAGAGAAACTCACCGATAATTTTTGGCTGGCACCGGCAGAGATGAATACACCCACGTCTGCTTCGGTTACCACCCTGCCTTCAAACACCTCCGAACCGGCAAAACTGACCGGCATGAACCGCGAGGACGACACCTGCAAGGTCCGGACGCCTTGATCACCCTCATAGCTCACACCGGCAAGGTTTCCGGTAAAGGGCTGCGATTGAGAGCGATAGCCGCCGAACATGTATTCGTTGTTCGCATCGCGGGTGTTTGCCAACGCCATCAGCGCATCGAACTGGCTGCGCATGTCGGCCGCAATAAAGCCCCGATCCTCTGCATTGAGCGTCCCGCTGCCGGCCTGGACGGCCCGCTCGCGGGCGTACTGCAGGATGTCGCCGACACCCGTCAGCTTGCTCTCGACCAGATTCAGCTGATCATTCGCGTAGCCTTGATTGGTGGCGTACTGCGCGTTGATGCCTTTGGCCTGAGTCAGGTCGAGAACCCGCGCTGCACCGACGGGATCGTCGGCCGGGGTCAATATCCGCTTTCCGGATGCAACCTGCTGGGCAAGGTGCGTCAGGCTGGCCGACTGCTGCTGAATACTCGCAGCACCCTTGTCGAAAATCATACTGGTGGAGATACGCATGGTCAGCTCCTTGTCCCTATTCAGCGCGCGATCGAGAGAACTTCATCGAACAGCCGCTGCGCAATCGTCATGACCCGGGCCGAAGCCTGGTAAGCCTGCTGGTAGCGCACCAGGTTGGCGGCTTCCTCATCCAGATTGACGCCGGACAGCGAATCACGCGCATCCCGCGCCTGCGTCAGCAAGGAAGTCTGTGCAGCCTCGTTGGCCTGTACCTCGCGTGTCTTATTGCCCACCGCACTGACGATCTTACTGTAAGCACCACCAAGGCTGGTGGTGGGTGCACCTGAGCCCGCGTTGTACAGAAGCTTTGCCGTTTGCAAGGCGCCGAGGGCCAGGACATTGCGGTTATCCGCTACACCCTTTTCACTGGGCTGCAGCGTCAAGGTGTCACCATTTGCCGGACTGCCGGAAAGAGTGAATGAAAGGCTGAACCCTCCCGGGCCAGTAAGCGTGAAGACTTTGCCGGCGCTCTCTGTGGCCGGGTTGTAGTCCAAAGTGGCCGGAGTGAAGCCAGGAGGGAGACTGAAGCCCGGAGGCACGGGAGGAATGGACGTCGTGCCATCATCAAAAGTCAGCGTGGCAGCCCAAGGCGGGCTCAGCACCCCGGATGTGTCGGTCATGACAATATTTGAGAGCTTGGCATTGCCCACATTGGAGAGCGGCACGTTACCCGAAACCGGACTGCCAGCAGCAACCTGACGTGTATCGGAAATGGTGACCGCGATGTCCCGCGCCGCATAGCGGGTCGGCTGAATCAGCGCTGTTTCACCAGCGGCAAGCGCGGCAGCGGTAACAGTTATGCCCTCGAAGTTCTGGGGGACACCGGGCACAACCGTCACGCTAGCCTTTGTACTGAGGTTGGTGAGGGTATAAGTCCCCCCGACATTGGCAAGTTGATAGTCACTGCCCGTCAGTGCGCCAATATTTGCCGGGTCGAGCGCTACGGTCGCGGCCGTCTCCGGCACCACCCGCGGGCTGACGGAGAAAAACGCCTGTCCCAGTGCACCGTCGAGATCCACGCCAAGCTGGTGCTGCGCATTGAACGCCGTGGCCAGTCCGGCGGCAATCACGCCGAGCTCACGCTGTGCCGGATCGAGGGAGTCCCGCCGAAACGCGAGCAGTCCGCCCAAGCTCCCCCCGGTAAGCAGGGTATCGGGCAACAGCATCTGGCTGCCGTTTGCAGCAACCAGCGCAATCGACGAACGCTCCGCATCGCCCGGGGTCGGCACGGCGGCAAGCTTGCTGACGGACTGCCCGGTCACCAGGCTTTGCCCGGAACCCACAAAAACCGTGAGTGATCCGTCGTCCTGGGCGATGGCACTGACCTTGACCAGGCGATTCAGCTCGGTGACGAGTTGCCCGCGCTGGTCGAGCAAGTCATTGACCGGTACCCCTGGCCCTGCAGATTGCGCAACCGCAATGCTCCTGTTCATCGCGGCAATCGATTCGGCATAGCCGTTGATCTGCTCCACGGTCGAGCGCAGTTCGGACTCCACACCGTCCCGAATTTCGCTCAGCCGGTTGTCCTGCAACTGAAACCGGCTCACCAGTGTCTGCGCGCCGGACAGCAAGGCTTGCCTGGATGCCGTGTTGGTGGGGTTGGCGGCCACTTCCTGAACACCGGCAAAAAAGGCGTCCATCGCTGCACCAAGACCGGAGGTCGCATCGGCCAGCATGCCGTTGATCTGGCGAATCTGGCTGCTGTAGGTCGAGTACTCGGCCTGGCGGCTTTCAGTCAGCAAGACCTGTGTGTCGAGAAACTGGCTGTAGGAACGGGTGACGGCGGAGATCCGCGTCCCGTTGCCGAAGAAGCCGGCACCGCTGAAGGACGGGTCCTGCGTGGTCTGGATGACGGACTGGCGGTGATAGCCCGGCGTGGCCGCATTGGTGATGTTGTGACTGGTCGTTGACAGCTGGCTCTGCGCGGCGTTGAGTCCGGTGAGTCCGATGTTGAGCAGGCCTGCCATGATGTTCCCCTGATTTGCTAGGTTTTGCTCTTACATCTGCAAGAACCCTGCCATCAGCAAAACGTCCTCAAACCGGCAAAATCAGCCGGCGGGCAACAGTGCATTGCGCAACGTACTGCCGCCAATGATGCGGGTGAGCTTGTCCGCATACATCGGATCGGTGGCATAGCCGGCTTGCTGCAAGCCACGGGCGAAGCCTGCCGCATCGGTCTGCCCCAGCACGCCGGCGTAGCGCGGGCTGCTGCTCATCAGGCGCGCGTAGTCACCAAAGGACTCCGCATACGAGGCATAGGAGCGGAACCGGGCGCGCTCGTTGTAGGCGCGGTCTCCGGCGTACTCGGTTACCTGGACCTCGGTGGTACGCCCACCCCAGCTACTGCCGGCCTTGATGTTGAACAGGTTGTGGCTCGGACTGCCATCGGCGTTCTTCAACTGCTTCTCGCCCCAGCCGGTTTCGAGCGCCGCCTGTGCAACCATGAAATGCGCCGGGATCCCGGTCTTGCGGCTGGCTTCGACCGCATGTGGCCACACATCGGCCACAAAGTCGCGGGCGCGCTGCGACGCGGCACCACTGGTCTCACGCGCGCCGCGAATGGCATCGGCGAGCTTTGCCGCCAGGGCAGCAGATTCCGCAGCCGACACCGACCCGGTGGCACCGGTCGCTGCCACTCCAGTGCCGTTGAGCTCGTCGAGCAGACCGGCCACACCCTGGCCCCGGCTTCCGACGGCGCCAGGCAAGTCCGACCGGGCGGCACTAATTGCCGCACGCCGCGGCACGTTTTCGAGCGAGAACCCGGAGTCAGTGCCCTGCCCGGCGAGGCCGGTCAGCCCGTCGATCGCATCTACCTTGCCCTTACCCCCGCCAATCTGGCGGAAGATCACCTCGGACAGCCCGGCCCCCTTGGACTGCGACAGATTGAGCGACAGTTGCTGGTCGAGCATGCCCTGGTACATCTTGCTCTGCTCGTTATCCATCATGCTGTCGGTGGGCGTCGCGTCGCGCATCGACTTCATCACCATCTGCAGAAACAGCGCCTCGAACTGCTTGGCCGCGGCGCGCAGGGTTTCATCCGACTGGCCGTCGGTGCGGGCGAGCTTCTTCAGGTCGCCAAGCGAATTCGGATCGAAGGCGTTGAGCTGGATGTTGGCGTTCATGGCGGGCGCCTCAGATGACCTCGAGCTCGGCACGCAGCGCACCGGCCGCCTTCATCGCCTGAAGGATACTGACCAGGTCCATCGGGTTGGCACCGAGCGCGTTGAGTGCCTTGACCACATCGGCGAGGTTGGTCCCGCCACGGATGTTCATCAGCGCACCTCCGGGTTGGTCGATATTGACCAGCCCGGACTGGGTGACCACGGTCTGCCCGCGCGAAAACGGCGGCGGCTGGCTGACATCCGTCTGAACATTGACTGTCACGGTCAGGCTGCCGTGAGCAACCGCGCAATCCTGCAGCGAGACCTTCTGATTCATCACCACCGAGCCGGTGCGCGAATTCACGATCACCTTGGCGGCTTGCTGCATCGGCGTGACTTCCAGATTCTCGATCCGCCCCAGGAAGGCGACCCGCGCCGTGCTGTCGAGCGGCGCACGGACCTGGATGCTGCGCCCGTCGAGCGCCTCCGCCGTGCCGGGTGCGGCCATGTTGATCGCATCCACCACCCTGCGTGCAGTACCAAAATCAGTATCCTTGAGCTCGAAGGTGACGTAATCGCCCTGCCCCAGCATGGCCGGCACCGCGCGCTCCACTGTGGCACCGCGCGGAATGCGTCCTGCGGACAGGTGGTTGATGGTCTGTGCCGCACCACCCGCCTGCGCACCGGCACCGCCCACCACCATATTGCCTTGGGCCATTGCATAAACCTGGCCATCGGCGCCCTTGAGCGGGGTCATGACCAGGGTACCGCCGCGCAGACTCTTGGCATTGCCCATGGAGGACACGGTGATGTCAATCGCCTGTCCCGGCCGTGCAAACGCCGGCAGGTTTGCCGTCACCATCACCGCGGCCACATTCTTGAGTTGCAGGTTGGTGCCCGGCGCCAACGTCACGCCCATGTTGCCGAGCATGTTGATGATGCTCTGCACGGTGAACGGCGTCTGCGTGGTCTGGTCGCCCGAGCCGTCGAGACCGACCACCAGGCCGTAACCCACCAACTGGTTGTCGCGCACGCCGGCTACCGAGGTCAGATCCTTGATCCGCTCGGCGTGGGTCGGTCCGGACAAAAACGCCGAAACCGCCAGCAGGGCGGTAAGGGTGAATGCAAGGCGGCGTCGAAAGTTGAGCATGACAGTCTCGTCAGAATGGCAGGATGGCCACGAAGAAGCGTTGCAGCCAGCCCATGGTGTTCGATTCGTCGATGAAGCCGCTGCCGCGGTACTCGATGCGGGCATCCGCGACCTGGGTGGATTGAACCGTATTGGAGGCGGTCACGTTGTTGGCGTTGACCACCCCGGAGAAGCGGATGAACTCGTTGCCCTGATTGATCGCGACCATTTTCTCACCCGACACCAGCAGGTTACCGTTCGGGTAGACGTCGATCACGGTGACTGTGATGGTGCCGTTGAATACGTTGTTGGCCGCGGCCGCGCCCTTGCCGGTAAAGTCGGAGTCGACGCCAGCTTCGGCACTCAGACCATTCAGACCGGCCAGGGGCAGCTTGGCGGTGGCGGTGATGCCGCCACTCAGGCTCGAGCCGCGTGCCGCACTGGCATTGGCGCTCTTCTGCGCGTTGTTGCGCTCGACCAGGTTGATCGTGATCGTGTCGCCAACGGAGCGCGCGCGACGATCCTCGAACAAGGGCCGGGTCTGGGTCGGCTGGTAAATCGCGCCGGTTGAAGGGATCGCCTGTGCGCGCAGTTCGGGCCGGGCCGACATCGGCTGATGGACGGCCGTCGGTGCAGTCGGATAGATCGACGCGCAACCCGACAGCAGACTGAAGGCAAGCAGAGCAAGGAAGGCGACCGGCTTCATCATGCTCCCCTTAGAGTTGGGTGAGACGGGCGAGCATCTGGTCGGAAGTCGAGATCGCACGCGAGTTCAGCTCATAGGC
Organism: Azoarcus sp.; assembly: GCA_030656215.1. GTDB lineage: Bacteria > Pseudomonadota > Gammaproteobacteria > Burkholderiales > Rhodocyclaceae > Parazoarcus. The sequence continues at coordinate 39,649 of JAUSOD010000028.1, forward strand.
GCGCTGGGTCACGATCATGCTGACCAACTCCTCAGCCACATTCACGTTCGAGGTTTCAACATAGCCCTGGTTGATCACGCCGGCGCCATTGGTCCCCGCTTCATTTGGGGTAGCCACGCCACTCGAGGCGGTTTCCTGAAACAGATTCTCACCGGCACTCTGCAGACCACCCGGGTTGATGAAGGTGGCAACCTGGATCGCCCCCACCTGCACCGGCGCGGCAGCCCCGGGCTGCAGCACGCTGACCGTGCCGTCCTTGCCGACGGTCACCGACAGCGCATCCGCAGGGATGTTGATGTTGTCGGCCAGCGGGTAACCGCTCGCGGTGACCATATTGCCCTGGTTATCGAGCTGAAAAGCGCCGTCGCGAGTATAGGTCGTGGTGCCGTCGGGCATCGCGATCTGGAAGAAGCCGTTGCCCTGCAGGCCCAGATCGAGCGAGCCGCCGGTCTGCTGCAGATTGCCCTGAGTGAAGATGCGCTCGGTGGCCACCGGCTTGACCCCGGTACCGATCTGCAGGCCGCTGGAAATCTGGGTCTGCTGCGTGGATTGGGCGCCCGGCTGGCGGATGGTCTGATACAGCAGATCCTCGAACACCGCGCGCTGACGCTTGAAACCGTTGGTCGACACGTTGGCCAGGTTGTTGGAAATCACGTCCAGCGAGGTCTGCTGGGCATCGAGCCCGGTGCGGGCGGTCCACAGTGAGCGGATCATGATGCGTTCCTCTTTTCTTTACGTTGCGGGCGGCAGCTTATGCCGCTTTCCGATGTCATCAGACTACGCTGGCACGGTCACCGACCATCCTGCGATTAAGCATGCAATAACCGTGCTATTTGCGCGGCACTTGCGCCTGCCGGGCTTGTTCGGTCACCCGCAGCGTCAAGCTGGTGCTCAGCGTGCAGCAAGCAATTGGGTCGCAGCCTGATCATTTCTTTCAGCGGTCTGGAGCATCTTGGTCTGCATCTCGAACTGGCGGGCGAGCGAGATCATCTGCACCATCTGGTCAACCACATTGACGTTGCTGCTCTCGAGGTAGCCGCCTGCCACCCGCACGTTCTCGTCCAGCGGCGCCGGAATGCCCTGCTGCAGGCGGAACAGGCCATCGTCACCACGCACCAGATCGACTTCGGGAGGATTGACCAGCTTGAGCTGGCCGACCACGTTGACCAGTCCGTTTTGCAGCGCCGATATCGAGCCATCCTTGCCGATGACGATCTCGCTATCCGGCGGAATCGTCACTGGCCCGCCGTCGCCCACAACGGGCAGACCGCTGCGCGTTTGCAGCACGCCGTTGGGGCTGAGCTCGAGACTGCCGTCACGGGTGTAGGCCTCACGCCCGTCGGGCCCCTGCACCGTCAGCCAGCCCTTGCCCTCGACTGCCACATCGTACTGACGCCCGGTGGATTGCAGCGGACCCGGGGTGAAATCGCTGGCAACGCTCGCATCCACCACGAAAGCACGGGTACGTGCCGCATCGGTCTGGACCTCGACCGCGCGCAGCTTGTGCATCTCGGTACGAAAACCGGTGGTGGTGGCGTTGGCAATATTGTGCGAGACCGCCGCCTGCTGGCCGAGCGTGCTTTTTGCGCCGCTCATCGCGGTGTAGATCATGCGGTCCATGCCGGTCTCCCTTTGGCTACAGTCACTGGATGTCAGTCAGGCTTCGACTTATCTCAGGTTGATCAGGGTCTGCAGGAGCTGGTCCTGGGTCCGGATCGACTGGGCGTTGGCCTGGTAGTTGCGCTGCTGGATGATCATCTGCACCAGCTCCTGGCTCAGGTCGACGTTCGACTCTTCGATCTGACCTGAAGAAAGGGTGCCGTTGAGACCTTCTCCGGGGACGCCCTGCACGACCTCTCCGGCGTCCGTTGTGGCAGCCCACAGGTTACTGCCCAGGGAAATCAGCCCGTTCGGGTTGCGAAAGCTCGCCAATACGACCTGCCCGAGCGCCCGTGTCTCGCCATTGGAGTAAGTACCCTGAACAATACCGTTCGAGGTTACCGACACCCCGGCGATCTCTCCCGGCTTGTAACCGTTCTGGCGCAACTCATAAGTGGTGGATGCGGAGTTTCGCTGCGTGAAGGCGGCCAGATTCACCGGAAAATTAAGAGGGTCGGCGTCAACCAAAGTGGCGCTAAATGTATAGGGAACAGCCGGGACAACCACCGGAAGCGGGGTTATGGTTTTTATTGTGCCGTCGGGCTTGAATTCCAGCGTGGCGCTTGGGGCCGGGGGCGTCGAGAACGCAGCATTATCGAACGATTCGTAGACATTCCACATATTCGGTGGCACAGGGGGCGTCGCAGTCGCATCGACAGCCTGCTTAACAAAATAGAGCCCCAGGGTATGCTCGTTGCCAAGGCTGTCGAATACACGAATCGAGGTCGTGTAGTTGTACGTATCCGGGTCGTCCCGGTCGATCGGTGCCACACCGGGCACGGCTGACGATGAGTCGAGGTTGGCACGAATACTCACCTGGTCGGTTGCCTTTGCGCCAAGCCCCACCGGCGGAATGTACAGCGGCCGCGGCGTCCCGGTACCGGTCAGCGACACGGATCCATCGGCCCCCACCGTCTGATAGCCCATCAGCTTTTCGCCAAGCGGGGTAACGATGTATCCATCCTTGTCCAGATCGAACTGGCCGTTTCGACTGTAAGCCGTTGTGCCGTTGTTACGCTCGATCACGAAGAAGCCGTTGCCGTTGATCGACATGTCCAGCGGATTATTGGTCGCGGTCAGCCCCCCTTGGCTGAACGACTGGCGCACGGCCTGCGTGTTGCTGCCGGCACCAATCTGCAAACCGGCCGCGCCGCCAGTCATCGCGGCGGCGAAGGTGTCAGCAAAGACCACGCCGCTCGATTTGAAGCCCACCGTGCTCGAGTTGGCGACGTTACTGGAGATCACATCCAGCGCCCGGGATGCGGAGGACAGTCCGCTCAAACCTTGTTGGAATGCCATGATTGCCGCTCCTGATCAGAGAATTTGTTTGATGTCGTCGAGCTTGAACACACCCAGCGACCCGACCTGTAGATCGGTGCCATTGGGGCCGCGAATCACGCTCGTCACGGCGGCGAACTGCAGCACCTGACCGGTCACTTTTTCGCCGTTCGCAGTGGCGCTCATGCTCACCGAGTACATGCCGTCGGCTGCCCGCGTGCCGTCCGAGGCGGTACCGTCCCACAGATAGTTGTGACTACCGGCCTCGACATCACTCAACTCGACGGTCGATACGGCCAGACCCGACGCATCGCGAATGGTGAGCACCACGTTGTCGGCAGCGGTGTTCAGCGTAAAGCCCCCGACCGCGCCGGCTTCAGTAAGCCCCAGACCCTTGCCTTCGACCAGAACACCCCGCCCAATCAGGCCCGCTGCATTGATTCCGTCGGATGACGACTGCGAATCCACAAACGACTGGAACAGCTTGTTCAGCCGCTCGATGCCATCCACGGTGCTCATCTGCGCGAGTTGCGAGGTGACTTCCGCGTTCTCCATCGGGTTCATCGGATCCTGATTGCGCAACTGCGTGGTCAGCAAGGTCAGAAAGCGACTCTGCGGATCATCGGCCTTCTTCGTATTGACCGGTTCGCTGCGACCCAGCCCGGCCAGGACGCTTTGTGCTGTCTGATTGGTGGAACTCACGGTACTCATTTTTTTCTCCTGCTGGCGGTGTTATTTGCCGGAGGGCCCTTACTGGCCTATCTGCAAGGTACGCTGCAGCAAGGTTCGTGCCGTGTTCATCACTTCGGCGTTGTTCTGGTATGAGCGCGAGGCGGAGATCATGTTCACCATCTCCTCGACCACGTTCACATTGGGCATCTCGACATAGCCTTCGGCGTTGGCGGCGGGGCTGTTGGGCTCATACACCAGGCGCATCGGCGCCGCGCTCTCGACGATCTGCGTCACCTGCACGCCGACCGAAGCCGGGCCGGCCACCTGCCGGGCGGCAAAGACAACCTGTTTGGCGCGGTAGGGTTGACCGTCCTCGGCCACCACGCTGTCGGCGTTGGCGAGATTGGAGGCCGTGGTATTGAGCCGCATCGACTGTGCATTGAGCGCCGAACCGGCGATATGGAAGACGTTGAACATGCTCATGACCAGGCTCCTGTCAGGTCTTACTGACCTGTGATTGCGGTCTGCATCGACCGCAGCAGACCGTTTATGAAGGTGATGCTGGCCTCGTAATGCACCGCATTCTCGGCAAAGGCCGCACGCTCGGTATCCATGTTCACCGTATTACCGTCCACGCTGGACTGCGACTCGGTGCGGTATCGGGTGAAGGCGTCCAGCGGATGACCGACGTTCGCGCCCAAGTGCCCGCTGCGCGTGGCGCTCAGGGCCAGCGGCCCCAGGCGTCCGGCAACGGAGTCCTTGAGTGCCTCGCGGAAGTCGATATCGCGGGCCTTGTAGTTCGGGGTATCCGCGTTGGCGATGTTCGAAGCCAGCAATTGCTGGCGGTGGGCCTGAAGATTCAGCGCGGACTGGTGACCACGCAACTGATTGTCGAACAGGGTTCTCATCACATCACCTCGGGATTCTGGTTTTTGGTCCAAGCACAACGACGAAAGGTATTCGCGTAGTCCATTGCACCTTCCATGCCACCGATGGTAGCCCCCGACAATCAAGCCTCTGGCGCGGATAAGACCGGGAAAGCCCGGCCAATTTAGGCGCTGGCCGGCAATTGGAGAGCCCGTTACGGCAATAGCGCGGCGGCAGCGCCGCAGGCGCGCGGCAGAAATTGCCGGCGCCGCTGGGCGAGATTGAGGTTGCCTGTACGCGAGCGACGTGCTGCAATCGGCCGATGAGAATTCAAGCGCCCCGACTCATTCACACGCTCGCCGCACTGCTCATCACCCTTGGCACTGGCCCGATCCTCGCCCAGCAGGCCCCCGAACCGGTCGAAACGGTGGCCAGGAACTTCCTGGAGCAGGAAACCCGCGGTCTGCCCGGCCGTGTCGAGATACAGATCAGCCCGCTCGATGCACGCAACCAGCTACCGCCGTGCGCCGATCTCATCGCCTTCCTGCCCGGCGGCGTCCGCGCCTGGGGAGCGCTCAGTGTTGGAGTGCGTTGCGACTCACCGGTGACCTGGTCGGTCTATCTTCAGGCACGGGTTGGAGTAGTGACCGACTACCTCATCGTCGCGCGGCCGCTGCGCGCCGGCCAGATCGTGGGCCCGGCCGACATTGCGCGCCGTCACGGCGATCTGGCCGCTCTGCCCGACAATACCCTCACCGAACCCACCCAGGCTATCGGCCATCACACCCGCTACGCAATCGCACAGGGCAACCCCTTGCGCGGCGACATGCTGCGCATTCCGGCCGCGGTGCGGCAGGGGCAGAACGTCAAGGTCATCAGCAGCGGCGAGGGCTTCCAGGTATCGGGCGAGGGCCGTGCGCTGAACAACGCAGCCCCCGGCGAAACGGTGCGGGTGCGGATGCCAAACGGCCAGGTGATTACCGGCACGGCCAGTGCAGGGGGGCTGGTCGAGATCAGGTATTGACCCGGTTCTGCCGCATCGCAGAAAATTTCATTAAAGTTTTTCCCGGAGCTGCCGATGTATTGGTCAGACGAGTCATATCTGGAGCTTCATCATGAAGATCGAAAGTGCGGGAAAACTGCCGGGCGCAGTTCAAACGCCGGACACACGACCCCGGGTCGAAACGAGTACCCCACGTGCAGGGGCAGGCGGAGACAAGGTGGAACTGTCCGCGCTGTCCTCAAGCCTGCAGAAAGCGGAGGCCGCCATCAGTGAGACCCCGGTCGTCGATCGCAAGCGGGTCGACGAGATCAAGCTGGCGATCAGCGAAGGGCGATTCAAGATCGACGCCAACAAGATCGCCGACGGATTGATCGACAGCGTTCGCCAGATGCTCGACGCTCAAGGCGAGCGCGGCTGAAGACTTCGCGCTAGACTGAACTCATGAAGACACTCGGGCCCGCTGAAACCCAGCGCATCGCGCTCCTGATCGAAGCTGAAGCCATTCAGCTGAGGGAATTCATCGACCTGCTTGGGCGCGAAGAAGCCATGCTTGTGAGTGGCGACACGGACGGGCTGCTGTCCCTGACCAACGAAAAAACCGATCGTTACCGCCAGCTTCAACGCCTGCATGATGATCGCGCCCTTCTGCTGGGACGGCATGGCCTGCCCAACAATGAAGTGTCGATCAGAGCGAACTGCGCGCACCTTCCGCGCGTACTGGCACGATGGGACGAAGTTCTCGATCTGGCCGGACAGGCAAAAACACGCAACGCGCTCAACGGTAAACTGATCACCGAACGCATGCAGCACAATCAGGCTGCGCTATCGGTATTGCTGTCAGCCGCTAATCATCCGCAGCTCTACGACGCCGACGGCCAATCGCGCCCCACCGGCGGCGGCCGCATACTCGGTAGCGCCTGAGCGCCCTGCGCGAGCGCAGAGCGGGCGCGCTCCGGATAACCATTCCACTCTGCTATCCTTGCGCCCTTCCGGAATCACCCAGGGCCCGCCATGGCTGGCAAGCAATACGACGAATCCTCCTTCCGCGTCCTCAAGGGACTCGAACCGGTGCGCGAGCGCCCGGGCATGTACACCCGGACCGACAGCCCGGCGCACATCATCCAGGAAGTCATCGACAACGCGGCCGACGAGGCGCTCGGCGGTTTCGCGGGCAAGATCCACGTCACCCTGCACCTGGACGGCTCGGTCACCATTGCCGATGACGGACGGGGCATCCCGGTCGGGCTCCATGCCGAGGAAGGCGTGCCGGTGGTGGTGCTGGCCTTCACCCGGCTCCACGCCGGCGGCAAGTTCGACAAGCGCGAGGGCAATTCGGCCTACGCCTTCTCCGGCGGCCTGCACGGGGTCGGCGTATCGGTGACCAATGCGCTGTCGACCCGGATCGAGGTCGAGGTCAAGCGCGACGGCAAACGTTACCGGATCGATTTCACCGATGGCGGCGAGACCATCGGCGAGCTGCGGATGGAAGGCGACTGCGGGCGCCAGACCGGCACCCGGGTGCGGGTCTGGCCCGATCCCAAGTACTTCGAAAACCCGCGCGTGCCGATGAACGAACTGGAGCGGCTGCTGCGCTCCAAGGCGGTGCTGCTGTCGGGTGTCGCAGTCAGGCTCGACATCGAGCAGCCTGCGGGCCCGGTGTTGAGCAAGACCTGGTCCTACCCAGAGGGGCTGGCCGGCTATCTGAAGGAACTTGCCGGCGACACCGAAGCGGTCGCACCGATCTTCACCGCGGAAAAATATGCCACCAAAGACGATGCCAGCTTTGCCCCTGGCGAAGGGGCGACCTGGGCACTGGCGTGGTTCGAATCCGCTGTGCCAAGTGAATCCTATGTCAATCTGATTCCCACCGTGGCCGGCGGCACCCACGAATCGGGCCTGCGCGCCGGGGTGTTCGACGCCCTGAAGTCCTTCATCGAGCATCACACCCTGCTGCCGCGCGGGGTCAAGCTGCAGCAGGAAGACGTCTGCGGGCGGATGAGCTTCGTGCTGTCTGCGCGCCTGCTCGACCCCCAGTTCCAGGGCCAGGTGAAGGAAAAGCTCAACTCGCGCGAGGCGGTCAAACTCGTCTCCAGCCAGTTGCGCGACCCATTCGAGATCTGGCTCAACAACCATGTGGAAGCCGGCCGTGCGATCGCCGAGTTGTCGATCAAACAGGCCCTGGCGCGGCAGAAGAGCGCACAGAAGGTCGAGAAGAAGAAGACCTCGGGTGTTGCCGTGCTGCCGGGCAAACTCTCCGACTGCGAATCCGAGGACATCGCCGACAACGAACTCTTCCTGGTCGAAGGCGACTCCGCCGGCGGCTCGGCCAAGATGGCGCGAAACAAGGAAAACCAGGCCATCCTGCCGCTGCGCGGCAAGGTGCAGAACTCATGGGAGATCGATCCCGACCGCCTGCTCGCCAACAACGAAATTCACGACGTAGCCGTGGCGCTCGGCGTCGACGCCCATCGCGCCGACAGCACCCCCGACCTGTCCGGCCTGCGCTACGGCAAGATCATCATCATGTCGGATGCGGACGTCGATGGCGCCCACATCCAGACGCTGCTTCTGACCCTGTTCTTCCGCCACTTCCCCAAGCTGATCGACAACGGCCACGTCTACGTCGCCCAGCCGCCGCTGTACCGCGTGGACGTGCCTGCCCAGGGCAAGAAGCGCCCGCCGCGCCGCCTTTATGCGCTGGACGAAGGCGAGCTCACCGCAATCCGCGACCGCCTTGCGAAAGAGGGCTTCAAGCCCGACGCGATCGAGATCGGCCGCTTCAAGGGCCTCGGCGAGATGAACCCCGACCAGTTGCGCGAAACCACCATGGACCCGGCCACCCGCCGCGTGCTGCCGGTCCACGTGCGCCCTGGCGCATTCGACGACACCCTGAAGATGTTCACCTTGCTGATGGGCAAGGGCGAGGCATCGGGACGACGGACCTGGATGGAGGCAAAAGGCGATTCGGTGGAAGCCGATATCTGAGGCTGTTCCACCGCCTCAGTAGCGCGAAAACAGATCCTTCAGCTTGCACAAGGTCGTCGTGATGTCGAAGCGCGTATCGGGCAGCGCTTCCCCGGCCAGGATGCAGCTCAGTGCCGCACCCGGCTCTTCCTCCCCGGTGAGCAAGACCTGGGCTCCGCGCGTGCCCATATGGCGCACGAACCCGTCGCCGGCGCTGTTTGCGACCACGAGTTCGACCCCGTCCAGTGGATGCGGTCCGTCATCCTTCCAGTAGTGCATCAGTTGCGCCTTCTCGAGCGTGATGCGCTGCGGCTCGGGAAGCCTCTCGTCCGGTTGGCAATCGTAGATGAGCCAATGCCTCGACTTGCCCGCATGGCCGGCGACGACGGTGAAGTCATCGGTTGCGATCGCGATTTTCATGGTGAGCTTCCTGTTCGATTGCATGCCGGCTCCGCGCCGGGCCCCTGTACCGCGAAGCATGTTCGGTGCCAATCACGCGCACTGCCCGCCGCGGAACTTGCGATGTCGGACGCCGGCCCCGGCCGTCGGAATGCAAATTGCTTGGCAGCACGGACCCGAACCCTGATCCGCCGCCATGACCCGCCCCAAACCCCAGGAAAACCTCATCGCCTTCGGCGCCCTGCCGCCCCACGTCAATACCTTGCTGCAGCAAGGCGTGGCCTGCCATCGCAGCGACCCGGCACGCGCACGGGCCCTGTTCCGCCATGCGATCGAGATTTCGCCCGCTTCGCTGCCGGCATATCGCTGCCTGCTCAAGCTGCAGAACCTGGAGCGCGAGTTCGATGCGGCACTCGCCACCGCACTGGACGGCCTGAACGAGGCCGCCCACCAGAACCGGCTGGGCCCGGACTGGCGCACCTGGACGCCCGCCGATGTGGGCGAAGGCGCCCGCCGCACCAGCGCTCAACGTGCCCTGCTATCCTTCCTCAAGGCCACCGCATTCATCGAGCTGCGCCGCGACAACACCGAGATCAGCCGCAGAATCGTCGCCCAATTGCAGCTGCTCGACCCCGAGGACGGGGTCGGCCATTCGGTCATCGCCGCATTGCTCGACGGTAACGATGATGAGGGCGCGGAAACCGACTGACCTCGTCGGGCCACCCCCATCCGGTCCCTGCCGCCCCCCTGCCACAACCGGCTGACCGGACGCAGCCGAGGCGGTTGCTCGCCGGTCGACCTTGAGACAAGTGCGCCCGCTTCGTCGCAAGTCCGACCAGTGAGGTGCCGTCGGTCATGCATTTCGCGGATCTGATCGCTATCATCCCCGATCGCCTCGCGCGATGTCACGCAGACGGGTTAAGATCGCCCCCTTTCCCGGCGTGTCGCCCTGACACTCGCCCGCTATCTGCCCTTTCCCGATGAGCAACGACATTTCCAGCCCTGGCGGCGGCCCCGCCGACCTGCCCCCCCCGCCGCCGGATACCACCGATCCGGGTCTCGACGGCGACACCCTCGCCCTCGACCTTTACGCCGAGCGCGCCTATCTCGCCTACGCGATGAGCGTGGTCAAATCCCGCGCGCTGCCCCAGGTCGAGGACGGCATGAAACCGGTGCAGCGCCGCATCCTGTACGCGATGAGCGAGATGCGACTGTCGTCCACCTCCAAGCACGTGAAGTCGGCGCGCGTGGTCGGCGACGTGATCGGCAAGTACCACCCGCACGGTGACACCTCGGTGTACGACGCCATGGTGCGGGTGGCGCAGGACTTCTCGCTGCGTTACCCGCTGGTCGACGGCCAGGGCAACTTCGGCTCGCGCGACGGCGACTCGGCCGCGGCGATGCGCTACACCGAATGCCGCCTGACCCCGATCGCCGAACTGCTGCTGTCCGAGATCGACCGTGGCACGGTGGACTTCATCCCCAACTACGACGGCGCCTTCGCCGAGCCGCAACTGCTGCCCGCGCGCCTGCCGATCGTGCTGCTCAACGGCGCCTCGGGCATTGCGGTCGGCATGGCCACCGAGATTCCACCGCACAACCTGCGCGAAGTGGCGGAGGCCACTTGCCACCTGATCCGCAACCCGGAAGCCGGGCTGGACGAAGTCCTCGCGCGCCTGCCCGGCCCCGACTTCCCCGGCGGCGGCCAGTTGATCTCCTCGCCCGAGGCGATCCGCGACGCCTACACCAGTGGCCGCGGCGGTCTGCGCATGCGTGCGCGCTGGCGCATCGAGGAGCTCGCCCGCGGTCAGTGGCGCGCGATCGTCGAGCAGCTACCGCACGGCGTCTCCACCGCCCAGGTGCTGGCCGAAATCGAAACCCTGACCAACCCGCAGCCGCGTACCGGCAAGAAGGAAGTCAGCCAGGAACAGAAGAACCTTAAGCAGCTGGTGCTGGGCGCGCTCGAAACGGTGCGCGACGAGTCGAGCGACAAGTCGCCGGTGCGCATCGTGCTCGAGCCCCGTTCCAGCCGCCAGAACCGCGACGAATTCATGGCAGTGCTGCTCGCCCACACCAGCCTCGAGACCTCGGTTTCGGTCAACATGACCATGATCGGGCGCGACGGCCGGCCGCAACAGAAGAATCTGGTGCAGATCCTGCGCGAGTGGATCGACTTCCGCTACGTCACCGTCGAGCGCCGCACCCGGCACCGGCTGGACGAGGTCGATCGCCGCATCCACATCCTCGAAGGGCGGATGATCGCCTTCCTGCGCATCGAGGAAGTGATCCGCGTGATCCGCGAGTCGGACGAACCCAAGCCGGCGCTGATTGCGGCCTTCGGCCTGAGCGAAATCCAGGCCGAGGACATCCTCGAAATCCGCCTGCGCCAGCTCGCCCGCCTCGAGGGCTTTCGCATCGAGAAGGAGCTGGGCGAGCTGCGCGACGAGCGTGCCGGCCTGCAGCACATCCTCGACAGCCGCGCGGCGATGACCAAGCTGATCCTGAAGGAAATTCAGGATGACGCGAAGAAGTTCGGCGACGACCGCCGCACCCTGATGGAGACCGTGGTCGCGGTGGCACCGGCCGAGATCAGCGTGGTGGACGAGCCGATCACCGTGATCCTGTCAAAGAACGGCTGGATCCGCTCGCGCCAGGGCCACGGCATCGACCCGGCAGCGATCACCTACAAGGCCGGCGATTTCGCCTTCGCGGTGCTCGAGACCCGCACCACCTGGCCGCTGATCGTGATCGACACCCATGGCCGCGCCTATACGGTGAAGGCGGCGGAGTTGCCCGGCGGGCGCGGCGACGGCGTGCCGATCGCCACCTTGGTCGAGTTCCAGGATGGCGGCAAAGCGGCACAGGTGGTCGCCGACCAGCCCGATGCGAGCTACTTCTTCGCCAACAGCGGCAGTTACGGCTTCATCTCCACGGTAGCCGGTGCCACCAGCCGGCAGCGCGCGGGCAAGGCCTTCATGGTGCTGGAAAAGGGTGAAACCGTGCTGCCACCAGCAAAGGTGTGTGGCGAATGGATTGCTGCGGCATCCGCAAGCGGCCGCGTGCTGATGTTCCCACGCGCCGAGATGAAAGTTCAGGCCGGCGGCCGTGGCGTGATCGTGATGGGCATGGACGAGGGCGAAACCCTGTGCGCGGTTGCGGTGCCGGCCGACGATGCGGTGTTGACCGTGGAAGGCATCGGCCGCGGCAACAAGCCCGCCAGTGTGGTCCTCAAGCCTGCGCAGCGCGAAAACATGCGTCACCGCCGGGCGCGCAAGGGCGTGCAACTGGCCATCCGGCTCAAACCCGAACGGATGAGCTGAAAATCAGCCTGACTTCAGCCCGGCCCCGGTCGTTCGATCGGCGGCAGGATGGAGCGCAGCGGATCGTTGCGCGGGATGATGCCGGGCCCGACCGGGGCCACTTCGGCCACCCGCGATTCGATCAGGATCGCCACCCGGCGGTTGCGCGAGCGCCCTTCTTCATTCGTGTTGTTGGCCACCGGGCGCTGATCGGCATAGCCGGCGGCTGTCAGCCGCTCGGGTGCAACACCGGACTCGACGAACAGGCGCACCACCGACGAGGCCCGCACTGCGGACAACTCCCAGTTGGACGGAAAGCGGAAGGTATTGATCGGAATGTTGTCGGTGTGGCCCTCGATCGTCACCGGAAAGGCGGCCAGTGCAACCACGTTGGCCACCGCGCGCAGCGCCGTGACCGCGGGAATGCCGAGCACCGCCTCACCCGGCGCGAACAGCACACTCGCGTTGATCTCGACGGTAATTCCGAACGCCCCTTCGGTCACGCTGACCTGCCCATTCTCGGTCAGCGGCTGCAACACCCGACGGATCTCGTCTGCCATGCTGCGCATCCGCTGGGCTGTCTGGCGGCGCTGCTCCTCGGCCTTCAGTTCCTCGGCCGAAGGTGTCAGCGGCTTGGGTGTGGGGGGCACGACCGAAGGCGCCACCGTCACCGGCGGGATGATGATCTGCTCGCCGCTCTCGTTGACGTTGATACTGCGAAAGGCCTGCACGATCGAATCCGACAGCACCCGATACTTGCCTTCGTTGATCGAACTGAGCGAGTACATCACCACAAAGAAGGCGAACAGCAGGGTGATGAAGTCGGCATAGGACACGAGCCAGCGTTCGTGGTTTTCGTGCTCATCCTCTTTCTTGCGTCGGCGCGACATTCCGGCTCCTGCGCGCCGTCAGACGACGTAGCCCTGCATGCGGCTTTCGATGATGCGCGGGTTGTCGCCACTGGCGATCCCGACCAGTCCGTCGACAAACATCTCGCGCTGCGCCACCAGGGTGCCGATGTGCGCCTGCAGCTTCTTGCCGATGGGCAGGAACACCAGGTTCGCCAGCCCCACACCATAGATCGTGGCGACAAACGCCACCGCGATACCCGCACCCAGTTTGGACGGATCGGACAGGTTCTCCATCACATGGATCAGTCCCATCACTGCGCCGAGAATGCCGATGGTGGGCGCATAGCCGCCAGCGCCATCCCAGATCTTCGCCCCCTGCTTGAGCTGCCCTTCCCAGGTGTCGATCTCGACTTCGAGCACCTCGCGCAGGCGTCCCGGTTCGACTCCGTCGACCAGCATCTGCAGGCCGCGGCGCATGAACGGATCAGGCAAACCACCGATCTGCGCCTCAAGGACGAGCAGACCTTCCTTGCGCGCGATCGAACTCCAGCCCGAGACCTGCTCGATGATGGCCAGGTGACTGACCAGCGGCGGCACAAACACCCACTTCGCCATCTTGAGCCCGTCGATGAATACCCGCAGCGGGCTTTGCAGCATGACCGCCCCGGCGGTGCCGCCAACCACGATCAGAAAGGCCGTCGGCTGGACCAGCGACGAGATGTGCCCGCCTTCCAGCACCTGTCCGACCAAAATGGCCGCAAGTCCGAGCGTGATGCCAACGAGGCTGATGCTGTCCATGAGTACTCGATCCCCGGGTCGCTTCAAGCCCCTGCGGGCGGCGTATTCTTGGGTGGTCTGCCGCGCCGGGCCCCCGTTCCGGATGCGGCCAGCGGCCTCACGCCCACCACCTGGGTGCGCAAGCGCGCCACGGCCTGACTGTGAAGCTGGCATACCCGCGATTCGGTGACACCGAGCACCTCGCCGATTTCACGCAGATTCAGCTCCTCGTCATAGTACAGGGCCATGATCATCTTCTCGCGCTCGGGCAGTGCCTCGATCGCACGGACCAGACCGGCACGGGTATCGGCACTCTCGAGCAGGTCGAGCGGATTGGTTTCGTGTTCGCCCAGATGACGTTCGAGATAGTCGCTGCCCTCGTCGAGCGCGAAGTCCTCGAAGTAGACCAGTTGGTGCCCGCGCGCCTCCTGCAGCATGTGCTGGTATTCAGCCAGCGACACCCCAAGCGATTCGGCCAGCTCGGTCTCGCTCGGTGCACGACCGTTCTGCTGTTCGAGCGCATGAATCGCACCTTCGATGCGACGCATGTCGCGCCGCAAGCTGCGCGGCACCCAGTCGTTGTCGCGCAGACCGTCGAGCATGGAGCCACGTATGCGCTGCACCGCGTAGGTTTCGAACTGCGCCCCCATCCCCTCCTCGAAACGGTTGATGGCATCGAGCAAACCCATCATTCCGTTCTGGATCAGATCGTCGACGTCAACGCTTGCGGGCAGCTTGGCCATCAGCTGATAGGCAATGCGCTTCACCAGCGGCGCATAGGAGACCACAAGGTGATCGGTATCAAGTCGGCCTTCAGCGTCGTACATCCATTGAACCTGTGTCTTCTTGCGTCGCGCTCGATCCGGGGCGGGCGAACGGGCATTCAGGGACGGGCATTTTCCCGCACTGCCGCCAGCATTACCAGCACGATAGGTGTCGGGCTGCATGATCGTCATCCCTGCCGTGTGCGACCGCCCTGACTTGCAGACGTGCCGAGGGCCAGGCTGCGCAGGAAAGCCGCCTCGGGTTCGCGCGGCGACGACAGCGATCCGGGCTGGGACAGGCCTGTGGCCAGATCATCACGTTCGACCTCACCCAACCATGCCAGCGGCACCCCCACATGGCGCCGGACCAGCCCCTGCAGGCCGGAGAAGAAGGATTCGGCGTCGGTCCGGTTGCGCGCGCGCGACACAGCCACATGCAGCGATCCCGCCCCCGCGGCCGCAAGCTGTTTGATCACCTGATAGGCCTCGGTTGCACCCGACGCACTGGCTTCAGCCACCAGCAGGCGGCGCGGCGCCGCATGCACGAAGGGGGATGGATCGCTCGCCGAGCTCTGCCCGGCGTGGATCAGCACGAACCCGGCATGGCGGTGCAGCACCCGCAGTGCCTCCACCAGGCAGGCGCGACGCGCATCGTCGAGCAGGGGCAGCGCAAGGGCGGCCGCGGCGGCAGGCACCCGTCCAAGCAGGCCGGGCACCGGTTGCAGCAAACCGGCCAGGGTCGTGCGTCCGTCGAGCATCTGCAACAGGTCAGGGCCGCCCGCCAGGCCGAGCGCCTCGGCCAGGGTCTCGTCGCCGGTGGCCTCATCGAGCAGCAACACCCGCTGTGCATGGCCGGCGATCCGGTGCGCCACCCGGACCGCGTTATGGGTACGGTGGCGACCGGTGGCATAGAGCGCCACCACGGTGGGCGGCGCATGGCGGAATAACCGGCGCAAACCCGCGGCCTGGTCCTCGCGTCCGTCGATCATGTCAGGCTCCCTGGCCCGCGGCGGCGAGCATCATTCCAACCTCGTCGCCCTGCAGCCGCCACGGCGACTCGTCGCCCTGCTCGCGCAACGCACGATGCAGCAGGTAGGCGCGATTGGGCAGGTGCAGATCTTCCGGCACCCGCTGTCCGTTGGTCACATAGAACACTTCCAGCGCACGGCGCACCGCGACGTCGATGGCGGGACCCAGCGAGGCCGCCTCATCGACCTTGGTGAAGATGCAGCCTTCGAGATCGGGCCCGGCATAGGCGCGCACTACGTCGTCCAAGGTATCGCCACGGCAGGTGGCGTTGAGCAACAGCAGGCGCCGCACGTTCCCTGCGCCGCTCAGCATCGCTGCCTGCTCGGCGACCATGCGATCGCGCTGACTCATCCCCATGGTATCGATCAGCACCATGTGCTTGCCGCGCAACTCGGCGAGCGTCTGCCGCAGGTCGGCCCCGTCGCGCACCGAGAATACCGGCACGCCGAGAATGCGACCGTAGATGCGCAGCTGCTCCTGGGCGCCGATCCGGTAACCGTCGGTGGTGATCAGTGCCAGCTTGCCGGCGCCGTGGCGTACCACGCAGCGCGCCGCCAGCTTGGCCGTGGTGGTGGTCTTGCCCACACCGGTCGGCCCCACCAGCGCATACACGCCGCCACGGTCGATGATGTCGTCGTCGCTCGAGCGCGCGCGCAGCTTGCGGTCGAGCGTAGCACGCACCACCGCATGCGCCTGCTCGGGTGTGGCATCTTCGGTAATCGCCTCGGCCAGCTGGCGCGCAGTCGCACCCGAGAAGCCCGCCTCGAGCAGCTCGCCCAGCAGCGTGGCGCGCGCCGGTGCGTGGCGGCGGGTCTCGCCCCAGGCGAAGCCTGCAAGCTGGCGTTCGATCATGCCGCGAATGCCGCTGAGCTCTCCCATCAGGTGTGCATTGGCTTCCTGCAGCGTGCGCACCCGTTCGTCATCAAAGTCGCGCCCGAGCGAGGCTTGCGCCCGCGGTGCTGGCGGGCGCATTCCACCCTCCTCCACCGTGACCCGGGGGCTGGCCGGAGCAGGTCGGGCGGGCTGCGCGGGGGCGCCGTAGGCACCACTGCGGGCCAGATAATCGGGCGCATCGATGCGCGGCGGATTGAACGGCCGCAGTACGGGCTCCTGCGCTCGACGCGGAGAAGACGTCGCTGCACTGCGCGGCACCGCTCCGGCGGCCAGGCTCGACAAGCTCACATGAAAGTCGTCATCGTCGATCCCGCCCGGCGGCGAGCTTGGCTGCACCCGCGGCGCGGCACTGGGCCTGCGCTCCAAGGGGGACGCCTGGCGGGCGCTGTGCAAGGCGCCGACCGCGTCGGCCGGCAGCGCCAGGATCTCGACTCCGCCATCGGCCGCCCGATTGGACAGCACGATCGCATCGGCTCCGAGCTCCTCCTTCAGCGCACGCAGGGCCTCGCGTGCGGTGGGGGCAAAGTAGCGCTTGACGTTCATGTTGGATCTCCCGACTGCTGCGCTTTTTGCGCATCCTGGAACCGATTATGGCGCCAGCGACGGGAGCTTCATGGGAGGAATAAACCGGGTTTCCCCCGTCTATTCCCCAAGCCGAAAGCTGACAGGTACGGCTGAAGGGCGATGCGGCGCTTCCGCCTCAGGCGGCCGCGCCCACCATGCCGGTGACGCGAATCGTGCGCGACTCCGGCACCTCGCCATTGGAGATCACCTTGAGCGTGGGCACGGCGCGACGCAGGAAACGCGACAGCAGCATGCGCAGCGGTGCCGGCACCAACAGCACCGGCGGCAGCCCGATATCTTCCTGACGCTGGGCCAGTTGCGCGGTCTGGCGCAGCAGGGTGTCGGCAAGGCCGGGTTCGATCGCACCGCCGTCGCCACCGGCCGTCATCGCCTGCAGCAGGATGCGCTCGAGCCCGGGCTCGAGCGCCATCACCTGAACCTCGGCCGTGCCCGGGAACAGCGCCTGGATGATCGCCCTACCGAGCGCTTCGCGAACCTTGGCGGTGAGTTCGACCGGATCCTGGGTGCGCGGCGAGTGTTCGGCCAGCACCTCGATGATGGTGCGCATGTCGCGGATGTTGACCCCCTCGTCAAGCAGGTTCTGCAACACGCGCTGCACCGAGGACACCGGCAGCAGCTTGGGCACCAGATCGTCGATGAGCTTGGGCGCATCCTTGCCGATATGGTCGAGCAGCGCCTGGGTTTCCTGCCGGCCCAGGAGCTCGGCCGCGTGGTTGAGGATGACGTGATTCAGGTGGGTGGCCACCACGGTACTGGCGTCGACCACGGTGTAGCCCAGCGCATGCGCCTGTTCGCGGCCACCACTGTCGATCCAGAACGCCGGCAGCCCGAAGGCTGGATCCTTGGTTTCGCGCCCGGCAAGCGGCCCCGACACCCGGCCCGGATTGATCGCCAGGAACTGGCCCGGATAGGCCTCGCCATTGCCGATCTCGACCCCCTTGAGCGCGATCCGATAGGCATTGGGCTTGAGTTCGAGGTTGTCACGGATATGCACCGGCGCCGACAGAAAGCCCACCTCCTGGGCGAACTTGCGGCGCAACCCGCGAATACGCTTGAGCAGCTCGCCGTCCTGCCCCTTGTCGACCATCGGAATCAGTCGGTAACCCACCTCCAAACCCAGCACATCGACCGGCGCGACGTCGTTCCAGCTCGCTTCCTGGGCCTCGCCAGGCTGCTGCGCAGCCGCAGCCGCCTGCGCCGCAGCCGGTGCCGCGGCCTCCACTGCCTCCTCGCCGATGCGCTTGTGCCGCATCCACGCCAGCGACGCGAACAAGGTCGCAAGCAGGATGAACACCACGTTCGGCATGCCCGGAATCAGGCCGAGCACGCCGATGATCACGGCGGTCAGGGCAAGCACCTGCGGGTTGGAGAAGACCTGGTTGATGACCTGCCCGCCGATATCGCCCTCATCGCCGACGCGCGACACCACCAGACCTGCCGCGACCGAGATGATCAGCGCCGGGATCTGTGCGACCAGACCGTCGCCGATGGTCAGCAGGGTATAGACCTGACCGGCCTCACCGACTGCCATGTTGTGCTGCATCATGCCGACGAACAGCCCGCCGATGATGTTGATGACCAGAATCAGAATGCCGGCGATCGCATCGCCGCGCACGAACTTGGACGCACCGTCCATTGCGCCGTAGAAGTCGGCCTCCTGCCCGATCTCCTTGCGCCGGCTCTTCGCCTCCTTCTCGTCGACCAGACCGGCATTGAGGTCGGCGTCGATCGCCATCTGCTTGCCCGGCATCGCATCCAGGGTGAAGCGCGCGCTCACCTCGGCGATCCGGCCGGCACCCTTGGTGATCACCACGAAGTTGATCAGGGTCAGGATCACGAACACCACCAGACCCACCGCGGTATTGCCGCCGACCAGAAAGCTGCCAAAGGCCTCGATCACTTTGCCCGCGGCATCCGGCCCGTTGTGGCCTTCGAGCAGCACAATCCGGGTGGACGCGACGTTGAGCGACAGCCGCAGCAAGGTGGTGATCAACAGCACGGTGGGAAACACCGAGAAATCCAGCGGCTTCTTCGAATACATGGCCACCAGCATCACCATGACCGAAATCGCGATATTGAAGGTGAAGAACACGTCGAGCAGGAACACCGGCAGCGGCAACACCATCATCGACAGGATCAAGATGATGAGGATCGGCGCGGCCAGTGTGCGCAGGTTGGCTGGCGAGAGCAGTGCGCGCAGGTTCAGGGTGTCGTTGGCGGCCATGGTTCAGGCTTTATTCCTCGGGGGCGCCGGGGTCGAGCCCCTCGGGCACCGGCAATTCGGCAGGCAGCTGCGGCGGCAAACCCCCATTGGCAACCCAGTGATTGAGTTGATACACGTAAGCCATCACCTCGGCCACCGCAGTAAACAAGGCCGCGGGAACCGCCTGTTCGAGCTCGCAGTGAGTGTAGAGCGCACGCGCCAGCGGAGGGGCTTCGAGCAGGGCGACATTGTTCTCACGCGCAATCTCGCGAATTTTCAGCGCCAGTTCGCCGCGCCCCTTGGCGACGACGATCGGCGCCGCCATCTTGTTGGCATCGTACTTGAGCGCAACCGAAAAGTGGGTCGGGTTGGTCACCACCACGTCGGCCTTGGGCACCTCGGACATCATCCGGCGCCGGGCCATCTCGCGCTGCATGGCGCGGATGCGGCCCTTGAGCTGCGGGTCGCCCTCCTGCTCCTTGCCCTCTCGCTTGACCTCTTCCTTGGTCATGCGCAGCTTCTTGTGGTACTGCCAGAGCTGAAACGGCACGTCCATCAATGCCAGCAGGCCAAGACTGCTGGTGATCAGCAGCGCGGTGAAGGCGACCGTGTCGGCGAAGTCCGGCATGGCGACCTCGAGCGGCTCGACCATGAAGTCGAACAGGTGATCCTTGCTCATCCACAGCACTGTGGCTGCGACCCCGCCGATCAGCAAGGCCTTGAGCATCGCCTTCACCATCTCGGCCAGCCCATGAACGGAGAACATCCGGCCCAGACCCTTGATCGGATTCATGCGACCGAAATTCGGCCCCAGTGCCTTCGACGAAAACACCAGTCCGCCCAGCGCGATCGGCGAAGCGACCGCCGCAACCAGCAGGGTGAGAAACAGCGGCATCAGAGTCAGCAATGCACCGCCGAGCTGAATATTGAGGCCGTCGAGCATCAGTACATGATCGAAGGCCATCTCGCGCTCGAAGGCGAATGCCCGCCGGAGCAAGCCATAGAGGCGATCGGCCATCCAGCCGCCGAACAGCCAAAGCGTGGCCACCCCGGTCATGGTGACGAGGAAGGTCGACAGCTCGCGCGACTGCGGAACCTGCCCCTCTTCGCGGGCCTGCTCTATTCGTCGCGGTGATGCTGGTTCTGTTTTCTCGAGATCGCTTTCTTCGGCCACGACCGGCTCCGGTTATCGCCCCTCCGCGCGGGAATCAGCATGGACGCAGAACGACGTGGGGCAATTATCGCCGCCACCCCACAATCACCGCCATCGGATAAGAGCGGAGAAAACCGCGCAATTCAGGTCTTGCCGAGCACTCAACGCGGCGCGGGGAGACGCTCGATGCCGCGGATCGCATCGCCCGGCTTAAGCCCGCGCTCACGAAACCAGCCCTGATTCATCTCGAGCGCAAAACGCGCCGGTGCCGCTGCGCAATGGCTCTGCTCGGTCTGCGGCTGCATGTCCTCGATATTGAGGATGCGCCCCTGCTCGTCGAGGAAAGCCACCGATAGCGGCAGAAACGTGTTCCTCATCCACATGCAGTGGCGGGCATGCTGCGGAAACACGAACACCATGCCGCGCTGCACCGGCATCTCCTTGCGGTTCATCAGGCCGAGCTGACGATGCTGGTCGGTGTGCGCGACTTCGGCTTCGATCCGGAACATACCCGCCCCGAGCTCGGCCACCGGCATCTGGGCAGCAGCCACGATCGGTACCAGCAGCCCCGGCAGGCAAACCGCCCGCAGCGCCCGCAAGACTGTCCGTGCAACTCCGGCCATCATCTCCATCGATCTGTCCCGCGGAAAAATTTAACTGCGCCGATTCTAACGCCTGCGCGGCGCCGGTCGCACATCGCGGCGCACCCCGGGCGCGTTCGCCGCTGCGGTCGCCGCGGTCACCACTCGTTTAGCCAGCGGTTCAAGCACTGGAGCGGCCGGCGCCACCACCTCGCGCCATTGTCCCGGCCGCAAGCCGTCCACCGTCCAGTCACCGATCGCCACCCGCAGCAGGCGCAAGGTCGGCAGCCCGATCCGGGCCGTCATTCGCCTTACCTGGCGATTCTTGCCTTCGCGCAGCACGATCTCCAGCCACGCCGTGGGCACCGTCTTGCGAAAGCGCACCGGCGGATCGCGCGGCCACAACCAGGCGGGCTCGGGCACTACCCGCGCGCCACACGGGCGGGTAACGAAATCGCCCAGATCGACGCCTGCGCGCAAACGGGCAAGCGCGGCCTCGTCGGGAACGCCTTCGACCTGCACCAGATAGGTCTTGGGCAGCTTGTGCCGCGGGTCGGCAATGCGATGCTGCAAGCCGCCATCGTCGGTGAGCAGCAGCAGTCCCTCACTGTCGGTATCAAGCCGCCCTGCGGCATACACGCCGGGAACCGGCACGTGGTCCTTCAGCGTCGCGCGCCCACCTTCGTCGGTGAACTGGCACAGCACCCCGTAGGGCTTGTTGAGGAGGATCAGTCTGGCCACGGGTGGAACCTGTCTGGTGGAAAGTCTCGGCAGATCGGCAGTCATGGACGCCGTCGTCACTGTGCCACACGCGCCGGCGTGCGGCACTTCGTCAGCCGCCGCCCGGCGCATGATGCTCGCGCAGGCGGCTGGTGAAATGGCGCGCGATCCGGCCGGGTGCGGGGCTGCGCGCGATCGACACCACCCAGTCGCAACGATATTGCAGGGTGTCGGACGGAATCCGACGCAGCGCCCCGGCCTGCTCGAAGGCATATGCGTAGTGATCGGGCAGGAAGCCCAGATAGCGCCCCGAACGGATCAGCAACACACTGGCCTCCTGCTCGTGGGCACGCGCGGCCGGCTGCAGACCCAGACGCCAGAAATGCTCCATGTTTGGCGAATGGTAGCCGAGACCGACGAAGCGGGCGGTGCGCAACGCGGCCTCGTCGGGCATCGCCCCGCCGCGCAACAGCGCATGCGCGGGTGCACCGTAGACCCACATCTGCTCGGAGAACAGCGGCCAGCTCAGCAGGCTTTCGCTGACGCGATGAAACGGGTGGATACCGACCTGAAAGGTGCCTTCGAGCAGCCCCTTCTCGATCGCGCTCGTGCTCGCCACATGCACGCTCAGGCCCACCCCGGGCGCCTCGTCGGCGAAATCGGCAACCGTCTCCGCCAGCTTGCATTCGGGATTGGTGGCGAACTTGTCGAACACCGCCAGATTGAGCTCGCCCCGCATGCCGCCATGCAAGCCGGCCACCTCGCGCCGGAAGCCCTCGATCTGGGCCAGCAGACGGCGCGCCGCATCGAGCACCGTATTGCCCTCCTCGGTGAGCGCGAAGCCCGAGCGCCCGCGCTCGCACAGGCGCACCCCCAGCCTTGTCTCCAGATCCTTCAGGTGGCGGCTGATCACCGAACGGCTGATGTTGAGCCGGAGTTCAGCCGCGGCAAGACCACCCGATTCGGCGATCGCGATGAAGATCCGCAACAGCCGCAGGTCGGCTTCGGCAAGGTTGCTCAGCAAGGCACGTGGTTTCATGCCGAAATTGTTTCACAAATCGGAAACCTTGCTTTCGCTATTTGTAGTTTTCTGCAACCAAGCGCGCCACTAAGGTAGCTCACCGGCACACAACTAGTTTGCAGCAACACAAGCGCACCAGCGGGGCGCCCTGAATCCCCAAAGCGGGGCGTCAAACGTGAATTTCGATCTGAAAAATCAAATATCACATTCCAAAATGCACGCCTTGAATACAGCCAGTTTCCCTGAACCCCGCGCCATCAGCGCGAAAAGCCCCCCACGGGCAAGCCCTTCACGCCCAATGGCACGGGGTTTGCAGAGTAACGATCAAGCCCGTCGCACTTTCACTGCCATCACTTTCACTACCATCCAGAGCGAGGATTCAAGAATGAGCAACTGCACCCGGCCCCACCGCCTGCTTTCCGCCCTGATCGGCAGTACGTTCGCCGTGCTGACTTTCGCCTCGCCCGCCGTTCTGGCGCAGGAAAAGGTCTTGCGCATCGGCATGACCGCCGCCGACATCCCGCGCACCCTGGGCCAACCCGATCAGGGTTTCGAGGGCAACCGCTTCACCGGCATCCCGATGTACGACTCGCTCACCCAGTGGGATCTGTCCAAGGCCGACGCACCGAGCGTGCTGATCCCGGGCCTCGCCACCGCGTGGGCGGTCGACGCCAAGGACAAGACCAAGTGGGTGTTCAAGCTGCGCCCCGGGGTCAAGTTCCACGACGGCTCGGCCTTCACCGCCGACGCCGTGGTGTGGAACGTGCAGAAGGTGATGGACAAGGACGCGAAGCACTTCGACGCCAGCCAGGTCGGCGTGACCGCCTCGCGCATGCCCACCTTACGCAGCGCGAAGAAGATCGATGAGCTGACCGTGGAACTCACCACCTCGGAGCCCGATGCTTTCCTGCCGCTCAACCTGACCAACCTGTTCATGGCCTCTCCGGCGCACTGGGAAGCCAAGCTCAAGGCCGTACCCGCCGGCGTGACTGACCCGGCGGAACGCGCCAAGCAGGCCTGGGTGGCGTTCGCCGCCGACGCCTCCGGCACCGGCCCGTTCAAGATGAGCCGCTTCGTCTCGCGCGAGCGCCTGGAGATGGTCAAGAACACCGCTTATTGGGATCCGAAGCGCACACCGACGATCGACAAGGTGGTCATGGTGCCGCTCCCCGAAGCCAACGCCCGCACCGCCGCCCTGCTCTCGGGCCAGGTGGACTGGATCGAGGCCCCGTCGCCCGATGCCATGGACCAGATCCGCAGCCGCGGCTTCACGATCTACAGCAATCCGCAGCCGCACGTGTGGCCGTGGCAGCTGTCCTTCGCCGAGAACTCGCCGTGGCTCGACAAGCGCGTGCGCCACGCGGCCAACCTGTGCGTGAACCGCGAAGAACTCAAGCAGATGCTGGGCGGCATGATGGGCATTCCGAAGGGCACCGTCGAACCCGGCCACCCGTGGTGGGGCAACCCCAAGTTCGACATCCGCTTCGACCCGACCGAGGCCAAGAAGCTGATGGCCGAAGCCGGTTACTCGGCGGCCAAGCCAGTCAAGGTGAAGGTGCAGATCTCCGCCTCGGGCTCTGGCCAGATGCAGCCGTTGCCGATGAACGAGTACGTGCAGCAAAGCCTCAAGCAGTGCTACTTCGATGTCGAATTCGACGTCATCGAATGGAACACCTTGTTTACCAACTGGCGCCGCGGGGCGAAGGATCCGAGTGCCAACGGCTCGCACGCGGTCAACATCAGCTACGCCGCCATGGATCCCTTTTTCGCCATGGTGCGCTTCATCAGCACCAAGACGGTGCCGCCGGTTTCCAACAACTGGGGCCACTTCGGCAACGAGGAGTTCGACGGTCTGATCGCCGCCGCCCGCACCGCCTTTGACGACAAGGAACGCGACGTGGCACTGGCCAAGCTGCATGCGCGCGTGGTGGAAGAAGCCCCCTTCGTCTGGATCGCCCATGACGTCGGCCCGCGCGCAATGTCGCCCAAGGTCAAGAACGTGGTCCAGCCCAAGAGCTGGTTCATCGACATCGCACCGATGACGATCGACTGATGTCGGGCGGGGTGGCGGACGCCGACGGCATTCGCCACCCCAAACCGTAGCGAAATACGGTCGTGGTCGAGGCCCTTGCTTCAATCGACCGCCCGGCACCACCCCGACTGGCACCACCCCGATAGACCACGGACGCGGAGTCTCCCATGCTCTTCTACCTGTTGAGACGCATCGTCTACACCATCCCGATCATGATCGGGGTCGCCTTTTTCTGTTTCCTGCTGGTGCACATCGCCCCAGGCGATCCGCTGGCGGCCATCCTGCCACCCGACGCCACTGCCGATCTGCAGCAGCAACTGATGGTGCTGTACGGCTTCGACCGCTCGTGGCCGGAGCAATTTTTCAGCTGGTTCTGGCGCGCGCTGCAGGGCGACCTTGGCGCCTCCATCGCCTCCGGCCGGCCGGTTGCCGAGGAGGTGTTCAAGGCGGTAGGCAACACCCTGATGCTGGCCTGTCTGGCGACCATGATCGGCTTCTTCTTCGGCAGCCTGTTCGGCTTCGTCGCCGGCTACTTCCGCGACTCGTGGGTGGACCGCGCCGCCTCCGCGCTGTCGGTACTCGGGGTCAGCGTGCCGCACTACTGGCTCGGCATGGTGCTGGTGATCATCTTCTCGTCGTGGCTGATGTGGCTCCCTGCCACCGGCGCCGGCCCCGGCGGCTCCGACGACTGGAAATGGGACTGGGCGCACATCCAGTTCATGGTCCTGCCGGCGCTGACGATGTCGGTGATCCCGATGGGCATCATCGCCCGCACCGTGCGTGCGCTGGTGGCCGACATCCTCGCGCAGGAGTTCGTGGTCGGGCTCAAGGCCAAGGGGTTGACCGATTTCGGCATCTTCGCCCACGTGGTCAAGAACGCTGCGCCCACCGCGCTCGCGGTCATGGGCCTGCAACTGGGCTACCTGCTCGGCGGTTCGATCCTGATCGAAACCGTGTTCTCGTGGCCGGGCACCGGCTTCCTGCTGAACTCGGCCATCTTCCAGCGCGACCTGCCGCTGCTGCAGGGCACGATCCTGGTGCTGGCGATGTTCTTCGTGCTGCTCAACCTGCTGGTCGATGTGCTGCAGACCGCGATCGACCCGAGGATACAGCGATCATGAATACCACGATGAGTCTGCCGGCCAAGGCCCCCGACCTCCCCTTGCAGCCGCGCTCCGCCGGATTCTGGACCGGCGTGCTGCGCAAGCTCATGCGCGACCCGGTCGCCATCGGCGCTGGCATCGTGCTGTTGATCCTGGTACTGATGGCGATCTTCGCCCCGCTGCTGACCCCGCACGACCCCTATCAGGCCTCGATGCTCAAGCGTCTGAAGCCGATCGGCTTCGAGGGCTATGTGCTGGGCACCGACGAGCTCGGCCGCGACATGCTGTCACGCCTGATGGTGGGCGCCCGGCTGTCGCTGTTCATGGGCATCACCCCGGTACTGATCGCGTTTGTCATCGGCAGCGGTATCGGCATCCTCGCCGGCTACGCGGGCGGCCTGGTGAACACCCTGATCATGCGCACGATCGACGTGCTCTATGCCTTTCCCTCGGTGCTGCTGGCGATCGCACTGTCGGGCGCGCTCGGTGCCGGCATCGGCAACGCCCTGCTGTCGCTCACCATCGTGTTCATCCCGCCGATCGCGCGGGTAGCCGAGAGCGTCACCACCCAGGTGCGCGGGCGCGACTACGTCGAGGCCGCGCGCGCCTCGGGTGCCGGCGCCGTTACCATCGTCCGTGTGCATGTGCTGGGCAATGTGCTGGGGCCGATCTTCGTCTACGCCACCAGCCTGATCGCGGTGTCGATGATCCTTGCCTCGGGCCTGTCCTTCCTCGGTCTCGGCGTACGGCCGCCGGAGCCGGAGTGGGGCCTGATGCTCAATACCCTGCGCACTGCGATCTACACCCAGCCGCTGGTGGCTGCGCTGCCCGGGGCGATGATCTTCATCACCTCGATCTCGTTCAACCTGTTGTCCGACAGCCTGCGCTCGGCGATGGACGTCAAAGCCTAAGGCCCGGAGTCAGCCATGAGTATCGGAATGAGCGTCGAGCATATCGGCGCAGATCCGCACGGCGATCGCGGTGGCCCCGCGCAACCGCTGCTGACGGTCAGAAAGCTGGTGAAGCACTTCGACCTGAAGAAGAGCTTCGTCGAAACCATGATGGGCGGCGGCAAAGTCGTGCGCGCGGTCGACGGCGTCGATTTCAACGTGCTCAAGGGCGAAACCCTGGGTGTGGTCGGCGAATCGGGCTGCGGCAAATCCACCACCGCCCGCCTGCTGATGCACCTGATCGAACCCTCGGCCGGCGAGATCGTGTTCGACGGCGAAACCGTCGGCTCGCCGGCCCTGCCGCTACGCGAATACCGTCGCCAGGTGCAGATGGTGTTCCAGGACAGCTATTCGTCGCTCAACCCGCGCCTCACCATCCAGGATTCGATCGCCTTCGGCCCGCAGGTACATGGTGTGGGCAAGCGCGAATCCATGACCCGCGCCCGCGACCTGCTCGCCCGCGTCGGCCTCGAACCAAGCCGCTTCGCCGAGCGCTATCCGCACGAGCTGTCGGGCGGCCAGCGCCAGCGGGTGAATATTGCCCGCGCGCTGGCCTCCGAGCCGCGCCTGGTGATCCTGGACGAAGCAGTGTCGGCGCTCGACAAGTCGGTCGAGGCGCAGGTGCTGAACCTGCTGATGGACCTGAAGGACGAATTCGGCCTCACCTACGTCTTCATCAGCCACGACCTCCACGTGGTGCGCTATATCTCCGACCGGGTCATGGTGATGTACCTCGGCAAGGTCGCCGAGACCGGGCCGGCCGAAGCCCTGTTCGAGCACCCGCTGCACCCCTACACCCGGGCACTGCTGTCGTCCATGCCGTCGATGGACCCCGACCGTCGCACCGAGGAGGCGCCGTTGGCAGGCGACCCGCCCAATCCGATCGACCCGCCCCCGGGGTGCCGCTTCCACACCCGCTGCCCGCTTGCCGAAGCGATCTGCGCCGAACAGACGCCCACCCTGGCCGCGACCGGCACGCGTGAAACCGCCTGTCTGATCCACGAACCCGGCAGCCGCCACACCCAGACTGGCGCTGCGATCTACGCCTCATGAACGGAGCCGCCATGAACGAAGCGAGCCAGATCAGCGCCACGCCCATCGTCTCGGTGCGCGACCTGCATGTCACCTTCACCGGCGCAAAACGCCCGGTACAGGCGGTCAATGGGGTGGACCTCAGCGTCCGCCAGGGTGAGTCGATCGCCCTGATCGGCGAATCCGGCTCGGGCAAGAGCGTCACCCTGCGCTCGCTGCTGCGCCTGCATCCGGAACGGAAGACCCGGATCGAGGGCCGCATCGACATAGCCGGCCACGACGTGCTTGCGCTCGGCAACCGCGCACTTGCCGACTACCGCGGCCGGGTCGCCTCGATGATCTTCCAGGAACCTCTGCTCGCACTCGACCCGGTGTACACCGTCGGCGCGCAGATCGTGGAGTCGATCCGCCGCCACGAGTCCATCAGCGCCGCCGATGCGCGCCAGCGCGCGCTCGAGCTGTTCGAGCGCGTCCGCATCCCGAGCCCGGCGCGCCGGCTCGACGCCTACCCGCACGAGATGTCCGGCGGCATGCGCCAGCGCGCGATGATCGCGCTCGCGCTGGCATGCAAGCCGCAGGTGCTGCTCGCCGACGAGCCCACCACCGCGCTCGATGCCACGGTCCAGATCCAGATCCTGCTGTTGCTGCGCGAGCTTCAGCGCGAGCTCGGCCTGGCGATCGTGTTCGTCACCCACGACATGGGCGCCGCGGTGGAGGTGGCCGACCGTATTGCGGTGATGTACGCCGGACGCATCGTCGAGGAAGGCAGCACCCGCGAGGTGATCCGCAACCCTCGCCACCCCTACACCCTCGCGCTGATGCAGGCGCGCGCGGACGGCGCCATGACCAAAGGCGCACGACTGGCCAGCATCCCCGGCGCGCCGCCCGATCTGGCACAGCTCCCCGTGGGCTGTGCCTTTGCCGAGCGCTGTGTCTACGCCGCCGACGCCTGCCTGAAGACCCGTCCGGATGCGGTCGAGCTCGGGGACAATCACCGTGCCCGCTGCCTGCGCACGGACGCCACCGCGGGCGTACTCGGCACGCGGGCCGAAGCGCTCACGAAGGTAGCGGCGCTGACCGAATCCAGCTGACGCCGTCCCGGACGTCATCCATCAGTACCTGCCCCGCCCACACCGCGCCACCCTTGCCGCTCCCGATACACCCGCCCACCCGGACCCGAGATGCTGATCGAAAAAGACCCCGCCCACGCCTTCGTCCCCTACCCCGCCATTGCCCTGCCCCATGCGGCAGACGGCCCGCTCGCCGGCCTGAGTTTCGCGGTGAAGGACCTGTTCGACGTTACCGGCTACCCCACCGGCGGCGGCAATCCGCATGTCCTGGCGCTGTCGGGCATCAAGGCCCGAACCGCGCCCACTGTGCAGCTGCTGCTCGACGCCGGCGCACGCTTTGTCGGCAAGACCTACACCGATGAGCTGGCGTTCTCGATGAACGGCATCAACGCCCACTTCGGCACCCCGCGTAACGGTGGCGCACCGGAGCGCATCCCCGGCGGATCGTCATCGGGCTCGGCGGCGGCGGTATCCAACGGCCTGGTCGATTTTGCCCTGGGCACCGATACCGGCGGCTCGGTGCGCTGCCCGGCAAGCCATTGCGGGCTGTTCGGCCTGCGCCCCACGCACGGCCGGATCAGTCTTGACGGCTGTCTCGACCTCGCGCCCAGCTTTGACAGCTGCGGCTTCTTCACCCGCGACGCGGCCACCTTCGCCCGTGTCGGCGATGTGCTGCTCGGCACCGATCCCGCCCCGTTGCCGGCAAAGCGGCGCCTGCTGTATCCGGAAGACGGCTGGAGCCTGCTCGAAGGCGCCGTCTGCGACGCGCTCCAGCCCGCGCTCGACCGGGTCGAAACGCTATTCGGCAAGGCCACGTTCATGCGCATGGCGCCGGATGGCTTCGACCGCAACTACTGGGCCTTCCGCTACATCCAGGGGCGCGAAGCGTGGCTGGCCGACGGCGACCTTATCGAACGCCACGGCCTCGCGCTGGGCCCCGGCGTGCGCGATCGCTTTGCGTTCTCGAAGGCGGTAACCGACGCCCAGCTAGAGGACAGCCGGGCTGTCCGTGACGAAGTCACCGCCTGGCTCGGTGAGTTGCTCGGAACCGATGGCGTGCTGGTGCTGCCGACCATGCCCGATATCGCCCCGCTGCTCACGACCGGCGAAGACGGACTGGAGAGCTACCGCAACAACGCGATCAAGCTGCTGTGCCTGGCCGGACTATCGGGCTTTCCGCAGCTGTCGATGCCCCTCGCCACCCGGCTCGGCGCCCCGCTCGGCCTGTCGCTGCTCGGCCCGGCCGGCAGCGACCGCAGCCTGATCGCGATGGCCCGGCGAATCGCCGACGAAAGTTGAGCGGCGCGGCGCTCCCGGACAGGGAGGGCCGGTGCGCCATTGCCATTGTTCAGGCCACCCCCGCCCGGGCCAGAATCGCGTGCAGCAACACGTTAGCGCCCGCTTCCAGGTGGGCCGGATCGGCGTCCTCGATCTCATTGTGCGAGATGCCATCCTTGCACGGCACGAAGATCATCGCCGTCGGGGCGGTACGGGCCACATACACGGCGTCGTGTCCGGCGCCGCTGACGATGTCGAGGTGGCTGCAGCCGGCGCGTTCGGCACCGGCACGGATCGCACCGACCAGTTCCGGGGCAAAGGCCACCGGTTCGAAATAGACCACCTGATCGACCTCGACCTGTACCGGGAAGCGCTGCTGCAGCTCGGCGGCAGCCTCGTGCAGCGCCGCGTCCATCGCCACCAGGCCGGCATCGTCGGCGTGACGGAAGTCCACGGTGAAACTAACCTTGCCCGGGATCACGTTGCGCGAGTTTGGATGCACATGCACGCATCCCACCGTGCCGCGTCCATTGGGCTGATGCGCGAGGGCGATGTTCACCACCGCCTGCATCAGGTGGGTGGCGGCGAACAGCGCGTCCTTGCGCAAATGCATCGGGGTCGGCCCGGCGTGGGCCTCCATGCCGCTCACGACCACGTCGTACCAGCGCTGGCCGAGCGCTCCGGTGACCGCCCCGATCAGGATGTCCGCATCTTCCAGCACCGGCCCCTGCTCGATGTGCGCCTCGAAGTAGGCGCCGAAGCGCGGCGCGCCGGCGCTGATCGAGGCCGGTGCGGCACCGTCGTAGCCGATCGTGGTCAACGCCTCGCGCACGGTGACGCCATCGTGGTCGGCACGGGTAAGCGCGTGTTCGAGGCTGAAGGCATCGCAATACACGCCCGAGCCCATCATC